>JANNVW010000097.1:0-27834 GCA_031408295.1 Ferruginibacter sp.
AAAAGTTGCCATTAATGGTTTTGGTCGTATCGGCCGTTTGGTGTATCGTCAAATACACAATATGGAAGGAATAGATGTAGTAGCTATAAACGATCTTACTAGCCCTGCAACGCTAGCTCATTTATTAAAGTACGATAGTGCGCAAGGGCGTTTTGAACAAAAAGTTACTTCTACCGAAAATGCTATTGTAGTAAACGGACACGAAGTAAAAGTATATGCACAAAAAAATCCATCACAAATTCCTTGGGGAGCGCACGATGTAGATGTAGTGATAGAAAGTACTGGTTTTTTTACAGATGCTGAAAAAGCAAAAGCACATATTACCGCCGGCGCTAAAAGAGTAGTAATATCTGCACCAGCAACTGGCGATTTAAAAACAGTGGTATTTAATGTAAACCATGCAATATTGGATGGTACAGAAACAATCATCAGTTGCGCAAGTTGCACAACAAACTGTTTGGCACCAATGGCTAAAACATTGAACGATAATTTTACCATCGTAACAGGTATCATGAGTACGATACACGCCTACACAAACGATCAAAATACATTGGATGCACCGCATGCAAAAAATGATTTGAGAAGAGGAAGAGCAGCTGCGGCTAATATTGTACCAAATAGTACAGGTGCTGCAAAAGCAATAGGCTTGGTATTGCCAGAGCTAAAAGGAAAACTTGATGGTGGTGCACAAAGAGTACCCGTAATTACAGGTTCGGTAACGGAGTTGTATTCTATATTAGAAAAAACAGTAACGGCTGATGAAGTAAACGCAGCCATGAAAGCCGCCAGCAACGAAAGTTTTGGCTACAACGAAGATGAAATTGTAAGCAGCGATGTAATTGGAATTAATTTCGGTTCATTATTTGATGCTACACAAACCAAAGTACAAACCATCGGCGATAAGCAATTGGTAAAAACAGTAAGTTGGTACGACAATGAAATGAGTTATGTATCTCAATTGGTGCGTACGGTAAAGCATTTTGCGGGGTTGATAAAATAAACGCCCCTTCTATCTTTCCGCCGCACTGGCGGAGAAAGAAAAGTAGAAGATTTTAGCGAACATAAATACTATTATATAAAGCTTCCTAAATTTGGAAGCTTTTTTTTTTGTTTTTTTTTGGGGGGCTGTGGGCTGCATACAATAATCAACAGTTGAACGGGCTATGCGCTATACCTCCGCTACGCTGCGGTGCCGCTTCTATCCCGCAGCCCTTCAGCATTATATCTTTGTTCAACAATGATGCGAGGTTTATTTATTTTTTGCAATTACATCAATTATTGTAAGATACCCATTAAATTTACTTTACAATAATAGTTATGCTACGTAGTATTTTTTACTCACTCAATAAAATTACCCATGATTGCTTTATACCAAAACAATGAATATACTACTTGGCTAAAAGAACTAAAGTCCACTATTCAAAAAAGACAAATAAAAGCAGCTGTTGCTGTAAATAACGAACTTATTCTACTCTATTGGGAACTGGGTAAAGAAATTGTTCAAAAACAAGAAAATGCAAAATGGGGTTCTGGTTTTATAGATCAACTAAGCAAAGATTTAAAATCGGCTTTTCCAGAAATGAGTGGGTTTTCTCGTTCAAATTTATTTGCCATAAGGAAATTTTATTTATTTCATTATCAACAAGATATATTTATCCAACAACCTGTTGGACAAACAGATGATAAAAATGAAGTAATAGGAAACTTTATCCAGCAAGCTGCTGGACAAAGTAAAGCAATTCCAGATTTAATTAAGATTTGTACTAAAATACCATGGGCGCATAATGTACTTATTATCGAAAAAATTAAAAAAATTGAAGAAGTACTATTTTACGTCAATCAAACAGTAGAAAACAATTGGAGCCGATCTATATTGGAATATCAAATAGAAAGCAATTTATTTTTAAGACAAGGAAAAGCAATAACAAATTTTAAAGATACGATGCCCGAAATTGAGAGTGATTTGGCAAATGCACTTTTAAAAGACCCATATAATTTTCAATTTTTACAATTAGAAAAACATGCAAAGGAAAAAGATTTAGAACGAAAACTTATAGAGCATATCACACAATTTTTATTGGAATTAGGAAAAGGATTTGCATATATGGGCAAGCAGTATTTGTTAAAAGTGGGGAAGAAAGAATATAGAACCGATTTATTGTTTTATCATACAAAACTAAAAAGATACATCATTGTAGAATTAAAGACTACAGAATTTGAACCAGAATTTATAGGCAAATTAAATTTTTATATTTCTGCTATAAATGAATTTGAAAAAGAAAACAATGACCAACCAACCATCGGTATTTTATTATGTAAAAATAAAGATAACTATGAAGTAGAGTTTGCACTTAAAGATGTAAACAAACCAATTGGCGTAAGTGAATACAATTACACAGAGTTACCAATAGATATAAAAGATGCATTGCCAAGCAAAGAAGAATTTGATAATGAAATGAAAAAATTATTGGATACAGATTAAAAAAAACGAAATGTTATTTACCATTCCATTAAGATTTTTATAATTGCCCTGCTGCTACATTTGGTCTTTCATTTTTTAACCAAAACTAATTTGTATGTTACAAAAACCATCTAACGCATTTATTGCAGCATCGTGGGCAGCCATGGGTATTGGTATGATTGGCTATTTTATTGGGTTGTGGCGTTCTGATATGTTACTCAACGAAAAAGGATATTATTTTACAGTTGTAATGTTTGGCTTATTCTCCGCAGTTTCTGTACAAAAAGCAGTGAGAGATAAACTAGAAGGAGTAAAAGTTACCGATATTTATTATGGCTTAAGTTGGTTTGCTGTTATACTTTGTATTGTATTATTATCAATAGGTTTGTTTAACGCCAGCATGCTACCGAGCGAAAAAGGGTTTTATGCGTTTGCATTTGTTTTGGCTATATTTGGAGCTGTAGCGGTACAGAAAAATATACGAGATTCACAATCTCACGACAACTAAACTTATTTCTTATGGCATTCTCTAATGCAATTTCACTTTACAGAACACCCTTTTTAAAAAACAAATGGCTTATTGCTTTTTGTATAATTTTCTTTTCTTTTTGGATAAGCACTTTAGTAGGCACCACTGATTTAAAAAATTGGTTTATGGAAAATGCCTTGGTGTTTTTTTTCTTAATTTATTTGTTTGCTACTTTTAAGAAACATCAGTTTAGCGATTTAAGTTATTTACTAATTACTATTTATTTGTGCTTACATATTTATGGTGCAAAATATACTTATGCCGAAAACCCTTTTGGGTATTGGCTAAAAGATGCGCTGCATTTAGAAAGAAATCATTACGACAGAATTGTACATTTTTCTTTTGGGTTTTTACTAGCCTACCCAATGCGAGAGTTATTTATAAATTATTTTAAATTTCCTACTTGGGTGGGTTGGGCATTGCCAATTGAAATTACGCTCTCTATAAGTGGCTTTTATGAGTTGGTAGAATGGGGCGTGGCAGATGTATTTTTTCCAGCACAAGGCGTAGCATACCTAGGCACACAAGGTGATATTTGGGATGCACAAAAAGATATCTTTTTAGCAACCTTGGGTTCTATATTGGCTACTACTATTGTATCTGTAATAAAGAAAACGTTTAAGATATATCATCCTAAGCCGAGTATTTGATAGCAATAAATTGTTTTTACAAGTAGTTGGTAAATTGTAACTTTACGGAAATGATAATTTTATGGAACAAGAATTATTAAAGCGAATAACGATTATACCAGGTTTGATGAGTGGCAAGCCCACTATAAGAGGTATGAGATTCCCAGTAAAAGATATTTTAGAATTACTTTCTTGTGGTATGAGTAATGCACAAATTATAGAGGAGCATCCTGCTTTAGAAGAGGATGATATAAAAGCTGCATTATTGTATGCAGCACTCAAAGTAGGTAATACAACCATTTTACATGCAGCCTAATGAAATAGAATTATGGTTAGATATGCACCTATCTCCTGCTCTGGCAAAATGGATAGTGAGTGAACTCGGTATAAAAGCAATATCGTCTTATGAGTTATTTATGAATAATGAAAAAGATGAAATTATTTTTTTAAGTGCTAAGCGTAAGGGTAATGTAATAATACTTTCTAAAGACAGTGATTTTCCAGATTTATTAGACAGATTATCACCGCCACCAAAATTAATTTGGCTTAGGATGGGTAACTCCCCTAATAGTCAGATGAAAATTATTCTAAAAAATACATTACTTCAAGCTATAAATGAGCTCTTACAGACTTCTACAATTTTAATTGAGATTACTAAATAGATGAAAGCAATTTTAAAACACACCCAAAAATGCAAAGACAAAACCTAGTTTTTTTTATATCCAAATTAATAGCAAAGTGTAACTTTACATAAATGATAATTTTATGGAAAAGGAATTATTAAAGCGAATAACAATAATACCAGGGTTGATGGGCGGCAAGCCAACAATACGAGGTATGAGATTCAAGGTTTCTGATTTGTTAGGATATCTTTCAGCAGGAATGACCGAAGCAGAAATTCTTGAAGACTTTCCTTACTTAGAGAAAGAAGACATTACTGCTTGTTTAGAATATGCATCAAAAAATAATTAATCAATCGATAAAGAAATTATAGAATAAAATCCCATGAGCAAATTTTCCAACTTCAATTTTAAAGGCCACAAAGCCCTAGTACGTGTAGATTTTAATGTACCACTAGATGAAAAATTTAATATTACCGACGACAATAGAATGACAGGAGCTATTCCTACCATAAAAAAAATATTGGCAGATGGAGGTAGTGTAATTTTAATGAGCCATTTTGGAAGACCAAAAAATGGTCCCGCAGATGAATTTTCTTTAAAACATTTGGTAAAACACTTACACGAATTATTGGGTGGCGAAACAAAAGTCTTCTTTGCAGAAGATTGTATAGGCTCGCAAGCAGGCATGACAGCCAATATGCTACGTGCAGGCGAAGTGCTGCTGTTAGAAAATCTTCGTTTTCATAAAGAAGAAGAAGCGGGTGATGAAGCTTTTGCCAAAAAACTAAGTATGCTGGGTGATGTGTATGTAAACGATGCATTTGGCACAGCACACAGGGCACATGCATCTACAGCCGTTATTGCAAAAAACTTTACTACCCAAAATAGAATGTTTGGTTTGCTTATGGAAGCAGAAGTAAACAGTGCAGAAAAAGTAATGCACCAAACAGAAAAACCTTTTACTGCCATCATTGGTGGGGCAAAGGTTTCAGATAAAATATTGATTATAGAAAATTTATTGGACAGGGCTACGGATATTATTATTGGTGGTGGTATGGCTTATACATTTTTAAAAGCAAGAGGTGGTAATATTGGTGCATCGCTTTGCGAAGATGATAGAATGAAAACGGCTTTGGATATTTTAGAAAAAGCAAAGCAAAAAAATGTAAGCATTCATCTGCCAGAAACAAGTATCATTGCCGATAAATTTGCGGCAGATGCCAATACAAAAGATTGCCCTAGCGACCAAATACCCGACGGATGGATGGGACTTGATATTGGTGGGAAAGCTATTGGTATTTTTAGCGAAGTAATTGGTAAATCGAAAACCATTTTATGGAATGGCCCTATGGGTGTTTTTGAAATGGAAAAATTTCAGAATGGTACAAAACAAATTGCATTGGCAGTGGCAGATGCTACTAGCAAGGGAGCATTCTCCCTTGTAGGCGGTGGCGATAGTGTGGCTGCTGTAAACAAATTTAATTTGGCCGACAAAGTAAGTTATGTAAGTACTGGTGGCGGTGCATTGTTGGAGTATTTTGAAGGGAAGGAGTTGCCAGGGATTGAGGCTGTGAAGTAAAAAATAAAACCAAAAAAAAGAGGATGTCTCAAATTAAAAAAAAAGAGGCATCCTCTTTTTTAATTTGACTATCGTGCTGTACTAATCTCTTTTAAACATATTTAGCATACTATCTTTTTCCAAGCCTTCTATATCGCTAAGCTCTAGTTCTACCGCTTTTGTACTGATAATAATTTCAGCTAAAGAAATTAATAAAGATGCAACTAAACATAAGATGCTTACAACAAATAATACATGCGCTGTATCCATGTGATTGCTAAAAATAAAATACATACAAGTAATACAACTTAAAAAACTAGCTACACCTAGTGCCTGCATATTTCTTATCATATTTAATCTTCTACGCAATATTTCAATTTGTTTAAATACAATATCCTTATTTATTTCTTTTTGATATACTTCGTGTAAGGTTCTAACTCTATTTGCTATTGCAAAAAACCGATTTGTATAAGCAAGCATTAATAAACTAATGGCAGGAAACAAAAGTGCTGGCGTATTGATGGAAATCTCGTTCATAACATTAAAGATACAATCAAAAATTAAAACGCAATAAAAGTTCAATAAAGATTTACTGATGAGTGTAGCCACGATAGAAGTGAAAACCGAAGCGCAGCGTAGGTTGTAACGAATAGCGTGAAACCAATGTTCAGCCAAGTGCAATTGCCCATGCTCCTAAAATAAAAACGGCAAATGAAAATTAATTCATCTGCCGTTTTTATTACTGATTTATTTTTTGATTAAACCTTACTTGCCTCAAACTCCCTCCTAATTATATTTAACGCTGCACCCGCTTTAAACCATTCTATTTGTTGTGCATTGTAAGTATGGTTTACGCTAATAGTATCGCTCGTTCCATTTGCATGATTTAAAACCAACGTCAATGGTTGCTCAGGAGCAAATGTTGTAAGACCTACAATATCTATGCTATCATCTTCTTGAAACTTTTCATAGTCTGCTTTATCGGCAAAAGTAAGCCCAAGCATACCTTGCTTTTTAAGATTGGTTTCGTGAATGCGTGCAAAAGATTTTACCAATACAGCTCTCACACCCAAGTGACGTGGCTCCATAGCTGCATGCTCACGGGATGAACCTTCACCATAGTTTTCATCGCCTACCACAATGCTACCAATATTTGCAGCTTTGTATGCACGCTGTACATCAGGCACGGCGCCGTATTCGCCTGTGAGTTGATTTTTTACGGAGTTCGTTTTATCATTTGCAAAATTTACAGCACCTATCAACATGTTGTTGCTAATATTATCTAAATGCCCTCTAAATTTTAACCATGGCCCTGCCATAGAAATATGATCCGTTGTACATTTTCCTTTTGCTTTTATCAATAATTTCAAAGCTTTCAAATCTGTACCTTCCCATGCAGCAAATGGTTCAAGAATTTGTAAACGCTTGCTATCTGCAGCTACCAATACATTCACGCCACTTCCATCCTCAGCTGGTGCTTGAAAGCCCGCATCTTCTACCGCAAAACCACGTGGAGGTAATTCCCAACCTGTTGGCTCATCTAATTTTACTTGCTCACCTTTATCGTTGGTAAGTGTATCTGTCAATGGATTAAAATCTAACGTGCCTGCAATAGCCATTGCAGTTACAATTTCTGGCGAGCCTACAAATGCAAACGTGTTTGGATTACCATCTGCACGTTTTGCAAAGTTTCTATTGAAGCTATGCACTATTGTATTTTTCTCTGCCTTCTCAGCGCCCACACGAGCCCACATACCTATACAAGGGCCGCATGCATTTGCAAAAACAGTTGCACCAATTTGTCCAAATGTATCTAAGAAACCATCTCTCTCAATGGTAAAACGAACTTGCTCAGAGCCAGGTGTAATCGTAAATTCTGAATGTAATTTTAAACCTTTTGCTATAACTTGTTTTGCCAAAGATTCTGCACGGCTTATATCTTCGTAAGAAGAATTTGTACAACTACCAATTAAACCCACTTCAATTTTTGTAGGCCAACCATTTGCTGCTGCTGCTTCTTTCATTTGCGAAATGGGCGTAGCAAGGTCTGGTGTAAATGGGCCATTCAAATGTGGCTCCAAAGTATTCAAATCTATTTCTATTACTTGGTCAAAATAGGCAGCTGGGTTTGCATACACTTCAGCATCACCTGTTAAATGTTCTTTTATAGCATCAGCCATGGTGGCTATTTCTGCACGACCAGTTGCACCAAGGTAGCGACTCATGCTTTCATCATATCCAAAAGTAGAAGTAGTAGCGCCAATCTCCGCACCCATGTTACAAATCGTTCCTTTACCTGTACAGCTCATGCTGGTAGCGCCTTCGCCAAAATATTCTACTACAGCACCAGTGCCACCTTTTACAGTTAGTATGCCAGCTACTTTTAGTATTACATCTTTTGCAGAAGTCCAACCGTTTAGTTTTCCAGTAAGTTTTACACCAATGAGTTTTGGCATTTTAAGTTCCCATGCAAGGCCTGCCATTACATCGCAAGCATCTGCACCACCCACACCAATGGCTATCATTCCAAGTCCTCCAGCATTTACGGTATGGCTATCTGTACCAATCATCATGCCACCTGGAAAGGCATAATTTTCTAACACCACTTGGTGAATAATACCTGCACCTGGTTTCCAAAAACCAATGCCATATTTATTAGATACAGAAGAAAGAAAATCATATACCTCGCTACTTTCTGTAACGGCTCTTTTTAAATCTACCGCACTATTATCTTTTGCTTCTATCAAATGGTCGCAATGCACAGTGCTAGGCACAGCAACTGTTGTACGCCCACTTTGCATAAATTGCAACAACGCCATTTGCGCTGTGGCATCTTGCATGGCTACACGGTCTGGCGCAAAATCCACATACGAACCACCTCTTTCAAAGGGAGCTGTGTGGTTGTTTTCCCAAAGGTGAGCATACAAAATCTTTTCTGTAAGGGTAAGTGGTTTGTTAATGAGTGTACGAGCAGCAGCTACTCTTTCTGGAAAAGCTGCGTAGAGCTTTTTAATCATTTCGATGTCGAATGCCATGGTGTTAATTTTATTTTTTGTTAATGAGCTGTTAGTTCTTTGTGAAGCTTCGGTGGCGACGCTCCGTTCAACAATATCTCTTTATTCATCTTTTATTATGCATTAGAAAAAGTAGAAAGGTAATTTTTTAGATTGTCTAAAATTGTATTTTCAAAATCCCAAATATCTTTTTTGTGGTTTAATGAATATTCCAAGCTGCAATATTTACTAGCTTGTTGCCTTTCTTGATGCGAGCTATTGTCCCACTTTATGTAATAGTGATACCAATTTTTATCAAACTCTACTTGGTCTATTATTTTCTTTTCAGCATCAGCGCACTCCCACCATTTTTCTAAACAATTTGCAAATTTAGATGATTTATCTTCAGGCTTAATAGCTTTTAGCACTGTGCTTAATTCCCCCTCACCATTTACACTCATTATAAAGCAAGATAATTCAATGAAATGGTCTCCTACTTTTATTTCAATTGGTTCTTGTTCTCTTGTTAAAATATATTCATCACCAAATACTTTCTGAATCATTTTATTTAAGAAAGTAATTCTATTATTTTCTTTATCATCTTGGTCTATGATGATGCCAATTTTTTTTAATGATTTATTTTCAGCTTGTGATTTGAGTATCGTTAATTTCCTTTCTATTTTATCAGAATATTCAAAGTCGTTAATGCCTCCGAGTTCTTCTACCAATGGGGTTACAATGCCTTGCAGCCCTAAAAGTGTTTCTATAAAAAACTTGTCGCTTTTTCCTTCTACAATTATTCTATAGTTGCTCACCTCTAAAATTTTCTTTTGTTTCCAATTCGTATTCTAAAATATCTGTTTCGTGCTTTATGCACTTTATTTTATCCTCTTCTTCATTTATAAACATTTCAAAGTACGCAGCCTCACCTTCTTCTTTAGCTACTTTACTAAATTGCTGTATCATTTCGAGACTATGTGTAGTAGCAAATATTTGTACATTTAATTCTTTAGACAACTTAAACATGGCTTTCCAAAAATCATAGTGAGCAGAATAGTGGATGCCGTTTTCGATTTCATCAATAAGGAGATAAGTTGTAAATATTTCTCGATTCGGATTTAAGCTTTTTTCAAAAATCGGTGTAAAATATCTTAAAATATTTTTTATGGCATCACCGTAAAAATTTATAGGTTGCCATATTTCATTAAACTTTTTTAACCATAGTCCTTCTTTAGAATGAAATGTTCTAACATCTTCAATTCTGTTGTCAATTTTTTGTAGAATATCAATTAAATTATGTTTAATCAAATTCTCATCAAATTTATCAAATGAGTTTAAAATATTAATTTTTGGTAGTTCTGTATTTTGAAGAATTAAGTAAACTTCCAGATGACCATTAACTGGCAAATCAAAGTTTGCAATAACTTTTAATTCAAACTTTTTTGTATCTAGAATAGTTATTTCAAGTCCTTCACTTAGAAGGTTAAGATTTTTATACTCTAAAGATTGATTACCACGTAAAGAAATTAGTTCTTGAAAACTATAATTACCTGAAAAAGTACCAATCCCCTCCAAAAAACACGTCTTCCCACTATTATTCTTACCCCCAATAAGGTTTATCCTTTCAAACCCTTCGGCTTTAAAGTCTTCAAAACACCTAAAATTTTGTATATGTATATTTTCAAGCATTAAATATAGCTTTTGAGCGAAATTACTAAAAAATAATCCTCTAAACGAGTGTTTAAAACTTATTTTGTTTATTTTAGCAGTATGAAAAGGTTTAAACATTTCATAGAGTGGCAAGTATATGGTGTTTGTAGCGCCATTGGTGAGCGTATGGGTATTGCCACCACTACCATTCGTAAGTATTTTATTTATCTTTCTTTTGCTACTATTGGCTCTCCTGTGTTGGTTTATTTTTTCTTAGCTTTTTGGATGAATGTAAAACGCTATGTATTGAATGCTAGAAGAAACCCCTTGAGGCATTTATAGAAATCCTAATTTTTGTATGGCACTCTAATCTTTCTCATATAGAATACTTTGTTCAGTTTTACATATTTACCTAGCAAAATTTCGAATATCATCATTTTCGTAAATAATTTTGCCTCCATTCATTCCTACTTCAACCATGGTATCTGCAAGTTTTACAGAAGAAACTGCAAAATTGGGATAAGTAAATTTCAAAGGCTTATATAATATACGCATCATTTTGTACAAAAAATTTGGCTCTAACCTGGGAGTAACTGGGTAAATATATGCGGGTCTAAAAATATGTATATTTTTAAATTTTAATTTTAGTAAAATGTTTTCGACAATTCCTTTCTCTCTTGCAAAGAGTATGCTACTTTTTTCTTTACTATCGGCACCTTGCCCACTCAAAAAGCAAAAACTTGTTTGCTCACTATTCTTTTTTAGTGCTATTGCAAACACTTCTGTATAGGCTACTGTTATTTTTTTAAATTCCTCTGTTGACACTTGTCCTGTATACACACCTATGCAATAAAAGCATGTATCCTGATTTTTCAAAAAGGGCTCTACTTTTGTATAATCTAAAAAATCATCATGAATTACCTCTTCGAGTTTTGGATGATAAATACCCAAAGATTTTCTTGTAATAGAAGTAACTTTTGCTACATCATCTCTTTGTAAACATTTTTGCAAAATTATATTGCCTATCATTCCATTTGTACCTGTTATTATTACATTTTTCATAGTATTGTACATACGATTTGAGTATCATAAAAGTTTAAAATTACGGGGATTATATCTTTAAATGAAATAGTAAACTACTAAATTATTGTAGCCACTATTCTATGAGCATATTTACTACTTTTGCAACTTAAATTTATTTATGCAACAATCTATGTTTTCTGATTCTAATGTTCCAAAATCCAATGCCAGTGGGCTTGTTATTTCAAAGGTTGGTAAAAAAACATTAAGCAAAAACCAACAAGAGTTTAACAAACTAACGCTGCGTATAGAAAAACTACAAAAAGAAATAGAAAAAAAGCAAGATAAATTTGATTTAGCCATGAAAATGTATGGCAAAGATTTGTACCCATTAAAAGCCGCTCTAATGGTAGAGCGTAGAGAAAATGTAATTGTGCTTTGGGGGCATTTTAAAGCTAAGAAACTTGCTCAAAGAGACCAGCAGATGCTAAAGCTAATTATTAGGGAACAATTACAAACCATATTTGAAGAGCTTACAGGTATGCCTGATGATACTATTAAACAAATTTTTAATGAGTTAGAAGGCGAAGATTATGACAAAGCTTTGGAGCAAGAAAAAGATGAAGTAAAGAAGCAAATGAAAGCGGCATTAAAAAAAATGAAGGTGGACATTTCTGATATTGATACAAATGATATTGATGAGTTACAGAAAAAAATATTTGAACACAATACCAAAATGAATAATGCACACGATGAAAAAATAAATACCATAAACCAATTTCAAAAAGAAAAGAAAAAATCTGCTAAACAAATAGAAGCAGAAAAAATACAAGAAGCTACAGAGGAACTAAAGAAAAAAAATATAGGAACAATTTATAAGCAATTGGCAAAACTTTTTCACCCAGACCTTGAGCAAGATGAAGAACGCAAAGCAGAAAAAATGCTGCTTATGCAAGAGCTAACTGCGGCATACGAAGCAAAAAATTTGCATGCTCTACTAACGTTAGAGCTTAAATGGATACATAAAGAAAACGACCATTTAGAAAGCCTTACCGAAGAAAAGTTAGCAGTGTATTTACAAATTTTAAAAGAGCAAATAGCAGACTTAAATTTTCAAAAACAAGAAATTGTTTACCAACCACAATATTCTGTACTCGTGCAAGAATTTGGTTGGGGCGTAAAACAATCACCCATAGAAACAATTACTGAACATTTTATAGAAACTAAAAACTTAATTGCACAATTCAAATTAAACATTGAATGGTTCAACTCTACCCATGCACTACGCCATATTAAACGGATGATAAAAGAATGGAAAGAAGAGGAGGATGACATGGAAGAAGAAGAATTGATTAGAATGCTTTTTGGCAGATAGAAATAAAAATCCCGTCAGATTATCTCCGATGGGATTTTTAATCAAACAAAAAACGTATACGAAAAACTAAAACCTATATACGTTTTCAATAAACATTTTGATTTATAGTTTGCAAATTAAAATTTAAGTATATTGCCATTAATATTATTTTGAGTGTATTGATATTAATGGTATGTACAAGACTGTATTTTTAGCTGGTTACGGAGCTAAAAATAGTATTTTGTCATTAAAAAAAAGAATGTTTTTGAAGTTTGTATTTTTCATCTAATCATACATCTTTTTTTACTTTACAGATTAAAGCAATTTGATTTTTTGGAGATTTTATTTTAACAATAGTAATTACCATTGCATACTTTATTCTAGTATTGTTACTTTTAATATTCGGTCTACACATTTTTGCCTTTATTTGTATTGCCATGCAGCTTTACTTACGCTAAATACCAACGGTGGTCGCTTCAATAACTCAAACTATTACATTAAAGAGAAAGTTTATAAATTTTGACGCCAACAACAGCCACAAACTAAAAACGGCTCTCAATATTGAAAGCCGTTTTTAATTTGTTTGTTAAATTTTATGGGAATACAGATTTTATATATCCTTCTATTTCTGCTCCTTTTGCTTTAGTTATTTTGCCTAAAGCAGTTTTAATAGATGGGTCTACAAAACTTCTAAATTGCTCTGGTACTAGATTTCTAAATTTCATAATATTATCTATACCAGATTTTATTTTTGAAATGTTATTCAGCTTTGCTAAAAAACTTGCATAAGATGTAGTCATTTCTATCTTTTCTTGAGACAATGGTGCATCATTATACCTTGTAGAAATAAAGTCAAAATCTGCTTCAGCTCCTTTAGATATAAGCACATCATAAACTACTGCACCCAAAGCACCTTTAGCATCGCCACTAAATTTATTTGCCAATGTGTATGCACTGCTAGAATCTAGTGCTACCATGCCTTTTAGTGCTGCTCCTGCTACTTTGTAAGAAGAGTCGTTTACAGCTGCTTGGTAAATGCTAAGGTATTTTGCATTGCCATTTTTTACTAGGTAGTTTATTGCGGCAGCCTTTACATTTTTATTATTGTTTTTGGCAAGTTCTTCTATCTGTTCTAGTACTATTTTATCTGCTTTGTAAGGCGAAGTACCTAGCTTTTGCATGGTCAATATTTTTAATCCGCCATACTTATCGCTTAAACCTTTTGCAAGTTCTGGGCTAGATTTTTTTGCAAAAAAATCAATTGCTTCTTTTCTATCCACATAGTTTTTTGCATTTTTTAATTGTGCTATAAAATTTTCTTCTGTTTTATTGTCTGTTTTTTCACAAAGCAATAATTTATCTGCATCTACATTTATTAATGTTGGTTTTGTTGTGTAGTTAAAATAAAGTGTATCTATTTTATTTTCTACAACCATATTGTATCTTTTTTTATCAGTACCTGTATACACATCTATGGCAAGTGGTAGTTTGAAAATCTTTCCGCCCTTTTGTGTTTGCTCTATAATTACGGAAGCTTTTCCAGCTGCATCATCATACAAATAATCTATTTTTAGTTTCGGGTGACCGCTACCATAATACCATTGGTTCCAAAACCAATTCATATCCTTACCAGTCGTTTCTTCAAAGGCTAAACGCAATTGCCCTGCTTCTCCAGCTTTAAATTTATTAGTAGTTAAGTAATTGTTTAACGATTTAAAAAATGCATCATCACCCACGTAGTTTCTAAGCATGTTTAATATTCTACCACCTTTATTGTAGCTTACTCCGTCAAACATCTGTTCTTTATCGGCATAATGAAAACGTACTAAATCTTTCTTTTCACCACCACTTGCCATATAACCCTGCATATCTTCTACATTATGCTCATAAGCAGCATCTGGCCCGTATTTATATTCATTCCACAAGTATTCACTATAGTTTGCAAAACTTTCGTTTACGGTTAAGTGGCTCCAGCTTTCAGCAGTTACTAAATCTCCGAACCATTGGTGAAATAATTCATGTGCTATCGTTTCTTCCCATGCATTACCATCTACTAATTGGCGATTGTTTTGGTAAGCACTTTCTTGGTGCAAAGTAGCAGTGGTATTTTCCATTGCGCCACTTACATAATCTCTACCTACCATTTGATTGTATTTCTGCCAAGGATAATCTACACCCAATTTCTCCGAAAAGAATTTTATCATTTCAGGAGTGTTACCAAATACTTTTTTTGCATATTGCTCTTGGCTTTTCTCTACATAATAACTTACTTCTTTACCCTTATAAGGCACATCTTTTACAATAGCAAAATCACCTACGCCCATAAAGAAAAGATATGGTGCATGTGGCAAATCCATTTTCCAATTATCTGTTCTAGTGCCATCAGTATTTACTTTTTTACTTACCAAAAGTCCATTACTAAGTGTTACATATTTATTAGGTACGGTCATGCTCAGCTCCTGTGTAGTCTTTTGGTTGGGTTTGTCTATTGTTACCATCCATGCACTGTTGGCTTCTGTTTCACCTTGCGTCCATATTTGCGTCGGTTTATCTTTTTCTTCACCTTTTGGGTTTATAAAATACAATCCCTTGGCATCAGTAATGGCCTCGCTACCTTTGCTTTTTAAATCATTTGGCTTGCTCACATAGTCAAAATATAATGTATATTTTTCAGCCCCCATATAAGTTTTGTCGAGCTTGATGTTTATTTGCATGCCATCGTAGGTATATTTCAATGCTGTTTTTGTAGTGCCTTTCATTATGGCTACTTCTTTTATCTCCATGCCTTTTGCATCAAGCAATACAGAGTCGGTAGGGTAAAAGTGTGGTTGTAGTGTCAACCATTCTTTGCCATACATATAGGATTTGTCATAGTCGAAACGAACATCTAGTTTAGTATGCAGCAGCTCGTTGGTTTTAGGATAACTCTCTCTTAATATCTTCTTCCAAGAGGTATCTACTGGTTCTTCTCCAGGTTGGGCAAACATAGTGGTTGGTAATGCTGCGATACAAAATATCGTCAAAATTCTTTTCATGTGTTTATTTTTATTGTTTTTGGTTTGTTATTTGCTATTTTAAAATTAAGCTTTGTAATGCGCTTTTCTTATTTCATATTTTGCTTTATGTTCTATTTTTGTAAAAGTAGTAGTGTACAATAAAATAGCCCACAAATATTTTATAAATGGTAAATGCTTCTAAATCTATAAATTTGTGTTTATAACGTTTCGTATGAAAAAATTGTTACAACTAGCCTTACTAATATTAATATGTAATGCTTCTATAGCTCAAAAATACCTTTTTGTTTATTTACAAACAGATAATAAGCAACCTTTTTATGTAAAAATGAAGGATAAAGTGCTCAGTTCTTCTCAGTCTGGCTATTTGGTTGTTCCAAAACTTACGGCTGGTGAGCTTAGTATGAAGGTAGGGTTTCCAAAAGAAAAGTGGGCACAGCAATCATTTAATATAATTATTTCGGATAATGATGCAGGGTATCTTTTAAAAAACTTTGACGAAAAGGGTTGGGGGTTGTATAATTTACAAACAATGGAAATTGTTATGAACGGTGCTCCAGCATCTTCTAAAAATAAAACAACAACAGAAAATGATGATGCTTTTGCTGCTACATTATCTACTGCCACTAATACTGATGTTGTGGTAAAAAAAGTACCAATACCCACTCCTAAAACAGAAACAATCATAAAAACAGAACCTGTAAAGATTGAAAAAGTTGTTGTGAAAAATACGATTGAAAAATATAAGACAATAAATGATAAAGAAGGAAAATCTATCACTTATCTTGTAAGAGTTGATAATGAAATAGACACTGTTAATGTTTTTATTCCTTTAGAGACAGTACTGGAAAAATCAACAGTAAAAAAAGTTGAAAAGATAGCGCCAGTAAAAGTAGAAGCTGACAAGAAAGAGAAATTTATAGATATGGAGTTGCAAAACCCGAATGTAACTACTGGAGAAAAAAGCAATGAAATTGCAAAAAAGGAAAATGTAACAGCCGTAGAAACCGAAAATAAAAAAGCTACAGATAAGCCTTCTGTTTCTTTTAATTCTGACTGTAGGGCGTTTGCTACTGATGATGATTTTTTTAAAACTAGGAAAAAGATGGTAGCTGAAGACAACGACGAGGCTATGGTAGAAGCTGCAAGAAAACTATTTAAAGTAAAATGCTACTCTGTGGAGCAAATAAAAAACCTAAGCTTACTTTTTTTAAATGATAATAGTAAGTACAATTTTTTTGATGCTGTATATCCACATACTAGCGATACACAAAATTTTGTAAACTTGCAATCTTTACTAAAGGATGATTACTACATAAAAAGATTTAAAGCAATGATGCGCAACTAAAATTATGGCAAGGTATTTTATAGAAGTAGCTTACAAGGGCACTGCTTATGCGGGCTTTCAGGTACAGCAAAATGCAAACACAGTACAAGCAGAAGTAGAGAAAGCATTGCAAATATTTTATAGAATTTCCATTTCGCTCACTGGCTCTTCCCGTACAGATGCTGGCGTACATGCTGCACAAAATTATTTTCATTTTGATACCGAGCTTGTTATTTCTGATGAGAAAATGCTTAAAAGTATTTATCATCTCAATGCTATCTTGCCAAATGATATTGTAATAAAAAGTTTAAGGCAAGTAGCGGAAACAATGCATTGTAGGTTTGATGCTATTTGCCGCAGTTACGAATATTCTATTTATCAAAATAAGAATCCTTTTGTAGCAGATGTTGCATATTACTACCCTTATTCTCTGGATAGATCTTTATTAAATGCATGTGCAGCAATGTTGATGGAGTACACTGATTTTGAAAGCTTTTCAAAAAAGAATACCCAAGTATTTACCTATGAGTGTACCATCACTAAAAGCGAGTGGTTAATTGAAAATGACATGTTGAAATATTGTGTTATTGGCAATCGTTTTTTGCGTGGCATGGTTAGGGGTTTAGTGGGGACCATGTTGCACGTGGGTAGGGGTAAATATGATGTAGACAGCTTTCGTACAATTATAGAAAGTAAGAATGCCAATAAAACAGATTTTTCTACGCCAGCACACGGATTGGTGCTAAAAGAAGTTAAATTTGAATGGGATAAATAAAAAACGGTTTTGCTATATGCGTTTGCTTTAATTTTACATAAAATAAGTACAATGAAAAATTTATTTGCTACGGTTGTTTTTATGATACTAGCTATGGCTAGTTTTGCGCAACGTATTGCCAAAGTAACAATGAGTAATACTGGCGTTACAGAAATGATTTCAATTGGCCTTGATGAAAACGCTGTTGTAAATATTTCTCAAGACGGAAATATTATTAATTATGGTGTAGAATATTTTTCAGAGCGGGTATCTAATTACTCCAGGCTAGAGCAATACAATGGTAGGGTAGATTTGTATGCTGCTACCGATGATAAATTTGCTCAAGGAAAGTTAAAATATATTGGCAGAACAGCAGTAACATATTATGCAGCTTACGAAGATGAATCACTTAGGGGAAAAATAAAAACCATTGGTAGTTTAATATTTAATTATTACATGCCTTTTGATGAAGAATATACAAAAGGAAAAATAAAAAGTATAGGTACTAGTTCACTTACCTATTATTCAGCATTTGAAAACGATGGGTTAAGAGGTAAAATAAAATCTATTGCTAGCACAAACCTTACTTATTACTCTTCTTTTGAAGATAAAGCTTTTAAGGAAAAAATAAAATCTATAGGCTCTGTTTCTTTTACATACTATAGTTCTTTTGATAGACAGTTTGCAGGAGCTATGAAAACAGGTAGCCAACAGCAAAATGTAAATGGTATTAATTTTATGGTGCGATAAATTTATAGTATCATGAAAAGAATTTTCCTTATTTTATTTTTTACTCCTTTATTCTTACTTGCACAAAAAACGGATAAAAAACTCCAACAAAAGGTAGAATCACTAATAAAAGGTTTTAACGGAGATATTGGTATCTATATTAAAAATTTGAAAACGGATAAGGTTGTTCAAATAAATGCAGATACAATTTACCCTACTGCAAGTATTGTTAAAATTCCCATACTTATTGGCATTATCGATAAAATAAACAAAGGAGAATTAAACTATCACCAAAGTTTAATATACTCAGATTCTTTATTGTATGCAGGAGAGGATATTTTGGGCTCTTTTAAAACAGGAGAAAAAATAGAGTTGTCTAAAGTATTAATGCTAATGCTTACCACAAGCGATAATACAGCTAGCTTGTGGTTACAAAAGCTGGCTGGTACTGGCACTAGAATAAATGAAATACTCGATAGCAATGGCTTGCAAAATACAAGGGTAAACTCTCGTACACCTGGTAGGGAAGCCAATAGAAACAAGTACGGCTGGGGACAAACTACCCCAAAAGAAATGAGCATTATATTAGAAAAGTTATATGAAGGAAAAATAATAAACGATTCGCTTAGCAAAAAAATGATACGCCTACTTGGGCGTAATTATTGGGATGAGGAAGCTTTAAGTGAAATACCTTCTACTATTTTTGTAGCTAGCAAAAGTGGCGCTGTAGATGCTAGCAGAAGCGAAACGCTTTTAGTGATGGCAAAGCAACCTTATATTTTTACTATTATTACTAAAAACAATAAGGATAAGTCTTGGGAAACCAATAACGAGGCTTGGGTGCTTACAAGAAAGTTATCGAAACTTTTGTATGCTTATTTTGCTAAGTAATGCCTAGGTTTTCTTTTTCAAATCTAAGTAGTCTAAAAAGTACACAATTTTTAATGTTACTTCATTACTATGTGGGTTTGTAAACATAGCCCCCAAATTTTTTGTGTAGCTAGTGTTGGTATATGGATTTAACGAAACATTGCCTCCAAGTGCATTTTTCCAACCAAGGGTTAAACGGCTTCCCCATTTAAAATCCCAAGTGTAAAACATATCTACATTAAACACATTAAAATTTCTATTTTTCCCGTTTACAAAAGCAATATCATTCCAATTGCCATCAGCCCTTAACTTGTGAAAAGATCTGTTGGTAAGGTTTGTCCAGTTATGGCGCATACGTATAGTCCAATTCATACGAGGTGTAAAACTATACTGTGCACTCAGTATTAAGTTCGTTGTTTTTACATTTCTAAATGCTATTATGGGGTCATTGTAATCTTTCACTAATGTGCTTACAGTATCTCTAAAGGAGTATCCCCATTGCCCCTTATCGCTCTCTCTTGCATAATCCACACTCATTTGAAAACGATTGCTAAACCTAAATCGTGTGTTTAACTTTAAATTAAAAAACGGGTCATCTTTCACCCTGCTTTCTGCGCCACCTATCGTCCAGCCTACATATAATTTCTTTCTACTATCGCTACTTCCATTTATACCGAAGTATGCATAAGAGAATCTATTCAATCTTAAACCTGGTGTTCTTGATTCAAAAAAATCTACTTGGTCAATAGGTTGTGTATTTAAATTAAAACTCACATCCCAAAAGTTTTTGAATAGAAAAAAAGCACTTGCATTTAATTCAACACTATTCCAATTAAAAGGCTTGTACAAGTAAGAATTGTTTACACTAATTTGGTAACGATGTTTTAAGTATTTTTTTGTAGGATTGTTATAGTTTAAGCTAAGTTCTGCAAATTGCTCAAATGAGTTATTGTTAAACAAAAGCCCTAAATCATTGGGGTCGTACTCATCACTTTCTATATTTACACCTGCCGCATATTGCCATTTACCACTTACTTTACCCCCACTTATTTCTGCCTTAAAGCCATCATAATTTTCAGCAGTGCCCCATATATTACTATACTTACCCGATGCACTAAAATTATAATTATTTGCTTTGTCAAAAATTGATAAATCTATACCAGTTACATTAGCATTTCTTTTATTATTTTTTCTTAATACATTTGTATTGGTAAGGGTAAACGAAGAACGGTTTTTTAGTGCTTGATCAAAAACCAATATATTATAGTTCGTTAATGGCTCAGTAATAATTGTGGTATCACCCTTTGTATTGTTATTAGTAAGGCGAGCTTGCATAGGAGCAGTTACAGCATTAAAAAAACCTATGCCTAAATTATTTTTTGTTCGACCACTTAGCTTGGTTGCATTGTATAACCTCGTAATACCAGGGTTTTTATCAATTGTATAACTGGGGTTTTTTGTTGCAAAATCTAATACTGCCCCAGCGCCATCTGGCTCCGCACCTATGCGTCTACTGTAAAACAAGCCCGCTTTGTTAAACAGCTCTGTACCCTCTGTAAAGAAGGGTCTAAAATCGTTAAACCTAACTTCAAAAGGGGTTAGGTTTAAAAATACATTATCACTTTGTACTTGTGCAAAATCGGGTACTAAAGTTACATCTACGGTAAAACTTTCGCTAAGCCCAAGTTTTACATCCATGCCACCGCTTTTTAAAAATTCTGTTTTCTTTCCATTTTTTATAGGAGATTGCTTTACACCTCCACTTAAGTAGGGCAAAAAAGATAGTCTTAGAGGAGGTACAATATTAGTTAATGCTGTTAAGCTACCCCACTGATTTATATTGCCATCTTTGTTAGGGTCTTGCGGGCTCCAAGTGTCACTTTCATTTATTCCTCTAAGAAACCTTGTAAGTTGCAAGCCCCAGCTTTGTACGTCTTTTTTTGCAAAACGTATAGCACTAAATGGTATTTTTATTTCCGCTATCCATTTATCTGCTTGAATACTTACAGCACTTTGCCAAACTGCATCCCAGCTTATATCTGAACCATTCGAACTACTCTGCCTAGCATCTCCCTGTACACCCGCTGCCGATACTTGAAAAGTAAATGCATTCTGCCTGTCTAAATATGTATCTAATCCGATAGTAAAAATATCACAATCTTGTCTTTCTATTCCATCTCTTTGTGTGAGCTGACGCCTAATATTTTTTGCATCATCATACATTATAGCAGCTATGTACAACGCAGCGTTGTCGTATGCAATTTTTACTTCTGTTTTTTTTGTAGGGGCTTTGCCAAAGTCTGGATAAGCTACAATAAAGTCATTAATTGGCTTAATGTTGGCCCATGCAGTTTCATCTAATTTGCCATCTATTTTTATACCCACATTAATTTTACTAGCCTCAGTAAGTTTTGTTTGGCAAAAAATGGTTTTGCATGTCAATAAAAGGAATGGTATTAATAGGTATTTCATTACAATCGTTAAAAATGCAAATGTATAGAAATTGATATTGTTTAAGCAGTAAATATGTGTGAGCGGTTTATATTATATGGTTTAATTATTTCGCTTTTATTTAATATAATGTAGCACAATATATTCTCATATTAAGTTTAAAAATTTTGTAGATAAATCTGCACTAATAAAATTTTTATAAAACAGCGTAAACTTCATTAAAAATAGTAATTTACAGACATTGTTATAGAAACTTTTGTTGACAACAAATAGTGGACATTTTTATAAACTGCATAAAATTTTATTGTACATGAAAAAGTTTTTTAAGTATTTTTTTATTTTTCTATTGATTGCTTTTATTGCCATTCAATTTTTTAGAACTAAAAAAAATATTTCGCTTGCCGTAAGCCAAAATGATATAACAGCCAAATATGCCGTGCCGCAAGATGTACAAAATATACTTAAAGCAAGTTGTTACGATTGCCATAGTAACAATACTGCTTACCCGTGGTACAATAATATTCAGCCAGTAGCTTGGTTTTTAGCAGACCATGTAAAAGAAGGTAAAAAGGAATTAAATTTTGATGAGTTTGCAACCTATAGAATTAGCAGACAGTATAGAAAATTTGAAGAAATAGGAAATGAAGTAAAAGAAGGAGAAATGCCACTTTCATCCTACAGCATCATACATGCTGATGCAAAATTAAATGAAGATCAAAAATCTACAATAATACGTTGGGTAATAAGTACTAGAGATAATATGCAAAAACAATACCCTGCTGATAGTTTAGTTAGACCTAAAAAACAAGCTTAGACCTAAACGGAATAGATATAAATAATATATTTTTGTAATGATGAACAACAAGAAAAAAATATTAGCTTCAGTAATGCTATTTGTAGTAGCTGCGCCGCTATTGTTTTTTAGTGTTTATATGATTAAGCAAAAACGAATTCAGCATAAAATGTTGGAGCGTTTAGAAGTATCTGCCCTCGTAACCATAACAATAAATCAGGCAGACCTAAAGTGGGAGAAACTTGGTCATGAAGCAATTGTGCTTGCTGAATTGTTTGATGTAAAGTCTTACACAATTAAAGATGGGCAAGTAATTTTGACTGGTTTGTATGACTATGCAGAAAAGAAGTTAAAAAATGATTTTGCTAAAATGCTTCATCAAAAAAATGATAGCCAGACTCCAATAGAAAAGCTTTTACTGAAATTTATTTCTACTGCAGCTATAATTAGAAGCATGGTTTTTGATAGTAGTTTTCACAATTTTGTAAAATTAGAATATCATATTTATACGCAAGTTTGTGTTTTAAATTCGTTAGTCATATTTTCTCCTCCACCCAATGTTTTGGTTTAATTTTTTTGTAAGCTTATATAGCATAGGTAATTCCTATTGTTTGTATAAGCTCATTCCTATTATTAAACAAAACTACAATAATTGAAAAAAATATTTTTATTGGTTACAGCATTTATAATGCTGCAAAATTTATATGCACAAAAAAATAACCGACCAACTACCGATACATCAAAAAAACAAATAGAACTAGAGGAGGTGGTGGTTTCTGCTAGTAATTTTAGTGAAAAGAAAAAAAATATTGCACAAAAAATAGATGTGATAACAGCAAAAACAATTGCACAAACCAATGCACAAAATACTGGCGACCTCTTAATAAATACAGGAAAAGTATTTGTTCAAAAAAGCCAACAAGGCGGTAGTAGCCCTATTTTACGAGGTTTTGAAGCAAGTAGAATTTTACTTATTGTAGACGGTGTGCGAATGAACAATGCTATTTATAGATCTGGTCATTTACAAAATGTAATTACTAGTGATCAAAACTCGTTGAGTAGGGTAGAGGTCATGTACGGGCCATCATCTACTATTTATGGAAGCGATGCACTTGGTGGTACTATTCATTTGATTACAAAATCTCCTGTATTATCTGGCGATAAAAAATCGCTAATAACAGGTACAGCTTTTACAAGATATAGCAGTGTGAACAATGAAAAAACGATACACCTAGATGCCAGTATCGGAGGAAAAAAAATGGCATGGCTACAATCCTATAATTTTAGTGATTTTAGAGATATGAAAATGGGAGACAACTACTCCAATAAATATCCAAACTTTGGAAGAAGAAGTCAGTATATAGGCCAAGTAAATGGACTAGATTCTGTATTAACAAATACAGATGATAGGCTTCAAAAATTTTCTGGTTACAAGCAATGGGATATTACACAAAAATTATTGTTCAAACAAAATGAACATATCAGCCATTCATTAAATTTTCAATTATCCAATAGCAGCAATGTGCCAAGGTATGACCGCTTGCAGGATATTAAAAACTTTGGAGGGGCTATTGGTACTACATTACGCTTTGCTGAATGGTATTATGGGCCACAAAAAAGATTAATGGGTGCCTATGAATTAAATGTAACAAAAGTTGGTTTTTTTAATGAGCTAAAAGCCAATATAAATTATCAAGCCATAGAAGAAAGTAGGCTTACAAGAGAGTACAGTCGCTACGATAGATTTGATAGCCAAGTAGAAAAAGTAAAAGTTTTTGGAACTACCATAAGTGGAAGAAAGTTATTCGGTAATAATGAATTGGTATTAGGCGTAGATGTACAATTCAATGATGTAAAATCTACAGCTACAAGAACAAATTTGACGACGGGTGCACAAACAAAATTAAATACTCGCTATCCCGATGGGAAAAATAAAATGAACAATTTTGGAATTTTTGCGCAACATACCTACAAATTTAAAAATGAAAAATTGGTTTTAAACGATGGCATACGCTTGCAAGCAATAAGTTTAGCAAGCAATGTATTGGATAACTCATTTTTTAAATTACCTGATACTGCCGTTAAGCAAAATAATATTGCAGTAACAGCTAACATTGGTGTAGTGTACACAGCTCATAAAAACACAGTTTTTAGAATGGGAATTTCATCAGGTTTTAGAGCGCCTAATATTGATGATTTGTCAAAAGTATTTGAATCGAGTACAGCTGCAAGGCAGGTAGTAATTCCTAATGCTAATTTAAAACCAGAATACACTTACAACATCGATTTATCAGTAAACCAAAAAATAGCAGATAAAATAAAATTTGAACTCACTGGATTTTATGCGCTGTTTATAAATGCAATAGTAAAAGCACCTTTTACATTAAACGGGCAAGACTCTATTATTTTTAATGGTGTAAAAAGCCAAGTGCTTGCAAGCCAAAATATAAATAAAGCAAACTTGTACGGTTTTTCTTTTTTACTAAGTGCTGATATAATTACAGGATTAACTTTTAGTACCACACTTAGCTATACCAATGGTAGGTACAAAACGGATAATACAAAAACAAGTACAGTTTATGAAAAGCAAGCAAATGGTACTTACGCCTTAGTAAACAAAATTGTTTCTAGCAAACCATTAGACCATATATCACCTGTAATGGGTAAAACGAGTATTGCGTATCAGCATAAAAAATTTGATACCGAGATATACTTTTTGTATAACGGCTGGAAACGACTAGACCAGTACAATGCTGATGGAGAAGATAATGCACAATATGCAACGGCAGATGGTATGCCAGCTTGGTTTACTGCAAATTGGAAAGGGAACTATAGTATTACAAAAAATATTAAAATACAGGCAGGTGTAGAAAATATTTTAGATAAAAATTACAGAGCATTTGCATCTGGATTTTCTGCAGGAGGAAGAAATTTTTTAGTAGCGTTGAGAGCCAATTGGTAATGGGAGGAGATTTATAAAACTAATAAAAAAGTATAATTATAATGAGTATAAGCCTAAGGTCTGTTGTCTCTCCAGAGATTTCTAATTAGTTGTGCTTGGGTAAAAAAGTTGGTATGTGCACCATCTCCCGCACCACTAAAACCACCCGAAGGAGAAAATAATGTATTGCAATATTTATCTTTTACAGGGTTATACCTATCGCAGCAGCCTGATACATAAAAGTAAACGGTATCTCCATTGTACTTGTACATATCAATACTGTAAAAAAAACTCCCTTTTGGTCGTGACATGGCGCTATCTACTGCAGATTTAATACAAATGGGCAATGTAAAATTAGTAGTATCAAACCAGCAGGGCAAAATTATTGGTTCTGTTTTAGATATATCTTCTTTTCCCTTTTTACAGGCTAAAAAACCTGTTAGCATTGCAATTAAAATGAAATATCTCATAATCAATTTTTTTATTAGACAATGTATTTAAGAGTAATGTTGCATGAAAGTATATTCTTTTTTCTAAAATTAATACAAATAAAAAGCCTCTAAACATTTATAAGCTTTTTCACAAGTATATTTAGTGCATAGAATATGATTATGCAAAATTTGGAGAGAATTGGCCACCTCGTATAGCTT
Organism: Ferruginibacter sp.; assembly: GCA_031408295.1. GTDB lineage: Bacteria > Bacteroidota > Bacteroidia > Chitinophagales > Chitinophagaceae > Ferruginibacter. The sequence continues at coordinate 26,347 of JANNVW010000097.1, forward strand.
ATGATTATTTTAAGCTACATGCAAAAGTTAGAGTTGATTGCTATGCCGTTTCTAATCAAAATAATTAAAGATAAGAATATTATCAAAATTACTTCCCCTTTAATTTTTTATCTGCCAAATTTTTATCAGTACTTTTTACTCTACGTTGTAGTTTTTTAATATCTTCTTCCGCAGGTAATTGCTCTGGTTTTATACCACTTTTTCCTAATAAACTTCTTATATCTTTATTGTTCTTTACATGTTCATTAGTAATATTAGTTTCGCCATTCAAGTCATTTTGCTTTACATTAAAATTAGTAATTTCTGTAGCCAATTGTTTTGCAGTAATAGTTATAGTGGGCAAAAAATCTGCTAATGGTCTGTTCTCTGCTATGCCCAGTTTTCTTTTCATGGCACTCGTATTGCTTCCTCCAAATAATGCAGCATCTCCCTTGCTCCTTATTATTGCAAAACCTCTTTCATCAACACCTCTTTCATAAATATTTTTAGATAACTCTGTTTCTGTAGCAGCTAATTTTTCTCTAGCTTGCAAACGCTCCATAAGTAAGATTCGCTCTTCCAATAATTCTTGCTTACGGGTTTGTATAGCAAAATAACTTTGTGCGAAAGCTATTTGCTCTTTTTTGGGGTCACCGTTTTGTGCTATTAGGTAGCAGGCATAACGGGTAAGCATTATATCATCAATATCTTTTGATGCACCCTTAGGCATTTCTATCGTTTTGTTGACATCAACAAAATGATTCAAAACTTGTTCCCCAGTGGTTACACAACTTTCTTTAGCTTTTACTATAGTGTTCAGGAAATTCCTCCATTCAGTATAACCAAGCAAAAATTGCAACTCACGTGCAAGCCAGTATTCAATGCCATCTTTTTCATGAACAGTTTCTTCAAATCTGGTGTTAAGTTTTACTATAGTCTGTTTTTCCATAAATAATTTTCTGTTTTAACCTATATGCTAAGGGTTTTTTATGACAGTAAATATAAATAGAAGTTTGAAGTATTCTCTCAAATAAATAAAAACGCCTCTCAATTTTGAGAGGCGTTTCCTTTAGCCGTGTACCATGTACGGGAATCCCTGCCTGCGTGACGCAGTCAGGCAGGGGACCATCGTTATTCCTCCTTTTCTTTCAATTTTTTTTGTAACCACTTTTTACCTGCTGAGGTCTTAAAATATTTCTCTCTTACCCTAGCCGATTCCCAATCAGGAAAAGATTCTGTGTACAATATCTCCCAAGGCATATGCCCTTTTGTGTATCTGTTTTTACCTGCATTATGTTCGTTTAAACGAGCAGTGGCATCTTTTGCCATACCTATATATGTGGCATCATCTGATACACTTTTCAAAAAATAAACAATAATCATACATAGCGATTTTATAAAAGAAAAGCCCCTCATTTCTGAGAGGCTTATGCCGTGTACCATGTACGGGAATCGAACCCGTTATTCCTCCGTGAAAGGGAGGCGTCTTAACCGGTTGACCAACACGGC
>JANNVW010000098.1:0-1505 GCA_031408295.1 Ferruginibacter sp.
TATCGTAGCTCTGTTGACTTGTAGAAATTGTTTTTGCGCTAGGTTCTGGAGCATTTGGGGCTGTAGGTGTACCAACAATTTTTGCAGCTCCATTTGCTTTTGTGCCTTGAATTTTACGATTAACAGTTGTTGCATTGGCAATTACTAAATTGGTAGCACCTGAAACAGATAATGCATTTATAATTTTTGTTGCCAACGGTTTTAAATCTTTAAAAGCAATTTGCCTTGCATTGGTGGCATTGTCGAAACCTGTTTTTGTTGTTTTTACTTGCTGCAAAATTTCTTTTGCTTGTGTTTGTAGCTCTGTTAGTTTAGCTACTGAAAGCGATTCTTTACTTGGGTTGTAAGTAGCACCGTAGGCACTACAAAAAGAAATTAAATCTTCGAAGTTGGCTACGTTTTTTGCGTGCCCTGATTCCGAACTTGAAGTAGTTTTATTTTTGCGTTCGGGATTTGGCAATTCTGATGTACTTGGCATAATTTTAAGTTTTAGTTAAGAAGCCAAGGTAGAAATGTACTTGTTAAATATTTTTTAATGGGCTGTTAATTAATATATAAGTTTGTTGCATTCTTAAAGACAAACGCAGGTGTAAAGATTTGGAAAAATTTTTTAAATTATTGAGATGATTAAGTTACCCCAACGGCGGCTTTTAGAAACGTAAAAATACTAACCCCAAAAATAAATCCTCAAACAAGCACTCAATAAAAATATACTCCTACTAAAACAAATTGTTCTCCTATTCAATCGTTTTAAATGTGTGCGCAAGCTTAGATTTTTTCTTTCAATATTATTTGTACCATATTGTTTTGTAGCATGAATAGCTTGCGGAATAATATACCCGTACAAGTTTAATTTATCGGTATTTATTATTGTAGCATCACTCATGCATAATGTACTTATTACTTTTTGTAAAGTTGTTTTTGTTCTAGCCCCTACGGCGAATTCTACTACCTGTTTTGTATCTTTTTGCAAAGCATATACCACCCATAATAATTTTGTTTTGCATTTATAATAAGTACGTAGTTCATCTACTTCGTAACTTTTGTTAAATGAGATTATCGGTTTTTCAATAGCTTTGGCAATACTTAAAATTCTTTTTAAAACTGTAGTACATGATATGTGCAACAGCCTTGCAATACTACGTATGCCACAGCCTTCTTTAAGTAATGATGTTATGCTTTTATTAGAAATTTCGTATGCCTTATTAATATACGCATTCATAAAAGTTTTACCACATAGCTTGCATTTATAACGTTGGGTTGCTTGTTTTGTTTTACCATTTTTTACACACTTACCCGCACACAGTATGCATTGTATGTTATTATCAACAACTTTGAAACACTTATGATTGTCTAGTGCCATTTGCGCTTATTTTTTATCATAAAAAAATATCGGGTAGCTTGTGGCTACCCGATTATTGACCTTAAAACTAATTCTTTTATTTATAAAAATGAGTGCCGACAATAGTTTCAAAAAATAAACACAAATTTGGAACACTACCAAA
>JANNVW010000099.1:0-116797 GCA_031408295.1 Ferruginibacter sp.
TTTTTTTACCTTGCTGTTGAAATTGCAATTTGTAGACATTGTAAAATGTGTTTAGAACTACAAGTTGCTTTTTCTTTTAAATATATGCCCACATTGCTTTTCAACCTATGTGGATATCAATTAACTTGACGCCAATGCGAAAAAATCGGGATAAACTACTCCATTGAAGTTCAATCAAGGTTATGTGGTTTGTTAAAAAATATTTTTCGTAAGAAAAATAAAAATATTTCATTTTTAATATTAAATTATATTTACAAGAAGATTAAAAAATATGATGCTAATACAACCTTACAAAGCACTGGCATTACAGGTAGCTTGCCAAGCCATAAATAGTTGCACTACAAAAGAAGCTGCTAGCGAAAAGATGTTTGCAACAATTGAAACTATTGGAAAGCAGATAAAAGCTAGCAAAGCATTTATTGGACAAGATTTAAAACTGGTTGTGTTGCCTGAATATTTTTTAACAGGCTTTCCTATGGGAGAAACGATGAAACAATGGAAAGATAAGGCATGCATTGATATGGATGGTGAAGAATATGCCGCTTTAAAAAAAATAGCAAGGGAGGCACAAATATTTTTAAGTGGAAATGTGTATGAGTTGGATAATAATTTTCCAGATTTATATTTTCAAACTTCTTTTATAATTGATACAAATGGAGAATTAGTTTTACGATATAGAAGATTGAATAGCATGTTTGCGCCCACACCACATGATGTATTGGATAAGTACATAGAAGTATATGGGAAAGAAAGTTTATTTCCTGTAGCGAAAACGGAGATAGGAAATTTAGCATGCATTGCGAGTGAAGAAATTTTATATCCTGAAATAGCAAGATGCCTTGCTATGAATGGCGCAGAAGTATTTTTACATTCATCATCAGAAGTTGGTAGTCCAATGCCTACTCAAAAAAACATTGCAAAACTTGCTAGGGCTATAGAAAACATGGCTTATGTATTATCATCAAATTCTGCTGGTATTACTGGCTATGCTATACCTGCTAACAGTACGGATGGGCATTCGCAAATTGTAAATTATGAAGGACTAAAATTATGCGAAGCTGCTAATGGTGAAAGTATGGTGGCCAATGCTACTGTACATATTGATGCGCTAAGGCATCATCGCAATAGGCCTGGCATGAGTAATTTTTTAAGTAGGCAAAGATTTGAATTGTTTGCTGAAACATATTCTAAAACGGTATATCCTGCAAATACACTTGCAGACAAAAAAGCGGATAGAAGTCATTTTATAGAGATGCAAAAACAAGTGATAGCAGAAATGAATAAAATTAAATAGTATGAGAATAAGTAAAAGAAAAGTACAAACTTTAGCAAAAGACATACGGTTGTTTGTAACAGAGTCTAAACATCAGATAGCACAAACAGTTAATGTAGGCATACTTGCTACCTATTGGCATGTGGGAAAAATGATTGTGTCATTAGAAGAAACAGAAAAGTATGATTTAACAACAACGAATATAGTTTTGTCAGAATTAGCTATTGAGCTACAACGTAATATTGGCAAGGGTTTTAGCAAGGCTAATTTGTTTTACATGAGATTGTTTTTTACAAGATTTCAAAGTTATCAGACAGTGTCTGATAACAATATAAAAATAAATAAAGGTTATCAGACACTGTCTGATAACAATTCAAAAACAAAAAATAAAGCCGTTCTGACACTGTCAGAACGGAAGAAAAAAAATGTAGAAATAACGGCTCATCAAAATAAAAATATAAAAATACAAATATCAGATAAGGTTAGTTGGTCTCATTATATCGAACTTTTGAAATGCACTTACGATGAAGAAATTAAGTTTTACATGCAATTGTGCATTAGTGAAAACTTAGGGGTTAGAGAGCTCAGAATGCAACAAAAGAAAGCACTTTTTGAAAGAGTTGTATTGTCTAAAAATAAATTAAAAGCACCTATAAAAGCAGTAAAAGTTGTAAAGAAAAATTCAAATTATAATTTGGATGATTTCTATAGGGACCCACTAATACTTGAGTTTTTAAATATTCCATCCAACTATAAATTAACGGAGAAAAAGCTAGAACAAAAGATTTTAGATAACATACAAATGTTTATGCTAGAACTTGGCAAAGGCTTTTCTTTTGTTGGAAGGCAGTATAGACTCTCTGTAGATGGAAGAAATTTTCATATTGATTTGGTATTTTATCATTACATACTTAAATGCTTTGTATTAATAGATTTAAAAATTGATGAAGTACAACATGAAGATATTGGGCAAATGAATTTTTATTTAAACTACTTTAAGACAGAAGTAGGAACAAAATCTGACAACCCTCCTATTGGTATAATTTTATCTAAACATAATAATGAAATGACTGCTGAGTTTGCATTAGGCGGCATTACAAACAATATTTTTCTAACGAAATATCAAATGTATTTACCAGATAAAAAATTATTAGAAAGAAAAGTAAAATCATTTTTTAATAATGCTTAGTAGTAATAATAAATAATAGTATAAATGAAAATAAGAAACCCACGTACAGGGCTATATGATTACGAAATTGAAATACCGACAATTGAAGAGGTAAATACTCAATGTGATATTTTACGAACGCATCAAAAAGAATGGGCTAATAATGGAATAGATAAACGTATAGAAGTTTTGCAACAATGGAAAAATATTGTAGAAAATAATAAAGAAAAATTAGTAGAAGCACTATGCATAGACACTGGTAGAAAATGGGAAACAATATTAGAAGTAAATTTGGTAGCATCTTCAATTAATAGGTGGTGCAGTATTGCAAAAGAATATTTAATAGCACCACATCAAAAAGACTCTTCTATCCCTTTTATAAAATTACAACAAGAGCTTGTGCCGTTTGAACTGGTTGGAGTAATATCACCATGGAATTTTCCTTTATTGCTTTCATTAATAGATACAATACCAGCCTTGCTTGCAGGCTGTGCAGTAGTGGTAAAACCAAGCGAAGTAACTCCAAGGTTTATAAAAACAATGGAAGAAATAATAAGCGAAGTACCATTATTAAAAAATATTTTAAAATATATAGAGGGGGATGGTAGTACAGGTGCTGCATTGGTAAATAAATGTGATTTAATATGTTTTACAGGAAGCACAGCAACGGGTAAAAAAGTATACGATGCTGCAAGTAAAAAAATGATACCTGTGTTTTTAGAACTCGGGGGTAAAGATGCTGCTGTAGTTTTAGACGGTGCAAACGTAGAATTAGCTACATCATCTATTTTATGGGGTAGCACAGCAAATGCAGGACAGAGCTGCCTTTCGGTAGAACGTGTGTATGTGCAAGAAAATATTTATAATGAATTTTTAATCTCATTAATAGAAAAGACTAAAGCCATAAAATTAAATGCGGCAAATATAAACGAAGGAGAAATAGGGCCAATTATATTTGAAAAACAAGCAGAAATAATAAATAATCATTTACAAGATGCCATAGAAAAAGGAGCAATAATAATGTATGGCAATACACAATGTGAATTAATAAATGGAGGATATTATTGCACCCCAACGATACTTACAAATGTATCGCATAACATGAAAATAATGCAAGAGGAAACATTTGGCCCAATAATACCTGTTATGAAATTTAGTACAAAAGAAGAAGCAATTGCATTAGCCAATGGAACGATATATGGTTTAAGTGCTGCCGTATTTGCAAAAACAAATGAAGAAGCAATAGAAGTGGGAAATCAAATAACGGCTGGTGCAATAAGTATAAACGATTGCGCACTTACTGCCATTATGCATGAAGGTGAAAAAAATTCTTTTAAACTAAGTGGTATAGGAGGTACAAGAATGGGTCCATCTGCTATAAAAAGATTTATGAGACAAAAAGTATTTATAATTAAAAGTGAAGAAATGGCTAGCCCTTGGTGGTATACGGGACATTAGCCAATATGGAAATGTGACAATTAGCCAATGGGGAAATGTACCGATGTGAAAATATGAAAATTTTCAAAAGAGAAAATAAAATAAATTAATTGCATAAATATGAAAAATATAAAAATAATTTTATTGAGTTGTATATTTTTTACAGCTTGCAATGGTAGTAAAAAAGCACAAAGTAATATGAAACCGTTTGAACTTTTTAAACAAATAATTGTAGGTGATTTTGATAATAGCAAACAAGTAGAAGCAGAAGTAGCAGCAGGCAAACAAATACATCCATTAGCAAAACATGTAAATAGAATTGCTAATGATAAAATAAAAAACCTACCAATAGATGCAAATAGTTTTTTTGTGTTGGAAGAAAGTTTTTACACATACCCGGACAAACCTACAGATATAAAACCCTATTTATTCAAATTTTCGGCAGGAGAAAATAACAGCGTTGTACTTGCGGTATACCAATTACCTGCTAATATTGATAAGAAAGAAATCAGAAAGGATAATGAAAATTTATTGTTTGATTTTAATGAACTAAAATTTTCGCCTACTTTTAAAGGAGCAACATACAGATTTATTAACCCAGAAAAAACATTTACAACTAACTCAGTAAACGATTTGGGTAATGGAATGAAATTTATACTTACAGAAATATTAACTAAAGAAAAGCTAATAGTAATGGAGCTTGTAGAGAAAGATGGCAAGCGAATTACCCCTTACGAAACACCCATTATTTATGATAGAAAATAATTTATGGCTCCATATCATTTTTTAAAAACGATAATGCAGACTGAATAAATTTAATAAAACTTTCCTTTTCTTCTTTCTTAAAATTTTTAAATAAATCGTTGTTGCGTTGCATTCTTGGAGCCTCTAATCCCTGTACAACTTTCTCTCCAAGCTTAGTTAATATAATTCTTTTTCGTCTTTTATCAGTACCATCACTTGTTTGTGTTACCAATTTCTTTTTTATTAAAACACTTAGCAGATTTGTAACATTAGCCCTACTCACATTCATTGCATCTGCAATGTCTTTAGCAGATAATGGCTCAGTAGTTGGGTTTTCTTGCAAGTAAATAATGTTGGGGTCTTTTGCAAGTAACAACATTATAATCCACTGCTGAGTGGTAATGCCATATTGCATTGTAAGTGTATCCCCATGTTTTTTTATTGTCTCACTTAGCCTTATAATGTGAAATATAATAGAGTTATTAAAGCTTTTTTTAATCATAATATTGGTTTAATAAACTGATTTATCTGTACGACGATTGATAATAAAAGTGGCAAGTAACGAAACCAATGTAAGCCCAATCATTAATAAAAAAGGATTGCTATAATCTACACCAGCTTTGCGTAAAATACCAAACACCATTCCGCCCATAGCCAAGCTTAGGGTATCTACAAATGAAAGCATTCCTAAAATACTGACGTACCCTGGGCCGCCGTACAACTTCATTACATACAATTGTATCATGGTAAAAGTACCGCTATATCCAATACCAAGCACTACTGCATAAGGTATCATAAACGCAGGATTTTTTACACTCATCCATAAAAATATACAACCAATAAGCATATTAAAAACGCTGATAAGCATAATCTTTTTTACATCAAATTTATCACTAATAATTCCAAAAATTAATTTTCCTAACAACCCACAAATAAAAAATAAACTAACCATTTGCCCTGCTTTTGCGGCATCTAATTTTAGTTCTTTTAAATACAAACCTTGATGCACAAACAAGCCTCCTATACAAAACCATAATATTGCAGTTACAATAACTACTAAATAAAAATTTGTAGAACCCATTGCTTTTTTAAACTGGGTTTTAGCCGCAACTGCATCTACAATAGGCTGTCCGCCAATATTTCCTTCTATTCCATCAGCCCAAGTACCTACATCTTTTGGATGATTTTTCACAAACAGAGCTGGAATAAAAATTAAAAGAGAACAAATAATAGCCTCATAAGTAGCAGCTTTTTGCCAACCAATTGTAGCAATCCAGTTACCCAAAACTTTTGCAAATATTGCAGGGCCTACACTACTGCCCATTAGTAAAATACCTGTAGCTATACCTCTATATTTGCTAAACCAATTATTTATTAAATACATACAACTAAGCAACCCTACCACCGATAAAAACAATGGAAATAAAATAGTAAACAAACGCATCATTCCAATTGAACTCGCATTTGCAAATATGAGCAAACTCAACGCAATACCTACAGAACCCAGTATCATCATACGTTTTGGTGAGCTTCGTTGCAATAGTAAACCAACAAATGGCAATGGCAAAGCAAGCACCAAATAAATGGTTGACTGAAAAGATGATGCTCCTTTAAAATCTAAACTCCAATGTTTCATTAACTCAGGAGTATACTGTGTAAAAGTATTTAGCACCATTCCATTGCTTGCCATGTATACCAGAAACAAACATCCTAAAACAAACCAACAATAATATTTATTCATAACGCTGTAGTTTTATATTTCAAATTTTTATTAATTTTTTATAAAATACCTTTTGTTTATTTAATCTTTATTCTATGAAATAATTTTTATTTTTTCTCTACGAGAAAAAGTTTTTTTAGTGAACAAAGAAGCAGCAATATTGAACTTTAGTGGAAGCCTATTCCGATTTTTCGGCATCGTACATTTCATCTTTAGTACTACTATTTAGCTTTTATTATGCATTAGATTAAGTAAAAGATTAAGCAACAGATTAATATTACTTGTAAACATTAACTTAATCCTCAGCAACCAATTTTCAAATTAAAGACGCTAATTGGCAAATTGGCATATTATCAAATCGGCATATTTTCTATTAATAAGGCCTTCGCAAATAATTCCCACTTGCCTCGCCAATAACTTCACCATTTTCATAAATTAAATTACCCCTTAAAAATGTAGCTTTTACAGCACCGCTAAATTCATGTCCTTCAAAAACGCTATAACCTTGTGTACTGGGCGATACAGCAGAGTTTACTACAAAACTTTCATCAGGATTTATTAAAACTATATCTGCATCAAATCCCTCAGCAATATCTCCCTTACTTCTCAAACCAAAGCGCTGTGCAGGATTCCAAGAAGTAAGTTCTGCCATTCTATTTAAACTCAACCCTCTTTTTTTTCCTTCTGTATACAATCCGCTCAGTAAAAATTCTGTACCACCAAAGCCACTTTTTGCAAGCCATACATTTTCTTTATCGGTTGTATCTACTTTAAATTCTGCTTTACAACAAGCATGGTCGCTGCACACCCAATCTATATTACCTTCTAGTACATGCTCCCACAAATATTCCACATCTTGCCTACTACGAATTGGTGGATTTACTTTTGCATGTAACCCACATTCACAATCATAATCTAAAATTAAATGTGCTAGTGTAACTTCTCTTCTAAAATTTATATGCGGAAAGCATGCCTGCATCATCATTGCAGCATCAACAGCTTTTTTACTGGTAAGGTGGAGCAAATTTATATTTACACAATCCGTTTCATTTGCCAAATAGCTAGCAATAAAAATAGCTAATCCCTCACTATGTGGAGGTCTTGCTGCACTGTAAGCAGGCAACCCTTTTAGCGTGCCTTCTTTTTGTACAATTTCTGTGTAAGCCCGCATTATTTCAGCTGTTTCACAATGCAAGCCTAAACTTATATCATTTGCCAAATGTGGAAATTTTGCTACTGCTTTTTTTACGCCACGCATCACAAATTCAAAATGTGCGTAGTCGTAAAACTCACCATCAGGTGTCATTAAAAATTCTTTTTGTGCACTACTATTGCCATGCAAACCGTAGTTGCCATAAAACATAAATATCTTAAAACTAGTAACACCATACTTTTCTATCAGCAATTCTATTTCATCTATATGGCTATAATTTATGGGGGCAATATGGTAAGCATAATCTACATGAAAATTATTTTTACTTATCTCTAAAACCTCGGGAAAAAACTCGTCGTAAGAACCTGTTTTGTTTAAATAATATTTTCCTGTACGCATATAGTTTAACGACGAGGTAACACCACCCATAGCCGCTGCTTTACTCTCTGTTACAGCGTCTTCATTTATTGGGTTGTATATACCTGTATGCATGTGAGCATCTACCAAGCCAGGAAAGGCAAGGAAACCTTTGCCATCATAAGCAGTAGTTTTATCTACCTCAAATGGTACATCGATGCTTGCATTTGCATAAATTATTTTACCATCTTTTATGGCTATTAATCCATCTTCAATTAGTTCAGTTTTATTCGGCCTTACAATTTTTACATTTATTATTAATGTATCGTATATCATAATCTTTCTTTTAATAGATGCTATTCTGTTATTATTATTTTGTTATTTATAAGTTCTATAATTTGCTCTTTCGTTAGTCCCATAGATTGCAACACTTCAAGAGTATGCTCTCCAATCCTTGGTGGGTTCAATCTTACACTCATTTCAGCACCTTCATATTCCAATGGAAATTTAGGCAGTTTAGTTTCTGTTCCATCTGGCAGAGTAGTTGCAAGTAAACTCCCCCCCTCGTTTAATTGTACATCTTCAAACAAGTCTTCTGGTGTAGCAATTGGTGCAAATGGAATATCTGCTACCTCGCATTTTTGTATAATTTCTTTTTTTGTAAATGTAGCAATACGTTTATTCAATTCAGGTAAAAACCATTCTCTGTTGTCAATCCTGCCATTATTTATTTTTAGTCTTTCATCATTTAACCAATCTTTCCATTCAAAAATTTCGCAGAAACGTTGCCAATGTTTTTCACTAATAATACCTATAAAAATTTGGTCATTATCTTTTGTGTTAAAAATTTTGTAAACACTCCAAGCACTTACCCTTGCTGGCATTGGAGGCACAGGTGCTTTTGTAATAGCCGCATAAGCCATGTGCTGCCCCATTAAAAAAGCAGTTGTTTCAAATAAAGAACTTTTTACTAATTTTCCTTTTCCTGTTTTTTCTCTTTCGTATAATGCTGTTAAAATTCCAATGTAGCCAAACATACCTCCTGTAATATCTACAATAGAAGTTCCTGCACGCAATGGGTCGCCAGGCCTACCTGTCATGTATGCTAGGCCGCCCATCATTTGTACCACTTCATCCATTGCATGCCTATTTTGGTATGGCCCACTTGCAAATCCTTTTAGCGAACAATAAATAAGTTTGTTGTTTATTGCTTTCAATTTATCATATCCAAATCCCAACCTATCCATAGTGCCAGGCCCAAAATTTTCTACTGCAATATCCGCTCCTTCTACTAATTGATAAATTATTTTTTTCCCTTCCTCGCTTTTAATATCTATTGCCAGACTCTTTTTATTGCGACTATAAAAAGGAAAGTAACCTGTCCCAAATCCTTTTAACCTTCTTGTTTCATCACCCTGCGGTGGTTCTATATGAATTACCTCTGCACCCATATCTGCCAATAACAAACCCGTTGTAGGGCCCATTACTGCATGGGTAAACTCTAGTACTTTTATATTTTCTAATGGCAAACTCATTCTTTACAGTTGATAATCTTTATTCTTTTTCAAATACAAAACCAATCCTCCTTCATTCATTATATCCAACATTACTTTTGGTAATTTAGTGGCATTATACGTTTTATTTTTTGTACAATTTATTACTATTCCTTCAGCTAAATCAATCTCTAGCACATCGTTTGTTTCTATATCATGTTCCGCAATTTCTAACACTGGTAATCCAATATTAATAGCATTTCTAAAAAATATTCTTGCATAAAATTTAGCAATCACACAACTTACGCCTGCAACTTTTAAGGCCACTGGCGCTTGCTCTCTTGATGAACCACAACCAAAATTTTCTCCCGCTACCACAATATCTCCTATTACAAATTTTTTATTAAAATCTGGGTCTAGGTCTTCCATTACATGCTCTGCCAACGAAGCCATATCCAATGTCTTTGTATACTTACCAGGTATTATTCTATCAGTATCTATGTTGTCTCCGTAGGTGTGTGCTTTTCCTGTTATCATATTTTATCCCTTTTTGTATTTTCTTCTACTACCAATTCAGTCACACTTCGCTAAGACTGAGTCAGTCTGGCTGAGTCTACTGAACTTAACAGTCCCCACCAAGACTGACTCAGTCTTGGGAGCAGCCTCACGAAGAGTAACGGAGTCTCGAAACCAATTACTCCTCCGCCCCATAATAATACTCGCTCTTCACTTTGTGCAAAGCAATAAAATTCTCTAATCCACCAAACCATGCTAATACTTCTTCTCTTTTTATATTTGTAGGGTTATTTTTTGTTATGGCTTGATATGAACTCCATTTGTAAGTCGTAAAATCTTTGCATTTTCCATGCTTCAATGGATTTGCATGAATGTATACAATAACTTGTGTATGGTGTACATCATCTTTAATAGCAATTCTTTTAAATGATTTATCAAACAAAATACCTTTTCTGTTGTACATAATATTGTATGAACGAGTGTAAGAAACTAAAAAATTATTGTATTGTTTTTGTAATAATTCGTTTATGTCAATTTTATTTCCAGTTAAATATTTTAATTGCGTTTGTGTTATTTTATCACTAGGTAATCCTTTAAGGTAATTTTTTATTTCTTTTTCCGATTTTACTTTTATCATCCAATGTACATGGTTGTCCATTAAACAATATGCATGGGTATCAACAAAGCCTCCAAGAAACTTTAAATAGATTGTAAGAAAATAAATTCTATTATTATCATTTAAAAATAGCTTGTTGTTATTTGTACAATTACAAATAATATGATAAAAGTTTTCAGCTACAAAAATTGCTCTGTAATCAAAGTATGCCATCGTGTTACATATTTTTTAGTTTTGTCAAAACTGTATGCTAAGACTGAGTCAGTCTTAGCAGAGACTTTATACAATAAAGTCCGATACTAGACTGACTCAGTCTAGCTAGCCTCCAACGAGACTAAGTCGTCATTGCCCACCTCACTCCGTCTCAAAATCCAAATCATTACTAAACGTTTCATCCAATTGTGTGAGTGCAATAAACGATAATAACAAACCAACAAAACCAATAATAGCCGCAGTTTGCCACCTCAGTATTGCAAAATTATTATTCATCCAAGCATATAAAAGGGATAACGGAATTACCCAGCCTCTCACTAAATTTAATCCACTACTGGTTACCAATGTTCTAATATTTGTTCCAAAGTTTTCTGCTGCTAATGTGAATAATTGTATCACAAACCCTACACTTAAACCAATACCAGCAAAGATTGTATAATACCATTGTACCGATGTTTTTGCCATTGTAAAAAACAATATCAACATTATTAAATGCAACGATAAAAAAATGTAAATTGATTTTTTTCTACTCTTTAGCCATTGGCTTACAACTCCACCCATAACATCTCCCACACAAAGTGCAATAAAGAAATAAATAATTACGACTCCCTTTGATGGCAGCGGACTCATACCCATAGACTCTGAAACATAAGGTGTGAGTTGTATCAAAATACCATTTGCGTACCATCCTGGAATACCTACCAATAAAATGCACAAAAACTTTTTTAAATACGTTTTATTTTTTATAATTATTAAAAAATTACCTTTTGATGCATTGCTCTTTTTTGCGATGGCAAACAATCCACTCTCTACTACCCCAAGCCTTAGCAGTAATAATAAAAACCCAAATATACCGCCTGAAATAAAAACTGTTTTCCAATCAAAATACCTACCAATAAAAACAGCAGCAATAGCACCCAACACACCAAAACCAGCAATGATAGCGGGGCCAAGCCCACGTTTTTCTTTTTTCATTTGCTCGCTCACAAGTGTAATGCCTGCACCTAATTCACCCGCTAGTCCAAGCCCCGCAAGAAAACGGCAAATAATATACTGATCTATATTTACAACAAAGGCATTTAAAAAAGTAAACGTAGAATATAAAATAATACTACCAAATAATACTTTTAATCTACCAAATTTATCCCCTACAATCCCCCATAAAAAACCACCAATGAGCATACCAAGCATTTGCATATTTTGCAAAGTAGTAATACCTTTTTCTAACCCAATTTTATCTGTAATACCTATACTTTTAAGACTTGCTTCACCAACAGCAGCCAATGCCATTATATCGTATAAGTCTACAAAAAAACCTAATGCAGAAACAACAATGCCCAATGCAATCGCTTTATTACTTATGGAAACAACATCTGCTTTTAATTTATCCTGCATACAAATTCATTTCTTTTTTCTAATAATAAATTTTCAATTTGACTCAATCTCAATAGGCTTTTAAACTTCAACTTTTATTTTTGCCGATACCTGTACCGATTTTTCGGTAGAAGGCGGAAAGGTGTTTTTTGAAAAGCAGGCGGGGAGAAAAATGGTTCGCATTTTATATACTACGCAATCAACTATTCAACTAATAAACAAATCAACTATTTAACCTTTAAACAATATTCAACACCATTCAACCTTCCTCCGGCACTACAATAAATCCCTCCAAAGCAGATGCAGCAACCGTTGCAGGGCTTCCCAAATATATTTCTGCATTAGGGTTTCCCATTCTGCCTTTAAAATTTCTATTGGCGCTGCTTATCACCACTTCGCCATCACCAGGCACACCTTCGTGGCTACCCACACAAGGCCCACAACCACTATTTATTATCGTAGCACCCGCTTCTACTAAAGTTTGTATGGTGCCATCGCTTAATGCATCTAGCAATACTTTTCTGCTTGCAGGTGCTATTACCATTCTCACTCCTGTAGCAATATGTTTTCCTTTTAAAATTTTTGCTGCTGCTTGTAAGTCATCTAGCCTACCATTGGTACAGGTTCCAATAAATGCATAATGTATTTTTGTGCCAACAAATTTGCTCACATCATCCACATCATCCGGTGAATTTGGTATTGCAATTTGTGGTTGCAAATCGGTTACATCTATTTCTATTATTTTACTATATACAGCATCTGCATCTGCAAAAATGGGTGTGAAATCATAAGGCAATTCCAATCCTTTCGGATTCACCAATCCTGTTTTTGCGCCTAACTCTGCACTCATATTACACAATGCCATTCGCTGGCTCAGATTCAATTTTTCTACTGCCGTTCCCTCATACTCTACTGCTTGATATGTAGCACCACTAATAGATAATTTTTTACAAATTATTAATGCTAAATCTTTTCCAGATACATTACTGGCAAGCGTTCCATTCAATATAATTTTTATTGTAGATGGCACTTTCAACCAAATTTTCCCCGTCATCATCACCGCTGCTAAATCTGTACTACCCACACCACAAGCAAATGCATTCAATGCACCATACGTAGGCGTATGACTATCTGCACCCATAAATACATCGCCAGGTTTTACTTTTACATTATCTACTATTACTTGGTGACAAATTCCACTACCTATATCATACAAACTACAACCTTGTTCTTTTGCAAAATCCCTCATTAAATTATGCAAATTTGCAATACGCTCATTGGGAGCAGGTGCAGCATGGTCTAATATTAAATGGAATTTATTTTTATCAAATAATTTCTCTGCACCCATTTCTTTAAACGCCTTCAAAGCCAATGGCGCTGTAGTATCTGTTGCCATACAGCCATCTACTGGCACTATACACAAATCTCCCGCACGTACTTCATACCCTGCATGGTTTGATAATATTTTTTCTGCGATTGTTGGCATAGAATTTAGTATTGAGTACTTAGTAGATAGTATTAAGACAGCTCTTCAATATTTAAAAGTTCTTTTTATTTTATCAATTGTTAATCGTCTGTTGCCCGTTGTCTGTAGTCTGTCGTCCGAAGTCCGTAGTCTGTTGTCCATCCTCATACTTCTAAAGCATACATCAACCCAGGCAATTTCTCTCCCAAAATACTTTCCATTTCTTTACTCACCATTCCCACTTTTTTTATATCAATACCCGTTTCATATCCCATTTTATGTAACATACTAGCACTATCTTCCGTTGCAATATTTCCTGTAGCGCCCTTTATAAACGGGCAGCCTCCTAACCCGCCAAAAGCTGTGTCAAATTGTTTTACCCCTACTTCCAAAGCAGCTATCATATTTGCATAACCCATATTTTCTGTATTATGTAAATGTAATGCCACAGGTATTTCGCCACACAATTCAAGCACTTTGGTCATCATTCTTTTCATTTGTATTGGGTTACCCATACCTGTACTATCTGCTAAAGCAATTTCTTGCGCACCTGTATCTAAATGGAATTTTACTAAATCATATACCAATGTTTCACTTATCTCTCCCTCATACCTACAACCAAAAGCACATTGGATACCAGCTCTTACCGCTATATTATTTTGCAATGCCAATGCTACCATTTCTTTCATTTCTATTTTAGCTTGTTCTAAACTTTTATTAGCATTTTTACGACTATGCGTATAACTTGCAGAGAGCGAAATAGCTAGATGCTTTATCCCTGTTAGCTTTGCACGTTCTACTCCTTTTGTATTTAGTGCTAAGGCACTAAAAATTACAGCTTCGTTATTTGGTAAGTTTTTTATCAATTCTTCTGCATCTGCCATAGCTGGCACTAGCTTTGGGTTCACAAAACTTGTTACTTGTATTCTTTGTAAACCAGCACTCACAAGTGTGTCTATCCACTCTAGCTTTTTAGCTGTTGGTATTAAGGTAGACAATGTTTGTAATCCATCTCTTAGCCCTTGCTCTTCTAATATAATTGTAGGTAAATTCATAATTAGTTAATGAAGTTAACTAATTTGTTGGAAAATATTAAATGTTAAGTAACTAATTTCCATTTTTATAAATAGAAACTTGTTTGCTTTAAAAATATCTAATTAAAATTTTATGGTGAAACGAGAAGGACTTTTTTTATTGGGTTAGTTATTTGTTAATATTATAAGCCTAATTAAGTTTTAACGTTGAATAACTTTTTGAATAAAATTTCAAGAAAATCTTAAAAAAAAGCAAGTGTCACCTTCCTACAACTACTGTATTTTTTCCTTCTAAATAATCTACATATTGCACGGAACCAAGCCTAAATCTAAAAGGAATTTTTGTGGCTTTTTCAAACTTTATTTCTTTCTTGCAAAAATAAGCTAGGTTGTCGCAGTAAAATGTAGGAGAAACTAACATAGAGGGAGAAACAGTTCTTTTGAGTACTTGTGGCGTTGCTAAAAAAGTAATAACCTGTTTTTTCTTTGTGATCCTAAACGGACTAGTTACCATCGGAACTAATTTGAAATTTGCTGTTATATTTTGGCAAAAAGCTTGCGTGTAAGCAAAAATCGTGCTGAAAAATAAAAATAACAGTTTTCGTTTCATTTTTAATGACTAATGAGTGTAAATTTACGCAATTATAAGTGTAATCGTTTTTTACATACTTATAATAAATTGATAAACCCTAATTTTTAATTCTAGATATGTCATTACATCAAAGTTTACAACAAGGGTTGTTGCAACGATTGTCGCCACAGCAGATTCAACTTATGAAATTGTTGCAAGTGCCTACTGCCATATTAGATGAACGTATAAAAGAAGAGTTAGAAGAAAATCCTGCACTAGAGCAAGTAGACGAAGATAACCATGATGATGATTTTGAAAAAGACGAATTTACAGATGATGGTGAGGAAGAATATGAAAAAGATGGAAGTCAAGATGAGTATGACAATATAGATATAAGCGACTATGTGCAAGAGGGTGACGATGACGTAGGAGACTATAAATTAAGAGATGAAAACTATCCTGAAAAAGACGACGGAAAAGTAATACCACATAAAGTTGAAATAAGTTTTAACGAAATAATGCTACAGCAGTTAGGCCTGCTGAATTTAAATAATAAGCAATTGGCTGTTGCAGAACAATTGGTAGGAAGCATTGATGATGATGGGTATTTACGTAGAGATATAAATGCAATAATAGACGACTTAGCATTTAGGCAGAATATAGACACAAATATAGAAGAGATAAGTGAATTGCTTCTGCAAATACAACAATTTGATCCACCAGGAGTAGGTGCTCGTAACTTGCAAGAATGCTTATTGTTACAACTAGAAAGAAAAACTGACCAAGGGAGTATCATAGAGGTTTCAATTACTGTGTTAGAAAAATATTTTGATGAATTTACAAAAAAGCATTACGAAAAAATACAGCGTGCGCTTAACCTTTCTGACGAACAATTGCGAGAAGTTATCAATCAGATTATCAAATTAAATCCAAAGCCAGGTGGAAATGTAGGGGATGGTGATAAAAATGCAAACTATGTAATTCCAGATTTTTTTATTGCTAATAGTGTAGGCAAGTTAGAGCTTACACTTAACAGTAAAAATGCACCTGATTTGCGTATTAGCGAAGGCTATAAAGATATGTTGAGGGATTATGATAGGGGAACAAAAAAAGATAAAGGACAAAAGGATGCAGTGCTATTTATAAAACAAAAAATAGATAGTGCAAAATGGTTTATAGATGCTATAAAGCAGCGGCAAAATACTTTGTTGAATACTATGGAAGCCATTATGAATTACCAGTACGGTTTTTTTCTTACTGGAGATGAAACAGAATTGCGACCTATGATATTAAAAGATATTGCAGAAAGAACAGAGTTAGATATTTCTACTGTGAGTCGTGTGGCTAATAGCAAATTTGTACAAACAGAATTTGGGACATATCGTTTAAAATTCTTTTTTAGCGAAAGCTTACAAACAGATAGTGGGGAAGAGGTGAGCACTAGAGAGGTAAAAAAAATATTGACAGATTTAATTGAAGAAGAAAGTAAGAAGCATCCCTACAGCGATGAAAAACTTACGGACTTATTACAAGAAAAAGGTTATAATATTGCCCGCAGAACAGTAGCAAAATATAGAGAACAATTAAATATACCTGTAGCTAGACTAAGAAAAATATTATAAGATGAGAGCGCCTTTTGAAGAAGCCCCAATAGAGAAAAAATATGTACAACCCATATTAAAATGGCCAGCAAATTTCTTTTCTTATATTTTTCACCCGGCATTTATACCCATTTATGTAATAACCTTTTTGGTTTATTTTCACCCTTCATATTTTTCTGGATTTTCTGCAAAAGCTAAATTACAAACGCTTATTATCTCAGCTGTCAACTTAGTCTTCTTCCCGTTGCTTAGTGTACTGTTATTAAGAGCGCTCGGATTTTTAGATTCTATTTATTTGCATACCAGAAAAGATAGAATTATACCATATATGGCAAGTGGCATATTCTTTTTTTGGGCATATACTGTTTTTAAAAAACAAGAAATATATCCTCCAATAATGGCTACTTTTATTTTGGGTGTATTTTTGGCAGCAAGTGCTGCATTAATTGCCAATATTTACTACAAAATAAGTATGCATGCTATTGGAGTAGGAGGGTGGTTGGGTATATTTTTAGTAATAGCAATGGAAAATTCTATGTTAATGACTTGGCCTATTGCAGTGGTGTTACTAATAACTGGGGTGGTGTGCACAGCACGTTTAATAGTAAGCAATCACACCCAAAAAGATATTTACACCGGGGCATTGATTGGATTTTTATGCCAGCTAGTTGCTTGGTGGGTTAGTTAGTTTGTCTCAAAAAATTCTTGAGTATTGAATTATCTTATAAAAATGTAGACTAAACTGGCTCTTTTTGTGTAATGTATTTTTCCTTGTTTTTGCAAAATCTATATTTTTAAAACACTTACCCTTTTAGGCACTACTATAATCTATAAAGAGGCTGATATAGGCATGCTGTTTAGTTAAGGGTTTTCAACTTGAAAATTGAGCGTTGAAAATTGATTATTGAACATTTAATACCGTTTATAAAATATAATTAGTTCAAAAAATCTGTGTATCTGCTCAATCTGCGAGCAAAAGTGGTGGACTAATTTTAAAATATATTTGGTATAACTAGCCATAGTTAAAAAAATGTTCAATGCTCAACTAACAGTTTTCAATAATCAAGGATAAGTTTTACTTAACTAAACAGCATTGGGCTTATGTGAGCATAACCATTGAAAAAGTATCAACCTCTGCCCTTCGGTATAGTTGGTAAATTTATGAATTGCGAAAGCCCTTTAAAATACCCACAGCAAGTATAAGTATTAATATATGTTGGGAGAAAAACTGTAGAAAAAAATTATTTGTACTTTTTTACAATAGCACTTGCATTGTGACCTCCAAAACCAAAAGTGTTGCATAATGCAGCATTTACCGTTTTGTGCTGTGCTTTATTAAATGTAAAATTTAATTTTGAATCTAACTCAGGATCATCGGTAAAATGATTAATAGTAGGGGGAATTACATCTCTAGTTACAGCAAGTATACATGCTAGCATCTCTAACGCTCCAGCAGCGCCAAGGCAGTGTCCAGTCATGCTTTTGGTAGAGCTAATATTTAAGTTGTAAGCATGTTCACCAAATACACTTAGTATAGCTTTTGTTTCTGCTACATCTCCGAGCGATGTAGATGTGCCATGTACATTTATGTAATCAATATCTGTGGGAACCATACCAGCGTCTTGTAACGCTACATTCATTACATTTCTTGCACCTAGTCCTTCTGGGTGTGGAGCTGTAATATGGTAGGCATCTGCAGTAGCACCGCCACCAGCTATTTCGCAATATATTTTTGCACCACGAGCAAGTGCATGATCTAAACTTTCTAAAATAAGAACTCCAGCACCTTCGCCCATTACAAAGCCATTGCGGTCTTTATCAAATGGACGGCTAGCTGTTTTGGGGTCATCATTTCTTTCGCTCAATGCCTTCATAGCATTAAAACCGCCAACTCCAGCCTCGCTTATTACCGCTTCGCTGCCGCCTGTTACTACTATATCAGACTTATTCAACCTGATATTATCATAAGCATCAATTATAGCATTTGTAGATGATGCACAAGCACTTACCACGGCATAATTGGGACCACGAAAACCATGGCGCATAGATATTTGCCCTGCAGCAATATCCAATATCATTTTTGGAATAAAGAAAGGATTAAACCTTGGTGTACCATCGCCTTTTGCAAAAGTTATCACTTCATCTTGAAATGAAATAAGACCTCCAATGCCGCTGGCGAAAATAACACCTACTCTATCAGGGTTAGCATTTTCTGGAGTAATGCCAGCATCTTTCACGGCCTCATCAGCCGCTATCATGGCAAATTGCGTAAAACGATCCATTTTTCTAGCTTCCTTTCGGTCTAGATAAACATTAGGGTCAAAATCTTTAACCTCACAGGCAAACCTTGTCTTAAACTTTGTAGCATCAAATTGGGTAATCATATCGCAACCACTTACACCATCAGTAAGTCCCTGCCAATATTCTTCAACAGTTTTTCCCAACGGAGTAAGCGCACCTAACCCTGTAACTACTACTCTTTTTAAAGCCATAAAATTTGCCTGTGAAAGTTAAAAATATCCCTACAGCAAAGCTGTAGGGATGGAAAATTACTTAGCGTTTTCTTCCAAATAAGTAACCGCTTGACCAACAGTAGTGATGGTTTCAGCCTGCTCATCAGGGATAGAAATATTAAATTCTTTTTCAAATTCCATGATAAGTTCTACGGTATCTAAGCTATCTGCGCCTAGGTCGTTGGTAAAAGAAGCTTCGGTAGTTACTTCTGCTTCATCTACTCCTAATTTATCAACGATAATTTTTTTGACTCTTGTAGCAATGTCTGACATGTTTGTAATATTTAGTTAATACGCTGCAAAAATATACTTTTTCATAAAAAAACAATCAATTAAAAAAATTTGTTTTAAGATGGTTTTTAAATCAAATTTCATACCTACACCCAAAAAGTGCTTCCTGTTTTAAATTTGATGCGACACATATTCAAAAAAAGAAATGCTGTTTTCTTGTAACGTAGATATAGCAGTACTTACATTAACCTTTTAAACGATTTGCAATAATTACCAATAAATACTGTCAATGGAGATTTTTATTACTAAATTATTCTTCATATGTTATTTGGTAAAAAAGAAGATGTTAAAGTTTTATGCAAAATGAAAATATGTACATAAGGAGCAAAAAGAATAATAGCCAAAGGAGTAATAAGTTTGATGAGCTGTGGGAAGCAATTTAATACTACCAAATTTTATATACAAGCTTAAACCCAGCAGAAACGGATGGATATTCACCATCTATATCGGTATTTAAAAAAAGCCTATCTCCATTTCTATCATCAACGCTAGCACCAGCTGGTAAATTGTTAAGCGTATATCTTTTTGATCGAACACCAATACCAGCATAAAATTCAATAAACATTTTTTTAAATATAAATCGGGGTATTTGAACCCCTGCTTTTATAACCCCAGCTTTTACTTTTTTTACTTCGTCGTAGCCACCAATGTAATTATATACAATATTTCCAGTATTGTCTCTTATGGGCAGATTTCTATAATTTACAGTAGTTGATTTTAAAAATAATCCTTCCAAACCAAAGAAAAGCCTAGCTCTTTTAGGTTTATTTTCTTTGTACAAATAATACCTTAGTTCTGGTTTTATTTTATACCCAGTTGTATTGCCATAAATATCTACATTGTTTTCAGTAGTAGTTCCTACTCTATATAAAATGGCTCCTACATCGCAACCTATGCTAACATGTGAGGATACAAAATACTCTGCTCCAAGTGTTATACCGCCTGATGTAGGTTCGAAAAGAGATAATAAATTGGTGCGCAGGTAGAAATCGTTTGTTTTGGGTTGGGCATAACTAAGTTTTATACAAAACAGCATTATCAAACTTAAAAACAGCAAACGGAAAAATCTCATTTTTTGCGTATTAGATTAATTTTTTACCGTAGAAATGAGTACGGGCAAATGCACATTTGTAATATCAAATAAAGCCACCCCTCCTTTTATATAACAAACTAAAATATTGGCCTTTACTATTACATCATATGCGGTTTCATTAAATTTTATATGTTTTTTTAATACTGGTAAAAAAGGTTTTACAATATTAAAAACCTTTAACCCACTATCAGCTTCACATACATATAAGGCCGAATCTTTTAAGCCTAACCCATACGGATTAAGCATGCCTACAGAGCCAATGCTTAACGGCCGGTTTATATTTTTTATATTAAAGATATTTAGTACACCTCCGCCAAAATTGTTTCTTACGGTAGAGTACGCTACGGAGTCTATAGCCACAATAGGATCTTTACCTCTAACAAAATAGGGCACTTCGGCCAATTTCGTAGGTGTTTCAGGGTTTGCTAAACTGTATATAAACATTGCGTTGTTAGAGCCTATAAACAATTTATCTTGGTATGGAAAAATGGTTTGAATAGCAAAACCAACTTGCTGGATGCTTTTGTAAATTGGGGTTGAAGGCGAAGTTATGTTGTATACTTTTAGGGCATCATTGCTTATAGTGTACAAATAATTATTTACAACAATAAAACGAGTTAATGATCCATTTTGCCCTGCAGCAGCAGCATCGGCACTGGCTGAACTAGCTCCATCTTTACTACATGTAACTGTAAAAATAGTAATCCCTATCAAAATAAAAATCAACGATAGCTTTTTCATTATTTTTTGCATTTAGGGTTATTAACTTGTTGCAAAGTCCATTTTACAACCATGCCTTTTGTAGCATCCGCACATTCAAAATAGCAATTGGTACATGGAGGATATTGTATTGCTAGATCTGGAAAAGCATTGTCTATTCTGCTAGTAACTAATACTGCACTTGGAGTGCTTACATCCAGTACTACTAAGTCCGTTAAATTATTAGTATAAATATAGTTGCCTTTAAGGGTTAGCTCTCTACAAAGGTTATTTTTAATGAAGCCTATTTTTACTGGGCTGTTTGGTGTAGAAATATCAATGACATGTATTCCCAAATCATTTTCTACTTGGTAAAGTTTATTGCCAATGGTTGCAATTTTTCCACCGTTTACAATGGCTTGTGGTGCTTGCCGGGTAATTTGTTTATCGCTGGCATTATTTGAGTAAGTAGGTACATACGCATCTACCATGCCAATGCCATTATTTTTCTTACCACAGGAGAAAAGAAGCACAGCTAAAATAGAGAATAGTATACTTTGTTTCATAAAGCTTTTTTAAAAAGATTACTTGAAATACGTTTCTGCTGCTTGTGGTAGAATATAAATTTAAAAATGACTAACTTGTCATAGTATAATAAGTTGTAGGTTTTTTTACTAAAAATTAAACCTATAAAATCATAACATAATATTATTTAATATTTTATAAATAATTACTATATTGCTTGAGCAAACTTTGTTTTTTTTACTTCCAAAATTAAAAAATTATGAGCACCAAGCACCAAGCACCAAGCACCAAGCCTAACCTTTAAACTTATGCTCATGACAACTTTTTCGTTGCTTAGCATATATTGGATTAGTGGCTGCACTAAAGCGCCAGTAGATGCCTCAGCAGTTACGGCTTCTAAAAGCGAAGAACTACAAAATTTGCAGCGAACAATACTACAGCCCAAAACAAACCCATACTCCATAAGAAATGTACAAAAAGCAATGGCAGCCTTGCAAGCAGCCAATACTACAAGTGCTACAACTAGCCTAGTTTCTTTACCACAATACGTTTATTATAAATTTGACCCACAACAGTTAACGAGTAGTCAATTTGATTCTTTTAAAGATGATAGCACCGTTTTTATGTTGGATATACCTTTTGGCAATGCCAGTATTTACACTGAAGATTTCGCACTAGATAGCAACAAAATAGAAGGTTTAAAAGATGGCAACTTATATGGAGTAACAGCCATAACAAACACAACAGTAATAAATGCACTATCAAGTACTATACAGGCACAAATGCAGGTATTAGATACACTTGTAAAAATACCTGCGCAAGATACAGCCCTACTATTTCAATGCTTAAACCAAGCTGGTTTTAGCGAAACACAAATAAACAGGTGGAGGATATGCTTGTTTAATATACCTCATGGTTTTGTGCGCTATCAAGATAATGATTTGCTTGGCAGCTACCAACCTGTAAGGGGTATGGCTGTATGGGCATTGGGGTTTGGTATACCAAGCATTGGCATAACAGATGGTAATGGACAATACGTAGTACCATCTATATTTAATTTTGCAGTAATAATGGGTACTTATGCAAGAAACGATAAAGTATTTATAAGACCTGTAAATACAAAATGCAACTACTGCCCATTTGGAATACCTGATGTAAACTTACTAATAAGGCAATTTATATTAGGCCCTATGCATATAGATGGTATAAAGGCACCATGCCATGTAAGGGATGGGGTAGATTTTTATTTTGGCGGGCACACACAAGTAAAATATTGGAGCCAAATACTAAATGGCTACTACCTCCACCACGTGTATAGTGTTGTAGATAATATACACGCTGCACCCAATAATTTGATGTGCTATGCCGTATGGAATAATGGCAACACTATTGGCGAAGCTGGCATGCCGCTGCTTAATAAAATAGGCTTTAACCAAATACTTATTAATGGCACTTTGCAAAAACATTTTAACTTAAATGGGGCTCCATTATCTACCTATTTTGCATTATTATTTTCTCGCCAATTACCCGATAATATTTATGCAATAGGAGGCGATGCCGAACCAGTGCATTATTGTAGTAGGCTTGCACAAACGGCTTACCACGAGCTGGGGCATGCATCCCAATACCAACGTGTTGGCAATAATTGGCATGCAAGGCTAGCTGTAGCAGAGCTTGGCCCTACTTATGGCAACCCTGGCGATGCAGACTGGGGCAAAATACAAGTAGGCGAGAGCTGGGCAGATTTTATAGGTACACAACATGCACAACGAACTTATGGAGCTGTATGGGGCTTTAAAGATTTTACTGAGCTTGGTATTACAAACTACAGTGCGTTTAATATAGACAGAGAAAGGTTTTTTATTGAAGGATGGATTCCTACTGGGTTTTATAATGATTTGATAGATGTAGCAAATGCAAATGGAGGTGAATTTGCAGATGATTTAGTTGGAGGTTCAAGTATTTCCAATATGTATTTTGTATTTGATAGCAAAACAGATGATATGTGTGTGTATAGTAATCAGTTTAGGAGCGCATACCCTGCCTTTAATCAGCCCAATTTTTTTGTGTTAACAGATTTTTATAACAGACTTGCAAGCCCTTTTAATTTCCCATGTAGATAATTCTAATTTAAAGTTGCAAAATAAAATTCTAATCTTAAACTTTATTGACATGAAAAAAATATTATTAATGGTATTGTCTATCTTACCATTTTTGTTGTCCTCTACTTGTAAAAAAGATAAATATAGAGATGCCGATAGTGTTAAATTAAAGGCAACTTTAAGTGACACTTCGGAAATGATACAGCTAGGCGATACGCTTAAAATTACACTCACAATACCTGAGGTACTGGTAACTGAATTGGGGCAGAATACATTTGTACAAAGTGTGAATGAAGGGTTGTACATAATTGGATGTAGTATGATAGATACAGTAAACAGGAGAGCTGTTTATGTGAATAACCCAAGTAACTTTTTTGTGACAGAGGGTGTTAATATTGGAGGGAATTTGTATGTATCAACAACCAATAAACCTTATAAATCTGTATTAAATATTGTACCGCCACAAAAAGGATATTACAAACTTGAAATAACGCCCCAGCCTGGTAAGCTATATGTAAATACCGGCAGCTTTTATGGACTAAAAGTAAACTTTAACGTTACCAATAAACATTGGAATACAATTGCTTACTATGCTAATACTTATTTTAATACAAATGTAAATGAACTTTTAAATGCATATAGGCAGTTTGATAGCGAGGGTTATGGAGTTTACGGCTTTAGAGTAATTTAAAAACTTTGTATTTACACAACATGCACAACGAACTCATGGAACTGTATGGGGTTTTAAAAACTTTACAGGTGTTGGTATTAGAAACCTTAGTGCATTTAATATTGATAGGGAACAAATTTTTAATCAAAGATTTATACCTACTGGGGTTTACAATGATTTGATAGACGACACAAATACATTTGGAGATGAAAATGCAAATGATTTAATTGGTTGCTCCAGTATATCAAATATGTACTTTGTTTTTGACAGTAAAACAGATGATATTTGTGTTTACAGTAACCAGTTTAGAAGCGCATACCCTGCTTTTAACCAACCCAATTTTTTTAGGTTGACGGATTTTTATAACACTAACGCCAGCCCTTTTACTTTTCCTTGTAGATAATTTTAATTTGAAAAGCAGCTGTAAATAATATACTCTAAAATAATTATTATGAAAAAGTTATTCATAATCACTTTATTTGTTTTGCCATTTTTGATATCATCTACCTGTAAAAAAGATAAATATAGGGATGTAGACGGTGTAAAATTAATGGCAACATTAAATGATACTTCTGAAACAATACAATTGGGTGATACTATTAAAATTTCATTTAATCTTCCTGATTTATTCATAACAGAACTGGGGCAAAATAAACTTGTAAATACCTTACAACAAGCTACTTTTAATATTGCATGTGCAAGAATTGATTCAAGCAATGTGCCATCTATATATGTTAGTTCCCCTAGCTCATTTTTTGTAACAGAGGGGTCTAATATAGGTGGTAATATATATGCATCTAATACAAATAAGCCGTTTAGATTTATATTAAATATTATACCTCCGATAAAAGGAATGTATCTATTAGAAGTAACACCGCAGCCTGGAAAACTAGATATAAATAAAAATGAGTATTATAAGCTAAAAGTAAATTTTAATGTTACCAATAAACATTGGAATACATTAGCCTATTATTATAATGTTTATTTTAATGCAAATACAACTGAACTCATAAATCAATTTCGACAAACTGATAGTGAAGGTTATGGCATTTACGGCTTTAGAGTGATTTAAAAACTTTATGTTTACACAGCACGCCCTACGAAACTATGGACCTGTGTGGGGCTTTAAAAACTTTGCGGAGCTTGGTATTACAAATTATAGTGCATTTAATATAGATAGGGAGCGCTATTTTAACCAAGCATGGATACCTACAGGGTTTTATAATGATTTGATAGATGTAGCAAATGCAAATGGAGGTGAATTTGCAGATGATTTAGTTGGAGGTTCAAGTATTTCCAATATGTATTTTGTATTTGATAGCAAAACAGATGATATGTGTGTGTACAGTAATCAGTTTAGAGGTGCATACCCAGCATTTAATCAACCAGATTTTTTTTGGTTAACAGATTTTTATAATCTTACTAACCCATTCAATTTTCCTTGCAGGTAATTTTTTAATTGCGTTTGAGCAACTAACTAAATACTATTAATTAAAACATCGCCATGAAAAAGATATTCATAGTTGTTTTATCAATAATCCCTTTTTTACAATCATCTACTTGCAAAAAAAATACTTATAAATATGCAGATGCCGTAAAGCTAAAAGCGACTTTAAGCGATACTTCGGAAACAATTCATTTAGGAGATATGTTAAAAGTTACACTTACAATACCAGACGTAGTTGTTACTGAAACAGGACAAAATACTTTTGTAAGTAGTTTGCAAAAAAGAGAATTTGTAATAGCATGTAATAGGATAGATACAATACTTAGAAGAGCCGTTAGTTTAAATAACACCAGTGGTTTTTTTGTCTCGGAGGGTACTAATGTTGGGGGCACTGTTTCAGTTCGTAATACTAGCATACCATACAGGTTTGTTGTTAATTTTATTCCCCCTCAAAAGGGTGTTTATTACATTGAAATTTTACCTCAGCCAGGTAAACTAAGCGTAAATAATAATACAAACTATGGCCTAAAGTTTGATTTTAATGTAACTAATAAGCATTGGAATACATTACTGACTTATTTCAATGTTTATTTTAATGCAGACATAAATGCATTGTTAGCTTCATTGCGCCAAAGAGATACCGAAGGTTACGGATATTATGGGTTTAGAGTAAATTAAAAAAGGAGCTATTTAATGAAAAAGATATTAATGATTGGTTTAGCAGTAATTCCATTTTTACAATCATCTACTTGTAAAAAGATAAATACAGGGATGCTGACAGTGTAAAATTAAGAGCTACTTTGAGCGACACATCTGAAGCAATAAACTTGGGGGACACACTTAAAATAACGCTTACTATACCTAATGTACTTGTAACAGAACTGGGGCAAAATACATTTGTACAAAGTGTGAATGAAGGGATTTACAATGTGGCGTGCTCTAGGTTTGACACTATAAATGGAAGAAGGGTTTTTATAGGCGACCCTAGTTCATTTTTTGTTACCGAAGGGGTAAGCATAGGAGGGAATTTATATGTTTCAAAAGTAAATAAACCTTACAAATCAATTTTAAATATTATACCATTTATAAGATATAATTAGTCCAAAAAATCTGTGTAAATCTGCTCAATCTGCGAGCAAAAGTGTTGGACTAGGTGTAAAATATATTTGGTATTATACCTCCTAAGAAAGGATACTATAGTAGTTTGGAAATAACACATGCTAGACTGCAAGTAAATAACAACAAGTATTATAAGCTAGGGGTGAATTTTAATGTTACAAACAAACATTGGAATACACTAGCATATTATTACAATGTTTATTTTAATACAGATACAAGTCAGCTATTAAATTCTTATCGTTATACTGATAGTTTAGGTTATGGAATTTATGGGTTTAGGGTAAATTAAGAATGTAAAAAATCTCCTACTCCACCGTAAGCGAAAAAGTAATAGACCTAGAATTTATTCTATCTATTGTATTGGAATATTTTAATGAATTATTACGAGAGAGCACATTGCGCAAGCCATAGTTTATTTTTAGCTCGGGGGTAAGTACAAATACAGGAAAATAAAAATGAAACCCAATACCTGCTTCTATTGCATAATCTAGCTTGTTTAGCACTATAGATTCATCGTTATTTTTTTTACTTGCATTGGCTGCAAGATCATATTCTACCCTGCCACCAGCTAGCATGTACACTTTAAAATTATTTATACGATCGCTAGAAAATTTTATTTGCACAGGAAACACTAAAGATATGCCCTGAACTTTTTTTATAGTAATGCTATCTTCTTTTTCCACTAAATCAGGAGTCTTTAGCGTGTACTGAAATGCCTTTTCGGTAAACACTAAATCAAGCGGATAAGCACGCAAATCGAAATGATTACCTAACCTTAGGTTTACAAGCCCAGCAAGGCTAAGGCCAGTACTGTTTATACTTTCAATAACATTTACACTATCAAATTGTAAAAACCTTTGGCTATGTACAATATTATAATGAGACCTGTTTATACCTAAACTTATACCAAAGCGCAGTGGGTCATCATCATGCTCTGGTGAGTTTATAGTCTCACGCAGTTGCCCAAACCCTGTGTGGGATAGTAGCACAAAGACAATAATAAATTTTATTTGGTTCCGCAATAGATACTGCATATGCCTAGGCTCAATGGTTTTTTAATAATATTTTTATATCCTACATTTTTCAAAATTTGTACAAAGTCATCTCCCATCGGAAACTTTTGAATAGATTCGTCTAAGTACTGGTATGCTTCTTTATTTTTAGAAAAAAATTTGCCCACATTGGGCGATATCTTTTTCATGTACAAATTGTAAAACCCTTTTACAAATCTATTTGTTGGTCTGCTAAATTCTAAAACAACTAATTTGCCTCCAGGGCGTAATACCCTCAAAATTTCCGACAATCCTTTTTCTAAATACTCAAAATTTCTTACGCCAAAAGATACGGTAGCTGCGTCAAAAAAATTATCTTCATATTGAATAGTAGCAGCATCTCCGTTATACAACTGTATGGTATTTTCGGCACCTATGTCTGTAATCTTTTTTCTACCTATATCCAGCATACCGTCGCTTATATCTATACCTATTATGGCTTTAGGTTTCAATATCTTATTCATTAACAATGCCACATCCGCAGTACCCGTAGCTACATCCAATATTTTTTGTGGATTAATATCTTTTAAATATGCTATAGCTTTTTTGCGCCAGCGGATATCAATACCAGCACTTAAAAACCTATTTAGAAAATCATATCGGTGCGCTATGCTATCAAACATACCAGCCACTTGGTTCTTCTTGCTTAGTTCCGATTCTTTGTATGGAACGATTGTATCATGCTCAAAATTTGCCATTTGTATTGCAAATATAAGTGCTTTGTAACAGAGGTTAAATGGAGTTACACACTTTTGATGCATATATAAAGTTAAATTTGCGGCTTATCTAAAGAATTAAGATGCATATTAAGAAAGCTGTGTACGTAATAAGTAGCCCCGAATTTGAGAAATGTCCTGCTCCTGACAGGCCAGAATATGCTTTTATTGGTAGAAGTAATGTAGGTAAATCGTCTCTTATAAATATGCTTTGCAATAATGACAAGCTAGCAAAAACATCTGGCTCACCAGGAAAAACACAAATGCTTAACCATTTTGAAATAGTAAGCAATAATAGTGTAGAAGGAAAGAAACCTGTAGCAGATATGAAATGGTATTTGGTAGATTTACCCGGCTATGGTTTTGCAAAAGTGAGTATAAAAAGTAGGCGTAAATGGGAGCAGATGATAGAAAACTATTTGCGTAAACGAGAAAACCTTTCCCACCTATTTGTGCTAATAGACGCAAGGCATAGGCCTCAAAAAATCGATTTGGAATTTTTAGAAAACTTAAAATCTTGGAATATTTCTTTTAGCCTTGCTTTTACCAAAAGTGATAAAGAAAATCAAAGAATTGTAAGCAAAAATGTAAAAGACTTTTTGGAAGCCATGAAAAAAACTTGGCAATTCTTACCTAGGCATTTTGTAACTAGTGCAGTAAAAAAATCTGGCAAGCTCAAAATTTTAGATTTTATAGGAGAAACTAATGATGAGCTAATGGAAAAGGGAGCTTTAAAGTAAAGGATAACTATCCGTATTCGAGCCTAAATCATTACCAATAAATGTTATTTTTTTGCTTTAAAATAACTTCGCAGCATCAAAAAAAAACTGTGGCTCTGTGGCAATTTGATTTGCCACAGAGCCACAGAGAATTACATTTTATATTTCGTTTTCTTCTTATGGTAATAAAGCGCTAAGCTGTAGAGAAAGTAAAGCTCTATGAAACAGTTTTCTTTTGTACTAGATAGCCATTAAATAAAGAGAGCCGGCCCCTAATGCCGACTCCCTTCTCTTTACACATGAATCTACCTTACTATCTTATATTAAATTATTTTTGTATACTTGTAGGGTTTAAAATAAGAGAGCCGGCCCCTAATGCCGACTCCCTTTGCTTTTACACATGAATCTACCTTACTGTTTTATAATTCTTTCTGTTTGTATATTGTCGTTACTTATGATTTGCAAAATATATAAGCCCTTAGAAAAGTTAGATGCGTCTATAGTTCCAATTCCTTGCTTCTGCCTACCTGAGGTAATTAACCTCGCATTTGCATCGTATATTTTGTAATTGTAGTTTTCTGATGCGGTTACATAAATACTCTGTTGTACCAAGGTAGATACATTAAATAATTTATCATCACCGTTTGCATTTAGTACCACAATATTCGAATACATTATTTCAGCAATTACAGAAGTTGCTTTAAGTCTGTAATAAATATTTCCTTTTTTTGAAGGTTGGTTGTTGTAATTTTTTACTCCTGTTACATCCGTTAGCAAAGGAGAAAAATCAATACCGTTTGTAGAGCTTTCTAATACCTGTGTAGCTATGGCTTCATCTGCAATTATACTCCAACCTAGCTTATGTAAATTTCCATTTTTGCTACCTTTTAAAACTACGCTATGTATAGCCAAAACACCTCTATTACCTGTGAGTGTATAAGAACCAAGGCTTCCATAGTTACTTGTATTTCCATTACCAGCTCCAGCTACTTTCAAATAATACGTACCACTAGCAAGGGTTGTATCAATAACAAGTCTCATTGTATTAATAGGATCATAAGTTCGTATAAGGGTATTAGTGCTATTGTACAGCTGCACCATAATATCTAAATTAGCACCAAGCCCATTTGCAAGAATGCCAAAAGGAGTAGCTTCGATATGTAAGCCACCAGCTTGTGCTAAGGTTATTTTAAATGCATCTTTGTCAGTAGGAGTGGTTATTATTCCGTTTACATTAAAAGAATTTGGGTCTAACACAGTTGTCGTATTATCTAATACTTCGGCATAATCATCGGTACGATAAGTAAAACCATTTTGAGTAGAAATGATGGAAAGGTTGTCCTGTAAAAGACTACAACTACTTTCGGTAAGTCCATTGTTCCAACCTGTCATATTTCTACCATAGCTATTGCCCATTATAGGTGCCCAGCTTGTTTCGCCAGTACCATAGCCAGTACTATATCTTTCAAAGAGTGTGCATGAATTGTATTTAGATTGGTGCGATAAACCAACCGCATGACCACTTTCGTGAGAGCAACACTCAGCAATATGTTTAGTACTATTATTTAATTTTCCAGAAAAAACAAAACCTGGTATATCATTGCCCCAAGTAAAACTACCTGTGTATGCAATTCCAGCAACAGCATATGGGTACCATGCGCTTGAATCTGTTACGATTATTCTTATTCTTTTGTCTACTGGGGCAGCTAAAAATTTAGTAGAATCGGTAGTAATGTTTACAGCAAATGGACGAAAATCTTCGCTTACACTATTAAATATTTCGGTGATTTGTGCGGTACTTATATTGGCTGCACCACAAAGAAAAGGTTCAGCATTGTTCCAGCCTATTGAGTTAACAGTTTGACCATCAAAATCTA
This sequence comes from Ferruginibacter sp., assembly GCA_031408295.1. Lineage (GTDB taxonomy): Bacteria > Bacteroidota > Bacteroidia > Chitinophagales > Chitinophagaceae > Ferruginibacter. The sequence continues at coordinate 31,559 of JANNVW010000099.1, forward strand.
AATAGATAGTGGGTGCGGCTGTAGGCAAACTGCTAAGGTTAGGAACTTGGCAAATAGCTTGTAGTGATGAGAATAGCAGTGCACTAAAGCAAAGCTTTTTGATTTGGTTTTTCATTTTAGGATATTTAGTAAGGTTATGATAGTTGCGATTGGGATATTGGATCAATCTGCAGTATCATGAAAAAAAAACTAGAATTTACATGGGGTTAATATTTTATCAGATTCAAATTTTTGTAGTGTATATAAACCATTGTTGTTTTTTAATGCATATCCATCGGCAGCATCATTATTTAAAATACGGCCCGCATATGAAATAGTATTATCAGGGTTTTTAATTTTGGATATTTGAAAAAACGTATGTGCATTTTCTGTAGAGCGAATAACAATCATTTGAAGATTGTCGTACTTGTTTTCGTTGCTTATAACTGTGCCACTAAATATAAAATTAGTTCCCAAATTATAGTTAACTACACTTCCTGTAGTTTTTGTACAAGCATCTATTAAAGTTGCATTGTCTAAATTAATTGTGGAAGGAAATGCGGCAAACAAAGGTTGTCTAACATCGCCTGTTTGTGCAAAGCTGGTAGCTGTAAAAATTGTGAGCAGCACAACAAAAATACTTTTAGGGTGTAATTTCATCGAATTGGTTTTTATAGGTTTTTAGAATTGGATATTCTATTTCTAAAACGCAACACAATGAATTTTATTATAAAATGAAAATGAAAAACAGGAAAATAATTTTTTAATATTGATTTGTGGATAGCATTACTAGTGTGCAAGCGTTAAGTGTTTTAATACCCGCAATGGATGCAAGGTGTTCAAATTCATCGTTTTCTGCACCAGGGTTAAAGATGATTCTTTTAGGCTTTAATTCAATAATTTTTTCGTAAAATTTTTTTTGATTTTCAGCACTTAAATAAAGGGTAACAGTATCTACATCGCTTACTGGTAGTAGTTCTTCTACGATTGGTATATTATTTATACTACCTGCTTTTCTTCCAACAGCAATTACGGGGTGCTTATATAACAATAATTTTTTTACCGCCATATTACTATATCGCTCTATGTTTTCTGATGCGCCAAGTACAATTGTTTTCTTTTCCATTTTACTTACTATAAAAAGCGAGATTTTAATTCAGGAGTTGGTAACATACAGCTTGCTCTTCTGCCAAACCATTTGTACCGGTTAGTAGCAATAATATTATATACTCCGTTTCTAATAAAGGCAGGTACAATAATAAAAGCGTACAATATTTTTATGAAGCCTGATAATTGTTTTGCAACCATTAGTGCGGCAGTAGATTTTAAATAAGCGTTATCATTTTGCAATAGCACAAAAGAATTAAAATTTGTTTCTGGCAAATTGTATTTTTTTAGTAACAACTGCCCTGCATCCGACTGTAAAGAAGCAAATCGAAATTGCTTTTGTTTATCATGCTTCAAAACAAATTGTACAGAGCTGTTGCATAAATTACAAATGCCATCGAATAAAATTATGGGAGATGCTGTATTCAATTTTACTTTCTTAAAATATATGCAAGTTACACAAATTATAGAAGGGTTTAAAAGACTTTCAAATATGGACGGCATAAAGGTTGACAACCCTATTCGCAAACTGCGAAAAATTTAAATCCAGCCTCAAATATGTTCTTTACTTTTAAGGTGCTTGTAACTTTTTACTTTTAGTAATAATCTGTTAACTATGCTTCTTCTTTAAATTTAGGTAATCAATAAAGTATATTAAACGTACGGAGATTGTATTTGCATTATTTACTGAAAAAGTTCTATTTATATTTTTAAAATAATTCTGTTCATAATCAGCTCGTACAAATTCTTCCGCTTCATCTTTCCATACAATATTTAAGAAACTACCATTGGCAATTTGCCAAGTGTACACCATATTTACTGCAAATTGGTTATAGTTTTGATTTAAAGAGGAGGGGGTACTGGTAGTATTTGATGGTACTAAATACCCTTGAGGATTTAGTAATAATAGTTCTGTCGGATTTACACCACTCCAATAATGGCGAACATTTAAAGTAAGCCCCATTTTGTTTGTAAAACTATATTTTACATTAAAGTTATTTTGTATTGTTTTTGTGTTTCTTTTAGCAAAGAGAATATCACTACCTTCTTTTTTTGCATAACCTGCTTGATTTTTATTATCCTCATAATTTATATAATGTTCGATAGAGAATTTTTGGTTTAATCTAATTTTTTGAGATAATCCTGCGTTATAGCCAAAAGTGCCTGCAAATTGCCTACCCCATCTCAAGCCCAGTTCAGGACTAAAAGAATATTTCTTTGCATCGTTACTACTCACATTCATATACCAATTTGTTCTTCCTCCTCTTTTAAAAACCCTTCCCGCTCTTCTTGGTTCATAATAATCATTGCCTTCTATTCTATTATTTATATTTGTATAAAAACGCCACAATTTTTTCGTTTGTCCATAAAAATTTATTGCTGCAAACTGTTCTTGAAACATATGACCTTTTTGCCTTAATGGATCTATCGGGGAAAACAATCTGCTTACAAATCCATTTATGTTTCCACCTAAATTATTGTACCAATATTTAGGTTTGTTCCAAGCATAGCTAAAGTAAAAACTGTTATCAAAAAAATTGCTATTGTTTTGGAATCCCATATCGTTTTTGTCAAACTTGCTATTGGCCAAATCGCTACTTATTTGAAAATTGAACCGACCACTGGTTTTACCAAAATATATGCTTTGAGTATATCCTGTTTTTTCTTTTATGATATTGGTACTACTATAAATACCATCCCCATCCAAATGACTTATACCAGCCTTACCACCTATATTCCAAGTATTCTTTTTGTCATTAAAATTAAACAAGGTCATAGTTACATTTGCATCGTAAGTTTTTCCACTTCTAAGCACATTGGTATTTACCAAGCTAATACTACTATTATTTTTTAGCGTTTTGTCAAGTACAAATACATTGTAATTTGTTAATGGAAAAGTTTCTATTTTTCTTTCTGTGCCAGTAACCTTACTTTGTAGTGTAGCTTTTTGAGAAAGGGTAATAGCATTCAACAAACCAATAGCCAAACCATTTTGCATACGACCACTCACTTTAGTTGCGTTTACAATTTTTGTTTCCCTTGGGTTTTTTACAACATTTTCATTCCTATTCTTTTCATCATAGGCATTTTCTGCTTGTAGCGGGTCTTTACCTATTCTTCTAGAGTAAAATAGGTCTCCCTTATTAAAAAGCTCTGTACCTTCTGTAAAAAAAGGCCGCTGTTCGCTAAATTGTTGCTGAAATGGACCAAGATTTAAAACCCTATTATCTGTTTGCACTTGCCCAAAATCTGGAATCAACGCCATATCTAAAGTAAAAGCTTGATTTATGCCATACTTTACATCCATACCTCCATTAAATTGTTGCACCACTTTTTTTTCGCCTGGTTTTACTTTAGAAAAACTAGTAGCATAGTATGAAATGTATGGAGAGAACTGTAGTCGGATTGGTGGTTTAATATCAGTTAAGCCATTCCAAAAACCTTCTTGTGTAAGTGCACCATTTATCTGCGGGTTTATGCTAGCCCAAGCATATGATTGCCCTGTTTTTATTCTGCGTCTAAACACATTTATACCCCATTTCTGTTCTTTACCTTTTCCAAAACGTATTGCAGAAAACGGCACAAACATTTCAAAATTCCAGCCATCTTTTTCTATAACGCATTTACCTTCCCATACTGCATTCCAGCTAAAATCTTCACCGCCATTATTGCCTACAGATATTTTTGCATCAAATTGTTCTGCAAGTGGTGTTAAAAAATATTCGAAACCATTTTGTTTGTCGTTGTATGTGTCAAAAGATATTCCAATAAAATCATTGTTACCAAACCCATCTCTACCTACCAACTCTCTTGTAATGCTATCCATCGATTGCTCATAACATTTTCCGCCAAAATAAATACCTTCATTATTATACATCACAAATGTTTCGGTACGATTGGTTGCAGCTTCTGGTTTAAATGGTGTAGGTCTAAATTCTATTAAATCCTTTAAAGTTGAGGCATCTTTCCATGAAGCCTCATCAAGCTTACCATCTATTTTTATTGCCTTGGCTATTTTCTTTGCATCTACATTTGGTCGCTCTGTCATTTGCTGGGCGTAGCATACTACACATGTGCACATAGTAAGTATAAATAGTAGTATCGATTTCATTTTAGTTGTGTTTAAGATTGGTCTGCAAAAAAAGAGGCTCACAATTAATAAGTACAAGCCCTTTTTAAAAATGTTGCACACAGCACAATCTTTATTTATCTTTCTTAAAAATAAATGTTCCACCACCTTGTTTTAAAGTCATTTCATTCTTACTTGTGTCAAAAAGCATTTCTACCCCAGCCGCATCAAACGAAAAAGTATCTTTTCCTTTATTTGCTAAAGTTATTTTGCCCTGACCCTCTATTTCGGCAGTAAGGTCATCTCCTTCTTTTACAAAATTTATTTTTATAGGCAATTGTGCTGAAGAATATGCACCTGTGTATTTATCTAAGTTTACCACATTGGCTGCTGCGCCTGCGGGCTTAGTGCCCCATGTATTATCTTTTGTATTGGCGTCCATAAAAATATTGCCATCCAATTTTACAAAAGCTATTTTCTTTTTGGTGGTAATATTTACCACAGCATCTTGTTGATTTTTTTCCCAAATACCTGCTGTTTGATGTACTGTTTCTTTTGTGCCGTCAGTATAATCTATCAACATATCTGTAGGCACTGCATAGCCTCCAATATTTTTTATAGCTAATGCATAACCTGTGCTAGTAGGTGTTACACCTGCCAAAGCTATATCCATATAGTAACTCGTAAAAAACCAATTGTGCCAGTACCAACTAAGGTCTTTGCCAGAAAGATTGGAAAAACTATTAAACATATCCCAAGGTAAAGGGTGTTTTCCATTCCATCTATCCATAAAGCCATGTAAGCTTTTTTTAAACAAATCATCGCCAAGCATATCTTTTAAAGCAAGGTAAGCTAGGGCTGGTTTGCCATATTCATTATGCCCCATTGCCTGACCACTCAAAATATTTACAGGTGTTATAATAGGTATTTGTGTTTCGTCATTAGGATTGGTAGCCCACCCACCCACTCTAAATTGTTTAAAAAAACCATTCGCTTTTTCTTTGCCCAAATCTGCATTGCCTATCATGTTTTCAAAAGCAGTTGTCCAGCCTTCGTCCATATAACCATACCTATGTTCGTTTATACCCATGTAAAAAGGAAAATAGCTATGCCCTATTTCGTGCTCTGCAATAAAGCGCTGCATTATATCATCTTCCTGTGGGCTATCGTTTGCCATCATTGGGTATTCCATATCTGCCTCGCCTTGTATGATTGTACTTTTAGGAAAAGGGTATGGCACACCTGGCCAGTTATTGCTATACCACTCTAGGCTATGCTGTATATGTTTTACTTGGTTTACAAACTTGCCACTACCTACACTTTTGTATGCGGATTGTGCACTTGCTCTGCGACCCGTTTTCTTATCTACAATTACACTTGCTGCATCCCACACATAATTATCGCTTATACAAAAAGCTACATCGCTTATATTGTTGGCTTTCCATTTCCAAGTGTTGGTAGCATTTTGGGCAGTTATATTTTTTGCATCTATATCTTTTTGCGTTACCACATTTATTACTGCATCACTAGTAAGACTTTTATTAAATTTATCAGCAAATGTTGGTTGCAATACTTCTTTGCTATTTAACAAATCTCCCGTGCCCCATACCAAAAAGTTTTTAGGTACGGTTACAGCCACTTCATAATCATTAAACTCGTTGTAAAACTCTTGTGCATCTGTAAACCCCATAAAGTCCCAACCTTGCGTATCATCTATTACAGCTATACGAGGGTAAAAATAGGCAAGAAAAAAACTAGTGCTATCCAACTTGCCCTCACGACCACTTTTTTCGCTGAGGTCGTAATGCCAATTAAAATTAAGTACAATACTATCTCCCGTTTTTAAAGCTTTTTTCAAGTTGACGTACTGGGTAGTTTGCCCTTCCGCATCTTCAAATTTTGCTACAGCACCGTCTTGTTTAAATTCATCTATAATTATTCCTTTGGTTAAATAATTTTCTGCCACGGCGCCCTGCCTTACTGCACCAGGTGTGTGTATGTTTAAAATTAGTTTTATAGCCAATCCCTTTAAATCTTTCGGGCTTCTATTAAAGTAGGTAATTGTTTCTGTACCATCTACTCTTTTACTCGGTGGCATTACCCGTATATTTATATTGTACTTGCCAAAGTTTTGCCAATAGTTTTTACCAGGTTTACCGTCTGCACTTCTGGTTTCGTTTATGTATGCCTTTTTTATATTGCCAGGCATGGGTGTTAGTTGTTGCGCATACATTGCATAAGAAATCAAAGTAGTTGTGCTTAAGAGCATTAATTTTTTCATAAGTTTAATTTTTTTGCCTCAACTAATTCGCCTAATTCATTTTTATTTGCAGAGGCTTTTTGAGAATGGCTTATTTTTTTACATTTTTATTGCATGAAAATAAAATATGTAGCCGATGTAAAAAGCTGTTTTTATGTGAGCGGTAAAAATGCAGCAGGGAAAGGATTTTTGGTGTTAGATAATTACAGTTGTACTCTTTTTTTAAGCTGCGGCATGACATTAAAAATATCATATGGTATAAATAAATAATATACTTAATAAAAATAATTATAAAGAAGTTGGTTTTTCATAAAAAAATCCTACTTTGTATGTTATTAAAATGTTAAAGGACAAAAAAGGACTACTATTGCTAAAAACTAAAATGAATTACATGAGAAAACAAATGCTGAAATTATTTTTTCTTACGCTACTATTTATAAGTAGCAAAGGATTTAGCCAAAGTACTACCGTAACTGGGGTGGTAATTGGCGATGATGACAACGCCCCGTTAAAAAATGTTACTGTTGCCATTAAGGGAACAAAAATTGCTACTAAAACAAATGAAGTAGGATATTATAGTATTGCTGTGGAAAAAGGGCAAGTACTTGTTTTTACTTATGTCGATTTTACAAGAAAAGAAATTGTAAATTCAGGAAGCGTTGCCAGAATTGACATAAAATTAAATAAAGTCCAAAAGCAGTTAGGAGAAGTTATTGTCACAGCATATGGTATAAAAAAAGACAATCGATCAGTTGGTCATGCTGCTCAAAATGTAACAGGTGAGGCTATAGCTGAAACACAGAGAGATAATTTTGCAAATGCTTTACAAGGTAAAGTAGCTGGTTTAACAGTAAATACTACCAGTGGTGCTCCTGGGGCATCTGCACAAATTGTATTACGTGGTTTTAATTCAATAGGAGGAGATAATAGCGCACTAATTGTTCTTGATGGCGTACCATTAAACAATAATGTTTTTAGCCAAAGTAGATTGGGAAGTGATGGTCCAAATAGAAGTAATGATTACAGTAATAGAGCGGCAGACATTAACCCAGAAGATATAGAAAGCATTACAGTATTAAAAGGCCCGGAAGGAGCTGCACTATATGGAGTAGAGGCAGGAAATGGGGCAATCATCATAACTACAAAAAAAGCAAAAGCACAAAAGCTTAAAATATCTTACGATAATAACTTTAGATGGGAGCAAATTACAAAATTCCATGATGTACAAAGAGTATATGATAATGGCTTTAATGGTAGTCCTGTAAATACTACTCGTTCTTTTTTTGGTCCTAAATATTTAGAGGGTACAAAATTCTATGACAATGCTAAGAATTTTTTTAATATTGGGAAATCATACAAGCATAGTCTTACCCTCGAAGGAGGTATGAATAATACTGGAATTAGAGCAAACTTTTCTTATTATAATCAAGATGGTGTAATACCAAATTCAGGGAATCAAAAAATCAATGCTCGTTTTACTGTAACTACAAAGGCTTCTAAAAAAATAGAAATATCTACAACTGCTGCTTTTTATAATCAATATAACAGAAAAGCATTTAGAGGCACGGGTGGTTACTATTTAAGCTTATTAAGTTGGCCACTTGATGATGATGCAAGGAAATGGCAAAACGTATCTGGAAGTAGAAGAATAATATCTAAAACAGCAGGTGTAGATAATAATGCAGAATTAAACAATCCTTACTTTGAAGTAGTTAGAAATAAAAATTTTGATGTAACAAATCGTATCACTTTCAACACAAATTTAACCTATAAAGCAAACGATTGGTTAAATGTTGATTTAAGATTAGCAGCAGATGCATATTCGCAAAGAGGTGGATATATTTATGACAGGGAATCCTTTAATTTTTTCTCTGTTGGAGGAAGGATAGAAGAGTATAAAAGTAATTTCCAATCATACAATTCTAATTTTTTAATAACTGCGAAAAAGAAATTTGGAAAATTTGATTTTAAATTATTAGTTGGTCAATCGTTTGATGACAGAACAACAAATACATTTGCAACTTTTGGTGATAGTGTGTATGATGCTGCTAGAAATCTTAAGCCAAAAGAAATACAAATAGATGGCTATACTTCAACTTTGAAAAGGCTCAATAGTAGAACACAGGGTAGAGATACATTAACGTTACAAAGAAGTATCGGTGTTTTTTCTGAGTTAACTATAGCTTATCAAGATTTCCTTTATTTTACTGCAACAGGTCGTAATGATTGGTTAGCCGAATTTCCTAAAGACAAGCGTTCTTATTTTTATCCATCCATAAATACTAGTTTTGTATTTAGCGAATTGATTCGTAAAAACAATATTTTAACATCAGGTAGGTTAAGAGCTTCTTATGCCAAAACAGGAAAAAGATCTTTCCCTTATGCAAACCAATCGGTTTACACCAATTCAATCGCAAGTACAAATGGTTATGGGTTAGCATATGGTTTCGGGGCAAACAATCCAAATTTGTTTCCTGAACAGCAAAGCACCATTGAATTAGGAACTGAATTGAAATTTTTGAAAAATAGGGTCAAACTAGATGTAGCAGCTTATAGAACGGAAATCAACAACTCAATTGCAGCAAATGCAAGACCAAGCTATGCAACAGGTTTTATTTTGTATACTTCTAATATTGCAGATTTATACAATGAAGGATTGGAAGCAACTTTAGGTATTGACTGGATAAAGAATAAAAAAATTAATTGGAATACCTCTTTTAATTTCAATACTATGCGGAATAAGGTAACACGTTTGCCTTTACCTGAATTTTATAATTCTGATACTTGGCTTGTAGGATACAGAGCAAGTTTATACAGAGGGCAACCAACAACAACCATTGGGGGACAAAATTATTTAAGAAATAATAAAGGAGATATTTTGATAGACCCATCAAACGGGTATCCTTTGGCTGATCCTAATTACGTTAAAATAGGAGACCGTAATCCAGATTTTGCAATGGGTATCACAAATAGTTTTAGTTATAAAGGTTTAAAAATGTCGTTTACATTAGATTGGAAACAAGGAGGTGATGTACTTAATGGAACAGAGCAACAATTGGTGATAAATGGATTAAGTAAGAGAACGCTTGACAGAGAGACGCCAAGAATTATACCTGGTGTTTTGCAAGATGGACTTCAAAATAGCCCAACACCTACGAGAAATACAATTGTAATAAATCCCTATTTCCAAGCAGATTATTACCAGCTTAGAACTTATGCTGTTGATTTTGTAGAGAAAGATGTAAACTGGTTACGCCTAAGAGACGTAACATTCAGTTATAATTTTGGCAAAAAAGTATTAAAAACATTAAGAATATTTTCATCCGCTAGTGTATTTGTTACTGGTACTGATTTATTCATTATTACAAATTATTCAGGACCAGATCCTGCATCTAATGGTACCACACCCGCTTCTGGCGGAGTAGGTGCATTTGCAATAGATCTTGGAGGTACTGCAACACCAATAGGTATAAACACAGGATTGAGAATTTCATTTAAGAACGGAAAAAATTAACAAAATCATAAAAAATGAAAAAAACATTAATATTTTTAATTGCAATCATAGCTTTAGCAACTTCATGTAAAAAGTATTTGGATGATGCATACAAAAACCCAAACCTTCCAACATATGCCAAGCCTGAGTTGGTATTACAATCTTGTATTGCTGGTATGCATAGAGGCGTAGCATTCGACGCCAGATACATAGGATATTATACACAAAATTTTTCTCATGTACCTAACGGAACAACTTTGACTCAAACAAATGTAAATGCAGAGCGTCACGGCTATAACGCTGGTAGTGATGTTAGTGGAGATATATGGAGAATGCATTATTGGAGTATGGGCTACAATATTATTGACATGATTGATTCTAGTAGAATAACAGGTAAATACGATTATATTGCTGCAGCATTTTCGCTAAATGCATGGAGTTGGGTTACCCTTGCAGATGTGCATGGAGAAACACCCGTGAGACAAGCATTTGAAAAAGGAAGATTATCATTTGATTATGACAATCAAAATGTAGCATATGAATATGCTTTAAAATATTGCGATTCTGCAATAGTAAATTGGGAGAAAGCAGCATCAATGGCCACCTCAACGTTAGCCGAAGGTGATTTTTATTTTTTCAAAGGAAACCAGAATAGGTGGCTAAAATTTGTATATGGTATTAAAGCAAGAATATACCATCGTTATTCTAAAAAAAGTAGTTACATAACCCGAGAGGCAGATAGTGTTATTAAATACACCAATTTGTCAATGGCATCTACAAACGATGATGCAATGATAGAATTTAACATCAATTTTCCAGATGCAACAGCACAGAACTTTTTTGGTCCTAGAAGAAATAATTTAGCTCAATACAGAGTAGCCCAATTTCCAATAAATATGCTTACTGGTAATGCCACTACACCTGGATTGGTTTATGGGAATACTGTAAATGATCCTAGGGTAAAGTATATGTTTCGCCCTTCTCCTAATGGAACTTATAATGGTATTGTTTCAGGAAAATTTGCAGATAATCCATCAGCACCTTTTGTAAATGATACAAGAGTGCCAAGTCTTTGGGGAGTATTAGGACAAACCACAGGTCCGGGTCTAGGGTTAGACTCAGGTGCAAGAACATTTTTTAGAAATGATAGTAAGTTTCCAATAATGACGTACAGCGAATTACAGTTTATGAGAGCAGAGGCATATTTTATTAAAGGTGATGTTGCAAATGCTAGGGCTGCATATATAAATGGTATCAATGGACATTTTGATATGCTTAACACTCATTTTTTTGGATATTTAAATGCTGTAGGAACTGCTTCGCCAATAGCAATGACCAGAGTAACAATACCTGCGGCTGAAAGGGCTGCTTATTTAGCCGACCCAAGTTTTGTACCCGCAGCGGGGGCACTTACTCTAAAACATATTATGTGTCAAAAATACTTAGCACTTTGGGGCTGGGGCTTTGTAGAAAACTGGGTGGATATGAGAAGGTATTCTTATGATGAAATTGATGTTTATCCATCTTTTACCAGATTAAATATCGTAAATCTTTTTGTAGATAATGGAGGGAAATTAGCAGAAAGAGTAAGACCTAGGTACAACTCAGAATACCTATGGAATATAGAAGCACTAGCGTTAGTAGGCGGCTTTAACCCTGATTATCACACCAAAAAAGTTTGGTTTTCTTTACCATAATTAATTAAAAAAATAGTATGAAAATTATAAAAATATCTGGTTTGCTCATTTGTATTTCTTTTATTGGGATATATAGTTGCAAAAAAAACAGCAATCTAATAGACCAAAATAATAAATGGGTTTATATAGATTCAACAAATACTACTAACATTAAAATAATGCAGGTATTTGCGGGTAATACTCCACAAATACCTACCGCACCAAATGCAACAACAGGGCCACAAGTTTTTATTTACGCAAACGGACAAAAATTAAATGGGCTTGCTCTTGGGTATGGTAGTGTTTGGCCCACATCAAATGTATATGGTAATATACCCAGCGGTACTGTGAAGTTTGATATTATAAATGGTAGAATGGATTTAACAGTAGTACCAAATGTACCTAAATTTATAGCGGGAGATACCTTAGGTACTTTCACAGCTACGCTCGAAAAGGGAAAGTATTACAGTATGTATATTGGAGATACTGTTCCAAATGTTAGAGTTACTTTGAAAGAAGATAATTTAATTTTCCCAGACCTTCTGACCTATAAGATAAGGTTTGCTAATTTTTCAATGAACAATAATCCAACTGATACTTTTAATATTTATTCTGCAAGACAAAATGCAGAAATAATAACAGATATTTCCCATAAAAATGTAAGTGATTGGGTGCAAATACCCATACCAATATTAAATGATACACTAATATTCAGAAAAAAGGGAAGTATTGTACCTTACTTAATTGTATCCGTAACACCAAATGCTGCGCAACGTATGGTTACTGTTGTTGCAAGGGGAAAAACGGGTGTTACTGGTAAATTGCCAGGTACTACCATTATCGTTAATCGTTAAAAATAATTTTTATGTTCAACAAAGTATTTAGTAAGTTTTTGTTTTTTATAACTATTTCAATTGTATTTATTGGGTGCGTAAAAAAAGATTCCGTAGGTACAATAGCACAAGTATTATTAGTGCCTCTATCTCCGAATGCTACTGCGGTAGATTTTTCAATAAACGGTAACATAGTAGCCACAGCAGTCGGCTACTCTACTACGGTGGGCACAGTAAGATACACTCTGCCCTATTACACCATAGAGCCTAAAGCAGGATCTATAATAGCATATAATAACAACGGCTTTCCTACAGCAAAGGCTTCTGTTACTAAAGATTTGCTAGATGATAATGTGTATTCTACTTTTTTAATAGACTCTGCTAATAAAATAAAAGCAGTAATTGTAAGTGATAATTTAGCAGAACCAACAGTTGGTAAAGTGAAAATTCGTTTTTTTCATTTTTCTCCAAATACAGTTCCATTAGATGTAGAAATACAAGGTGCCACCAATAAATTATTTACAGCTCGTAGTTTTAATGACCAAGCTTCAAATACAAGCTTTGAAAATTTTATAGAAATAGACCCTGGTGCATATACTTTCCTGTTTAAGAATGCATCTACTGGTGCTATTTTATATACTACCACATCTCAAACTTTATTAACTGAAAGAATATACACAATAGCTGCAAGAGGCTTTACAGGTGGCATAGGTAGTCAGGCATTGGGTGCTTGGGTGTATCCAAATAAACCGTAATGCCTTATTTTATTTTTAGTTTAAGAGGTTAATGTAAAAAATTAGCCTCTTTTTGTGTTAGCATGAAAGGGAGTTGTTTAATAAAATAATTCTTACTCCCCTATTATTTTTTCCAACCAAATTAACTTCCCTGAATTTGTCATACCCTCTACTACCACTTTAAATTTCTTCGTTCTATTATTGTTGTAAAAACTGATGGGAATTTTAGGGTTAATGTTGTTTACAAAAATTTGAGGTCGCCAATCAATAGTTATTCTGTTATCAGTTTCTAGCCCTATTTTACTTACTTTATAATCAGGGGCATAAAATTCTTTGGTTATAGTATATCCATTGTACATTTTTATATTGGAAATAGGTGAGGAGTTGACATTATCATCTATTTTTTTGGTGTAGATAGCTACAGCTCCACCTGTAGAATTACCTACTCCTCCAATAAAAGTTGAATATACTTTAACCATGGCAACTTGGTTAGTAGGAATGCTGGTAATAATGGAAGCGTCGGTTTCTACTTCATCCAAGTAAATCGTCATAGGGCTGTTGTCTAAACCACTGGCTTGCCTATAATATAGTTTATATTCTCCCTCAATATTTGCGACTTGAACCCCATTCAAATTGGTTTGCAAATAGTCAAAAATATTCATATAATAATTTGCCTCATCGGAGTTTACAAGGTCTATCGTTTTATTAGCATTCCCACCAAATACGCCAGTAGCATATTTCTCATTTATAATTTCTAGCTGTGTTTTTTTTCTTGTTTTTACTATCACCTCATTCAATAATAAGCCTTTTCCCGTTTGTGTCTTTTCATAGGCAAGTTTTATTTCAGGGAAAGTAATCTCATTTACATTTTTAAAAGGCCACCAATTTTTTACTGGCGGGGGCATAGCAGCAAATAATGTATCTGTATCTAAATACACATCAAGTAACGTACTTTTCTTACCTCTGATATCAGAAAAAAACAGTTTGTTTTTGCCGTACAAAACAAGTGAATCAATTTTAAATTCGCCTGATGCATCTGTCTGTAAAAAAAGATTGCTTCTTTTATTTTTAGCAGTTGTAGAATTAATCATTAGTAATATTGCTTTACTATCAAAAGGTCTGTTACTATCTTGTAATGTAATTTTACCCGTTAAAGAAATGAACGCTTTATTAGGCTTTGCTATTTTTTGTAGCTTAGCTATTTCTGTCCATTTAAACCTTCTCCAACCATTTACCATCATCAATAAATCCAACGCATTTTTTATAGAATCTTCTGATGATGATAGATACCAAGCAGGGTTGGGTATATAGCCATTTAAATCGGAGGTAAGTAACAAGCAAGAAACAATATTATGCTCACGTGTAACTCGCAAATCAAAATTAGGATCAGTAATGGATACAGAAAGCTGCCCCTGTATAGTGTCATTTATAGAGATAAAAAATCTATTGCGCCCACCCGCAGAAAAATCGAGTGTGTCATGGTTTACATCTGTCTTTAATATGTATTCATGGTTGTTTATAAAAATTAATCTTTCGGCAAGAGGTATATCAGCTTTATTAAAAACAGTTATCTGCATAATACCAGAAGGAAGATTTTTTGTATCAATAATACCATTCAATAACTCTTCTTGTTTGGTAAAGTCTTTCTTAAAAGCCACGTGATGTTGCATTTGCCCAATCATATATGCCGCAGTAAAATTTACATCGCTTGGTTTTTGTTTTATTTCAAATGAGCTTTTATCTAGTTCATTAATAATAGAAACTACAATACCTTTATTTTGCACTTCAGGTAAATAATATTTTTGATTTCTTATGTTTTTTTTCAATTTCACGTAATATCTTTCTCCTGCTTCGGGCTTAAAATCAAACATGCCCATACCATCGTGCAGGGTCGATAAATAAACCATTTCTTCATCTTTACTATTGTATAAGTTACCAATTATATCTATTGATTTGCCACTCTTACTAGTTGCTTTAAAGGCTACAGTAGAAGTAAGTCCACTAACTAAATTTCCACTTTCAGGAAAAAAGGCTATGTATATGCTATCATTTAATGTTTGTACTATTTTCTTTTCTCTTCCATATATATATACTTCCTTTTTAAAAAAATAATCATCATTTTGTGATAGCATACCACTCGAAAAAGAGCGAATGGTATAATACCCGCTAGTAAGTGTATCTGGAAAGCTTAGACTCCCTATAGCAGAACTAAACAAAACAGGGCATACAGATTTTGCGACTGAGTTTTTGCCATCAAGCAGTTCCACATACATAGTAGTATTGGCAGTATCTGGAAAAAAATCTCTGCTTAAGTATGCTTTAAATTGTGCTGTTTCCCCAGCCATATAGTTTTCCCTATCTAGTTGCAGGTATATTTTTTGTATAGGCTGTTGCTCCCCCCATTTATTTAATAAATCAAAAGGCTGTTGTGCTTTTAATAAAATGCAAAAAGAAAATAGGAATGGTAGGAAAATTATTTTTTTATTCACTAGAATTAATTTGCCTGAAAAGTACAATATTATTTTTTTATTATTGTTAATGTAGCATATATCTTTTTGAATGGTTTTTTGTATAGGCGAAGGCGTTTTTGTAGATATATTCATGTATGAAAAACATATATTTGACTAGATAGTCATTAGAAAAACATTTAACAATCATATTTTGCATTAGCACCACGAAATAAAAGTCGCTCCATTATTCATGAAACGACTTTTATTAAATCATCCTCCAGTGATTACATCAAAAGTAGAGTGTTTGTAAATATATTCATAAAAAAACTATATACATTTTAAAAATCCCTTTGCACAAATTATTACGGGATTTTTTGTGAAAATGATTTAAAAAATTGCTAATTATCTTTGGAAGTTTTAAACCTAAATGAAGCACCTATGGAGTAAAATTTGATACGTACATCTTTATTTATTCTTGTACCACCCGAGGCGTCAATTTTAAAATTATCATTTATAAAGTACGATATACCTACATCTGCACTAGTTTTTGGCACTCTATTTTTTTCAATAAAGCCATATAGTTCAATAAATACAAGCCAATCTTCACTAAAACTAAACCTTGGCGAAAAAGTATATAAGTAAACTGGGGGTGAACCTAACTCATCCCAGTCCATACCTAAGTTGTAGCCAAGTGAAAAATTATCTGAAGTAGTATGCAACATAGCAAACCTAAAATTGGCACCGTTTATAGAGTCTCTACCTATTGGATTTGTATTTAGGGCATTAAATCTATAATGAGCAATGATAGCTGCTTTTGGTATAAAACCTTTTTGTTTTAAAAAATTAAATTTAGCACCAATTTGTGTGTTTGTAGTTCCTTTATTAATGTCATTTGAGTTTACACGTCTTTTGTTAACATAGCTTAACTCAGTAATTAATCTCACTTCAAATCTACTTCCTATTCCATATTTTGCCAATAATGAAGGGTGTTGAAAATAAATATCTTTAAGCACCACACCATACACAAATTTGTCAGTTTGTTTTTGAAATCCAACTTCACTCTGTAGCCATTTGTTAGGAGTAGTGCTTGGGGTATTTGTTTGGCCTGGTCTATCAGTTTCTATTTTTTTAATCTGCGCAGTTAAACAAATAGAGAATACTAAAAAGCAATAGGTTAAAACATATTTTAGCATCTTACAAAAATTTACGGCAACATAATGTTTATTTTAAAAATATTGACAAAATTTACAATGCAAAGGTTGGGTGTACTTAAAATAATTGCTTTTTCAATTTAGCGTTTTTGTTTAAATACACCCAAACATTTTAAGCCTACCAATTGCTTACCGAATTAATGTAACAGTACCAAAAGGGTTATTGGAAATATAGCTACCAGCACTATTGAGAATATTATTTGGACAACCCGGTATATTTACTCTCCAAGTGTAGGCAGCTTGCTCACCAGGCTGACCACCTACATATCCATTCCAAGAATAATTAAGCAAAGTAGGTCCTTGAGAATAAAAGACTAGATTACCCCAACGATTCCAAATCCAAAATTCGGCACCTGGGTAATCTTCTAAATTTCTAGGTCTAAAAAGGTCATTACTACCATCTCCATTTGGGGTAAATGCATTAGGTATTGCAACTTTTCGTGGATTATATTGAGCAATAGTTTGTACACCAGAAGCTATGCATCCTCCTGCAAAGTTTGTGTTTTGTATTGTTAAATTGTATGTATAGATTATTGGTGGTGATGGAGTTGGAGAATTTATGGCTGCTGGTGCTGGTAAAGCTGGTAATGAAATTACAGGGCGCTCAATATTTGTACTGTTTAAATAAGTACCAGGCGACCAAGCGTAAGTATAAGCCAAAGGAGGACCATAAGGGTCTGCAAATTGTAACCTATAACTTGGCGTAAGCTGGAATGGGATGCTTGTACAATTAAACAGGTTATGTGTTTTAGCATCTACAACCATTTTTTGAACAAAATAGGTAACCTCATTAGATATTACTGATTGAATCGGGCTTGATGTTTCGTAAGCTATAATTCTATATTTATAAATGCCTCCTACATTTTCTGTTCTAATATAATTTGCTGTAGTTGCTCCAAGTATATCTGCCCATGTTGTTCCATTATTAGTACTTCTTTGCCATCTAAAACTTGGATTTACAAAGGGAATAGTTGTAGTAGGCCATTTAGAAAAAAGATTTACAGTTCCATTGTTACATATATATGATTTATCTACAATTACACTATTAGAAAATGAAGCCAATATTGGAGGGTAACAAGGTGCAAAAGATAAATCATCTATCACAAAATCATTACCACTATCGTCATTATTTACATTTTTTAGCAAAACAATAACAGAGGATGAACCACTTGGAATATCAAACATAAATGATATTTTTTGCCAAGGATTTAAAGGGTCATATTCTATCCTATATGTTCCACTAGAACTTATTAAGTTATTTGCTAAGTCAAGAATTTCAAATTGAAGACCCGGTCTTTCGAAAGGAGGATATCGGGACAAATTGGCGACATAAACCGAAAATTCATATCTAAACGCCTGCGTAAGTCCAGTAGCAATAGTTCCATATACTATACCAGGATTTTTATCGCCATCTACTAATAACATGTACCCATTCACATCGCCTGGTGTATGATCTTCTGTTAAACCTAGCCATTCAGAATTGCACCCAACAGTGCTA
This sequence comes from Ferruginibacter sp., assembly GCA_031408295.1. Classification (GTDB taxonomy): domain Bacteria; phylum Bacteroidota; class Bacteroidia; order Chitinophagales; family Chitinophagaceae; genus Ferruginibacter. The sequence continues at coordinate 49,870 of JANNVW010000099.1, forward strand.
TTGGTTACAGCGTAAAATCCAGATGTTATAACACAACTTGCTTTATATGCGTAAGTAATTGAACCTGGGGGAAGCGGTTGACCAGGATTTACGCCAGCCCCAAAATTTACAGCTACAGCCGCCGGACCTAAAATACCATCACAAGTTTCTAAAATACCTTCCACAAAATTTACGATGCTAACATAACATGTTCCTTGTTGACTTCCAAATTCTTCATATACATCAATAACACCTGTGCCATTTTCCCAAGCAGGAGGAAATCCCCATTCGACTGTTACTTCAGTATTACTATGAGCTAAAATTGTGCCACCAGAAACATACCAATAGACATTGTTAGCATTATTAAGTGCAATTGGATTGCCCCATGTTATTGTATAAGTTTCTGTTGAGCCTGGTGTGACAGACATATTTCCGGAAAAGTTTTGTGGGTCTGCGTTAGCAAAAGAAAAAATCAGACAGAAAAGACCTGTAATTAATAATTTCATAATTGTAGTTTTAATGTGAAAATGTATTGTTTTAAAATTGAAAGACACTTTTTAGAAATAAATTATTCTTTAAAAAAGGATAAACCTTTTTTCTAAGAATTTATTTTTAGTTTTTGCAATGGTATATTTCAACGAAGCTTCACTTGCACCTCTTTGCTTGATTGTAATCGAAGAAACATTGATATCGTATGAAAAATTTACATTAAAATCTCTAAAATTTAAACCTAGGTTAGGAATTATAGAATTTCCTCTAACTTCATTTTTTCTAAACGAACCTCCTATTCTAAACGAATTTTTTCTATTAATTCTTAAATCGTAAGTTAGTCCAGTTATGATATCGTTTACATTTTGGTTTGAAATTCCAATCAAAAAACTTGTGAATAATTTACTATTGTTTTGAAATTCTTTTTGAAAAGACAAGTGACTAAATAATTGGCGAGGTAAAATAAAAGTACCACCTATAATTTTTTTTTGAAGGGCGGTTATATTATATACAGATACACCTATAGAATAAAAGCTTTTATTATTAATGGCACCTTGAAAAATTAAGCCAGCATTAAAATCGTTAAAAGAAAAATCTACATTTTGAAATTGGTAGATATCAATATTTGTATATCCGAAATTTTGCAATGAAAGCAATTCGCTTTCGAAGGTTAAATCTGGCTTTGTTAATGTTTTACGAGCAAATGTGTTTTGAAAACCGATTCCTATTTGATGTTTACCTTCTTCATCAAGTGCTTTTTGATAGCCAATAGAGAAAGATAAGTAAGAATTTTTAATTCCTTCACTTATTCCGTTTTCTGACATACCTACTATACCTATTGCTAGGCAATCATTTTCTGGTAGTTTAGAGCTAAGGATTTTTGCGTCAAAAGATAAAATACTTTGTTTAAAATCGTTTGATTGTGAGTTTACTTCATTTCGGAATAGCAATCCTAACCTATAACTTTTATCAAACCTTCCAGTAGTTGCAGGATTATATAGTAGAGGGGTAGCATAAAACTGAGATGATCTTACTTGACTTACCGTTTTATTGATATACAAAAAAAGAAAAATATAGAGTAAAGAGAATTTCACTATCTAAAAATTTAAAATTGTTTTAAATCGAATAAATCACTCCTAATAAATAAATTATAAAACAAAGGAAATGCTGTTATGTATTTTTTCCTAAATATTTTGTTCATACTTTATCCTTTTTTTGATTACTTTACGCAATATTTATAAAGCATATGATACATCATAATTTAAAAAAATTGCGAGAGTTTAGAAATTATAGCCAAGATTTTGTAGCTAGTAAATTAGGCAAAAAGCAAAATGCCTACAGTCGAATGGAAAATGGAGAAACTAGGATTAAAGAAGAGGAAATAATAAAGCTAGCAGAGTTATTAGAAGTTACTACTGCTCAATTAATGTCCGATGACCCTGTTGTAATTAGAATTAGTAATACAAAAGTAGAAAATGGGGGCATTTTCAATGGAAATTTACAAAATTTGTATTACGAACAAAAAGTTGAAATTGAATTTTTGAAAGACCAAATAATAAAAAAAGATAATCAAATTGATAAACTTTTGTCCCAGCTTAAATAATAAAAATGCTAACGAATTATTTTTTATAATATAAAATTTTTCGCTAATCGACTCTATAAAAAACTTGCCTAGAAATACTGAATTGTAATTAACCTTCTGGTTTTTGTTCCTACTAATTCATGTTTTTACCACAAAGTTTCACAATTAATGCTTTTATATAACAACACATTTTCTTGCAAAAATCCGACTGTTACTTGAAAATTTCAGACAAAAAAATACTAGAAGATTAAGTTTCTAATAAATAAAAACGACTCTAAAAGTTGATTTACTTATTTTAGATTTAATTAGCAGCTTCGGTTGGTCACCGCTATTATCTTCAATACCGCTTAGTCCTCAGACCTGGGATGCACAAAATAAAACACAAATAAATCAACAAACTTATCTTTTAATTAACACCCCATTAAAAAATATTTAACAAGCACATTTCTACCTTGATATCTAAATAAAAAACTTAAAATTATGCCAAGTACATCATAAACAGTGCACGCAAAGAAAGTAGCTAATTTTATAACCTTTCTAAATGAAAACTTTTTTCGGTTTAAATTTATTTCTAAAACATACGTTAATCTCTTCTCTAAAACTAACTATTTTTTTGAAGTTTTGATACAATCTTAACCATAAAGATGAATTTACCAAGATATGCGCTAAAAGCTGAGACTGATTTAACTGTATTTGAGTTTATTAGTGAGGGGTCAAAAGGAAGTATTGCTAAATTGATTGTATTTACTGAAACAAATTTAAAAGATTTTTATAATTTGGCATTCGGCGATAAAGATGCAGAAACAGAAAAAATTAACGATAAAACAGTTTCAAATAATGGCGATACAGATAAAGTACTAGCTACAGTTGTTTCAGCCATATTTGCTTTTACAGATAAGTATCCCGAAGCTTGGGTATATGCGACAGGAAGCACTGCTTCAAGAACAAGGCTTTACAGAATGGGTATTAATAAATATTTTAAGGATATAGAACAAGAATTACATATTTTTTGTGAGTTTGGGGATGATTGGCTACCCTTTGAAAGTGAAAGAGATTTTGATGGGTATGCGGTTAAACGAAAAAATTACTAAATTTGTTTTATTATGACAATCGAAGAATTAAAAAAAAGGAAAACGCCAGTTGTAGTAATTGACAAATCTTTGGCTAAATATAAAGGGAAAAATTTATTTCCCGAAAAATTAGCGAAAGCTAATGACGCACTTAAAAGAATTGGATTGCCAAAAATTGCGACTAAATAAGAACAATCAACACTTGCGTAAGCATCCCACGAATGCAAGATTCGGAACGTGTCTCTACTTATTGCCTCTGTTTGTTTATGGTTAAAATAAATAATACACTCGCACTCGGTAAAGATAGAGGCGCAACAGCACTTTACTCTATAAAAGGCAAATCTACCAGAGATTGGCGTAAAAAAGGTTTTGATTTCTTTAAAAAACTTGGCTACTCTGCGGATAGGGCATTTTTTGAAATGGATTACTCAGCTATAAACCCTGAAAGCAATTTCTCAGATATCCGCACTACTTTATACTGGAACCCAAACATAAAAGTATTAAACGGCAAAGCAATTATTGACTTTTACAATGATGATATAGCCAAAAAGTTTAAAGTAGTTGTAGAAGGTATTGATGAAGATGGAAAATTATTGCATATTGAAAAAGAATTAGAATAGGTGTTGCATGGAAAATCCATATGAACCAACCTCCCCTTAACCCAACCACAAAATAAAAGCCGCTCCATTATTCGTGAAACGACTTTTATTAAATCACCCCCCAGTGATTACATCAAAAGTAGGGTGTTTGTAAATATATTTTATGTACTAGTATTTGAAACTGCTGTTTTAGTATATGAAACACTGTTTTGAGTAGATGAAACTAAAGGTACTGTAAAATTACCCGCAATATATGTTTGTAAAATAAGCTTAATATTTACAAAAAAAATAAAATTACTAGCAGCTTAAAAACCTAATTATCTTCCAAACATTTTATCCATTTCATCTTTCTTAAAACTCATATAGGTAGGCTTGCCAGTAGGGGTTGTGTTGGGAGTGCTACAAGCAAATAATTCCGTTACAATATTTTTCATTTCCTTTTGTGCTAAGGGCACACCCGTTTTTATGGACTGCTGAAGGGATAGAGACCTCAATAATTTTTCTCTTTTAGAATACTTCAGGTCGCTGCTAAAATGTTTATACTGCTCTATTAGTTTTTCTATAGCATTTGTTTCGCTAGCTGCACCTACATCCGCTGGAGTGCCTTGTATTACAAAAGTATTATTTCCAAATGGTTCTAGCTTATAACCAAGTTGCTCTAAATCTGGCAACAATTCTATTAATATTATTGTATCAGCTGCTGCCAATTCTATAGTTGTTGGAAAAAGGCTTTGCTGTGTAGCAATTGCTTTTCCAGAAATAGCGTTTGCAAAACGCTCATACAAAATTCTTTCGTGGGCATTTTGTTGGTTTATTAAAATATACCCATTATTGTTTTGTACAACAATGTAGGTATTGTGTATTTGCATCAATTCGCTATGTTCTTCTGGCTTATCATTATCCAGCAACGTTTTTTCAAACACATGGGTCTGTGTGTTTGTGTTAGAAAAGTTTTGCAAATTTTCTGGACTTGGTTTTTCATAAAAATCTTTCCAGTGCCCTAATTCACTTTTCTTTTCTACAAAATGTGCTTGGTTTTTTTGAGTAAATGTTTGAAAAAGAGAAGAAGTAGATGCGGCAGAGCGATGTAACTCACTCATTGGTTTATTTACTGCATCTAAATTTTGAATGTTAGCGTCTAATTCAAAATCTAGCGTAGGGGTGATGCTGAATTGAGCCAAAGCATGTTTTACGGCACTTTGCACAAATGCATACACAATTTTTTCATCCTCAAATTTTATTTCTTGTTTTGTAGGGTGAACGTTTATATCAATTTGAGCTGGATCTAGATCTATAAACAAAGTATACATAGGGAAACTATCTTTTGGTATCATCTCTGCAAAGGCACTCATTACCGCATGATTAAGATACGCACTTTTTATAAACCGATTATTTACAAAAAAGTATTGGTCACCCCTTGTTTTTTTTGCAGTTTCTGGTTTTCCTACAAACCCCAATATGTCTAAATAATCTGTACGTTCTTGTACACTTACAAGTTTAGCATTATAATTATTTCCAAGAATTTGTACAATACGTTGTTTTAAAGTTCCTTTTTCTAAATGAAAAACCTGTTGCCCATTAGAGGAAAGCGAAAAAAATATTTCTGGAAAAGCCATTGCAACCCTTATAAACTCATCTACAATATGCCTTAATTCTGATGGATTACTTTTTAAAAAATTTCTTCTAGCAGGCACGTTAAAAAATAAGTTTTTCATAGCAATGCTTGTACCTGTAGGGGCAGCTATTGGCTCTTGTTTAATTACAATGCTATTTTCTATTTCTATATAAATGCCCGTTTCATCCTCATCTCTTTTTGTTTTCAATTCTACCTGTGCCACAGCAGCTATACTTGCTAATGCCTCTCCCCTAAACCCCATTGTTTTTATACGAAATAAATCATCTATACTCTGAATTTTGGAGGTTGCATGCCGTTCAAAAGCCATACGGGCATCGGTTTCACTCATGCCCTTTCCATTATCTATAACTTGTATGAGTGCCTTGCCAGCATCATTTATGATGAGTTTTATTTCTGTAGCGCCAGCATCTACTGCATTTTCCAATAATTCTTTTACGGCACTGCCTGGGCGTTGAATAACTTCGCCAGCAGCTATTTGGTTGGCAATGTTATCTGGCAATAATTGAATAATATCTGGCAAAAGGTATTTATTTTAACTGCAAATTTACTTAGGATGAACCATAAAAAAGGAAACAAAATTTTATGTACTAGATGCCTTAATAATTACGGCTAAACCAAGAGGCGGTAAACTATAGAAACCCAACCTAAGAAATAACGTTTTCATTTCTTATATTTACGTTTATGATTACAAAAATATTAGAGCTAATTCTAGCATTGTTTTTTTCGCAAGGTACCATTGCGCAAATGAAAAATATTCCTGCAAAAAATTGGGCTGCTGCCACATATGCAAATCTTTCAAAAGATGAGCGCATAGCACAATTAATGATTGTAAGGCTTTCTACGATTGATTCAAAAACCAAAGTAGTTACTTTTTATGACGACAAAGTTGCTGGACTAATAAAAAAATATAATATAGGTGGTATTTGTGTTTTTCAAGGAAGCCCAGTAAAACAGGCTAATATGATAAACAAATTGCAAGCGATGGCCAAAACACCGCTCATGATGTGTATAGATGCAGAGTGGGGTGTGGGCATGCGCTTAGTGGATAGTGTATTGCCGCTGCCAAAACAAATGATGCTTGGTGCTATGAAAGACGAAACAATAGTATACCGATATGGAAAATTAGTAGCAGAGCAATGCAAAAGGATAGGCATACAAGTAAATTATGCACCTGTAGTAGATGTAAACAATAACCCTAACAACCCAGTAATAAATGATAGAAGTTTTGGAGAGGATAAATATAAAGTAGCGGCTTTTGGCATTCAGTATATGAAGGGAATGCAAGATGCAGGTGTGATGGCTTGTGCCAAGCATTTTCCTGGTCATGGAGATGTAACTACCGATTCTCATTTAGATTTACCAGTGATTAATAAATCTATGGCAGAATTAGACTCGCTAGAATTATATCCATTTAGAAAAATATTTGATGCTGGTATTGGTAGTGTTATGTTGGCACATTTATATATTCCTGCAATAGATAAAACAGAAAACCGTGCCACCTCATTATCTCCTGCAAACATAAATGGTTTAATGCGTAAAGAATTAAATTATCAAGGACTAACTTTTACAGATGCTCTAGAAATGCAGGGCGTAAAAAAATTCTTTCCTGATGGTGCAGCATCTGTACAAAGTTTAATAGCTGGTAATGATATGCTTTGCTTACCAGAAGATGTGCCTGCAGCTATTAAAAAAGTAAAAGATGCTATAAAAAAGAAACAGCTTACTTGGGCTGATATAGAAATGCATTGCAAAAAAGTATTGATGGCAAAATATGAATATGGTTTACAAAAAGCACCAATCATAAATACAGAAAATCTTACTGCCGATTTAAATGTGGGCATATCTGCAATGAGAAGATTGGTAGCTGAAAATGCCATTACACTGGTTGCTAAAAAAGATACTGCATTTTTTCCTTTGAGAGATACAAAGCCTGGCGATATAGCTTTTGTAGGGTTTGGCATAACAGCAGAAAATGAATTGGCAAAAAGAATGTGTACAGATTACAATGCAAAAATATTTTTTTCTACAGAAGATGATTTGCAAAATAAATTAAAAAAATACAAGAAAGTAATTGTTGGCATTCATAGTGTAGGGCGTTTTGCAGCTTCTAATTTTGGCTTTACAAAAACCAATATAGATTTATTTAATGCACTTCAACAAAATGACAATACAATTTCATTTGTATTTGGCAATGCTTATTCGCTAAAAAATATGTGTACTGCTAAAAACTTGGTAATGTGCTACGAAGATGATGCAATAATACAAGGCACAGCTGCAGACCTTTTACAGGGGAAAATATTTTATAAAGGTGTTTTACCTGTAACTGTTTGTGAAAATTTTAAATATGGTTTTGGTATAGAAACTGCCGCTGCTGAAGCGTTATTTGAAAAAAAAAATCTAGTTTACAATAGAGAAAAATTATTACAGATAGATTCTATTGCTAAAGATGCCATTGTAAATTTTGCTGCACCTGGCTGCGTAGTGCTTGCATTAAAAGACGGTAAAATTGTGTATGAAAAAGCATTTGGCAATTTTGTTTATGAAAAATTATCGCCAATATCTTTAAACACCGTATATGATGTAGCATCTGTTACAAAAATATGTGCCACTACTTTAGCGGTAATGAAATTGTACGATGAAGGAAAGTTAGATTTAAAAAAAAAGTTAAGCGATTATCTTCCAGAAACAGCTAAGACCAATAAGCAAAATATTATAGTAGAAAATTTATTGCTACATGAAGCAGGTCTTGTAGCTTTTATTCCCTTTTACAAAGAAACGATAGATGCTTTTGGAAGACCATTTCCATTATTATATTCTACTACTTCAAATGATTCGTTTAATATAAGGGTTACAGAAAACCTGTTTATGAAAAATGCGTGGAGAGATACTATTTACAAAAGAATATTAATGAGCCCAATGGGTGTAAAGGGCAAATATGTTTACAGCGATAATGATTTTATTTTTCTAGGAAAAATTGTAGAAAAAATTACTGAGCAATCTTTAGACAATTACGTGCTAGATAATTTTTATAACCCCATGGGGCTACAGTCTATTGGTTACGATCCATTATTGAGAAATAGTATCACAAATATTGCTCCTACTGAAAACGAAAAAATATTTCGCAATCAAATTGTGAGAAGTACCGTACACGACCCAGGTGCAGCTATGATGGGTGGCGTAGCAGGTCATGCAGGTTTATTTAGTAATGTGTATGACCTAGCTGCTATAATGCAAATGCTTTTGAATGGTGGAAATTTTAAAGGAACACAATACCTAAAAAATGAAACCATAACATTATTTACTACATATCAAAGCAAAACCAGTAGGCGTGGGCTTGGCTTTGACAAGCCTGAAAAAGATAACGCCACCCGAAAAGACCCATATCCAACAAAGTCTGTATCTGATAGAACCTTTGGCCATACAGGTTTTACAGGTACTTGTGTATGGGCAGATCCAGTTAGTAATCTTGTTTTTATTTTTTTGAGCAACAGGGTATATCCTGATGTAAGTAGTAATTTATTGAAAATGAATGTACGAGGTAAACTAATGGAACTTTTTTATGACAATAAATAGACTTTCATTGTGGCATTAGTATTGCAGTAGAAATATCTATGCAGTATATTGCACCCTTAATTAGAAAATAGCAGATGAAAAAAAAATTTAGTTTACTCTTTTGTGCTTTAGTAATACTTTCTATTTTCTCGTGTAGAGACGAATACAATATTTGTACGCTAAACAAAGATGTAAATTTAATTGGTGGTTTTTATCAAAGTATTGGAGGAAATGAGATTACCGCAGTTGCGCCGAATTTAACTATCGCAACTTTAAATGCAACCAGTTCAATCTATACTAATCAACCAAATATTAGTATTTTTTCTTTTCCCTTAAGTTCGACTGTCGATTCTGCAAAGTACGTATTTACCATTGCCAATAATCTCCCAAAAGATACTTTGACAATTGTATATAGCTCAAAAAGTGAAGTTGTTTCTGCTGAGTGTGGTACAACTATTTATAATAACATAACAAAACTAACTTATACAAAAAATACAATTGACTCTGTGAAAATTTTATCGGCAAACGTAAATACATTGCTTTTGAAGAATATAAAAATTTATTATTGAAGAAATGTGGCTTATGAACAGAAGCTATTCTTTAACTATCTTTTTAGAAATAATAACGCCTTTATTTTCTATACTAACAAAATACACTCCTGTAGCTAGGGCTGATAAGTTACAGGTAAGTTTAACCCCATTGGCTTTATATTTTTGAACAACTTTGCCATTAATATCTAGAATACTTATATTAGAATTTAATAAAGAATTACTGAATTCAATATTAACTATACCAGTTGTTGGATTAGGATAAATGGCATCTATTGGTTGAAATTCGATACTATTATTTTTTTTCTCATTGGTAATAATACCTTTATTGTTTGCAAATTTATTTACTTCCATTAATGATTCAGGGTAAGGGTCTATTCCGTTATTGCAAAAATACACCCGCTTTGTTCTATTGCCTGCGGCATCGTGTATATAAACAAAACCACAACTACCAACTGGTATTTGTTGGGCAATACCTGAAAATGCAGAAAAAATTATTAATGCTGTAATGATGACTTTATTTTTCATGATGATTTTTTTGTTTTGACAATCTAATTTTTAAAATATACTTATAAGGGTTTTAATTATTAATCTCTTGGTAAAAAGTAACCTTTGAAAACAGTTAGAAATTGTTTATTGATATTTTTTTCGTTTAGTGGTTCTTTTTCTTTAATTTCTGATTGACTATAAAAAGCAATATTATTTTCTTTTGCATCTGCTATTAGAACATATAAAGAAGAAGCAGATTTTACTGGAGATTGAATATACATGCCTAAAGTCAGCAACCCTACTGCCGTACCTTTTGCTACTTGCTTTGAATAATTTTTTTTAACCCTCGTAAAACCCGTTGCAATTGTTACTAGCCCAAAGCGCTTGTTGTTTGCATCTAACAAAGAGTCTATAATCGGTGTTATTTTTATTTTGCTAAGGCTTTTTTTCTGTTTAGTTAATATAACTAAGTTATTAAATTCAGCCTCTAATTTTCGGCTCAATAATGAATCTGTAACAACAATTTTTTCTGTAATAGGTATTTGCTGTTTATTGCTTTCTATAATTTTCAATACAAGCTTTTCCGATTCGTTAGACAAAGAATCATTATACCAAGGTTTATTACCTGCTTCTATTAAACTTATGTAAGATAATGGTTCAAAATACTGCAAATCACGCACCTCTTTTACTTTAATTTTTGAGGTTAACAGGGTAGGTGGCATACAAGACACAAGGGTACAAATTGAATAAAATATAAAGATGTAGTTGAAGTGTTTCATTTATTGTTGTTTAAGAAAAGATGATTGCTCTGTTTAATATTTAACGACCGCTTTCAATTCTTAGCAAATTTGATTCGAATATAGAAATCCGAAGGAAAGGTTTCCTAAAATTTGTATACCTGTCATTTATACAACCAAAATGCAGCTTCTGTTCCTAGGTAATCTATTTTTTTGTTTGTTGCCTTATCATAAATATAGTAGTTGTTATACTTATTGTCTTCATACAAAATATATTTACCATCAATAGAGTAAGAGCCGTTTTTACCCTTAGCAATAAATGAATGTTCTCCAGTTTGGAAATCAATTTCGTAAAGCCTGTTTTTACCTCCAATAAACATTCTAGTATCCATCATTTCTATTAATATTTTATCTATCTTAGGCGATATTTGTGGATGACAATATCCAGACAAATATAAAACCCTAGATGTATCTATACTATTATTTCTTACCCCTTTGTAATTACTCCATTTTAGTTCATTGTTTTTAAACAACTGAGTAATCAAATAGTCTATTTGAAACATGTACTCGTTAAAGAAAAACTGCTTAGTTCCAATGTTTTTTTCTTCAAAATCGGGGTTCATAACAATTGGGTATTTTTCAACTTGATTAAACACAGGGTTTACGTAATTCTTAATTTTTATTTTTCCTCTAATTTCAAAATAGCAAGTAAGTGTATCTTTATTTATTTCATAGCCTGCCAATTTTCCAAACGCATCTTTGTCAAGTACAATAAATTTGTTTGTTGGTATCTCAGATAAGTATAAAGACTCGCTGTTTCCTTGACATAATAAGTATGTTTGAGATTTAGCACTAATATCAAGTAAAATATAAAACAAAAAATTGTAAAAAAAGATGATTTTCATATTAGTGATTTAAATTGTAAGATAAAAATGTAAATTCCCTTATACGCATCTGTAAATCTAATAATGGCGGAAGTCTTAAAAAAGGGAGATTAAATACACCTGCATGAAATAATGCTTTTGATGCTGCAATTGTGCAGTGCATCGAATTACCCAAAGGGCTAATTGAACCAAATACGTACTGCTTACCACTTGTAGATAAACTACTTTTATAAGCTAACAATTTGGAACGGTTTATTCGATTGATAGTAACATATCTAGTCAGGTCTCCTTCCTTCTCACCATTTTTATAGTTTGTTACTATATTAGAAAATTTCTTAAAAATTAAATTTAAATGGCTCTTTTTTGGTATTGTTATAATTTTGTCACCATTATCTTCTACTGCTCCATACGAGAAAATTTGATTTTTTGGATTACCACCTTTAGTTCCTGTTTCTACCAATTCTGAATGACTGTCAGTTTTTAAATCCGCTGTTGACGAAGATTTGTATGCACCTTGTGCAAGAGCAGTAATATCGCTAGCCAGCGAGAATACACCTAGTCCATACCCAACATTATCAAGTGTAGAATTTCCTTTCTCTCCCAAATAGCCAACATCGCCCGTTTGTAAATTATAAGATGCAAACCCAAAACTGACAGAAACTGGTACTTGTCCACCTGTAAGAATATTCATGCCAACAGAATTGATAAAAGACCCCGAAATAGCTCCTGCTGTATTTGCAAAAGGCATACCCGAAGCAGCTACTGTCCCCCCTACATAACCACTAAAAGCACCTATCACAGCCCCTCCAACTACATAACCAAGTGTTTTTGCATTTGCAGACCATTTAAGAGGGTTGTATGTGCCGTTAGCAATAGTTCCACCCAAGTATGCACCCACCACTGCCCCTATAACAATTCCAATAGTAACTGGATCGTTGCCATCAGGATCTGTGTAACTCAAAGGATTATTAAATGCGTAGGTGTATCTGTTATAACCTTGGGTGTTGTGAGGAGCAGGTATTAGGATATCTGGGCTAAGCATACGTCCAATAATAGGATCATACATACGACCATTCATATTTATTAAGGAAAATTCGGGTAACATTTCGTGCCCTGTATAGCCTCTATAAAGCCAGCTAGGTGCTGCTGTCCCACCATAGTAATTATAATCACCCCAATTATTAGGATTTCGTCTTCTACCCCAAGCATCAAAACTTTGTTCCGCAACAATGGCAGAACCAGATATATTTGTAACAGTTGTAATACTGCCTAAGTGGTCGGTATAGACAATGTTGGTAGTAAAAGCACCTGCTTCTTTTACTATTATGGCACACAATCCATTTCCACCACTAACGTAATGTATCTCTCTTGAAATTCCATTTTTTTCTTGCTTTTCATAATCTCCAAAATAACTTTTAGTTTCATAATTTCCACGTCCATATGTCAAATGGCTTTTTACCCTTTGATAATCGGGACCGTAGGTGTACGTAAGAAAAGGACCCCCAGTATTAGCGCTTTCTCCTATTGTCTCAGCTTTTAAAAATGGAGTGTAAGTTATTTCTTGCGTGGAGTAATCAATAACAGAATTCGGGATAGGTGATACAGGTAGCTGCCCAGGAACTGGAGTGTTCATTATATATGCCAAAGCATTTATTTTATCAGTTTTATATTTATAATAACCAGCATCAGTTTTTGTGAGAATATTACCCATACTTATTGTGCCAGTTGCATCATAAGTAGTGCTTGATTGTAGAGCATTATTTGAGTTGCAAGTATTCAACCGTCTTAAATTATCAAAACTAAAATTTTCTATTTGGCTTATGATATTGTTACTTCGTTGCATTAGATTCCCTGTGTTTAAATCAAAATTATAGGAAAGATTTCGAATGCCACGTGTAAAAGTGTTTGAAATAAAATCTTTGTTGTATGTATTATTAGTAGTAACATTTAAACCTAAAGCATATGTCAAATATTTACCCTCCCCGTCTACCCATCCGTTTTTAAATATAGAATTTTGTGGAGCGAGGCTTGTATGATTGACGTTGGTTAAATAGCCGCTAGCATCATAAGCCTGTCTTAAAACAAGACCAGATGGGTAAATTGTTTGATTTATCTGTCCAAAACTATTATAAAAAAACTGTTTTGTGGAAGCAACACCTTCAACAGTTTGTGTTTCTGTAGAAAGCCTTTTAAGTGCATCAAAAGTAAACTCTTTTATTACACCATTAAAACCAATCACTTTACTCAAATTATTATTATTACAACCTGTTATAGCATCATTATAATATTCGTATAAAGTTACTCCTTCTTCTCCAATTCTAAAGGAAACTCGTCCTAAATAATCATAAGCTATACCTTGTGTATGACCTAAGGCATCAGTTTGCTCAATTAATTGCCCATAAGGATCATAACTATAAATAGTTGTACCTGCATTTATATCAGTTTCACTAATTTTTTTGCCATATTCGTCATACACAGAACTTACCAATGCTGTACCTGCCCTTTTTACATCAATTTGATTCCCTCTACTATCATAAAAAAAATCTAAATGTCCTCCGTTGTCAAGTGTACTAACTATTTTACCCGTTTCATCTATAATTTGAGAAGTGGTTTGATTATCAAGATTGGTTATTGTAATTTCAGATTTTCCATTTCCAAGCAGTGAGTAGTTATACATTATATTTCCTACATCATTGCTAATTGAACTTACTCTGTTAAACACATCGTAATTATAGGTAGTTATACGTGGTGTTTCCACAGGTTGAGGGTATAAAGGAGGGGGAGGGGGATTTCCACCTACATAAGGTGGTATAGCTGGAAAATATATATTTGTTTTGGTTTTAACATTACCCCTATTATCATATGTTGTACCCATTGTGTGCCAACTTGCTGCTATACCATACATGCTTGCAGTTTCTTGCCTCCACTCTTGACCAAATTTATTCATGTACACTTTTGTATCAGGCATTCCTCCAGAAAAATGTGTAAATGTATAAAAAAGTTTATTAGGATTGGGGCTTCCAAATAAATCGAAAGTGTGCCAAATATGGTTTATTGTTGTTGTGCCTCCATCTGGGAAAATTGTATTTGCCAATTTCCCGAAAGCATTGTATTCATAATTGAAAGTGAGACAATCAGAAGTTGTATGCTGAAGTACAAATCCAAACTTACTGCTGTTTACAAAAGATTCTGTTTGTGAAGATGATGAACCAAAGTTACTTTTTGATATAACAAACCTGCCTTTTGCATCATAAGTGGTAGTTGCATAACGACCATCTACGCCAGTAGCATTAGTTGATATCGATATCGGGTTGCCAAAATTATTGTAGGTATAAGAAGTAGTTACGGCTTTTGGTAGGCCAATAAAACTCGTTTCATAAGTTCTCAAGCCTTTGCTGTTGTATGAAAAAATAGTTGCAGCTGAAACGGCTTGCATCCCAGTTCTTGTTTTTGTGGTTGTTATTTGAGTAACATGTGTTGGTATGTTTAAATTTATGTTGATTACGGCAAAGGAAGATGAAACTACCATCGTTTCTGTAGGAACAACAGTGTTGCTAGACACGATACCAGCCTTTTGAATATTGTTAATCACATTGCCATAGTTATCATATGTGTTTATAGATTCTGATGCTTTATCATTGAGATAATCAATGCTTACAGTTTTATCTATTTTTTGAAAATATCGTTTATCTAAATTACCAGTGGAAAGGTTTTGAAATGAATTTGTAATCAAAGTTTCTGACAGTAATTGTTGAGTAGATGTATTACTCAAAGTTTGCCTAACAGTATATGGTAAAGCAAATTGGGTATTAAATTCATTTTCTGTTACGGAAGTATTACCTATAACATTATTCTTTGTAATTATTTTTTTGAACCCAAGAAAACCTTTTGCTAGCCTATGAAGAACTGCATCTTCGTAAAAATATTCAGTTGTATTATTACCTCCCACACCATCGGGTGTAATTATTGAACCTAAAAGATACATTGGTAGTTGAATATAATTGAATGGAGCTTGGTTTGCTGGATTATCTAGTGATATAGTTCTGTCATATACAGGTAATGTATTACTTGTCATCAATGTGTAATTAAGCGTAGTAGTAACATTGTGCCCTGTTGTAATTTTTTGTAGTATACGCTCCTGATTTTTTGGTTTGAAATAAACAATATCTCCAGAGGTATTAGTGGAAATACCCTTTAACAAAATGTCAGAGCTTCCATCTCCATTAAAGTCACCAGAAACTAAATCAATCAATGGTAGAGTAGAATTATAATGGCTCTGTTCATAATAAAATGGGCTATTTATTCCTGTACTGTAATACATAGAAAACTTTGAACTTGTGGAAGTAATACCTACCCATATTGGGTAGCCATGTAATATATCAGACTTGCCATCTCCATTAAAATCTGCAACAACTATTTTGTGATCTGCATTATTTCCATTCAAAACCACTGATTGGTTAAAGCTAAAACTGGTAGTATTAAATCCTATACCATTGCTATATAAAATTTTCCATTGTCCGCTAGGGTTTTTAATTAGCAAATCTGATTTTCTATCTCCATTAAAATCACCAGAGAAAATTTTATCACTAGATGAAATTTCAGTAGTTGTTAAAATAATAGACGCCCAATAACTAACACTAGAACCACCGCTGTTTTGAGAAGTAATACCAAGTATAGATGTTTGAAGTCCTGTAACAACTAAGAGTTCTTGCTTTCCATCACCGTCAAAATCAAAAGGCAAAATTTTGTCAGCTGCAGCTATTTGGGGCCAATTTAAAGCAGGAGAAGTTGGAGCTGTTCCCAATCCACCAATAACTGTATTTGCGATATAGCCACTTGGGGTGCATATAAATCCGTAATAATTAGGAGCCCCAGTCTCATTTCCTAAAATAGTGATATAGTCTTGATTGCTGTCGCCATCAAAATCACCAGGTATAAAAAAGTTGCCAGAGGAATGTATTCTTCTAGGAACTGGAATGGGAAATATATTAGAAAAATTACCCGTGTTAGTTGTATACTCAATTGTAATACCTTCGAGTTTTCTCCATGAATAACCGCTACCATTAGTTATATAATTGGTTTTAATATTTATCACATCGTCCCTCCCATCTCTGTTATAATCTACAGCCATGAAATTGGCAAACTTCTTACTTTCTGCAATTGTATGCCCTGCTGGAAGTGTTTTTTCGTAGAAAGTAGTTGAAGATTGAGGATTCAACATAATTTTATAACCACTGCTATATTTTATGAGGTTATTATAGTAAGAAGTATTGGCTAAAATGTCAGTTTTTCCATCTGCATTAAAGTCACCAGCAATACATTCTCCTTCAAATGGCACAGTGGTTTCTACTTCAATATCTGTAGGCTTATCCCCATACAGGAATATAGTACTATTAAGTGAAGTTGCATTTTCATCACCACCGAATTCTTCTATTTCTTTTAAAAGAGAATGAACATTATCAAAACCGTAGTTTAGTCTATAAGTCTTTACCGTTTCAATTACATTCATATCATTTGTATGAATAACATTTATTTTATCTAATAAATATTGTGCGGTGAGTGAACCACCAGCGTCGTAAATTATATTTTTATCTGCCCTTTTTGAGTAAGAAAAATTTATTTTATTGTATGGGGTTAGACCCGTAACAGTGTTCCCAGTATATAATATTTGTTGTATTCTACTATCCCTGTCAGTATTGTCATATATAAATTGAATATAATTCTCATTTACATCTCTAATTTTATTTATGCGCCACATCATAACACTGGTGTTTGTTTGACCCTCTTTCCATATTTTAGAATCACTTGAAGTTCCAAATTCCATAATAGTTCCATCTTTAGAAGTTACAATAAAACTTGAAGGGTTGTTTGG
Organism: Ferruginibacter sp.; assembly: GCA_031408295.1. Taxonomy (GTDB): domain Bacteria; phylum Bacteroidota; class Bacteroidia; order Chitinophagales; family Chitinophagaceae; genus Ferruginibacter. The sequence goes on from JANNVW010000099.1 coordinate 67,307, forward strand.
AGATCCAGAAGAGTATGAAACAATTTTGGCAAAAGATTCTGATTCAGCAGCATAAACCGTTTCGTTTGCTCCATTGTTGCCAGATATTGGATTTAACCTAACCCCGTCTAGCAAAAAGGCATCAGTATTTGTGTAAGTAACAGGTGTAGCAGTCCCATTATGATAAATATTTTTACCAGTACGAGTTATAGCTGAAAGTCCTGAGATATTCCAACCATAACCAGCAACGCCAGCAGAACCTTGAGAATTATAACTAAGGCTGATTGACGGTTGTAAACCATTTGTGCCAGGGCATGTAAAAATTGGTATGGTAAATGAAACCCCACCTGTAGCAGTAGCTGAGACGCTGCCACCTATTTCTCCTACTGGCTTAGAAAAATCTATTGTTTTACTAAAATTGTTAGAATTATACAAAGTTGAATACACAGTGTTTTGTGCATATGAATTAAGGGAAAAAGATTGCAGTATTGTTATCAAGTAGCAAAATTTACAGATGGTTTTAATTTTCATACTAGCTTTTTGGGTTAAATAAGGTTAATTTTTCTTTAAACTTTCTTTTATTATTTTTCTATTATTTAATGGGTTTTGAGTTAAAGCTATTAAAACATAGTTTTTATACATTTAATTTTTATTAGTAATTTAAATGTATGTGTGTAAATGTTTTATAAGATTATTATACAAATAACGATTTTGTGAAATGATTCACAATCATTTTTATGGAATAATTTATTACCATAAAGAATAATTTATTACTTTCGGATATGAAAGAGAAAATTATACAAAATATTAAAACTATTAGAGAGAGTAAAAACCTAACAGAAGGATATGTGGCTACTAATATGGGTATTGGGCAAAGTGCCTATTGCAAAAAAGAAAAGGGTGATAGTGAATTTACATTAACAGAGTTGATAAAACTTAGTGATATTTTGCAAGTATCTCTTGTTCGATTTATTGACTTAGATATTGCAAAAATTATTAACCAACAAAACCACGATAGCTCAACAGGTATTGGTTTTATTGAAAATCAAATTATTAATACAGAGGGGTATAAACTTTGCATTGAACAATACAAAGAAGAAAATATTTTTTTAAAAGAACAATTAAAAAAGTTCGGGTAAGTATATTTATTAGCTATTACTTTTCACAATTCTTGACCATATTATGGGATTTAAATTTTTTACTTTAAACTCTAAAGTCATTTAAAGAACTGTCATTTTTATTTCTAATTTTTTACTTTACACCTGTTCTATCCATACACCACTTTCTTTCAATAAATTTATTAACTCGTCTACCGCTATTTCACTATTAATATTTTTCTTTACTACCTCCTTACCTCTGTATAAAGTTATCTTACCAACGCCACTTCCCACATAGCCAAAATCTGCATCTGCCATTTCTCCTGGACCATTTACAATACAACCCATTACCGCTATTTTTAATCCTTTTAAATGGTTGGTTACATTGCGTATTTTAGAAGTAGTTTCTTGCAAATCAAACAATGTTCTACCACAGCTTGGGCAGCTTATATATTCTGTTTTAGAAATACGAGTACGCACTGCTTGTAAAATAGAAAACGAAGTGTTGTTTAAAAATTGATGATTGTTTGCAGTTGTCAAATATGTTCTACCGCTTACTTTATCATTCACCATATTAGTGGGGTCGTTCATTAGCCAAATTCCATCGCCCATTCCATCTAATAGCAAGCCACCAGCCGTTGCACTAAATTCAATTAGCTGTGCATCTATATTAGTTTGCATACTTTCTACTGCTATCACAATTGGGCAAGTAATACTTTGTTGCATCAATCCATTTATAAATATGCGCATTTGTTGCATTGCATTTTTCTTGCTAGAATAAATGCATAATACCACCGTCTTTTCTTCTTGTAATGTTTTTATCAAAGCTGCGTTCTCATCATCAACACAAACAGAAATAAAATTTAAAGTAGTATGTTTTTTCTCAGCAGCTAAAAATTCATATGGCGTAAACAATGGAAAACATTTTTTTTCGTCAGTAACAGATGCGTCCCATGTTTTATAATTGCAAATAAAACCCAATGTACCTGGTAGTGCAAAATCAATAATTTTATCCGCAGCATAAATATAATCTGCAGCAGCATCGCCAATATTCCACTTGTCTGTTACGGAATCGTATCTGTAACCAATCACATCTAAGTCAGCCGCAGCAATGGTTTTAGCCATCATAAAATCGCCTAGTACTATGGGTACATTTTTTCCGCCAATATTATTTACTGCGGTTGTTGTTCTTCTTTTATATTCAAAAGGGGAATAGGAAAGTTGAAGGTTGAAGGTTGAAGATTCAAGGTTATTTTCAACTTTAGGTGAATTTTCATTTGCCAACTGCTCACTGCCAATTGATTCTTGCCCACTGCCTACTGCCCACTGCCCACTGTATCTCTCCACCAAATCCTTACAAACTGGAATTTCAAATTCTGGATCTTCTGTTAAGCTTACACGAATTGTGTCACCAATGCCATCTTCCATCAAACTTCCAATACCAATGGCCGATTTTATTCTTCCATCCTCGCCATCACCCGCTTCTGTTACACCTAAGTGCAGGGGATAACATTCCCCAAACTCTTCTTGCATATGTGTAATGAGTAACCTATATGCCTGTACCATTACAAGTGGGTTACTACTTTTCATACTCAAAATAATATTATGGTAATCTTCGGCTCTTGCAATACGAAGAAACTCCATTGCACTTTCTACCATTCCTATGGCGGTGTCTCCATAGCGGCTCATAATACGATCGCTAAGGCTACCATGGTTTGTGCCAATGCGCATAGCAGTACCATATTCTTTACATATAAGCACCAATGGAGTAAAACGTTCTTTTATTCTGTCTATTTCTTCGGCATATTCTGCATCGGTATATTCTATCTGCTCAAATTTTTTCTTGTCTACATAATTACCAGGGTTCACCCTTACTTTCTCAATAATTTTTGCAGCTATTTCAGCAGCATTGGGGGTAAAATGTATATCTGCTACTAGCGGAGTAAAGTATCCAAGTTTGTGCAACTCGCCTTTTATATTTTGCAAATTTTCTGCCTCATTTTTGGAGGGAGCAGTTATGCGTACAAGCTCCGCTCCAGCTTCTATACAACGAATAGTTTGTGCCACTGTAGCAGCTGTATCCATGGTATCTGTGGTCGTCATCGTTTGTATGCGCACAGGGTTGTTACCACCAATGATTAGCTTGCCTACTTTTACTTCTCTTGTTTTTAGACGTTTGTATGTTGAAACCGATTCACAATAAGCGTTCATATAAAATTTTATAAGTACAAAGGTAACAATCTAATAGTAGCAGCATAAAAATAATCATACTATAAATCTGTAATCTCTTAATATTCAAAAAGTATGGCAAAACTCAACTTCAAAATATTAAAAGTAATCGTTTGAATAAATTGAATCCTACCAATCCTTTTCAAGCTTATTTGGGTTGCTTACATTCATTTTATGAAGTTTATCTTGTAAGTCTTTTTCTTTTTGAGATAAAGCTTTTAATTGTTGCTCTGCCTCTTTTTTAGACATATTGCTTGGTTTAGGTTTAGACTGCTCATCCTCTTTTTTATCTTTATTCGGGTCTTTTTCGTCTTCTTTTTTCTTATCCTTCTTGTCTTTTTTATCTTCTTGCTCTTCTTTCTTTTGCTCTGCTTGTTTTTTTAATGCCATTTGCAAGTTTTGCCTAGCATCGTCATTATCAGGGTTTAGCTTAAGCGCATTTTTATATGTTGCAATGCAGTCATCCAATTTTTTATTGTTTTGTAATACTACAGCTTTATTATACAAGGCATTACTTTTTTCAATAGGCGTTTTTGATGCCGAAAAAGCTTTGTCGTATGCAGTTATAGCATCGTCTTTTTTATCTGATTTATACAATGCATTGCCTAAGTTATATTGACCAACTGCATTGGTTTCGTTTTTTTGTACTAGCTCTCCGTAATTTTTTATGGCATTTTCAAAATCACTTTTCTTATAAGCATCATTGCCTTTTTTTATAAGCTCATTTTCTTTTTGCGCAAGAGCAGAAAAATTCAAAAAACATAACAATAAAACGGCTACAGTAAGTTTAGGTTTTTTAACTTTTTTTAATTCACTAATAAATAATTCTATCAATAGAAATAGAAATGCTGCTGCTAAAAGGTATTGAAACCAACTTTTATAATTTACAAAACCATTGTCCGTTACAGAGCGTTTGTCTAAACCAGATAACTGGTTGTATAAATTGGAGACGGTTCTTTCTGTATTTTCATACATCATGTAGGTGCCCTTACCTTTTACTGCTATATCATTTAAAGTTTGTTCATTTAATTTTGTGATAACGATATTGCCTTCGTTATCTTTTTTTTCTTCTTTAGTTACCTCATCTATAATAGTAGCACCCTGTGGCGACCCAATTCCTATTGTATTTATTTGTATACCTTCTTGCCCCATTTGCTCAGCTACTTTCAAAGCATTTTCATCATGGTCTTCTCCGTCGCTAATAAGTACTACAGCTTTGTACTTTTTTTCTTTAGCGTTAAAAGCGGCAGAACACATTTTTAATGCATCACCAATTACGGTGCCCTGAGTAGTAATCGTTTCAGGCGTAGCAGCCGCCAGATACATTTTTGCAGCGGAATGGTCGACAGTTAGTGGCATTTGTAAGTATGCTTTTCCAGCAAAAACAACTATACCTATCCTGTCGTTATCTAGTTTATCTATTAGTTTATTTAATACTTGTTTTGCACGCTCTAGCCTATTGGGTTGTATATCTTTTGCAAGCATACTTTTGCTTATATCAATTGCAATCATTACATCTATTCCATTCTTATTTACTTTTTCTGCACCAGCAGCTGTCCTTAAGTTTGCAATGCTTGTAATAATAAGCCCCATAGAAATAAATAATAAAATAAATTTTTTATGGAACGATGATGGGCTATAATTTGCAGTTAATTCTTTTACCAATGCTTCGTCACCTAGCTTTTTAAACACGCTTTTTTTCTTTTGCAATGCATAAAAATATATACATGCCATAATAGGCAGTAATAAAAAAAGCCAAAGTAATTCCTTATATTGAAATGGGAGATTCATGTTGTGATGCAAATTAGTATTTCTTAAAAGCAAAGCCTGTTAAGAAAATAATAAACTATCTTTTTCCTTGAAAAAAACCATACTTCTTTAAAATATCTTTTGTAATATCCAAACGTGCAGTTTTCATATCATAATCTTTGTTAGTAGACTTTAAAAGCGTTGCAAAGAAATAAACGTGTCTGTTTTCCTCAATCCAACCTACAAGCCAGCCCAATGCATTATTTTTTTCATCAAAACCCCAGCCAGTTTTATAACTTAATTTATAAGCAGTATTATCTTCTTGTAACATTACATCTCTTACAATTTGCTGCGTACTTTTTCTAAACGGCAATTGGTCAAAATACAATCGTTTCATTAAACCTATTTGCTCATCTGGAGATATTTTTAAAACATTGTTTAGCCAAAATGTATCAATACGACCACTTATATTTTTGTTTCCGTAGGATACAGTATCTATCCAGTGTTTCATAGTATCTACGCCTATACGCCTAGCTACCTCTTGATAATAAGGTACAGCGCTTACTTTAAAAGCTTCAGCCATGGTTAGGTCTTTGTTCCAATCTTCTTTCCATCTTTTTACACCATCCCATTTTATAAGCATTTTTTCGTCGGTTATTTTTCCGGTTTCTAAGCCAATAAGTGAGTTCACAATTTTAAAGGTAGATGCTGGAGTTACTCTTGTAGTATCCATTCCCATATTGTAAACTGTAATGGAGCCATTGCTATTGTCTAGCATGGTAAAACAACCATCTACATTTTTTGCATCAAAATATTGTTTTAAATCATTATCTATTTTTGCTTTTTTTAAAACACAAGAAACTAAAAGGAATGTGGATATAAAAGCCAACAAAGAAATACGTACTATTTTCATTTAATTATTTATTTAGAACCTACGAAAGAAATTATTTTTTGTTTTTAATATGTTCGGCTGTGGCATCTAAAGCTTCATAAAAAGGCGCACCAAATTTTCTAATAAGCGGCTCTTTTAAAAATTTATATACTGGCACTTTTAATTTTTTACCTAAGCTACATGCAGCTTTGCAATGGTCTTCTCTTGGTTGGTAATTTGCAAATTCGGTTATACCATCGTTGCTTTTTTTTACAACTATGGGAAATAAATGGCAACTAATTGGTTTTTTCCATGTTGTTTTTCCATCAAGGTAAGCTTGTTCAATGCCACACTTTACAATACCATATTCATCAAAAATGCCATACACACACATTTTACTATCTATGGTAGGGGTTACCCAACCAAATTCTTTATCATGCACATATCTACCTTGCTTATTTATTTCATCAATCCCCTCTTTTCTCAAATATGGAAGCACAGCATCAAACACTTCATCTACCATTTTTAATTCTTTATTATCTAAAGGAGCACCAGCGTCTCCATCTACACAGCATGCACCTTTGCAACTGGTTAAATCACAAACAAATTTGTCGTTTATAATTTGGTCGCTCAATAAAACATTGTCTATAGCTATCATTGCTGCAAAAATACGAGTAAAAAGATTAGGCTTGAATGTAGAAATATAAACACCAGGTTTTAGAGACTAAAAGCCCACCTTAGGGAGATTTAAGGGGCTGTTTTCCATTTAAAAGTTTCTATTAAATGGTCTATATCTTTTTGTAAAAAGTCTACTACTGGCTTTACAGAATCTGCATTTGGAGAGGCATAAAAGTATAGGGCTCCCCTTATAAAATTTTTACTAGTATCGGTCATAAAAAATTGCCTTTGTGTAGCTGCATTACCCCCCAATTTAAATAACAATCCACCAATACCATTAGCCGTTTTAAACAGACTATCTTTTTTTGATGTGGCTACATCATCGTTTTTATTGGTAAGTTTAAATGCGTCATTTATCATTTTATCATACACGTTTATACCTACTGAATCTTTATAAGTGCCATCTGTTTTTTTTACTTTATAGATCGATTTCCCACCTATTGCCTTATAGCTCAAAAATATTTTTGCATTAAACTGAATGAAATCTATATTTCGCCAAAAATTATTTTCTGGATTACTATCGAAATAGGTACTATCTGAAACAATTTTTGCATACGTGGGATATTCAAAACTGTAAGGAAAGCCGGGCTCATTAAATAGCTGGTATTTTTTTTGTGGAAAATCTATCTGAAAATACCCTGTTTTTTTAGAAGTATAATTGCTATTGCAAGCACAAAAAAATAAGCCATTAATTATAAGTGTACAAAGGAAAATTTTGTATGGAGTAGTTTTTTTCATTTTAAAATTCACCGCTAGTTTACTAATTTTTGTTGCAATAAAATTTTCACTTTATCTATTCTATTTTTATTTATTTCTAAAGGGATAAAAGAAAAATTTCCGCTAACCAGCACCTCATTTTCTTGTGGAAACGCACCTGCAATTTCTAATACAAGCCCAGCTACAGAATCACTTTCCCCTCTTATTTTATCGAAAGTATCAGATGGTAAATTCATGGCTTTACAAGCATCGTTTATCATAAATTTCCCCTCAAAAATATAGGTATTTTCGTCTATCTTTTTGTTTACGCTTTCTTCGTCGTCAAATTCGTCCTTTATTTCTCCAATTATTTCTTCCATTATATCTTCAAGCGTAACTATGCCCGATGTGCCGCCAAATTCATCTACTACCACAGCAAAATGTATTCGCTTTGTACGAAACTCTTGTAATAAATCTTTTATTAATTTTTGCTCATGTACAAAAAAAGTTGTTCTTATGAGTGAGTGCCAATCGTGCGCTTCCGGCTCATCTATATGCGCAAGCAAGTCTTTTGTATGCAGCATTCCTGCAATTTCATCTAGGTTATTTTTGTAAACTGGCAATCTGGAATAATGCAATTCTTCTACTGTATTAATAAGGTCTTTAAATAAAGTTTTGTACTCTATGCCATTTACATCGAGCCTAGTTCTCATTATTTGTTTTACTGGGGTATCGCCAAATTTTCTTATGCCTTTTAAAATCTGTTTCTCTTCTAATGTTGCTTCGTTGTCTGGCAATAGGTCTATAGCATGGTCTAAGTTTCCACCGTCTGGCATATTATTTTTTTCGGATAAAAACTGTTTTTCTAATCTATCACTAAATCGCACCAGCCTCTTGCTGAATATATAAAAAATGCTATTAAAAATTTCTACTATGAGAGACGCAGAAGAAGCAAACCAAATTTTATTGTGCGTTGCCCACACTTTTGGTAGTACAACTGCAAAAAGTAATAAAATAAAAGATATGGTTATTAGTTTAATAAAAAACTGTGCTGTGGTAGAAATAATGTAATTAGAAAACCACTCATCAATAAGCATATTAGACACTAAAATAATTCCAATATTTACCATTGTATTGGTAATTAGCATGGAGGCTTGTAAAGTTTTCGGCTGTTCTAACAATGTCACTATTCGCCTAAAAGATGGTTGCTGCCTCGTTTTGAGCACATTTATATCTTTTTGAGAGAGCGAAAAAAAAGCTATTTCACTACCAGCCACTAAGAAAGAAAGAATAAATAACAGTATGGCAATAAAAATAAGTACACCAGTAACAGCGGGTACAATTGTTAGAAAATTAAATGACAGTATAAAGCTTACTGTTGCCGAATGATAATCCAAAACAAAAATTTTATGTGTACAATTTCATGTTGTTATACAAACATGGTTTATTAAAAAGGTAAACGTTCGTTTCCACGCTCATCTACTGGTGGCGGTACTTCCTCATCAGAAAAATTTGGCACATCGTCTACATCTTGCTGCACTCCGTCAGTTCTTTTATCTAGCATAATTAAATTGTCACCAACAATTTCTGTAGCAAATTTTTTATTTCCTTCTTTATCTTCCCAGCTCCTTGTTTTTAAGCGCCCTTCAATATAAACCAAGCTCCCTTTATGCAGGTACTTTTCTGCAAGCTCTGCAAGCCCACGCCATAGTACAATTGTGTGCCACTCTGTTTGCGAAATTAGCCTACCACTTCTATCTTTAAAAGATTCAGATGTGGCTAGCGAAAATTTTGCCACTGCGATATTGCCTTCCAAAAATTGCATTTCAGGATCTTTACCTAAATTACCTATTAGCATTACCCTATTTACTCCTCGCATAAAAAGATATTTAAAATGTGTTTTCACCCACTTTTTTAAAGCATATAAAAAGTAAGGCAATCAAAAAATATAATTTTAAAGATACAGTTATTTTGTATAATTATGCATAGCAGTTATTATTATTCATTAAGTGTTAAGCTCAAAATAATTTGTTATAAACCGAGGAAAAGCCAATTTGCCAAGTTGCTTTTTATCAACTAGTATAAATAAATCGCTTTTCAACAGGTTCTTTTTATCAATATGTATAAAAATGCCTTCTATGGTTTGGTGTGTTAGCTGTTGTTTGTAAAATGTAGAAATATGTTTTACATAATCTTCTTTACCTATCAAATTTTTGTATTCTGTTGTTTTTTGTAACTCTTGCGCCGAAATTTTTGCAGATTGTTCTATTAGTGGAAACTCCCACAGATTCTGCCAAATATCTTTTGCAGTTCTTTTTTTTACATATAATTTATTTCCCAGCTCCACAATTAAGTAATAAAAAAATCGAGTTTTTTTTATTAACTTTTTTTCTTTTACGGGCAAAGTAATTACCATTTTCTTTTTATAAGCAATGCAATTGCTATTGAAAATGCAGGTTACACATAAAGGATTTTTAGGTTTACAAATTGTAGCCCCAAAATCCATAATTGCCTGATTATAAACTGCTGGAGTATCTTTTGATAAAAGTTGTTGTGCTAAATCGGTGAAATATTTTTTACCCTCAATGCTGTCCACAGCAATATTTTTTCCAAAAAAACGGGCTAGTACCCTCAATACATTTCCATCTACCACTGCATAAGGTAAGTTGTAGGCAAACGATGCAATAGCTGCGGCTGTGTATGGCCCAACGCCTTTAAGTTGTAATATATTTTCGTATTTTTTAGGAAATTTTCCATCTAATTCAAATGCTACAAATCTTGCTGTAGCCATAAGATTTTTGCAGCGAATATAATAACCTAAGCCCTCCCATAGTTTAAACACCTCATTTTCTGGGGCTAATGCCAATTGTTTAATTGTTGGATATTTGATAATGAATCTGTTGTAATACTCTAACCCTTGCTCTACCCGTGTTTGTTGAAGTATAATTTCACTTAACCAAATTTTATAAGGATCTTTTTCGCTTTTCCAAGGCATAACTCTATTATTGTCATTATAATGCCACAATAATAAATTAGTGCTAAATATTACATTCTTTTTCAGTTCTTTCATGTACAATTGCAAAAATAACTTTTTAATAACTTTAGGCGTTTAGTATATACATTTAATTTTTATTAATATATCTTTACTAAGCATTAATTAAAACAAATTATTATTATTATGAGAAAAGCAGATTTAATCAACAAAATTTCTGACAAAACAGGCATCCCAAAAGTAGATGTTTTAGTTACCTTAGAAACAATGTTTAAAGAAGTAAAAGCCTCATTAGCATCTGGCGAAAACCTTTATGTACGTGGCTTTGGTAGTTTTATCGTTAAAAAAAGGGCTGCAAAAATTGGCAGAAACATTAAAAAAAATGTATCGGTTGTAATACCAGAACATTTTATTCCTGCATTTAAACCTGCAAAGGAATTTATGAAAGATGTGAAGAATGCAAATTTAAAAGTAGCCCCTAAAGTAGAGGATGATAACGATGACTAATGTAACTTTGTTGTTTATATTTAAATTTTGAAGAAACAAATTATTTTAATTTTCGCAGGTATTTTACTAGTGTCTTCCCTTTTTTTCTTTGGAAGAACTACATCAAACAAAAAAGAAACAGCTGGCTCCCCCGATAAAAACGCATTAGCTAAAGTCTTTGATGTACAACAGTATATAACCACCGAAAAGGCGAAATTATCTACTACTCAAGTCATTTTGGTTTCCAAAATTGAAAATAGCATTAGCCGTGGAGATTTACTTTCTCAAAAAATAAAGGCAAATAATGAGCTAGCAGCTTTCTGGAGAGACACTATTAAATCTCCAGAAATGTTTGCTTTTTATACATCTACTGCATCTAAGTTGGAAAATTCAGAAAAAAACCTCACCTTTGCAGCCCGAATATTTTTAGACCTCATAAGAGGAGAGAAAGATTCGGAAAAATTGAATTGGAAAACAACAGAAGCTATTGACCTTTTTGAAAGGGCAATAAAACTAAATCCTAACAATGATGATTTAAGGATTGAGCTTGGTAGTTGTTACATTTATGGCAGAGGTCAGAGTGGAAATCCGCAAGAAACAATGAAGGGAATACAGGAATTGCTTGCCGTGGTAAGAAAAGATTCAACCAACATGAAAGCACAAATGGTGCTTGGTGTTGGTGGTTTGGTTTCTGGTCAGTTTGAAAAAGCAATACCTAGGCTGCAAAAAGTAGTAACTGCAGAACCACAAAATGTAGAGGCCATAGCTTATTTAGCTGATGCTTATGCAGGTGCAGGCAATAAAACGGAGGCTATAAAGTGGTACAATATAAGTAAACAACTTATAAACGATTCACATTATACCGAAGAAGTGGAAGAAAGAATAAAAGCCTTGAAATAAGCTTTTATGAATGTAAATTTTTACAAGTCATGCAAAGTTTTGAGCACATTAAAAAACGAAATAACGAACTGTAGCAATACATATATTTATTTAAAAATTATTTATTAAACACAAAAAAGATCAGATATGCCTTGTGGTAAAAAGAGAAAACGTCATAAAATAGCTACTCACAAGCGTAAAAAACGTTTAAGAAAAAACCGTCATAAGAAGAAGTAATTTTTCTAGATAGGTAGTTGTGCTTGCTTGTACAACTAAGTAATTCACTAAAACAAGATAGTAGCAATACCTTGCTGCTATCTTGTTTGTTTTACGCTTTATTTTAATGATTCTTGCTAAGATGTAATATAGAAGTATACTTTTATAAATCTATTTGTCTTGCTATAATATTAATATAAACTGTGGGTGTTTAATAAATGTCTTAAGCGTGTGTAGGTCTTTTAAAACTCGTACACAACGTGACAAAAGAATTGATTATTAACACTGTACCCGAAGGTACAGAGATAGCTCTATTGGAAGATAAGAAGTTGGTAGAGCTTCATAGCCAAAAAGCAGACGCTAGTTTTGCTGCTGGTGATATATACCTAGGAAAAGTAAAAAAACTTATACCTGGTCTTAATGCTGCTTTTGTAGATATTGGCTTCGAAAAAGATGCTTTTCTTCACTACACAGACCTTAGCCCTTACGTTAGATCGTTATTAAAATTTACCCATCTTGCCATGAATGAGCATGATGAAAAAGGTTTTGATTTTGGCAATTTTAAAGTAGAGCCAGAAATTATAAAAACGGGTAAAATTACAGAAGTACTTACAGGAAAACCAAATGTATTGGTACAAGTACTTAAAGAGCCAATAGCTCAAAAAGGACCTCGCCTTACTTGCGAAATTTCTTTACCAGGCCGCTACGTTGTAGTTACTCCTTTCACAAATATTGTAGCAGTTTCTCGTAAAATTCATTCATCGGATGAAAGAAAGCGATTGCAAAAAATTATAGAAGCTATAAAACCTAAAAACTTAGGAGTAATAGTGCGTACGGCTGCTGAGGGTATGAAAACTGCTGATCTTCATGAAGATCTACTGAGTTTAGAAGCTACTTGGAAAGGGATTCAAAAAAATCTTAAAGGTGCTGTGCCTCCTCAAAAAATATTGAGTGAACAGGGCAAAACGAATAGTATGCTGAGGGATTTACTAAACGAAGATTTTAATAAAATAATAGTAAACGATAAAGATATTTTTAACGATACTAAAAATTATATACAAAAAATAGCTCCTCAAAAAGTAGATATTGTAACACATTACAATAGTACTAGCCCTATTTTTGATCAATATGGTATTACAAAACAAGTAAAAGCGGCATTTGGTAAAACAGTAAATTTGCCTAGTGGTGCATACCTCATTATTGAGCATACAGAAGCTTTGCATGTAATAGATGTAAATAGTGGTTACAAGAGTGTAAGCAATAACCAAGAGCAAAATGCCTTAGAAACAAACTTAGAGGCAGCCGAAGAAATAGCAAGGCAACTTAGATTGAGAGATTTGGGTGGCATTATTGTAATAGATTTCATAGATATGAAATTATTGGAAAATAAGAAAAAACTGACAGATGAAATGGATCAGTTTATGCATGCGGATAGAGCTAAACATGCAGTTTTACCATTGTCTAAATTTGGCCTTATGCAGGTTACACGCCAGCGTATGAAGCCAGAAATGAATATAAATACTACTGAGCTTTGCCCAAGTTGTGAGGGTACAGGCAAAATATCATCAGCGCTTATTTTAGAGGATGAAATAGCAAAAAATTTAAGCTACCTCATTATGCAGAAGCACAAGGCGCTTACAATAGATGTGCATCCAATAATATTTACATACCTCACATCTGGTTTTCCGAGCAGGCGTATGAAATGGAGCTGGAAGTATAAACAAAAAATAAAAGTACGATCAAATTCTAACCACAGCTTAACTGAATTTAAGTTTTTTGATGATGGAGAAGATGAAATAAAATTATAGTAAATACAAAAAAGCAGCTTTAAAAGCTGCTTTTTTAATAAATAATTTTAGACCTACCAGCCTTTTTTGGCTACGCCGTCTTTTACAGCTTCCAAAGCTCTTGCTTCGCCAAGCATTGTAGTCATTTTATTTCCTTTACCGTCGTTGCCTTGAGCCATGTAGCCTCCACGAGATGTTTTTGTGATCACTGCATCTTGCATTTCTACATTTTTTTCCTTTGTCTTCATGCAATACGCTGTTAATTTTCCTGCCATGTTAATTTGAATTTATGGTTAGTAAATAATGGGTTCGAAGTGTAACTTCACGTTAAAACTAATGAATTAATTGGGTTTTCCAAAAAAACTTAACCCACAATAATGATTTAAGGAATTGTGTGTAATTAATTTATGCACTATAAAAACATTTTTTGTTCGAACCAAATTCTTTCAAATGCACTCTTTAAAGGGGTTTTAGCAAATTTACTAATAGCTTCATAGAAGGCTTTGTATAAACATTGCCCTTAATTTGAATGTATAAAAACTATATAATTAGCTGTAATTTATTGCTTGTTAGCTTTCTTTTTGCTTGTTTTTATTAAATTTTCTTACTTAAAGGGCATTACGATTATTTAAAAAACATGCTGGTATTCTTACTGTACAAGCACTGTTTTGTCAATTTTAGCTCTCATAAAACCTATGGGAGTAATAAATTTTTCTAAGCCATTTTCTTTGAGTAGATTTTTTACTTCCTCAATTTTATTTTTGTTTACTGCAATAAGCAAACCGCCACTAGTTTGCGGGTCTGCTAATATTGCCCATTGTTCTTCAGTAAGTGTGTCCATTTTATGTCCATAACTATCTCTATTTCTTGTAGTGCCACCAGGTACTGATCCTTGAGCAATATATTCAAAAATGCTTGGCGTAATAACGGGTACATCTGCAAAATTAATAACAGCCGTTAATCCACTACCTTCTGCCATTTCTGTAAGATGACCTAGTAAACCAAAACCTGTAACATCTGTCATGGCAGTTACGCATACAAGCTTACCCAATGCCTCACCTACTTTATTCAACTGCATCATTTGGTTTGGCGCTAGGTCTTTGTGTGCTTCTTTTAAAATAGATTTTTTTTCTGCCGTTGTAAGAATGCCCACACCCAATGGTTTTGTAAGAAATAATACATCGCCTTCTTGTGCTTTATTATTTTGTTTTATATTTTCTATAGCCACCATGCCATTTACCGCAAGGCCAAAAATAGGCTCAGGCGAATCTATACTATGCCCACCCGCAAGTGTAATACCCGCTTCGTTGCAAATACTTCTTGCTCCGTCTATTACTTTTTGAGCCACTTCTGGTGCTAGTTTATTTATAGGCCATCCAAGTATAGCTATAGCTAGTACTGGCTTTCCACCCATTGCATATACATCGCTAATGGCATTGGCGCTTGCTATTCTGCCAAAATTGAATGCATCATCTACAATAGGCATAAAAAAATCGGTAGTAGAAATAAGTGCTGTGCCATTTCCTAAATCCAACACGGCTGCATCATCTTTACTATGGTTGCCTACAATGAGTTTATCATTATCTGGCATAGCAATATTGCCTTTAAGAATGGTATCTAATACTTGAGGTGATATTTTGCAGCCACAACCTGCACCGTGGGAGTATTGTGTGAGTTTGATGTTTTCCATTTAATCTTTACCTTTTACAACTAAATTTATGAGCTGAATAATATTTTGTTGATTCGTTAGTATTGAATCAACAATTTCTTTAGGGAAAGAATAATAATTTTCTGATTGAACTACACCATTGCCCTGTACTACACTACCATTTTCAAAATTTACATTTTTATTATGGGTAATAATAAATTCATTGGGATCTACATCAAATTCATCTTTTAATCTTTGTAATAAACTTAGATTTAAATCTTGAGTATTTGTTTCGTATTTACTGTAAGTAGACTGTTGAATGTTGAGTCTTTCGCTCATTTGATTTTGAGACAGTCCTAAATCTTTTCTTAATTTTTTTAGCCTTGCAGAGTTAAACATAATTATTCTAAATTTTCATAAAGATATTCAAAAAGAGAATAGGCAACTTCAAATATATTAATCAGTTTTACATTAACTAATTATCTGTTATGTTTTTGTAGGTTAAACACTACAAGATACTTAAAGGAACTTATAGTAGGTTTCAGGTCAAATAAAGAGCAGCGAAAAAATTGATTTAAAATTTTATTTATAACTAAAGGTTATTGCTTTTCCTAAAAGCAACTATAAAAATGAAAAGATATATTAAAATTTCAACGCTTTGCTTGGGTATTTGTTTATCAATTGGAGCACTGATAGTAAGTAAATCTGCAAAAGCACTTCGTGAAGGAGGCACAAAAAAATTAGTTTCATGTACAATCTCTTCGGGTGGAGAAATTACACAAATTGGCAACACGTGTTCTAGTGGAAGTGCGTCTTGTAGTTCAAATCCTTGCGGAGAGTAGTAAGGTTTTAAAAGTTAGTAGAGTGAATAAGCTCTTCTAACTTTTATTTTTGGTCAATTCTTTTAACATATATCTAAAATACTTTCGTTGCATTACCCTTATAAAAAATTGTACTTTTTGATGTCTTCTAGTTATAAAAAACTATTGGTATTTTTCTTATCAATATTTATAACCTTATTGCATAGTTGTAAAGGAAGTCATAATATTGAGGATATTGAGCTTGTGCATGAAGCACCTATAACGATTGATGTATCAAGTAAAAATAATAATAAAATAAAGAGTTTTAGTGATGTGTTTGATTCACTTCAAATTATTTCTTTCAAAAGTATTGATACTACATTTTTTATTGCCTCCTTAAAAAAAATAGTATTGTATAAGCATGATATTTTTGCACTTGATGAACGATTCTCTAATTTAATTAGGTTCGATTCTATGGGAAGATATCTTAATAAATACGGAAAAATTGGCTTGTTAAAAAATGAATATGAAAAAATAAATGATTTTGATATTGATACCACAAATAACAGAGTTGTTATATTTTCGAGTTCAGACAAATCACTTTACTATTATAATCTAAAGACGGGAGGATTTCTTAAGAAAGTTAATATTGGTCTTTATGGAAGCAACTTTTGTTTAACACAAAACAGTCAAATTTTATTGTATAGAAATTTTTCCGTAGGAGGTATGAAAGAAAACACTAATCTTGTATTATTAGATAGTACTGGTCATGTATTAAAAAAGAGATTCCCATTTAATTTTGATATTTCAAAAATTGAATGGCAGTCAACTGGTTTTTTAAGAAGCACAAATGGGCTCATAATACATTCAAATGCATATTCAGATACAGTTTATAAATATGACAAAAATTACTTAAAAGAGGTACTGGAAATAAAAATAACTAGTAATGAAGTTAAGAAAAATAAGTTTAACCATGAGAAATTGTTAATGAATAAAATCTTACTGGACTCGACTGCAAGTTTCTTAGGCGCAGATTTTTTTATGAATGATAATTTTATTGTTTTCAATTATCAACAAACTAAGAAAATTAAAAATTCTATATATTATATTCAAAATAATACCCAAACAACAATATCTAATAATGCCAACGAGAATCCATTTACCTTATTGGGATTAACTCCAATATACATTGATAAAACAAATACAGTATTTTTTAAACTCACGATGAAGGATATTTTGAACGCAAAAAAAAAGAATCCAAAAATCTTTGAGACATTGTCAAAAACAAATCAAGCTATCTTAACAAATCCAAAAGAAAAGTCAGGTGTTTTCATGTTAAAAGTAAAAATAAGATTAACATAAAAAGAATATAAATGTGTAAAATTAAAAACTTTTTAGTAATCACAATACTAACAATGATATCATGCAAAAACACTAGGGGCCCAATCATAAAATATAATACTAATAAAATTGATTTAGGAGAAATTGAATTTAAGAAAGAATTCCATGGTAAAATCACTATTTATAATACAGGCGACGAACCTCTAAAATTTTTAGAAGCTACAGCTGACTGTTCCTGCACAGTGCCAGATGATGTAAAAAATACAATAATTCAGCCTAACGACTCTGGTTACTTAAGTTTTAAGATAACTCCCGCTATGGACGGGTTTATACAGCAAAGTATCTATCTAAATAATACCTCAACAAATGAAAATAGGGTTTTGTTTTTTATTAGAGCTAATGTAAAATTACTATGAGAGTAATTTCTCTTATTTGCAAACAAAAAAATGGAGAAATAATCCATTTATCTTTATAACTATCAATAATTTTACAGACCTTAATTCTATAATTGAAAAGTATTTTAACTATATTTATTTTACTACTACTTTTTGCAAATTATTCGTATGCTCAGGAAGTAAATGTTAAGGGTATATTATTAGATTCAATAACTAAACAGAAATTAGACAAAGGAGTTATTTATCTCCTTAGAGCAAGTGATTCAATAATATTGAAGTATACAAGAATAAAATCAGATGGTAGTTTTGAGTTCAAGGATATTGCACCAAATAATTTTATATTAATAGCTAGCCTTTCTAATTATATTGAGTACGAAGATAGATTTGATATTCGTAAGGATACTACAATTGATTTAGGATACATTAGGATGGTGTCTAAGGTGCAATTACTTAGTGAAGTAATTGTAAAAGGTGGAATACGAGCCATTATAAGGAATGGCGACACTACAGAATATAGAGCGGATAGCTTTTATGTAGCTCCCAATGCTACCGTTGAAGATTTGTTAAAAAAATTACCTGGAGTAAGAGTAAATAAAAAAGGTGAAATTACTGCTCAAGGTGAAAAAGTAAAGCTAATTTTAGTGGATGGGGAGGAGTTTTTTAGTGACGACCCAACGTTGGTAACACGTAACCTCACAGCAAATATGGTCTCAAAAGTTCAAGTTTATGATAAAAAAACTGAACAATCAAAAGCACTTGGAATTGATGATGGCAAAAATATTAAAGTAATTAATTTAAAATTAAAAGAGGATAAGAAGAGTGGATATTTTGGTAGAGCGCTAGGGAGCGTTGGTACTAATCAGTTTTATGATAATTTAATTACACTCAATCATTTTAGGGGTAAAAGAAAATTAGGAGTGTATAGTATTATATCAAATACTGGTAAGTTGGGGTTAAATTCTACTGAGACGGAAACTTTTATAAGTAATGACCAAAACAATATTGGGCGACTCGACACTTGGGATGGTCAATTTTCAGGCAGAGGGTTACCAATTTTACAAACAGTAGGAGCACATTACAGTAATAAATGGAACGATGCTAAAGAATCCTTAATTCTAAACTACAAGTTTAGGAATTTAAGGATTAGAGGTATTGATTCTTCATTTACTGAGTTTATTTTACCAGATACCAGTTATTTCACTAAAGAGAATAAATCTTTTTCTAATAAAATTCTAAGTAACAAAATTAGTGGAGCATATGAAAAACAAATTGATTCTACTTCTAGTATTAAAATTACTTTCAACGGAGAAATGGCTGAAAAAGAAAGCGATTATGACTTTAGAGAATTAACGATGTCAAGTAAAAAAGAAAAACTAAATTTTGGAAGTAGAACTATTTCTACATTAGGGAAATTAAATAATTTAAATAGTTCTTTTTCATGGATTAAAATATTAAGCAAAAGGCGGCGAAAAATTCTGTTTGATATAAATGAAGGTTATACAAGTGACATCTCGAAAGCCAATTTGTATTCCGAAAATTCATTTTATAAAATTGGTAGCAACTTACCTTTTCAGGTACAAATTACTGATCAATTAAAAACCAATAAACACAGTACACTTTTATTAGGGTCAAAATTAACATATGTTGAACCAGTTTCAAAAAATGCTTTTATTTTATTCAATTTTAGCATAACATCCATTAATAGTAGTTCTACTATAAACTCGTTTAATAAAAACACGACTGGAGAGTATCTTCAATTTGATAGTATATTTAGCTCCAATTTTAAATTCAGTAACAACTTGCCAAAATATGGTATAGGCTATTCAGTAACCAAAAATCGATATTACTTAATCTCGGGAATTGATATTGGTAAAGCTAACCTTACTCAAAAAGATTTTCTTTTTAACAGCCAAGTAAAAAAATCTTACATCAATTGGTTTCCCCAAATTCGATTTAGTTACAAAATTGCAGCCCGCAAGCGAGTAACATTCAGGTATGATGGTAATTCTATAAATCCAACTATAGACCAAATACAAAGCGGAAGACTAAATAACGAGCCATTAAATGTTTTTTTGGGTAATGCAAAGCTAGTTCCGTCATTTTCTAATTCAATAAAAATTGTGTATTCAGATTCCAAGAGTAAAAATGAAAGAGATTTAGTCATTAGAATTATTTACGATTTTATTAAAAATGACTTTAGTTACAACACTACACTTGACAGCTTTGGGAGAACAGAGTATAAGTATGAAAATGTAAATGGAGTGAGAGGCTTCAGTCAAAATATTGAGTATCGATACCTTATTCCGAAAACAAATATTTATATTGATTTTAATGTAACTTCAAAGCAAAAAAGAAATGTCAATATCATAAACAACAAAACTAACAATATCGTACTTAATTCGCAAGACTTTACATTAAGTTTGAGCAAATCGATAGACAAGAAATGTGATTTTGGTTTAGAATTTCATTTTGATAATATAACTACTGCTGGTATAACATCTATCAGTAGGTCTAGAATTAGGAATAGTATATACAGTTTTAGTCCTGTTGTTGATTTTTTCTTGCCCCGAAAATTGCAGCTGCATTCTGATTGTGATTTTACTTTTAGGAGCACAAATATTGGGTTCGCTAAAAGTAACAATATAGTGTTGTGGAATATTTGGTTTGAGAAAAGTATCTTTAAAAATAGCGAGCTAAAATTTAGACTGGGTGTAAATGATTTGCTTAATAATAACAATGGATTTAACTTAAATGCAAATAAAAATTCTTTCACACAAAATGAGTATAATGTAATAAGAAGGTATGGCAATATTTCTGTTATTTGGAATTTTACTAAAAATAAATAGGTTACTTAAACTTTATAAAACAAACAATACATGAGATATTTATTTTTTACAACGCTCATTCTATTTTTAATCTCAACACCACCACTTAAAGCCCAAAATGTAAAACCGTTACAGATGGGTAGTATTGAATTTGTACGTAAAATAAATTTGTATAAATTGTACCAGGATAACAGTCAATCTTTAGAACTTGTAAAAAAGAATAACCAGCAATTCAAAACTTCGTTTTTCAACTTAATATTCGACAGTACAAAAACTCTTTATAAGCCAGGTAAAGAAAATTCAGAAAATTATAAGTTTAATGCCATAGTAGCTGAGGAAAATATAGTTTATTCAGAATTAGAAACTGGTATTTGTTTTACTCAAAAAAAAATACTTGAGAATATATTTCTAATACAAGACACTATAAGAAACATACAATGGAAATTAACAGGTGAAAAAAGGCAGATTGCAGGTTATGATTGTAAAAGGGCGAATGCAATAATTATGGATTCTCTCTATGTAGTAGCATATTTTACTGAAGAAATTCTACCAGAAGGTGGTCCTGAATCCTTTGCAGGACTACCTGGAATGATATTAGGTGTTGCAATGCCTCATGAACATGTTACTTGGTTTGCAACAACTGTATCAATTCTTGAGAAAAGTCCAGTTTTTCTAATTCCTATGAAAGGGAAAAAAATATCTGTTTCATATTTGAAAGAGATATTAAAAAAAGATTTAGTAGGATATAGCAATTGGTATTTTAAATTTTCTTCACTTTAGATAGTTTTTGTTTTAGGGGATTTTTATTAATGAACTAGAAAAGATTTAACTGTGAAATAGCGACTCAGAAAAGAAACATAAAGTATTTTAGGTTAAAACTCAGTAAGCATTCTCAAATAATGGTTTCACAACAAGTTTTTATTGTAATTTAGTGTGTATATCAGTTATAGCATCTCGGAGGAAGTATTCAGCAACTCAATATTTTTATTTGTATTCACCCCTTCCGTAACAATTGTTTTTATTAACTCCTTTACATTTTCTCTATTATACAAACCTTTCAAATAATATTTATCATAATAAGTAAGTAATATTCTAAAGCTTTCTTTAAAATTATTTTCCAGTAAAAAATTGATGGCATTTTTAGTTTCTAAACCACCCAATCTTTTTTGTATGCGCATAATGGCTGTTACCAATTCATCTTTTTTTTGCACACCGTATTCTTCGGTTAAATAATTTAATCTTTCTTCAAAAGGGATATCAAAAAAATACACTTGGCTACTGCGCATTGAGTACCATAGCGGCATGGGTATTTGTAGGTTGCCTATGCGTTGGCTTTCATCTTCCAGCCAAATGCAGTTTGCAATTGGTTTGTTTGACTTTGAAGGTTCGGTATATAAATGATGTTGTCTGTCGTGGGTAGTCTCCTGCACATCGTCCGTTGTCTGTAGTCCGTTGTCTGTCGTCTTGCACGTGGCTTCAAGCTTTTCAGCTAATAAATTCTCAAACATTTCTTGACTTGGTTGTTTGGCTTGCCCTATGCCACCGAGAGCAGAACCTTTGTGATTCGCTAGGCCTTCTAAATCTATTGTTGCATTATTTTCTTTAGCTAAGGCATCTAGCAACAATGTTTTTCCACTTCCTGTATAGCCGCCAATTATTTTAAACTGATAATCTTTTTCAAATTGTTGTAATACCCAATTGCGATAAGCTTTGTAACCACCTACAAGCGTGTAAACTTTAAACCCATATAAATCTAATAACCAAGCTACACCTGCGCTGCGCATGCCACCACGCCAGCAATGAACTAACACAGTTTCAGGTTTATGAGTTACGGGTTGCGGGTTTGTTTCATTGGTGAGCACACTATTTGTATCGATGATTGCATTAGTAGAACTCGTAACCCCTAACCCGTAACCTTTAACCAACTGTTCTACCTCCTCTACCATCTCCCTCATTTTCTTTCCAAAAAAATCTAACCCAAGTTTTATAGCAATTTGTTTGCTTTCTTGTTTGTATGCGGTGCCAACAATTTTTCGTTGTTCATCATTAAATAAAGGAATATTTTGAGCATTGGGTATATGTGCTTGAGCGTACTCGCTAGGGCTACGTACATCTACAACGATATTCGTTTTCGCTAGGGCTAAAAAGTCTTCTATACTAATTTTTTGGATAGACATATTTGTACTTACAAAAATAGGTTACTAAACCTTGCTTTTTTTTATTTATTTAAAAACCAAGAATAAAATAAATTAGTAAATTACAACATGGCACAACCAACTTTTGAACTTATACAAGCGCTCAGGCTTACCGCAAATAATTTAGCAAATGGTGCATACCACTCATGGGGGCACCATGGGGCATGTAATTGTGGTAACTTGGTACAATCTGTAACCGAGTTTACCAAAGATGAAATACTGAGCTATGCACACGATGGTGCAGGTGAGTGGACAGAATTAGCAATAGATTTTTGCCCTATCACCAATGCTCCTTTAGCACTAATTTTTCATAAGCTAGAAGAAATTGGGCTTACGCCAACTGATATTCACCACATAGAATATTTATCAGACATAGAAGTACTAAATAATTTGGAAGGTGGAAAGCGTTGCTTGAAGAGAAATAAAAAAGAAGATGCTATTGCTTATTTTGAAAGCTTTGCAAATGTGTTGGAAGAAAAGTTGTTGAAAACAATAAATATTGATACTATTTTAGAAAATAAAAAGGAATTGCAAGCAGAACTCGTTTAATCCTGTGACTCCCCGCAAAAAAGCCGATGGAATTTTTCATCGGCTTATTTTATGTGTATGGTTTATCGTATCATTTTTTCAGCAATGAATAAATAACGCTATCTAAAAACTTACCATCAAAAAATTCATTTTCTTTAAAATGCGCTTCTTTTACAAAACCATTTTTTTCTAACACTCTTGCCGATGCTGTGTTTGCAGGGTCAATAATTCCTTCTAAGGAATGCATGTTCATTTGGTTGAAACCAAAATCTACCATTAGTTTTATTGCTTCTGTTGTAATGCCTTTACCTTGGTATTCGGGTAAAATGGTATAGCCAATTTCGCTTCTAAAATGTTCCCATTTTATTCTGTAATGTCCAATGAAGCCTATCATTTTTTGGCTTCCCTTTAAAGTGATAGCCCAATTGCAACCTTCGTTTTCATCTAATTTATTTTGTATCATATTTATTACAGCCATAGCCTCGTCAAGGGTTGTGCATAATGGGCGTGGGATGTACTTCATCACTTCTGCATTGCTGCGCATAGCATACATTTCATTTACATCATCGGCTGTAATTTGCCTTAATAATAGTCTTTCTGATTCAAGATTTTGAAAAGGGAGAAAGGAAAAATTGCTCATTTTGTATTTTTAATAAAATTAAGGTAGTATTTTTAAATCATCTTATTACATTTTGTAAAATAAATAAAATGATTGTCCGGAAAAGAGTAATCTGTTCGTCATTAGTAAAATAATTTAAAAAACTTAAAACAAACAATTATGGAAAAGTTTATGCTTATTTTTCATGGCGGAGATTTGCCACACAATGAACAAACACCTGAAAATATGGAAGCTGGTATGGAAAAGTGGTTGGCTTGGATTGATAAATTGGCTAAAGCGGGTAAATATGACTCAGGGGAACCGCTACTGCCTGGAGGCAAAATTATTAGTGGGGTAAACAAAACCGTTACCGACGGTCCATTTGCAGAAGGTAAAGAAATAGTGGGCGGATATTTTATTGTAAATGCCGCAAACTATGATGAAGCGGTAGCCATGTGCGATGATTATCCTGATTATCAATACGGAGGAAAAGTGCAAGTAAGACAGGTAATGAAAATGGATATGCCATCATAGTTTATGTAAGCTCACATCTTTTAAAGTCATAATTATTTAAAGGGATTTTCTGTATTTTCTTTTGAGTAATTATGACTTCATTTTAAACAGGTATAAAATTCTAAACAATGAAAGTTTCAATATTCATTTTAGCCATATTGATTGTATTAAACGCATGCAACTACAAACAGGAAGAAGCTGCAAACGAAAAATTAGTAAAACAATATTTTGAGTATTTCAATAGTCATGACTGGAATGAAATGGCAACTATGTATGCGGATACCACTGATTTTAAAGACCCAACATTAGGTCTAGGAATAGTAAAACAAACCCGCAAACAAACCATTGAAAAATACACCGAACTGAGTAAGATATTTCCAAATATAAAAGATGAAATTATTACCATGTACCCTTCGGGAGATAATCATATTATTGTAGAATTTACATCTACTGGAATGGCTGCGGATGGTACAACATTTCAATTGCCTATTTGTACTATTTTTACAATAGAGAATGGATTGATTACAAAAGATTTTACTTACTTCGATAATTTTGATGAAACAGGTTCTAATAAATAATTGCTTTACGATTTTTATTACCTTACACAAAAACAACACTGGAAAATTCTCCTCAAATAGAACAAGCAGTAGAGCATCTCTTTCGACACGAATGGGGGAAACTTGTGGCTGTACTTACAAAATTATTTGGCCCACAAAATTTACAACTAGCAGAAGATGTAGTGCAGGATACTTTGCTAAAAGCATTTAGCAATTGGAAAATAAATGGGCTTCCACAAAACCCATCTGCATGGATATTTGCTGTGGCAAGAAATAGAACTGTAGATGTATTGCGGCACCAAAAAAAGCAATTGCAATATGCTAAAAATATTGCCCCTTTATTGCAATCGGAATATACGCTTGTGCCAACCGTACAGGAGCTTGTAAATACGAATACGATTGATGATGACCAATTGCGTATGATGTTTGTATGCTGTAATCCTTGCTTGTCCACAGATGCTCAAATTTCTCTAATATTAAAAACATTGTGTGGATTTAGTGTAAGCGAAATAGCCAAAGCCTTTGTAACAAGTTATGATACCATTGAAAAAAGATTGTATAGAGCAAGGCAAAGTTTTAGAGAAGATAATGTACAATTTGAATTACCGCCTACAACAGAATTGGATAGTCGTTTAGATACAATATTGCTGGCAATTTATTTGTTGTTTAATGAAGGCTATAATGCCACACAGCACGAAGACTTAATACGCAAAGACCTAATAAATGAAGCAATAAGTTTGTGCGAATTAATTATAAGCAATAAAATAGTAAAGCATACCAATTGCCATGCATTGCTAGCATTAATTTGTTTTACAGCTTGTAGAAATGACACAAGATTAGATAGCAATGGAAATATATTATTGTTGAAAGACCAGGATAGGAGTAAATGGAATAAGCAACTTATTGAAAAAGGTATTCATCATTTAGAAGTTTCTACAGATGGGGTATCAATAAGTAAATACCACATTGAGGCTGGTATTGCATATGAGCATGTACGAGCTAGTGCCTATGTGCGTACTAATTGGAAAAACATTTTAAGCTGTTATGATTTACTGATTAAATATTATCCATCGCCCATTGTGCAACTTAATAGAGCTATTGTTATTGCTGAGTTATATGGAGCCGCAGAAGGAATAAAAGCGGTTGAGGTAATAGCAGATATTGGTAGCCTAAAAAAATATTATTTGCTACCTGCCACGCTTGGCGAAATGTATTTGCAATTACAACAAAACGAAAAAGCCAAACAGTTTTTTTTACAAGCCATTGCACTCACCCAATCTGAAAAAGAAAAAGATTTTTTGGAGCAAAAGATTAAAGTATTGCAAGAAACAATTTAATTCTACAAAATTATTTCTTAATTTCAAACTTCAAATAATTGTTTACCGTATACTACTTTCATGCGCTACGAGTTTAATTTTTACAGTTCTATACTACTTATATTTTTTGTGCATGGTTTAGTGTATTCAGCATTGCTTTTTAGAAAAGGAATTATTAACGAAAATGTTTCTGACAAATGGCTAGCTACATTTTTATTGCTTTGTAGTTTTTACATTGCTCCATGGATGCTTGGCTTTGCAGGTTGGTACGATCATCAACCACTAAGAGATATTATGTTTTATGTGCCCATGCAATTGCTCTTTTTTATAGGGCCTGTTATTTTCTTTTATGTACAAAGTTTGTTGAATCCTTCTTTTCGTTTTGGTAAAAAAGAATGGCTGCATTTGCTGCCTGGCATACTGTATTTAATGTTTTCCGTAGTTATGGTTGTTACAGATAAATTGATATTAAAAAAGTATTATTTTCTAGCAAGCGGGCAAGACCCCGAATTTGATTTGTGGTATCAAGTTTTAGGTTTCTTATCTATGCTTGTTTATTTTATTATTTCGCTTAGGTTTTACAATTTGTATAAGAAATTAATGGTACAAGTAATAAGCTATGCAGATACGGTTTTGTTTAAATGGGTAAAAAATTTCTTGATGGCATTTTTAATAATGCTTATTCTAAGATTAATTTTTTATGCATGCTCATTTTTTACTGTTTTTCAAAAGCTACGATATGATGGACCTTGGTGGGAATATTTTTCTTTTGCTATTGTATTTTATTATATAGCTATTACGGGCTATGCAAACACTGTACAAACAAAAGTATCTTTTAAGCTAAACTTACTTACCAATAAGCCTACATTATTATTAACCGAAAGTGCTAAGAAAACGGCAGAAAATAATTTTATAGAAGATGCAGAAGTAATAGAAATTGTAAACGAACAAATAGAGAAAAAAGAAGATGAGGGATTGCTTGCAGAATGGAAACCAAAGATTATTTCGCTGCTGCAAAATGAAAAAATATATGAAGACCCTGAGCTATCGCTTACACAAATGGCTAAGCAGTTAAAAACAAACCCTAGTATTTTGTCTAAAACAATAAACCAAGGCTTTCAATTAAACTTTAATGATTTTATAAATAATTATCGCATAGAAGCAGTAAAAGAAAAACTACAAGCGGGAGAGCAAAAAACACAAACACTTTTGGGTATTGCTTATGATTGTGGTTTTAATAGTAAGGCTACTTTTAATAGGGCTTTTAAAAAAGCAACTGGCACTAGCCCAAAGGAGTGGTTGGAGGTGAGGGCTTAGAATTAATTGCCACAGATGCCACAGAGACACGGTTTGGTTTATGTTAGTTCGAGAATTCTAATATTAAATCTGCGGTTTTATAAGCTATCTTTTTCTGTGCTTTTGTGGCAAAGAAATTTCTTTTAAAAATTATAAATATTGTCAGATGAAATATGCAGAACAAGAAGGAGAGGTTATACAATTCAGAAAAAAAAAAATGATTCTAAAAACACCAACAGGAGAAAACAATGCTGGCTATTTACAACTCCTCATGACACACCCACCACACATAGGCCCAAGCTTACACATACACCCTATCGGACCTGAAACATTTTTAGTAGTAGAAGGTAGTTATACTTTTACACTTGATGAAGAAGTAATAGAATCTAAAAAAGGGGATTTTATTTTTATACCTAAAAATGTACCGCATAAATACAATGCTGGAGAAAATGGTGGGCAGTTACTTGTAACTACACCTGAAGCAGTGGTGAATTATTTTAAAACTATTTCTTCAAAATTATTAAATGGGGAGGAAGTGTCTGCTGCATTTGAATACGAATGCGCAAAAGTAAATGGGCAAATATTTGTGGATAGTGAGGGTGGGTTTGGGCATAGATAAAAATACCGAATTGTTTTGCTGTAATACCATTCAACATAAAATATTTTTCTATTTTGTATTTGTGATGTTTCTATTTTAAATTTGAATTATGTCAACCATCAACTGCAAAAATTGTGAACATCATTATAAGGGTAACTTTTGCCCTGCCTGTGGGCAAAAAGCAACTGAAGGCCATATTGGGTTAAAATATTTTTTGCATGATATACCACACTCTGTTTTTCACATTGATAAAGGTTTCTTTTATACTCTGGGGGTTTTAATTTCTAGCCCTGGACAAGCATTAAAAAATTATTTGGCAGGCAAACGAGTAAAATTTTTTAAGCCATTTGCTTTTGTTATTTTAATGTCCACCATTTGTACTATTCTCATAAAAGGGATAAACTATTTGATAAATGTGCGCTTTCAATCATTAAATAGTGGTAGAGTAATAAATTTTGAAGGAGGTTTTTTTGAAAAATACATAAGTGTACTTATTTTTTTACTAATACCTGTACTTAGTTTTATTACTTGGCTATGTTTTCATAAGCGAAAGTATAATTATTGGGAGCACTTTTTAGTAAACACATTTTTAGCAGCCTATTTAAATGTGTTTTTTTTATTAATAAGTATATATCAATTGGCAAAGTATTATTTAACCAATAGTTTTCAAGTAAACTACAGCTTGTTCATGTTTTTGTTTATGGCTTATTATGGATATGCGTTTGCCAAATTAATGCATGATAAAGGTACTCGTTTCCAAAATATTTTGATTATGCTTTTAATGAATTTTTTACTTGCTACAACTTATATGACTGCTTTTTCGTTAACAAAAATTATGAGTCCATGGTGGGGTAATTAAAAAGGAGTATGAAAGTATTTATACCCCTTTTTGTTTTATAAAATTTAGTTTGCTTTATTATCTCCATAAGGCACTGCCCAATCTGAATTTCGTACAACAATCAAATATTGAAAATAATCTGTAGTGGCAGCTAATTTATTGCCGCTCCAATTAAATGTTTT
This sequence comes from Ferruginibacter sp., assembly GCA_031408295.1. GTDB lineage: Bacteria > Bacteroidota > Bacteroidia > Chitinophagales > Chitinophagaceae > Ferruginibacter. Next base: position 96,596 of record JANNVW010000099.1, read on the forward strand.
ATCAAATTTTGATGAAGATTCTACTAACTGCAACCCTTTGTTGTAAGGAGATTCACTACCCACTAATTTAAAAATTACATTTTCGTTTTTACCTACAAACTTTCCAACAGCTTTTATACCATCTACCTTATAAATAAAACTATCATCGTTTACCATGTCTGCTTTACTGAAAATTGTACCTTTTTGTTGTGCCATTGGCGGTAAAAATTGTGTAGGTAGCATAGATGCACTTTCTATGCAATACACCGGAATAGAAATTATTTTTTTAACTAATGGTAAATTACTTTTTTTAAGCATTGCAGAAAATGACATGCCCCCATTTATACTATCCTGCATGGCATGAAACCTCCCCCAAAAGCCGTACATTTTTTCATTGGTTAATTTGTACTCATTATAGAATACATTAAAGTTGTAAAATATTTTATCTTCTCTTCCTTTTTTTGAAGCAATATTGTTTGTGATAAATTGAAAATCGAAAAATTTAGTTTTGAATATTTTTTTATACACTATTTCTTTTGCAGCTACATCTATTACCAATCTTCTTACAAATTTTTTATAGGATTTTGTTGTGTCTTTACTTAAATCAATATTAGAAAATGCCAACAAACTATCTAACATAATATTGCTTCCTTTTTTATACTTTACTGCTGTGCTTATTTCGCTTAATAATTTTTCATTCATATTCAAATCTTGTGCTTCATCTAAACCAATTACAATTATTTTTTTATTTTTTACCAATGTTTGGTTGTATTTGTACAATGTTTTCCATTTTTCAAAGCCTGTTTTATTTCCCCATTGTGCTTGCTCATTGTACCAATGTTGGTAAATGGCTTTTAAAAATTCTTCATTGCCTGTATTTAAATATTTGTTTAGGTAATATGCTTGGCTAAAATCTATTTCAGCAATGTAATAGCGTACGCCATTTTTCTTGTTTATCTGCATAAAAAGCTCCGCATCTAGTTGGTGCGGTTTTGCATAGCCATGAGATTCTGACACTAAAAAAACTTGGTTTTTGTAAAATGCATCATCAAAAATGGCAAATTGATTTTGGCCTCCTATGGTTATTTTTTCGTTGTTTTTAGCTAGGTAGTTGCTAAAAGTACTGTCCTGAGCTTTTGCGGTTTGGGTAAGAAAGCAAATTATTATAAATGCTATAATGGCAACGATAATGTGTAATTGGTTTGCTACAAAGTTGCTTGTTTGAGTGATTAGCTTTTTCATTTTTCTTATTTTTTGTGTGATTGTCAATGTTTGATACCGACTTTAAATATTTTTTAATTAAATAGAATGTTTTTCTACGGTATAAAAGTACATCAGCGGCTTAGGCGTTTCCAAATGAAAGGGCTTATTGGTATTGGGTTTGGGGTGGATGGTTGGGTTAGGGGTAGGTGGAAAGGTTTGTGGATGCGGCTAGGGGTGAGTTGCATGGGGGCTTCATATTAGCGATACTTTATTAGGGTTCAACCCACTTCGGGGTTGTTGCGTAGTAGGTGTGTCTCCACTGGTGCAGCCTAGCTACAGGGCTGCGCCTCTTGCCCACACCCACGGGTTTCACCCGTGGTTACTCAAAGTCAACCCGTTGGGGTTGGTAGGAAAACATACTTTATTTCAGAGTGGATAGTTTCTCTTTTACCACCTGATTCAAATTTCTAGATACGGGTATTTCTTCTTGCAACAAGGGTAATTGTAAGCGATAGCCTTGGGCGGTGCCATTTACACTTTGCACTATACTCATATTTACGATGGCGGTGCGGTGGCAACGAAAAAATTGAGGGAAAGATGTTATGTTTTCCTCTACACGTTTTAAGGTAGAGCGAATAATTGCTGTTTTTAGCTTTTGATTTTCTTGGTAAAAAATTTTTACATAATTATCTGCCGAGGTAGCTGCTAAAAATGATGTATAAAATATGGTAAGGTTGTCTTTTTCGTTTTCGGCTTGTATGGTTATAGATGTGGGCGTAATATTTTCCGCCTCTACTTTTTCTTCAGGTAAAGAAATAATCGTTTCTTCTTTTGTAGTGATGGGGGCTACTTGAAATGAAACTAATGTTTCTGTAGATATTGCTTCTTCTTTTATTTGTGATGTATGCGCAGGTAAATTTTCGTTTATAACCGCTACTTCTTTTCTATATTTTTTTAAAAGCCTAGCTTGGTTTATGAGAATGCTAACGGTGGTCGGTGCAATACCGATTACAGCGGTGTAAAAAACCATAGATAGCCAATTGGCAAAAGAAAAAGTGCCATGCCATATAAAAACACCTGCCAATACATTTACGCTGGCTATGGTTGTAATAACAATAAATGTAAAAATAATTTCTTTGCCTATATTCCATTTTTCTTCTTTAAAAAATTGAGGAAACAATGGAAACAAAACAAAAAAATCAAAAATGATGGCTATAAATGTGAGTAAGCCTGCAATAGCGCTATTTAATAAAACTTGGCTAAAACTTGGGCTATTGCCAAAAGGTCTTATCAATAACAAGAATAAAAATACTACCAAGCCAAATATAAAAGCCAATTTAATTTGCGGAAGTTTTCTTTCTTCGAGTGGGTATGGTTTGTAAAGGATTGATTGTAGTTTGGTCATATTGGATTTAAAAATAAGACAAAATCTTTAATCAATTACTAGTATAATTTTTTGGCTAGATTTCTTTTTGATTAAATTCAAAAACTCTTTTATTCCTTCAGTCTTTCTATTTTTAGAACAGTAAAGAATAAAAGAGTTTTGAAAAATAAGACTGAAAGGGCTTATTATCCTGCATTATCGAAAGCCTTTCTAATCCAATCAATCACTTCCTTGTCAATTTCTTTAATGTCTGAAAGATTTATTTTATGAGAGCAAATACCATTTGGTTTTTCATTTTCCAATTTTCCTTTTGCTTCTACTCCTTTTAAGTTAAAACCTATTTCAAATCTTGTTTTTGATGCAGGATTTAAAATGACGAATTGCTTTTTTCTTTTTAAACTAACATACGTTTTCTTTGGTGCAATTTCAAATTCGCCACCAAATTTTTGAATTTCTGCAATTAACTTGTCATATAACCCTTTCAAATGCTCTTTGCCTTTGTATTGTGTTTCAATTAATGCATCGGTATCAGTTGTGGAATCAGCATCAGAGCCTAATACTTTCAATGCAATTTCAGAAGCATACCCATGTGTAACATTGTGTTTTTCCTTTAGAAATTTTACTATCTCACCATGCTTGGCTAGTTTTTCTTTTGTTATAATTTTTTTCCATTCATCTAAAGAATGACCTGTTTTCTCTTTCAGGTTTTCGAGCATTGTTAATACTGTTTTGTCCATGATGGTAGTTTTTTAGGTTTTAACTTTTAGTTTCCACTGCTTTTTTAAGTAAATCCAAACCCTGTTGATTCATTTTTTCCATGCCTGCTTTTGCTCCAAATAACCACATAAAGAAAGCGTCCATTAAAGCTGATTCAACTTTAAAATCCTGTTTTACTTCAATGCCATTAGCAGTTTCGGTAAAAGAGTAATCGAAAGTAGGTTTGGCTACAAATGGTTTTTGAATATCGCATTTCATGCCTATAAACTTTAGGTCATCAATTTTTGCAATTTTTTGAAAGCCCAAATCTTTGCCCTTGTTGCCATCCCAATGGTATTGGGCACCCACAGTTCCGTCAGTACCCTTCACTTCATATTTTTGTGCTGGGTCTTCTGCTAAAAATGGCGACCATTTAGGAAAATTGTTTAAGTATTTTACCATGTCAAACACTTCTTGGTTTGTGCCTTTAATGGTAACCGTTTTTACGATTTGAATATTTTTCAAACCACTGGCTTTGTATAAGCCAAAACCTATAAATGCTGCTAGAGCAATTCCAATTATTGTAAATATCATTTTGATTTTCATTTTAATAGTTTTTTAATAAGTTTTTTAAATTATTACATTGGGATGAGAGAACGTACTTCTACACTACCGCCCATAAAAAGGATAGGGCATTTTTTTGCAAGCTCAGTAGCTACTTCTAAAGATTCAGCCTTCAAAATCATATTGCCACTAAGGGTTTGTGCTTCTGCAATGTGAATGCCTTCTTTGGTTGTTTGGTCTGCAAAAATTTGATTGCCTTCAAATCCTAGTTGGTGAGTACTTACTAGTTTTCCTTGCATAGCAATGTTGCCAATAAATGCGCCCCATTGCTTTTGCATTTCTTGCAGTTGCTCTTGTGTAGGTTGTTCGTTGGTTGGCTCAAATCTAAAGAGCAACATAAATTCGTTTGTCTGTGTCATAATTTTTAATTTTAATTGTTATTGATAGTGCAAAGATGTGCGCACCATAAAAATTAAAAGTTGTCATATGACAAGAAGTTTTATTGGCTGGAAATTTCTTTTCTAATTCTGCTTAGTGAGGTATCGGTTACACCTAAAAAGGTAGCAATATGTTTTAATGAAACATTTTGAATGATGTGTGGTTTCTCTTTTAAAAGCTTTAGATATCGGTCTTTTGCTTCGTCGGCAATTAAAGAAATGCTGTGTTCTTTTAAGGCAAAATAACTGCCTACTAGCAAACCTTTTTGTTGTTCTCTATAGTTAGGCACACTGCCAAATAATTCTTGAAAAGCGTCAACATCTATTTCCCAACAAACGCAATCGGTTAATGCTTGAATATTTTCTCTGGTAGGGGCAAAAAAGAAAATGGATGGGTAATCAATCACCACATCGCCTGATGCGTATAGATTAAAAGTAATGTCGTTTCCTTCTGTGTCAACAATGTAAGAACGAATAAAACCACTTTCTATAAACCAATATTTTTTTTCTACTTGGCCTTCTTTTAATAAGTAATCATTTTTGTCAAATTTTACCTCTTTGTATCGAGGTATAATGAGTGCTAGTTCTTCTTTGGTAATACCGCTTGATGCAAAAATTTTATGTAGAAAATGTTGTTCTGATGTTTCTGTCATGTTATCCTTTTTGAATTTGATAGAATAATATTACAACCAAATCTTGAATTGTGTATGAATAACCCTTTAATTTTTTTAAAAATCTCTTCCTAGTGATTAACATATTTAACGAAAGAATAAAAATATTTTATCTTTAGCAAGCGAAATAAAAAATTATCATGTACACTACATATCATTTGGATTCTGTAGCAGATATTAATGCAGATATTTTAGATGCCATAAAATCTACATTTAAAGAACGTCCAATAGTGCTTACTGTGGAGGAGGAGCTTGATGCAACTGCTTATTTAATGTCAACGGCAGCAAATAAGGCAATGCTGGATAAATCAATAGCACAGGCAAAGAATAGCGAGTTTATAGAAGTAAAATTAGAAGATTATAATGTGAAATTATATTAAAAAAAAATTGTTTTAGAGCAACACTAAAATGCTTTTGTTTTACATTTCAGAAACGGTATTCAAATATGGCGTTAGGTCTAAATACATTTGTCTAGTATCATCAACCTCATCATTATTCGAAAAATATTTGAACCCCATTTTTTCATAAAAAACCAAAGATTGTTTGTATGCATCTACTGATATAAACTTACAAGCACATTTTTGATTAAGTTCTATTGCTAAATCTATTATAAAATCAATAATCTGTCCGCCTGTGCCAGAGTTTTGTGTACCCTTACTTACTGCTAATCGTCCAATTTTTATAGCAGGAAAATATTCTAGATGACGTTTAGGGTGGCTAACCAATTGCGACATGAATTTTTTAAAAGCTGATTTGGAAGCAAAGCTTGACTCTTCTACCCTTATATTATCATTAAAAATACTGAAAAAGGCAATTGTTGAATTTTCTTTTTCAAGAAGGTATGTTGTGGCTAATAACTCTTTGGCGTAGAAAATTGCTTTGGAAGTTAAGAAACTATTCAAATCTTCATCACCACAATCAAAATTATTTACAACAGAATTCTCTGTTATTTTAAAAAGAGATAAACTAGAGTTGCTCATTTAATTTTTTAATACAGATTTTAATTTCTGAGCATTTTGGCGCATAGATAATATAATGCTTTTATCAATTTTTTTATGCTTATTTTCTTCTAAAAGCTTAAAAAAATTAACAGCATCATTACCTTTTACAATGGGTGTATGTTTTATTGGTTTTGCCATATTACAAAATTATTGATATTTTTTTATATGATGAAATGAATAATTTAAGTCATCTTATTTCAGTCTACCACATCAATCTACTCCATAATAAAAGCTAAATAGATAGATGAAGATGAAATGTGCGACGCCACCAATGTTCCTCATAGCTGCTGTTCTAGCTCGGCTCATAAACAAAGCGAAGCTTATTTATGAGCCTTTTTTAATTTATAATAAACGGATGCCAACTTTCTAAAAGTTGGCATCCGTTTACTATAAATTGTTTTTCAAACACTTACACAATTTGAAACGTATCAAATCATACAATCATCATTTGATACCAACTTACTACGCCTCATATCATCATTTGCAGCGACCACAGCTTTTTGCTGAGCCATCTTTGCTTTATCAATCACCACTAAAAATGATTTTTATGCAAAAGATTATCGTAATTATTATCTGCCTTTTTTCTTTAAACGCTATGGCACAGCAAACAAAAACGGACACTAGTTTTAATAAAACACAAAAATTGACCGATGTAGTTGTAAAAAGTAAAAAGCCGTTTATAGAGCAGCAAATAGACAAAACCGTAATAAATGTGCAGGCAGATATGAGTGCCGTGGGAAGCAGTGCTTTTGACATGTTGCAAAAAGCGCCTGGCATAAGTATTACTAGTGAAGATGTGATAAATATGAGTGGAAAAGCCGGCGTAAATGTAATGATTGATGGCCGACCAACGCAAATGGGTAGTAAAGAGTTGGCGGCTTTTCTTCGCAGTTTACCCGCAAGTACGATTGATAAAATTGAGTTGATAACAAACCCATCTGCTCGTTTTGATGCGCAGGGCAATGCGGGTATTATAAATATTCGTTTAAAGAAAAATAAAATAAAAGGTACCAATGGAAATATTTCACTTGGCTATACACAACAACAACATTATCGTAGCAATGGCTCTGCAAGTATAAATCACCGCAGTGGTAAAATAAATGCATTTGCAAATGTGAGTATCGACAATAACCTGCAACATACTACTGGTTTTATAAATAGAAATGTAACAGTAGGTAGTGCGGTAAAAAACTTTAATAATACAACGGTAGATATTGATAGAAATGTAAATGCAAACATTAGAACAGGTTTAGACTTTTATTTGAATAAGAAAAGCACTTTTGGTGTTTTGTTTAATACCAATGCGAATAGGAATCCTTTTAACACACCGGGTGTTACAAATATTAGCAGCAATGGTATGCTAGATTCATCGCTAATAACTACAAATGATAACTTGTATAAAAACAAAAGATACAACAGCAACTTAAACTACAAATATGAAGATACCATTGGTAATGAATTGAACATTGATGCGGATTATACATCTTTTAAAAATACAAACCTTACCAATCTTACTACAAATTATTTAGATAAATTTAATAGCAAGTACAACGCTAGCGCAAATGATTTGGATGTGGCTACAACAATAAATATTTATGCTATAAAAGCTGATTACACAAAACAATTAAAAAAACAACAAGCAAAAATGGAAACTGGTGTAAAGCTTAGCAGCGTAACGACTAGCAATAATTTAATGGCTACAAGCCTTGCGGGAGCAGGCATGATGGCAGATACAGGTCGTAGCAATATGTTTACTTACAGCGAAAATGTATTTGCGGCTTATGCAAACTTTAGCCAACGCATAAAAAAGTTTGAATACCAAATTGGTTTGCGTGCAGAAAACTCAGTAGTAAATGGCAACTCTGTAGATTTGAGAAATGCTACTATAAAAAACCCTGATACCAATTATGTAAATCTTTTTCCTTCTGCATTTGTAAGTTATAAAATAAACGAGAAAAATATGTTTGCTGTGTCGTATAGCAAACGCATTAATCGCCCTGACTATCAAGCGATGAATCCTTTTGAAACGATTTATGATATTTATACTTCTGAAAAAGGCAACCCTTATTTGAAGCCACAGTTTACCAATAATTTTGAACTGAAATATACTTACCGTTATGCATTAAACATAGCTGTAGGATACAACCAAACAAAGGATTACAGCCAAACCATTACTACACAAATAGGCGAAAAAACAACCAGTACACAAGACAATATTGGCAGCCTTGATAATGCATACTTAAACATTAGTGTACCAATGCCTATTACTAAATGGTGGGAAGGTTATGCAAACATTACTGGTTTTTACAACCATTATAAAGGCCAATTGCCAAGTGGTATTTTAAATGAAAAAACATTTGGCTTAAATTATTATATACAGCAAAATTTTAACCTTGGCAAGGGCTGGAGCTCACAGCTAAGCAGTTGGTTTAATGCTGGTACCAAGCAAGCTATTTTTAAAACAGCCGCTTTTGGTAGTGTAGATTTTGGGGTAAAGAAAAAAATAATGAAAGACAAAGCATCTATACGATTAAACATAAATGACCTTTTTAATACACAGCGCTACAGGCAAACGGTAAATTTTGGTAACATGGATTTTGCATACGAGCGCAAGTGGGAGAGCCGTGGTGTGAGATTGCAGTTTGCATGGAGCTTTGGTAAATCTAAATACCAAGCAAGGGCTAGAGAAACAAACCAAGATGGGAATAGGATTAAAATAAAAAATTAAAGTTTTTTGCCACAGAAGCCACAGACTCACAGTTTGGTTTATGAAAATTGGAGATTTGTAATAAACTTCAAAGATTTATAAAATGCAATTTCTGTGAATCTGTGGCAACCCAAAAAATATTTATCACTCACACAATTAAATTTAAAACAAATGAAACGTTTCACATTAGCAGTACTAACAATTATTATGATTACCATTTCATGTAAGTCCACAGGCTCTATGACAGCCATTCAACCAAAACAAGGTACCATTGAATTGCCCGAAAAAGGAGAATTTAGAATATGGAAAGATATTACACATCCAAGTTTTACGGTTACTTTGTCAAACCCCTCTGCCACACAATCTTGCGAAGTATATACCGTAAAAAGTAGTGGCAGAGAAAAATGGATTAGCCCATCTCTACAAGCAGGCAAAACACTTACCATTACTGTACCTGCAAATGGGCATTTGTTTTTCAAAAATTTTAATCCTAATATTTTGAAGATAGATTATAAAGTGGAAGAATAAAAAAGTAACAACTGCTGACAGCCATTATAAGTGCTGTTGGCAATTTCAAATAAATGTAAAATAAATCATCATGAAAAAAATATTTTTAATAATCGCTACATTAATTTTTGTAAGCTTTGGATACGCACAAAGAGGTCCACTACAAGGCTCAAGAAAAATTATAAATAAAACTTTTTCGTTTACAAATTTTGACAAAGTAAACCTAAGAGATTTAGATGGCGTAGCAGAAATAGAAGTGGGGAAACCATTTGGTATATCTGTAGCTATAGACGATAATCTAGCTGAGTTATTGGCTGTGTCTGCTGATGATAACACAGTTGATATTTCTCTAAAAGGTAATAGAAATAATAGAATGTATATAGAGAACACTAATATTAAAATAAAAATTTCTTTACCATCGCTTGTGTATGTATTGCATGATGGAAATAATAGACTAACGATAAATGGAATTGCCGGAGATTACTTTAAAATAAAATGTATAGATAATGGTAGTGCAACTTTAAGCGGAACAGTAGATAAGCTGGATATTGTATGCACTGGTAATGGAACAGTTAATGCAAGAAAGTTAGTAGCGAATAATATAGAAACAACAAGGAGAGGAAATGGAAATATTTATACAAGTAAAGACAAGGAAAAAGCTGAGCAAAATCATGATGAAAGTAACCCCAAAGCGAATCTTGTAAAAGTTATCATCAAAAACAATACAGCAAGCAAAGTAAGCTTGAGTGTGAAATATCCTGTAAGTGGTAGCTATGGTATTGGCATAAATGCTAAGGATAGTATTGCAGAATCTTTCCCCGTGGGTACAAAAATTTACAGAGGCAATCAGTTTACAACATTTAAAAAAGCAGTATTTGTTATTGCAGAAAATAGTGGGGATAAGCCTTTGGTAATGGAGTAACTTTTGTATATTTTTTTTTTGGTGAAATTAATATAGAATTTGAGCAATATTTAATTCTGTATAAGAACGAATAAAATTTATCGTATTATTAAAAGAATTGAATTCATTTTCCTTATGTATTCCAATAATCACAATAGCCTTCATGTTAGCATTGGCAGCACTTTCTACACCCTTGGGTACATCTTCAAACACAATACATTCATTTGGCAACACATCTAAAACTTCAGCACATTTGAGATAGGTTTCTGCATTGGGCTTACTAAATGCTACATCATCTGCACTTATTATGGCATCAAAATAATAGCGAATATTTAAATTGTCTAACACAAAATCTATATTAGACATGATGGCTGCTGAGCCAATAGCCATTTTAATATTTCTTTCTTTAACTTTTTGCAAAAAAACATCTAACCCATCTATCAATTTCAAATGTGGTAAATAAGCTTGTTTATAAGCAGCTTCTTTTTTTACAGTTATTTCATCTTTTTCTGCTTTTGAAAATCTTGCAGGAAAAACTCTTTCCAATAATTCATCATTTTTGCCATAGCATTGATGCATGGTTTCTTCTTCTGAAATACTTGCACCTAAATCATTTAAAATATTATGCCATGCTTTAATATGGTATGGCATATCGTCTATCATAGTTCCATTGAGGTCAAATAAAAATGCTTTTATCATGTGTGTGTTTTAAAATAGCTAATTATTTTATTATTTTGTAACAAATATATTAATAACGTACTGTTACATCCTTTAAATTTACAAAGAAACATAAAAATCTTTTTTAGATTAAACCCCGTTATATGGAAGCATAATTTAAACCATCTCTTTTTTAATTTTGTTCGTACCTAGATGTACTTAAAAAAATGACTATGAATTACAAAATGCTTTTAAGCATGTTAATGGCTGTTATCTTTACTTTATTGATAACTAATGCTGTGACTGCACAAGACAGAGGCAGAATATCTGGAACGATAGTAGATAAACTTACACAAAAAGCATTAGCCAGTGTAAGTGTAAATATAGAAGGTACAACTATTGGTAGTTTATCTGACACAAATGGCGTTTATAGAATTATAAATGTGCCGCTGAAATCTTACAACCTTAATTTTAGTATTGTGGGATATAAAACGGAGATTGTTTATAACCTTGTTATAAACGCAGGAAACGAAAAAAATGTAAACGTAGAGTTGGAGCCTAGTAAAGCATCACTAGATGAGGTTGTTATAAAATCTTATAAAAGAACTGTAAAAGCCGCTACTTTAGAAACACCACTTAGCGTACAACGCCTAACTACGGAAGAAATAAAAAGCAACCCTGGTGGAAACTTTGATATAAGTAAAGTAATACAAACCTTACCCGGTGTGGGTGGTGGTGCAGGTGGCGGTGGTTTTAGAAACGATATTATTATTCGTGGCGGCGGCCCTGGCGAAAATGTTTTTTACTTAGATGGTATTGAAGTGCCTGTTATCAATCATTTTCAAACACAGGGTAGTGCTGGTGGGCCACAGGGTATTTTGAATGTATCTTTTATTGAAGATGTAAAATTATCTAGTTCTGCATTTGATGCTAGGTATGATAATGCATTGAGTTCTGTTTTTCAATTTAAACAAAAAACGGGCAATAGAAATAAACTACAAGGAAACATAAGATTGAGTGCTACAGAATTGGCAGCCACTTTAGAAGGGCCCCTTTCCAAAAAAAAGAAGACAACTTTCTTAGCATCTGCAAGGCGTAGTTATTTACAATTATTATTTTCCGCTATCGACTTGCCTATACGCCCCAGCTACTGGGATTTTCAAACAAAAGTTACACATCAAATAGATAAGATAACAACTTTGTCTTTTATAGGAATAGGCGCTATTGATGATTTTCGTTTTGCAGCTATAAAAAAAGCTACTCCTGAAAAATTATATATTTTAAACAGCAATGCATTTATAAAACAATGGACATACACTGCTGGTTTGTCTTTAAAAAGATTGGTAAAAAATGGTTTCGTAAATGTTGCATTAAGTAGAAATAGTTTTGATAATGATATTAACCAATTTGAAGATAATATAACAAAAATAGCTTCGCAAAAAACATTGGAATATACAAGTAGAGAGACAGAAAATAAATTGCGTATAGATGTAAACAAAAGTGTGAATGATTGGAAAATTGCTTATGGCGGTGTGGTGCAGCTTTCAGAATACGATACAAAAACATTTTCAGTAATTCGTAGAGAATTAAAAGATGGGTTAGGAAACGTTATACAAAATCCAGTAACGGTAAATTTTGAAAGTCCACTAAAAAGTTTTTTAAGGTATGGTGCATTCGCACAAGTGAGCAAGCGGTTTTTTGATAGCCGCCTAGGTGTGAGCGCAGGCTTGCGTACAGATATGAATATGTTTACAACTACGGGTAGCAATCCTTTAAAAACATTGAGCCCACGTATATCTGCAAGTTATATTTTGGCAGATAAATGGACAGTAAATGCATCAATAGGACGCTACTATAAAATAGCACCCTACACTATTTTAGGCTTTGCCGATAATGCCAATAACTTGGTAAATAAAAATAGCTTGTACCAACGTGCAGACCATTATGTAGCTGGTGTGGAATATTTGCCAAACGATGGTTTGCGTTTTACAGCAGAAGGGTTTTATAAAGATTATGCAAATGTGCCTGTGTCAATCAGCAAAGGTATTTCGCTTGCAAACTTGGGTGGAGATTTTAATGTGCTAGGCAACGAAGCAGTGGTAACCAATGGCAAGGGTAGGGCGTACGGTTTCGAATTTTTTGCACAAAAAAAATTAACGAAGAAATTTTTTGGAATTCTTTCATATACTTTTTATAGGAGTGAATATGCTGGCTTGGACAATAAGCTTATTGCAAGCGCTTGGGATAACAGGCATTTACTTACCGTAACATGGGGTTATAAATTTCCAAGAAATATAGAGCTTGGTTTGAAGTTTCGTTACCAAGGAAGAGCGCCTTACACACCGTTTGACAATGCCGCATCGCAAGCAAATTATTTGAGTCAAGGACAAGGGTTGTTAGACTATACAAGATTAAATACACAACGCCTTGGTGGTTTTAATAGTGGTGATGTGCGAATAGATAAAAAATGGAATTTTAAAAAATTAACCATTGATGTTTTCTTAGATGTTACCAACTGGTATGTTGCTAAAAACCCAGCTACACCTACTTATACCTTTAAAAGAAATGCAGATAATACTGCCTTTTTAACAACAGATGGGTTGCCCGTAAATATAAATGGTAGCAATGCTATACCTACTTTACTAAAAAATGATGACCCACAGGTAACTCCTACTATTGGTTTTATTTTGGAGTTTTAAACCTTTTATTTTTTTCCAAATGCAATACCACAGGGCGTTTCATTAATTTGAGACGCCCTATTTATAATTTGAGACCATGTTATGTAGTGTCAAAATATGATTTGCAGCGACAACTGATTTTACTTGGCGGAAATTTGCTTTATCATTCACAACGAAGCCACCGAGCCTCGACAAAACAAAAAGTATGAAAAAGTTAATCGCTATTGTAAGTATCGTATTTGCAACTACATCTTGCAGCATGTTTAAAACCATTACCTCTAACACTACCATACAACCAAACGATAGTTTTGTATTGGGCGATAATGTGCATGGGGAGTTTAGTGTAAAGTTTAAAAATGTATCTAAAAATGCCGTAACCGTTTACCGTGCGCCAAACGAAGGCGGCAAACATTCTTTTGTAACCGTGCAGCCAAACGAAACCGTAAAGGTAAATGTAGAGCCAAACACAGCATTGGTAGTAGAAAATAAAAGCAACGATGTGGCTTCCGTAGATTTATTGGTAAAAGGAGATACAGGGTTGAGTATGGGGTATAAGAAATGATATGCTAGTAGAAATATTATGGCGGCAAAGTGTGTAAACCTTGCCGCCATAATATTTTATCAAAAAAAAATAATTTTGCTAAGGGCTAGTAGCGCCATACGTAGTATTAGTTAATCTCCTTCCAGACCGTCTTACTTTTATGATGTACATATTATCATAGTCATCTTCACTTATTGGGTTAATATCTTCACCGCTTAAGCCTTTCACAATTCTGGGTACTGTGTTGGTATGACCCACTATTAGTATTCTTTTCTTATGAATAAAGATTATTCTTTTTACAAAATCATTTATAACATTGGTATCTCGTTGGTTTATTATAATGGGCGATAATGCAAAGCCTGTAGCCGTAGGCGCAGCAGTTTGTTGGGTACGCAAAAAAGTACTTACATAAATGCTATCCAGTTTTTTCTTACCAATATATGCAAATAAGTCCCTAGCACGCTGCTGGCCATTTGCAGTTAAAACTGGGTCGGGATTATTGGCTGGTTCTAATTGTTTTTCTGCATGTCGCACCACATAAAAGGTATTGTAGCATGATGAGCATAAAAACAAAAACAGTAAATATTTTAGTTTGTTCGGCATACAAAAAGTATTAGTGCATAAATGTAGCAAATAATACTTCTTTATATTCTAGAAATTTACATAATGAGAAATTATTATTTTACCAACACACTCATCATTTGTAACCCCTTACCTGCATTTACTTTTAGTGTTGTAAGCTGCCCGTTGGTATTAACGGTAATGTTATTTTCACCCGCATGTAGTGGTATACGTACATAGCTCACAAATGCAGGAAGGCTTTGCCAGTTGCGGGTATCAGCCTTTTCAGTAGCAGTATTCACCATATTCATTACAAAGCCAGCTACCTGACCTACTGCTTGTATAGTTTCTTTTTTCTCTCTGCTTACTTTTTCATTTTCCGCATTGCTCGTGTCTTTTGCTTCTCTTTTATCTGTACTCCTTGCAATACCTTCTGCCAAAGCCTGTGTGCCTTTTTCGAGCAGTTTTTTTGTAACCTGCCTAGCTAGTGCATTTGCCATTTCTGTAAGAAAACGTTCTTTTAAAACATTTATAGCTACACTATTTATATTTTGTGCAAGTTGGGGTGTATATGTATTAGTGCTATTAGTTACTACCACATTTTGTTGTTGTGCATATTGTACAGTATACATAGGCAATGCTAACCTAAATGTACGAAGTGACACCAATTTGTCTTCTGCAATGCCGTAAGCATTTGCGTTAAAATTAAAACTGCTATTTAGCCCATTTGCATCTATATAATTAAAATTACCTACACCATTGCTACCTGCGGTTAACACAAAGTTTTTTTCTTCTTTTATCGGAGCTTGCCCCTCTTCTATAAAAAGAATAAGTTCTCCATTATCTGCATCATCTTGTTTGTAAGAAGCCTCAAATAATTTTTCGTATTCTTGCTGATCTCCAGTAAAACCAAGGGTGGTTGCAGTACGTAATAAATCTTTTTGCAATTGCATGGGCATTTTTACTCCATAATAATCATTGTTAGATTTTAAATATACTTCTGCAGCATTTCTATACGCAATAAATGCATTGTTAATATCACCCGCCATTTCGTAAATCATGCCCTGCAAATTAAGGGCAAATGCATCTTTACTATACCTGTTTTCTTTGTTCCTAAATTTATCACCTTGCAAGCCCGTTGATAAAGTTATACGCCTAGCTTCTACCACTGCATCTTGCACCTGCCCGAGTGCAACATAGTTTAGTGCCTTGTAATAATGCATCATAAATTGTTCAAAATCTTCGCCCCTGTACGTCTGATGCATAGGGTTAACTAGACTGCCAACAGCTATATCAGCAACGCTTTTGCGGCTACTTTCTATTATACCATCTGCAATATTCAAATGCATATTACTATTCGTAAAATCGTTTTGCAGTCTATACAGCTTACCCATTTCTAAGTTATACAGCAATGCATTTCTATCTTTTTTTATAAGCTTATTATTCTCTAGGCTGTGCATAGCCTTATCATAATTTTGTTCTCGTATATTGCTGTAGTACGAGTCCATAGACTTATTGTAAGTAGCACAAGAAAATAAAAAGGGCATCAACAACAATAATGCAAATGCCCGTTGGAGTTTATGTTTCATCAGTAAAATTTAAAAGGTGAGCAAACTGATGTTTAACATTTAATTTTTTACATTTTTAGACAGCTTCTTATCGCCTATCCAAACCACTTCGTTTGTTTCTATGTTTGTAAGCACAAGGTCTATTTGGTAGGTTACTGTTTTCTTTCTTTTAAATGCATCTACAATAGAATTGATAGAGCCTTGCAAAATATAATCTGCACCTTTTTCTAAACCAAATTTTTTCATACTACTCACAGATGCGTTTGTTTGTTGGTCAGATTTTTCTGCACGCATTTCTTCTCTCTTTTTTCCGCTCTGCACAAGTCCTACCTTTTCTGTAGTTACAAAAGATTTTTCAAGGTCGTTCATAAATGTTTCCGCTTCTATGTGCTCGTGGCTTTTATTGGTTACGAAGCCTACAATTACAACTGGCCTTTTACCTTTTGTTTGTAAGTGGTCGCCCAGCCATTTTCCAGTTAGCGATTGGTTAGTCATCTCTTCAGCAGTAAGTCTGCTATCAGTATAATTCCAATTTCCACTAATGTCTGGTGTTTCAGATGGGTCTATTCTAGTTACTTTATGTGCGCAAGAAGTTATTATTAAAATAGCTACTGCTGAGGCAAGTGTAATTATCTTTTTCATGATTGTGGCTTTAAAAATGTGTAAGAATTATTGTTAGAAATATTTAAAAAATTACCAGATACAACGAAAGTTTCTGCGGCTATTCCATCCATTGAAGTTATTACCCCATCCACTATTCCAGTTGTTGCCCCAATTGTTGTTCCATCCATAGTCCCAGCCGTTATTATAGTTATTAAACAATGCTCTTTCCCTGCGAAAGTTTCTTCTCTCTGCTTTACGTTCTGCCTTTGCCGTACTCCAATCGTAGGCTTTATATGTACTTTGTATGGTTGTATTATTGGTACTTTGCAAGCTAACTTGAGTAGCTGCATACTTATCCATACTTGTTTTATAATTGGGATTTTGATCAGGCGCTAGCTCTTGTGCTTGTGTAGCAAAACTTGTTGCAATAATGGCTAGAATAAAAATTATTTTTTTCATGTTTGATGGTTTTAGTGTGAATGTTATAAATCAAATTTAAAGCCGTATTTTATTATTAAACGAGAGATGGTTGTTAAAAGTTACAGCGTTAACAAAATTTTATAAATACAAATGTTCACGCTCTAAAAAGAAAATAATATCACCTCCTTTAACCATTGACAATTGATTAGTAAAGAAGGTTGGTAGATTTACTTAAATAAATGTTAAGGTGCGTAAATAATTACTCATCGCTTTGTAATAGTAAAATCTATTTCTTCTTTGTTAGATAATTCAATCTTTAGTTGTTTGAGTGTATTTAAACTAAAAATGCTGCATTACAAAGCAATTATTTTAAATACACCCAACCCTTATGTTGCAAACTTTGTCATTACAATTTGAAACGAATAAGTAATACGACACAGTAAATTTCTTTAAAATGCTAAAATATATTTTAACCTATTGCTTTTTAGTATTCTCTATTTGTACAACTGCGCAGATTAAAAAAATAGAAACTGATAGACCAGGACAAACAAATACCCCAAGCACTACTCCTAACAAATGGCTACAAAGTGAAGTTGGATTTCAAAAACAAACGTATAGGTTTCAGCCAGTATTGAAGGATGTTTATTTTCAACAGCCTTCTTTGCTAGCAAAATACGGTATCGGAAATAAATTTGAGGTCAGGCTAATAACTGAAATAGCATACGTAAAAGAAGAAAATGTAAACAAAAACACTATTTATAAAGGAACTAAAAACTCACAAATTGGAGCCAAGTTTAATTTTTTAAAACAAAAAGGTTTTATACCCAAAACAGCTATTATAGCTCATTACAGATTTAATACACTTAATACTAATCCTGTAGGCAGAGATACAATAAATGGAGCTAATGTTAGGTTTGCCATGTTGCATACTATTTCAGATAATTTTTCGCTTGGCTACAACCTTGGTATGGACTGGGACAGATTTGGTACTACTCCTGTTTACTTGTATACAGTTTCTCCAAGATATAGTTTTAGTGAAGATTGGCTTGTATTTATTGAACTGTATGGCTTTATTGAAAAAAATAGAGTCCCTAAAACTAGTGCGGATGTTGGCATATCGTACTGCATAAACGATAATTTTAAAATTGATGCCTCTGGAGGCACAAGGATAAATAAAGATGTGCGTATTAAATTTTACTCCTTGGGTGCTTCTTTTAGTTTTAAAACTGCAAAAAATAATTAGCATTGTGCAAAAATCCCCTTGCACAATTGTACAAAGGGATTTTTAAATGTAATATCTGTTCCTATTAATGTTGGTGATTGTGCTGCATAGCTACCAACTCTTCACTTGTAACTTTTTTCTCTGTTGGCTTTGCTTGGCTTTCTGCCCAGCGGAATAATTTTTCTGTAACCATTTTACGATAAGTACTGTCCACATGCTTTTCGTCTTTCATCATTCTATCAATATAGCTTTCTAGCCAGCTCATGTCTTCACCCATATTCATATTGCCAAAGTAACGGCTCACTTCTTCTTTCATGCTTGTGCGAAGCTCTTCTTCTGTTACGTCTAATTTATTTTCTTTAACAATGGTATCACTTATCAATGTCCATTTTAGTTGCCCTTCAAAAGTAGGGTATTCCGCCTCAGCTTCCTCTTGTGTGCGTTGTTTATCGCCACCAGTTTTTAACCAACGAGTAAGAAATGCTTTTGGAAATTCGATTTTAGTATCATCTAATAATAAATGATAAATCTGATCGTGCAATTGATTTGCAGATTGTGATGCCCAATACTTTTCTATTTCATCTTTTAAAGCTGTTTTTAATTCCGCCTCTGTTTTAATTCCTTTTCCAGGATATACTTCATCAAAAAACTCCTCATTCAATTCTCTTTTTTCAACAATCCCAATGGTTTTTATTTCTAGGTTGAAATATTTTTGTGCAGCAGCGTCATCGTTTTTTTCAAAACCAAGGTCTTGCAACATTTTTTCCAATTTATCGCCTTCAAAAGTGCTTGCTAGTTGAAACACAAATTTCTCTCCTACTTTTTTACCCATCAATTGTTGCTGCATTTTTGGATTAAAATATTTTACCAGTACGGAGTTTTCTTTTACAATTCCGCCCTCTAAGTCTATAGCATTTTCATCACACTCTGTAAACAATACATTTACCACATCTTCTTCATTGTCTACTGCATCTTTCTCTGTCATTTTACCCGCCTTCAGTTGCATGCGGCTTATTTCCTCTTCTACCATTGCATCGGTAGCTTCTACTTTGTGTAAAGTAAGTTTTGCCTTACTAAGGTTTGGTAATTCAAAAGTAGATTTTAAACCTATCTCAAAAGAAAAATCAAAGTCGGAAGGATTGTTCATATCCAATTTACTCATTTCCCCTTCTAGTGGAAGTGGTTGTGCAAAAATTTCTGGTTTTTCGGTATCCAAATATGTATATAATTCTTTTTCAATTGTACGTAGCACTTCATCAGAAAAAACACCCGCCCCGTACATTTTTTTTATCATACCAGCTGGTACCATTCCTTTTCTAAAACCAGGTATGTTTGCCGTTTTGCTGTATTCTTTTAGCTTTTTTTCAAAAGCAGGTAAATAATCTTCTTTTGTAAGTTTTACGGTAAGCTTATCGGTTAATAAGCCAATGTTTTCTCTAACTACTGTAGCCATTTTATTGTTTTTGTGCCGTTTTTATGAGCGGCATTTAAAAAAAATCCTTCCGTGTTGGCGGAAGGAACTTGTTTGTGTGCGGATAATAGGGGTCGAACCTACATGCCTTGCGGCGCTAGATCCTAAGTCTAGTGCGTCTGCCAATTTCGCCATATCCGCAAATGGAGTGCAAAACTAAGGAATTTTTGTATAAACTATTGCTTTTTGAAATTTTTATTGTGCTAAAATGGTATTAGAATTTTAATACCCATATTCTACCCTTAAAAAGTAATTTATTTTTTTCAAAAAAGTGGTTACATTACCAAAAATTAATGACTATACGCTATTTGGAAAAGGTTTATACCATGCATTAGAAAGAGTAGCATCAAGTAATCTATCAAATAACTTTTCTCCAAAATATCTTCTGTTAAACTTATAGCAAAACTCGTTTAGGTAGTTTTGCATGTAAG
>JANNVW010000100.1:0-37232 GCA_031408295.1 Ferruginibacter sp.
CACCTGCGGTTTTTTCTTCCGCAGCAGCAGGTTTTACAATAACCCTGTCGTGAAGCGGAGTAACGCTAAGCTTCTTACTAGTAGCCATAATATTATTTGTTTTTTTGTGAAATGATTGTACCCGTATTTGGGTGTGCAAAATTAAGCTAATATTGTACCAAAGCGATATAAAAGAATTGTTGTCATTTTTACTTGCCAAAACGACACGAAACAGCGAGGCATTTTTGCATACATGCAAAAATGCCTTGGTTATGAGCGAAAAGTCCTGATTGGACAGTTGTGGCGACGCTCCATTCGACTTCAGTTATTAATTTAACTTTTATTGTGCAATAGATTATGCAATAGATTGATGGAGTAGATTGACTTCTCTCTCCATGGGTTTCACCCGTGGTTACTAAAGGTGAACCCCTTCGGGGTTTGTAAAAAAATCAACAATTTTTTCTAATAGCTATTCCGCATCTCATAAAAGAAGGTTAATATCTCAATACTAAGTACTCAATACTTAGTACTATTATCTCAATACTCAATACTAAGTACTAAATACTAACTTCAATTTCCCTAATTTTGCACCTCAAATAAAGGTTTTTGAGAAGATGCTAAGCAGAAGAAATATTAGAGTAAAAGTAATGCAAACCTTATATGCAATAGATAGTATGAGTGGCGGCGTAAAGGTAGGAGAACCCATTTCTATCCTCAACAAAAAAATTGAACAGAGCAAACACTTATTTTCTTATCTCGTTTACTTTATTACAGAAACTGCCAGATACGCAGAGACTGATGCCAATAACAAGGCAAGTAAAAATTTACCTTCGGCAGCCGATTTAGCCACTAACACCAAAATTGCTGGCAATGAAGTAGTTTGGAAGATAGTAGAAGATTTAAGTTTTCTTGCTACTGTAAAAGAGCTTAAGGCAGAGCATATAATTGACAAAGAATTACTAAAGAAAACGTACAGAACACTTGTAGACACTACAGAGTACAAAGAATACATAGATGAACAATCTAGAGATAGGAAGGGCGAAAGAAAAATGTTGGAATTTATTTTTACTGACCTTTTACTGCCAAATGAAGATTTTATTAATCACATAGAAGAGCATTTTATAAATTGGGATGATGATGCAGAAATGATGCACTCCCTAGTTATTAGCTATCTAGCTAAACCAGCACAACAAAATATTCACGATTTTTTAAGCTTAGAAAAAAGAACTTTTGCTAGAGATTTATTGAACACCGTTTTAGATAAACATGAGCAAACACTTGAATTGATAAAACCAAAATTAAAAAACTGGGATGCAGATCGTATTGCTGCCCTAGATTTAATATTGTTACAAATGGGAGTATGTGAATTTTTATATTTTGAAACCATACCTACAAAAGTTACTATAAACGAATACATCGATTTAGCAAAAGCATATAGCACTCCACAAAGTGGACAATTTGTAAATGGCTTATTAGATAGTATTCACAAAGAGTTGGAATCGGAAAATAAACTTGAAAAAATAAATTTTAAAGACAAAAGATAAGAAAATGCAGAAAAAGTTTTTTTTAGCTGGTGCTGTAATTCTATTGCTAGCAAGTTGCGATGTGCGCAGAAAAGGTAAAATAGATGTAAACAGTAAACTTACACAACAAGTAGAAATAAAAGACCCTACTACGGTTCAAATTATTGATAGTTCATATGATTTTGGTACTGTTACAGAAGGAGAAATTGTGACCTACAATTATTGTTTTGTAAATACAGGAAAAAAGCCATTAATAGTTACCAACGCAAGTGCAAGCTGTGGTTGTACTGTACCAGAAAAACCAGAGAAACCAATAGAACCTGGCGAAACCGCAGTAATAAAAGTAAAATTTGATAGTAACAAACGTGTGGGCATGGCACAAAAAACGGTAACGGTTACCTCTAACGCAGAACCAGCTTTCCCTACTTTAATTTTAAAAGGAGAAGTATTGGCAAAAAAGGAAAAATAATTTTTTAATATTCACGGCTATAGAAAAGCCATAAAACAACTACAATGATTTTAAGTATTTTTTTACAAGCAACAAGTGGTACTGCATCATGGACAACTCCGGTAATGATGGGAGGTATGATTTTAGTATTTTACTTTTTTATGATACGCCCACAACAAAAGAAAGCTAAAGAGCAAAAAAAGTTTATTGCCGAAATGCAAAAAGGGGATAAAATTGTAACTATCGCAGGCATACATGGCACAATAAACAAATTAAATGATGATGGTACGCTTCTGCTAGAAACTAGCCCTGGTAGCTATATGAAAATTGAAAGAAGCACCATAAGCCCAGAGTGGACAGCTAATGTGAATAAGGTAGCAACAACGGTTAGCAAATAAGACAGTTGGCAACATGCAGCTAGCATTTGGCAAAAAGCAGTTTGCAATTTGCTTTATAATATAATTAATGGCTTTAAATTTTGATAATCTCAAAATTTAAAGCCATTAATATTTCCCATAGAATGTACAAAACTCGTAACCCGCAACTTATTAACCCTTAACTCAATATTCGTACATTGCATTATGTTAAAAATTGGTCTAACAGGTGGTATTGGATCTGGTAAAACAACCGTAGCACACATTTTTGAAGTGCTTGGCATTCCTGTGTATTATGCAGATGATGCTGCAAAGCGTTTGATGAATGAAGATGTAAATTTAAAGGAACAAATTATTTCATATTTTGGAGAAAAAAGTTATGTAGATGGGAAACTAAATAGACAATATCTTTCTGCCGAAGTTTTTTCAGATATAGAAAAAACAAAACGCATAAACGCTATTATTCATCCTGTAACAATTGCTGATGCCAATGAATGGATGCAAAAGCAAACAACTGCATATGCAATAAAAGAAGCGGCGCTTATTTTTGAAGCCAACGCTGAAATACATTTAGATTTAATTATAGGTGTACAAACTCCACTTACACTTCGCATTAAAAGAGTAATGCAAAGAGATAATATTACTGAAGAAGCAGTGCTAGCAAGAATAGAAAAACAAATGAATGATGAAGAAAAGCTGGGGCGCTGCGATTTTATAATATCCAACAATGAAAAAGATTTACTTATTCCGCAAGTAGTTGCATTGCATGAAAAACTATTGCAAAACATTGAAAGACTGCATTCTTAGGTTATTTTATTCTGCAAGCACATTTTTAGCACAATTAAATTTTCATACAAATCCACAAGAAAATAATAAAATAATACTTCTACAAAATAATTATTTACTTTTATTACTCAATTTTAAAACCTAAAAAATGTTTGAACAACTTTTAGACCTAGTAAAAGGTCATTCGCAAGAAGCAATCGTAAATAACCCTGATGTACCAAATGAGCACAATGAAGCAGTACAACATGAGGCTACAAATTCTATAACAAGCACGCTACAGAGCTTATTGGCTGGCGGTGGTGCTGCTAATGTATTAAATTTGTTTAGCAATCAAAATGCTGGAGCAGATATTAATAATCACCCTGTAGCACAAAGTATGTCTTCTAACCTTGTAAGTTCTCTTATGAGTAAATTTGGCATTGGTGGGCAGCAGGCAGGTGGTATAGCTAGTATGTTATTGCCAATGGTATTGAACAAACTTGTGGGTGGCGCTAGCAATAATGCTGGCGGTGGCGGAGGTTTAAATATCCAAAGCATATTTAATAGCCTAAGTGGTGGTAAAACTAGTGGTATGGATATTGGCAGTTTGGTTTCTCAATTTGGTGGTAATGCGCTTGATAGAAATCATGATGGCAAAGTAGACCTTTCGGATCTTACTGCTGCTTTTTCTGGAAACGATAATCAACAACAACAAAATAATAACCAACAACAAGGCGGTGGCGGTATTTTAGATGCACTTTCTGGACTTTTAGGAAAGTCTTAATTTATTTTAAAAAAGAAATAAATAATACTGTGTAATTGGAGGGAGGTTTACATAGCATTACTTATTTCATTATTTGTAAGCCTTTACAAATTGCTTTACACAACATAGCAATTTGTAGAGGCTTTTATTAGAATTACCAAAAGATAATTTCTCAATAGGATATTGGATTTCAAATTATTACCAATCACCCTCAGCGTTAGTTTATCAGGTTTCTGTGCTGGCAAACTAATACTGGTGGATTTATAATGATTAAGTTACACTTCTACACAAATACTATTCACTTCAATTATTAGTAACCTCTATTATAAAAATAGTAACCAAAAAAAGCTTTTTCTTTAAATCGGACGTCATAGTCTCAAAAATAAAAGCAATAATAGATAACTAGTTAATCCAATATTTGCGCATTCAATTTTTCATATTATTTATCAGACTACATTATAAATCATTTAGACAAGTTTAGGGAAAGAGAAGATACTTATAAATTGAAATTAAAACGCCACTCAAAAAGTGGCATTTTTATTTTACAATTCAAGAAATTTTACAAGAGGAAAATCATACGAGTATTTGATAAAATACAACGCTTAAAAATTAAAGTTTTTTTCAAACTTACTTTTTACCCGTTATATTTATTGCTTTGCCAGCTTCTATAATACACACTACACTATTACCATAAGGAGTAAGCGATTTACAAGTTGCATTTATTATATCAACATCCACATTATGATATAATAAAACTACTGTATTTGCATTTGGAATTTTATTGCTACTCCAAGTAGATATCTGGCTCCATTTGCCTGACTGAATAGAGGTAACAACAGAATCTTTTTTAAATTGAGTGATGCCCCAGTTTTTGTTTGAACTATCTCTAGCCCTTACGTATAATGTATTTGAGCCAATAGGAATTTTATCAAAAGGAATTTTAAATGCAAAATTTCCATCTGCTAATGGCAAATCAAAGTTTACCAAATTAGAACTCCCTACACCTGCATCAGTATTAAAAAAATATTCCGCAGCTGTTATTAAATGAGTGTTAGAGATATACATTTCCATAATTCGCCTTGTAGTTAATGACCAATTGCCGTCATTATCTTTTAGCCTCAGGTAGAGTGTATGATATCCCACAGTTAATGCATTTGTAACAGTAGTAAAATTATGTAGGATTACAGAATCTTGTGGAGTAATAACAATTGTGTTAGCAGCATTAAAGCCTGGATCTGTATCAAAAAAGTATTCGCCAGCTACAATTTTTTTTGTTGTATTTGTTGATGTCACTTCAATATTTCTTCTGGTAGTAATGCCCCATTTACCATCACTATCTTTTGTACGAATGTATAATTTATGATATCCTACAGATGTAGTTGATAGGTTAATATTGAAGTTGTAAGTACCATCTGGCAAGGGGTTGGTTAATGTAACTAAGCTGTTGTTTCCAACACCAGCATCGGTATCAATAAAATATTCTGCTTGCAAAACATTTTGTGCAATAGAAAACGAATTACAAAAAAGCAACAGCATAAATATTAAAATTTTCATAATAATTTTATTTAATAATTCTTGCTTTAATGGTTACGGGGAGGCCTGTTGCATCTGCCACACCACTGGTAGCTATGTCGTATATAACAGGTATGGGCGCAAGACCAGAAAGGGTATAACGACTAACTGTAGATGCTCCGCCAAATGCGCCTCGTTCTGTGCCGTCAGCACCCAAATCGGAGGCAGGTTTTAATTGGTACTTACCATCGCTAGTGCCAGCTGCAACAAACAACGTAGTCATATCTGCAATTACAACATTGTTATTTAATGTACCAAACTGAGCTACAGAAGAACCCGTATTAAAAGCTACATTCAAATTTGTACCCCCGTTTATATTTACAGTAGCCGCTGGGTTTGTTAGTACATTATTTTGAAAAGAACCTACATTCATTCTTATAGAAGGGCTAGCAGCAATGGAAGGCCCTGCAAATACATTATTCTTACATTCCAAAACAGTATAACCAACTGGCAGAATAAATGTACCTAACACAATATTATTATTGAAAATTACATCCGTTGGAAAACCGGCTGTGGTTGTAGAGATGGCGCTGGCAGTTGAAACCCTAGTAAAGAAATTTTGTACTATTTTAATATCTGTAGTATTTACAAATAGTGAAATATCGTAATCAATTCTACAACGTTTAATAAGTATATCACTTACACTAACATCAATTCCTCCTGTAGTAAAACCAATATGGACGCCAATAAGTTGCGACCCTGCAGAACCAGGATCAAAGCTTATATTAGCCAATACAGCTGATAAAATATTAGTTGATGCATTGGGGTTTTCATTTAAAAAGAAGCCAGGCCCAATTATTATAATTTTTTTTGTAAGATTACCTCCAGCATAATTTACAGGCGAGCCTTCAAGGTGAACGGTATCACCAGCTAGCACTAGGTTAGAGCCATTTGCACTATTACTAGCGGTACCAAACAATTGCTGAAATACAGGATAAGCAACAGTACCACCGTAATTAGAACCATTGGTAGCATTTGCACAGTTATTTATTCGCCAAATTTTAGCATGGGCTTGCTGTGTAAAACATAGCAATACAATAATTATTTTAATTACTGTGTGTATTTGTATTTTCATAAAAAAAATTACAGGTTAAAGAATATAGTTAGTTCTAAAAAATAAGAAAGAATAATAGAAGATTTAAAGACAGCACTTATAAAATAAGTAGAAGTTTGGGTGTATTGTAAATAAAAGTAAAGCAGTTATTTAAAAGTAAATGTAGGTAAAATTCAACAAACACATTAATATTTTACAATATATATTTTTACTTATAGACTAACCGCTTACTTTTTCCTTTTAAAAAGATAACAGGTTTCAAATCCACCCTCAAAATCTCTCGCATCTTTATCTTGCAATTCCCAACCATTTTCGCTCATATAATCAAGGGCATCAATAATATCTGTGAATTTGTCTATTGTAGTACTCTCTTCATCTTGTTTTAAATATTTTGATTTACTTGCAAAATTCAAAAATATTTTTGTGCCGTTCCCAATAAAAGAAGTACGCTTTTGTTCCCACAGCTCACAAAAAATATATTTACTTGATGTTTGTTGTGGCAGAGATTTGTTGTTATTTACTTGTGCATTGGCATTAAAATTAATTGCCAATAATAAAATAATAAATAGGGTTAAGTGTGTTTTCGTATTCATATTTTTTAAGTTAATTTGTTTAGTAAAAAATTTATCAATGGAATTCAATACCTCGGCAAATAAAATTTGCCTTCAGTTAGCACTCGTTTCTGACTTGATAAGTTTGACCTAAAAGCAGTAGCAGAAAAAGTGCCTTTAAAATAAGTGCTTGTAGCTTCAGTTATGGTCACTTTGGCGTCTGCAAATAAGTTAGGGTATAAACTGGTGGGAGTACCTACAAAGTCAGAAATACTACCTAAAGATTGGTATCCATCTGCTCCTGGGGTATCTATATAGGTTATGATGGCTTGAGGCAATTTATTCCCCCCAACAGTTACT
Source organism: Ferruginibacter sp. (assembly GCA_031408295.1). Classification (GTDB taxonomy): domain Bacteria; phylum Bacteroidota; class Bacteroidia; order Chitinophagales; family Chitinophagaceae; genus Ferruginibacter. Next base: position 7,390 of record JANNVW010000100.1, read on the forward strand.
GCCTTAAAAGGATCTTGGTAGGTAGCTGGAATGTTAGGACTGTTTCGAGCTAATAATAAAAAAGAAATTTGAACATTGTTTGATCCTACTCCACTTTGGTATGCAGCAAATAAATTTGTGTAAATACCACTTGTATCTGGCAATACAGTTGCTGCAACAGCTTCTTTTCTAAACTCTTTTTGCACCCCATCGGCTTTAAAGCTTATAAAATATACTTCTGTTGGCGGCTCTGCGATGTCTACATCTACTTTTTTACAACTAATTGTGGCAAATAATAAAATAACTGCAATTGTGTTGAATACTTTTTTCATATTGTTTAATTTTAGAACACAAACATACATTTTACAAATACCCACGGCAACCCACACTTATTATTTGCAGGCTACCATTTATTTTTTGCTACATATAAGTTATTTATTGAATAATTTATTTTATCTTATCGGTTCTTAATAAAAGACTTAAAACTAAAACTGCTTGTATGAGAAAATTATTTCTCTTATCATTATTGGGTTTCGTAGTGTTTAAAGGAATATGCCAGCCAGAAATTAAAACAATTGATTCGCTAAAAAATGCGTTGAGCAAGTATTTAAAAGCGGATTCAAACAGGCTTAATATGCTCTTAAAATTGGGCAAGACAACGTATGATTTCGAGAATGGTAAAGCGGTGTCAGAGGAGGCAATTATATTGGCAACAAATCTTAAACTGCAAAGTAAATTAGCGGATGCTTATTTTTCAAGCGCCCGAAATATATTGGAACTTGGAAATGATTCAATTGCTTTTTTATCGCTTAATAAAGCTTTACCAATTTATCAAAAATTAAATAACGAACCGGGAGAAGCAAGGGTTTATGGGGGTTTGGGCAGGGTTTTTCAATTTAGAAGTGAATATTATAAAGCAATTGAATACAACCAAAAAGCACTTATGCTTTATGAGAAAGTAAAAAATATTGAAATGTTGGGTAAAGCAAATATGGATGTAGGAATTTGCTATTATTTACTTTCCGATTATGTAAGGGCAAATCAATATTATTTGCAATCAAAAAATTATTACGAAAAGGTTGGTGATATGGTGAGTGTGGCAATGACTTTATCAAACCTTGCTTCGGTTGAGAGACAATTAAAAAAATATACTTCAGCTATTGATTATAACAGAAATGCAATACTAATACAATATAGCTTAAAGGATAGTGCAGGTATTGCAAAATCTTTGCAAGGTATTGGCATTACTTATGATGACATGCTTAAAAGTGATAGTGCTTTGTGGTATTATTATAAAGCACTTGCTATTAATAAGCGAAATAATTACAAATTGAATGTTGCAGAAAACTTAACGAATATAGGCATTACTTACAAAGACCAAAACAGATTTAAAGAAGCGTTTCTTTCTTTTAACGAAGCAAGAAATATTTTTAGTGAGTTAAACAGAATAATGAATAAGTACGAGACGGAGATAAATATCGGAGAACTTTTTTGCAATGCGCCAGATTCTTTCTTTTCTGCAAAAACAATCCCCATTTTCCAACGATATATAAAAGCAACTGCTTTGTTTAACAATATTATTGCTTATGCTAAAGAGAGTGAAGATTTAGACTTAGAATCTTCTGGATGGGAAGGATTAAGTATAGTATATGAGAAAAAAGGAGATTATAAAAACGCATTTGATGCGTATAAAAAAAATGTAGTTATAAGGGATAGTATTGTTAATGAAGAAAAGATAACTGAAACTACCAATCAGCTTAATAAAAACGAATTTGAAAGAAAAGAAGCCATAAGTAAAGCAACGCACAATGCCGAAATTAAACAACAAAAAATAGTAAAAAATGGTATAGCAGCAGGCGCAAGTATTTTAGCATTAGGTAGTATAATCTCTTTTGTATTTTATAAACGAAAAAGAGATGCCGTAAGTAAACAACAAGAAGCAGAATTAAAATCTGAAATATCAGATACTGAAATGAAAGCCTTAAGAGCGCAAATGAATCCGCATTTTATTTTTAATTCGCTTAATTCTATTGGAGATTATATTACAAAAAATAATACCCAATTGGCAGATGAATATTTAGCAAAATTTGCCAAACTAATGCGGCTTATTTTAGAAAACTCGGAGAAAAAAGAAGTACCACTTGCTGATGATTTAAAAGCACTGGAATTATATATGCAGCTGGAAGCACTACGGATGAATCAAAAATTTACTTACCAAATAAAAGTAGATGATGAAATAGATATTGAAAATACTTTGGTGCCGCCACTACTGCTGCAGCCTTTTGTAGAAAACAGCATTTGGCATGGCATTTCAAATAAAGATGGCGTAGGCAAAATTTTAGTACATATAAAAAAAGAAGGCGAAATGATAAATTGTGTGGTGGAAGATGATGGTATTGGTAGAAAACAGGCTGCTGAGAAATCTGAGATTACAGAAAGCAAAAAATCGCTTGGTATGAAAATAACAAAAGCACGAATAGATATCTTAAACAAAGTAAAAAATGCTACCGCTGCTGTACATTTATTTGATTTGGCACAAGGCACAAGGGTAGAAGTAAAATTACCTTTAGCACTAAGTTTTTAATTTACAACCATGATTACTACTATTATTATTGATGATGAACAACATTGCATAGATAGGCTAACCAACCTACTTAAAGAAAATTACAGCAGCAGTATTAATCTGCTGGGGGCTTTTAATAATATTGAAGATGGTTTAAAAGCAATTAATAACCTGCAACCGCAATTAGTTTTTTTAGATGTGCAAATACATGATAAAACAGGCTTTGATTTGTTACAGCAAATAAGTAAAGTAGATTTTGATGTTATTTTTACTACTGCTTATGAAAAGTATGCCGTGCAGGCATTTAAATTTAGTGCATTAGATTATTTGTTAAAACCAATAGCAGCTGACGATTTAGGCGAAGCCGTAGGTAAACTAAAAATAAAATTTTCTAAAAATGATATGTCTTTTAAAATAGATTCGCTTTTTCATAATTTAAAAAATATGCATACTGCTACAAAAAAGATATGTGTGCCTGTTATTACTGGCATTGTGTTTTTAGATATTGTAGATATTATTCGCTGCGAAAGTGACGTAAACTACACTACCATTTTTTTAAAAGATAAACAGAAATTAGTAGTCGCAAAAACCTTAAAAGAATTTGAAGAAATGCTTACCGAGTATAATTTTTTTAGGGTGCATAATTCTCATTTGATAAACCTCAATTATATAAAAAGTTTTAATAAAGGCAAAGGTGGTTTTGTGACACTAACCGACAATAGTGTAATTGAAGTATCTACCAGAAGAAAAGAAGATTTCTTAAAAGCTATTGCGAGCATATAAAATGAAGCAAAAAGTTGTCCTAGCCCCTCACCCTAGGGTCGATAACCGTATAGATAATATCTGCTAAAATATTTATACAAATAAAAATAAATGCACTTAGTAGCACTGCACCAGTAACAACAGGGTAATCTAGTTTCTCCAAGGCATTAACCGTTATTTTGCCAATTCCCTTCCAGCCAAATATATACTCAATAAAAAAAGAACCAACAAGCAACTCAGCAAACCAACCAGTGATAGCAGTAACTACAGGGTTTAGTGCATTACGCAGCGCATGTTTAAAAATAACTGTACTTTTTGTAAGCCCTTTTGCATAAGCAGTTCTTATAAAATCTTGCTGCAATACATCGAGCATAGTGCTGCGGGTAAGCTGTGCAATAACCGCCATGGGACGAATACCTAGCGTAAATGCTGGCAGTATAAGATTTTTCAAAACCAAATATCTTTCGCCTGTTACTTCATCTAGTTCATATAAGCTACCTGTAATATTTAGCCCCGTGTATGGATGCAAAATATACCCAAAAATATAAGCCACAATAATAGCTATAAAAAAAGAAGGTGCAGAAATACCTGCAATACTGGTAACAATGGCGGCTGTATCAATAAAAGTGTCTTTTTTTACTGCTGCCAGTACACCCAATAAAACACCAAAAATACAAGCAAACAGCATAGCCGTAAATGCCAATACAAGTGTAGCTGGCAAAGCTTCAGCAAGTACTGTAGTGGTGTCTTTTTTTGTTTGATAACTTTTGCGGAGGTAAGGTATTTTTAAGGCAAATTTAGTATCAGCTCCAAAGAAAAATCCTTTCAATTCTTTCTTTTTAATATCTGCAGTTGTATGAAAAGCAATTGGAGAAACATCATTTAGATACAACACAAATTGTTTCCACTTGGGTTGATCTAAATACAAATCCTTTCGGATGTTATCCATCGTTTTTTTATCGCCTGTTTGTCCTACAATAAGCCTAGCGGGGTCTCCAAAGCCTTGAAACATTACAAATACGAGTGCTACCACACCTGGCAATACGGTAAAAGATACAAGGCTTTTTTTAAGGAGTGCGTTCATATTTTAAGGGATATTTTTAAAAGCTGTCCAACACCATTTTTGTTTTACCACTGGCCCATTCATTAAATATAAAGTTGGATTTACCCTTGCTACTGTTTTAAGTACTGTAGCATCGCAACTTAAAAATTGTATGCTTTCCAATTTCCCTTTTAGCGATTTTCCAAAATACTCTTTGAGCTTAGCTACTTGAGATGTGACTATGTAAATCCTTTTGTTGGCAGCCAATGCTTTTAAAATAAAGGTAACATCTCCATCCCAATTTTTCGGATAGCCCTCCAAGTCTTTTATGTACATCAAATAATATTCACCAGTTGTGTTAAGTATATCCTCAGTACTATCATTTCCAGCTTCTGTAGTAAGCGAAAAATCATTAATGATTGGAATATTATTACTGCCTTTTTCTATGAGAGTTTGTTTTCTTTCTACAAATTTCCATGTACTATCTGCTGATGATTTAAACTCTTTTTGCACGCCATCTTTCTCATAAACAAAAGAGTACTCAAATTTGTCTTGTATAGCATTGGCAGGCATTTTACGTAATTCTAAAATATTATTGCCAGGCTTGTATGGCAAACAATCTACTAAAGGTAAATTTCTAAGTACATACCATTGTAAAAATATAGTAAGAATAGTAGCTAGTATTACTATTGTGGTGTTTATAAAAGGTTTTGCTATTGGGGTAATATGTTTCAGGTTAAACAAAAGAAAAATAACCAACAGTAATAAAATAATATCTTTTGTAAAGGTTTGTATAGGCGTAATTGGAATACAATCGCCAAAACAACCACATGCACGTATTTTACCACTAAATAAAACATAGGAGGTAAGAAATGTAAAAAATAGTATCAGTAAAAACAAAATCCATGTTGTAAATTTCTTTTTCCAACCTACAAGCAAAGCCACTCCCACAAACACTTCTAGCGTTATCATAATAATAGAAAACGCTAAAGCATATTCATCAAAAGTTTTCATAAGTCCTGGCATAAATCCACTATTACTCCAAGCTTCAAAAAACTCTTGCATTTTAAACGCTAGCCCTTTTGGGTCTATGGCTTTTACTAAACCAGAAAAAATAAATAGCGCCCCTGTTAGTATTCTTGCTATTGTAACTGCAATCTTCATAAATAGTATTTTAGTGTTTTCCTTCTTCAATTAGTATTAATGCAAAAATGGCATAATTAAGTATATCATAAAAATTTGCATCTATACCTTCGCTTATTAAGGTAGAACCCTCATTTGCTATTATTTGTTTTATGCGCAAAATTTTAGCTAACGATAAATCTACAAAACTAATTTGGCTCATCTCTCTCCAAGCTTCGCCATAATCATGGTTTTTATCTTGCATTAGTTTTTTAGCAGCGGCAGCTTTATTATCATACATAGTACTCACCAACGCTGTAGCAAGTTCTTCTGGCACATCGTTATTTATTTCTAATTGTATTAAACCTATAATGGCATAGTTTACAATACCCGAAAACTCACTACGAATATCATCATCTATTTTTTGGGTTATCCCTTCTTGAATATTGCGAATGCGTTTGGCTTTTATATAAATTTGATCTGCCACCGAAAGTGTTCTATATACCCGCCACGAAGTGCCGTAATCAGTAGTTTTTTTAAGAAATGTATTTCTGCAATTTGCTATTACTTCGTCGTATTGAATATCTGTACTCATTTAAGCTTTTAATTTTGCATATTTTTGTGTAACCCCAAAAATACAATTAGTATATCAAATGTTTACACTAAACTGCAAAGGAAAATTAATTTCTACCCAAGTTCCGTTAATTATGGGAATAATAAACGCTACTCCAGACTCTTTTTTTAATGGACATATTAAAAATGGCATAGGTGGAATGGTAGACTTAGCAAAAAAAATGGTAATTGATGGAGCAGATATTTTAGACATTGGGGGCCAAAGTACAAGACCCAATAGTGCAAGAATTACAATTAACGAAGAAATAGAAAGGGTTATTCCTGTAATTGAAGCAGTACATGCTGCCCTGCCAGACAGCATAATTTCTATAGATACTTACCAAAGTGAAGTGGCCAAAGCTGCAGTGAATGCTGGCGCAAGCATAGTAAACGATATAAGTGCGAGCGAAATGGATAGCAGTATGATAGCAACTGTGGCAAACATGGGTAATGTACCTTATATATGTATGCACATGAAGGGCAGTCCTGAAACGATGCAGCAGCATACCAATTATACAGATGTTACGAAAGAGGTTTTAGAATATTTTATTTTAAAAACTGTAGAATGCAAAAAGGCTGGCATTAAAGATATCATCATTGATCCAGGATTTGGTTTTGCTAAAGATGTAACACAAAATTTTACATTACTAAAAAATCTTCCCGTTTTTGAAATGTTGGATTGCCCAATACTTGTGGGTATTTCTAGAAAAAGTATTATTTATAAAACGCTTGGTATTACAGCCACAGATGCACTAAATGGAACAACTGTTTTAAATACATTGGCACTTATGAATGGTGCAAGTATTTTACGAGTGCATGATGTAAAGGAGGCGAGGGAAGCAGTGATGTTGGTAGAGGACTATAAAAAATATAATTAAAAAAAAGCAGCCCTTTTCAGAGCTGCTTTTTCAATAAATATAGAATAAATTATTTCTGTGCTTCTTGTGGTTGTTGCCCCTGAGGTGCTTGTTGTTGCTGCATTTGCTCTGCCGCTTTAGGATTAGCTTTTGCTACACTGTCCATATATTTCTTTTGCATTGCTTTCATTTTTGCTTGTTGTGCTGCGTTATCAGCTGCTACTTGTGTTTTTGTCAAGGTTTCTAAAACCTCAAATTCAAAAATTAGGTTAGCATTAGCAGGTATGTCTGCACCAGCACCTCTAGCACCATATCCAAGACCAGATGGAATAAACATTTTTCCTTTAGTACCTTTTTGTACTGTTTTCAATGCTTCACTCATACCAGGTATCACACCATTGCCAAGAGACATATCATTTGTTAGATTTACAGTAAGTGGTTCTAAATGTCCTTTTGAAGGATCGGTATTAGAATCAAACATTTTACCATCTAATGTTTTACCTGTATAATTTATTTTCACAAATACTGTTGAATCTAAAACCGCTCCAGTACCAGCTTGTGCAGTTTCCACATAAACACCGTTAGTAGTTTTTACAGCTTTAATATTATTCTTAGCAAGGTATGCAGCTATCGTTTTATCGTCTTCTTTTACCAATGCTTCTGCTTTTGCTCTACCAATAGCTTCTGCGGCTACCATGCTCAATTTTCTAGCAGAATCAGCTTCAGCTTGTGTTTTATATACATTTATGATTTTAATGTTTGTATATACAAATTGTCCTTTAGACATAAAAGGGGGCATTTGCTCTGGTTGCTTTTTAAACAAAGAATCTGTTAATGATCTTGTAGCAAGGCTATCACCATTTTTCATTTGCTTAAACAATTTGTAATAAGCTGGTGGCAACTGTGCAGAATCAAATGGTACAATTTGTGGAGCTCCTGCTTCTCTTGTATTGTTTAATACAGAATCTTTTTTACCGTTTTTACCACCTAAAATAGTAGTAAAATGTAACTCGATAAACTCGCCTGCTTTTAAAACACTACCTTTTCCGCTAGATATGATTTTGTATTCCATTCCTTCGTCGCCTTTTTTAAATTTTTCTTGGCAAGAAGAGAAAACTACCGCAGTAGCCAATAATAAATAAGATATTTTTCTCATTGTTTTTGTTTGTTTATTTTTTAAAATGTATATGTACTAAGTTTATCTTTATTTTCTTGCATTGCTTTTTTAAAATCAAGCACTGCTTTTTCAAGTGTATCGGTAGTAGCGCCACCAGCTGCATTAAAATGTCCGCCTCCATTAAAATAAGTTCGTGCAAAGCTGTTTACATCAAATTCCCCTTTGCTTCTAAAAGAACATTTACGCTCTTCTCCCCTATCAATTATTATAGCTGCTAGTTTTATGCCTTCTATACCAAGTGGGTAGTTTACCAACCCTTCAGTATCTCCTGTTTTTATTTCAAATTTAATTAAATCAGATTGTGGTACTGCTATAAGTGCAGTATTGTATTCATAAAAAATCTCCATTCTGTTAAGCAATACATTGCCAATAAAACGCAACCTTGCTTCTGAACCATTGTCAAACAAAGCCTCGTGTATAGGAGAGTGCTCTAGTCCCAATCTTTTAAGATTTGCAACCATGGTATGTACACTTGCTGTAGTACTTGGAAAACGAAACGAACCAGTATCAGTCATAACACCTGCATATAAACATTGTGCTACATCATCATTTATTTTTGTTTCGTTACCCGATTCTATAATGAAATCATATACCATTTCGCAGGTACTACTCTTTGTAATATCACTATTACCATAAGCAAATTTTTCTACTTGTGGCTCTCTATGGTGGTCTATTAAAATCCTTTTCCCTAATGCCGAATCCAATACCAATTCCATGTTTTTTGTACGGCTAAGGGTATTAAAATCTAAACAGAAAATCCAGTCTGCTGCAAAAATAAGTTCGTTAGATATATCTGCTTGGCGCTCATAATCCAAAACGGTATTGCAGCCTGGCATCCAATTAATAAACGATGCCCAGTTGGTGGGAGATATAACTTTAACCTCGTGCCCAAACTGTATCAAAAAATGATAAAGTCCTAAAGTAGAACCCATTGCATCACCATCTGGCTTTTGATGCATGGTAATTACAACCTTTTTGGGTGTAGATAGTAACGAAAAAATATTGTTGACAGGTTGCATAAAAGTGGCGCAAAAGTAAGCAAAAACATGATTAATTTGCGCTATTACATTATTGTTTTATTGCAAAACTGTTAAATAGGTAAAAAAAAATACGATACTGCTTCACTAATACCATTTTATTGAAATAGCATTTCTTTATTTCAATACCATACTTTCCTTACTAAATTGCTTGTAACTTAAAAAAGCCGCTGCCAATGCCAAACCAATAAGCGATAAAACGACTAGAGCGTATTGTCCCATATTTATAGTTCCAGCTATTATTTCCCTTGTGGCTAATGCAATATTTAAAATAGGTACAAGTGCAGTTTGCCAATTTAAAACTACCCCAGGTATAGTAGCAAGTAATGCAGGAATAATTACCATAAAGTTTAATGGGGTAACAATACTTTGAGCTTCTTTAAAACTCTTTGCCCTTATAACCAATGCAGAAAGCATGCCCGCAAAAAATAAACTCAGTGGTATTAGCATTGCAAAAAGCATAATCATAAATTTAATACTTACCATATCATTTATGGTAGCTAAAAAATCAGGCGGTAGATTAGGCATAAATTTAAGTCCACCTACCATACCTATTATAGTCATTAATGCTGCGGATAAGCCAATGGTTGCTATTGTTAAAATTTTACCTATTAATATTTGAAAACGTGATGCTGGAGAAGTAAGCAAGGTTTCCATTGTGCCTTTTTCTTTTTCACCCGTTATTAAATCTATTGCAGGATACATACACCCTAAAAAACAAAAGATGATAAAAATATAGGGTAAAAAACCACCTACCATTTTACCTATTTGCTCTTTAGCGGTAGCAATATCTACTTTTGTAACATCAAACGGGGTAAGGGTTTCAGGTGCAATGTTTAATTTTTTTAAACGCTCATTTAATATTTGCGATTTTATTACTTCCAGTTTTTCTGATACCCTTGTAGCCAACATTAAATTTGTACTCTTATAATACAAATTCATTTTGCCAGATTTTAAGTCGTTTACGTTAGCTGTAAACTCAGGTGTAAATTCTATAATGGCATCTAAACTATCTTTTGCAATAGCGGCTTTTCCATCTGCAAGTGTAACATTTGACAACAATGTAAAAGTAGAATCTTCGAGCTGTTTTTTAAAGGCTTCTGTATTTCCTATTAAAGCAATTTTGAGTTTTTTATCGGCTTCCTTTTTCATTAAAGAAGTGGTAAGCTTTGTTACCCCAAACAATAATAATGGAATAATAAGTGCAGGTATTACAATAGATGTAATCAATGTACGCTTATCTCTTAAGGTATCTTTTAATTCTTTTTTGTAAACGGTGATTATGGTATTCATGGTGAGAGTTGAAGGTTGTTGAAAAGTTTAATATTTATGCTACTTCTGCTTTTCTTCCATTGGTTTTTACAATATCAATAAATGCTTCGGTTAATGATTGGTGCGCAAACTCTGCTCTAAAGTTTTTCATGGTATCACTATAAATTAAATTGCCTTTAGAAATAATGGCCAACTCATCGCAAAGCAAATCTACTTCACTCATAATATGCGATGAAAAAATAATCGTTTTGCCTTCTTGCTTACATTGTTTTATTAATTCGATAATGCTATTGGCCGTTATTACATCAAGTCCAGAGGTTGGTTCATCAAAAATGACAATGCTTGGGTCGTGTATCATGCTGCGGGCAATAGATACTTTTTGCTTCATACCTGTGCTCATTTGCGCAATCTTCTTTTTTGAAAATTCATGAATGCCCAACTGTGTAAATAACTTATCTTTTCTTTGCTCAAAAATGGTTTTATCCATGCCATGTAAATCGGCAAAGTATTGTACTATTTCGCCAGGTGTAAGTCTGTCGTATAAGTTTGTAGAGCCTGTAAGAAAACCAATTTTGCTTCTCACTTTTTCTGAATTGTGAAGCACACTATCTCCACCTACTAAAATATCGCCTTGTGTAGGTTTTAGAATTGTAGAAATCATACGCAGCGTAGTCGTTTTGCCAGCACCATTTGCACCGAGCAAAGAAAAAACACTACCAGGATTGCAAGTAAAACTTACATTATTTACTGCATTAATGGAGGATGCGTTTGTTTGCAATTCTTTTTGCTGCTTTTTGCTAAGGTTATATTGTTTGGTAATGTTTTGAACTTGAATCATGTAAATTAAAGTTAGTTATGATTATTAGAACTGCAATATATGGGTAGTAGGTTTTTGAGAAAACTATTTTGTTATGAGCGGCAAAAAATGGGGTTTAATGCATCGTATTCAATACCTCCATAATTATTAAACAAGCTTTTCGTATTTCCTCTTCATTAATATTCAACGGCGGACAAACCCTAAACGCATGCGCACAAAATAAAAACCAATCGGTAAATACGCCTTGGTGAATAAGTGTATCTATTATTTTTTTATTGGTTTCAAAACTATCAAACTCCACAGCCATCATAAGCCCTGCACTGCTAATATTTTTTATGGATGGATGGGTGAGCAATGAACGAAATAATTTTTCTTTTTCAAAAACGCCATCTATTAATTTATCTTCTAACAAAACTTGTAACCCAGCTAAACCAGCTGCACAACTTACCGGATGCCCACCAAAAGTATTGATATGCCCAAGTACAGGATTGTACGTAAAGGAATCCATTATTTTTTTATCAGCTACAAATGCACCGAGTGGCATGCCGCCGCCGAGTGCTTTGCCAAGCAATAAAATATCGGGTACTACATTAAATTGTTCAAAAGCCCACAATGTGCCATTGCGCCCAAAGCCGCATTGTATCTCATCTAATACTAGTAAGGTGCCTGTATGTGTGCAGCGCTCACGCAAGGCAACTAACCAATTATTTTGTGGTTTTAAAATGCCCGCTTCGGCTTGTATGGTTTCTGCAATTACACATGCAGTGCGTTCGGTTATGTTTTGTAAATCTTCAAAACTGTTGTAGCGCAGTTGTAAAACATCTGGCAGTAATGGTCTAAATGCTTGTTGCCAATACTCGCTACCCATTACGCTTAGTGCACCTTGCGTACTGCCATGGTAACTGTTTTTAAAAGAAATTATTTGTGAGCGATTGGTATATCGCTTGGCAAGTTTCATAGCGCCTTCTGTAGCCTCGCTGCCGCTTGCGGTGAAGAAAACAGAGTTTAATGTAGGAGGTAAATGATCCGTTAAAGCTTTTGCATATTCTACTTGTGGGTTTTCTACCAGCTCGCCATACACCATGATGTGTAAATATTTATCGGCTTGGTCTTTTATGGCTTGCACCACTTTTGGGTGGCGGTGGCCAACATTGCAAACACTGATGCCCGCTATTAAATCTATGTATTCTTTACCATCTGCATCCCACATTTTACTGCCTTCTGCTTGTACAATATTTAAGCATAATGGTGCGTCAGATGTTTGTCCTACATGATTTAGAAAAAGTTGGCGGTTGGTCATGGGGCAAAGGTAGAGATAAGATTTAAGATGTTAGATTTGAGATGTAAGATTTTTGTAAATGGGAAGAGTCAATTGTTGAATTGTTATATTGATAAATTATTTTATGCTGAATTGTATAAAATTATATAATGTTGAATTACTAAATTGCTTTATAAATTACCTCGAGCTTTATGAATTGCCTCGTGCTTTAGCACGAGGATAAAAATTGAAAACTGTATTTGGGCTTTAGCCCATTTTGCTTTTCGGCTTTAGCCAAACCAAAAGTGTTAGTTGAATAGAAATGAATTTTGAATATAGATTTTTTTATAAAGGGCTAAAGCCGAAATACATTTTGGGCTAAAGCCCAGACCGATTATATCTCTTTTCCCCGCCCTGAAGGGCGGAGCTATTCAAAATTTTATAGTATTCAATAATTTGTTTCGACAATTTTATCTTTTAAATAATCTATTGCATAATCTACTACATAATCTATTGCATAATAAAAGCTGAAATAAGATTCGCTGCTGAAACTAGCCCTGATAGAAGTGAATATCCTTTTGTGAGGAATGAACAAAAGATAGGAACGGATAGCAGGGATACAAATGTTCAACAAAGATTTTCTGCTCATGCTCCTCAATAGGCACAAGATGATAGATTTTAGACACAAGACTTTTATTGTTATTTTTACATCACAAAAAAATAAAAATTATGGCTTTAATACTTCCTGTAAAAGGGGTTTCTCCCAAAATGGGGAATGATTGTTTTTTAGCGCCAAACGCAACATTGGTGGGCGATGTGGAGATGGGCAATGATTGTAGTGTGTGGTTTAATGCGGTAATACGTGGCGATGTAAATAGTATTCGCATAGGTAATAAAGTGAATGTGCAAGATGGTGCGGTGATACATTGTACGTATGAAAAAACGAAAGTGTTTATTGGCAATAATGTGAGTATTGGGCACAACGCCATCGTACATGGTTGCACGCTTGCAGATAATGTGCTTGTGGGTATGGGCGCTATTGTGATGGATAATGTGCATGTGGGAAGCAACTCTATCATTGCTGCTGGTGCGGTGGTATTGGAAAATACGATTGTAGAACCAGGTTGTATTTACGCTGGTGTGCCTGCAAAAAAAGTAAAAGAAATAAGCCAAGAATTAATTAGTGGAGAGATACATAGAATTGCCAATAATTATTTGATGTATAGTGGGTGGTTTAAAACGGAAGACAAATAATAGCAAGGTTCAAAACTTGAAACTTGAATATTGAGCATTGAAAATTGTTTATTGAGCTATAAAAGAATTTGTATTGTTAAAATGTTCAATATTCAACGTACAATTTTCAATTTTCAAATAGGCGAGCAATAAGACACTATTTTAGCATTGTACGATACAATTTTATCTGCTATTTTTCGTTTTTACAGTAGTTTATAATAAAATATTACATTTGCATTATGAAAAAATTATTCTTACCACTAGCTATTATTATATTATTGAGTAGCTGTGCTATTTTTCGTAAGAAAGAAGAAAAATTGGGCTGCCCTAATGATGCTAGGGGAAAAAGCCAAGAGCAGATTGTAAGCGATAGTAATAAAAAGAAATACAAAGGAGGAAAGAAATTTTAAAATTACTACAACACATAATAGAAAAGGCTTTCAATTATATTGAAACCCTTTTCTATTAAAAGATATTAATGCGCTTAAAAATTATAAGCCAAACTCATTACCTGCTACTGCCGATTTTTTGCCTGCTAAAGATGGATCTATTTCTATTGCTTTATCGCACATACCTTGCCCTTTATCTTTTTTACCTAGCTTTATAAAACTTAGCCCTGCTTGGTACAATGCTTTGCCATCTTTTGGATTAAATTCTAATAACCTTTGGCAGTAATCTAAAGTACGGTCGTATTGTTTTTGATCATATAAAATTTGTGCTATCTCTCTCAGCAATTCTTTATTACCATTTTTCTTATAAATTTCTAACAATTTGGCTTCGCCTTTTTCAAATTGCCCACTGTACAACAATGAATAACCATAATTTTCTGTATAATCGTTGTTTACAATGTATCCGTTATTTGCGGCAGCTTCAAATGCTGTTACTGCACTTCTAAAATTATTGTTGTTGTAATATAACAAACCAAGCTCGTAAGCCCACTTACTTTGCTTAGGATTAATAGCAACAGCTTTTTCAAAAAATGGAACTGCCTTTCTATACAAATCAGCATCCATATAATTTCGTGCAAGTGTATAGTTGGCATTAGCATCATCTGGTGAAGTTGCTAAGGTTTTTAATAAATATTTTTCTGCCAAACCGTAATCTTCTTTTTTATAATGAGCCATACCCAATACTAAATTTGCATTATTGCAGTCTGTACATTTGCTTGCAAACTCTATGGCTTTATCCCACTGCTTGTGGTCGTAATACATAGTAGTAAGCTCTTTTATTACCATCATATTTGTTGGTTGCAATTCATACGCTTTTACCAAGTTTGCTTTTGCTTGGTCTACTTTTCTCATTTCAGAATTTACAGCGGCGTTCTCTATATATGCTTCTACATAACTTTTATTAAAACCTATGGCCTTCTCAAAATAATTAGATGCTACAAGATATCTTCTTGCAGCTTTTTCTTCCATTCCTTTTGTAAAATAATATTGTGCACTATCTGTAGGTGCATTGCCAAATGTAGTAGTAGCTATACAAAGGCTGACAAGTGTAAGTAGATTTTTCATATTAGAAAGTAGACAATTTTTATGCCGTTATTGGATTATTACACAACTTAACGCTGCAATGTTGATTTTTATTTTATACAATTTTTTCTTTTTATCCACAGCCTCGGCTGATATGTTCATATTCATAGCATTACCACTTCCCCAATAGCATATATCATCAGAATTTAAAATTTCTTTCCACACCGTTTTTCCTTTTAAAACAAGCTCCCAATCTTTATAGTAATTATTAGACATATTTACAATAACAACAATATCTCTATTTTTATCTCTTCCTTTTCTTCTAAAAAGCATTACCCCATCGTTGGGATGTGTTAAATCTTCCCACTGAAAACCCTTTTTATCAAATTGCAATTCGTGCATAGCAGGTTCATTTTTATACAAATAATTTAGGCTTCTTACCCATTCTTGCATACCATTGTGTGCAGGGTATTGTAGCAATTCCCATTGCAATTCAGAGTCATAATTCCACTCATTGGTCTGCGCAAATTCGTTGCCCATAAAATTAAGCTTTGCACCCATATGTGTGTACATACATGCATATAACAGGCGTAGGTTTGCAAATTTTTGAAATTCATCGCCAGGCATTTTATACAGCATTGGGCTTTTGCCATGCACAATTTCATCATGACTTATAGGGAGCATAAATTTTTCATCAAAAAAATACATCATACTAAAAGTAAAATCGTTTTGTGACAAAACTCTATTATGCCAATCTTTCTTAAAATACTTAAATGAATCATGCATCCATCCCATCATCCATTTCATACCAAAACCAAAGCCTCCTTTATTTATTGGCTTTGTAATACCAGACCAATCAGAAGCTTCTTCGGCAATTGTTTGTACATCATCAAACTCTGTATAAACCATTTTATTAAAGTCTTGCAAAAAAGAAATAGCTTCTTCGTTATCGTTACCACCTTTTGCATTTGGCTCCCACTCCCCTTCGCCCCTACTAAAATCTAAACGAATTATTGAATTTACAGCATCTACCCTAAGCCCATCTATATGATAATATTTCAACCAAAAATGTGCACTACTCAATAAAAACGATCTTACTTCTGCCCTTTTATAATTAAATATATAACTGTTCCAATCTTTATGAAAACCTTTGCGCATATCAGCATACTCGTATGTATGTGTACCATCAAACATATACAAGCCATGCGCATCTGCAGGAAAATGCGATGGCACCCAATCTAATATTACGCCAATATCATTTTTGTGAAATTCATTTATAAGATGCATTAAAGCTTGTGGCGTACCATACCTAGATGTGGCTGCAAAAAAACCAGTACATTGATATCCCCAGCTACCATCGTAAGGATATTCCGTAATAGGCATAAGCTCCACATGCGTATAGCCCATTTGTTTTACATACGGTACTAGCCTTTCTGTAATTTGATCATAAGTATTAAAAATATTAGGCTTGTTTTTTTCTGGCCTCATCCAACTTCCAAGATGTACTTCATACACACTCCATGGCGCAGCAAGTGAGTTATTGTGTTTTCTTTTTTGCATCCACCCATTATCTGTCCAATGGTAATGTAATTTTTTAGTGATAGATGCAGTGCCCGGTCTCAACTCACAATACTTTCCATAAGGGTCTGCTTTAAAAGTTTCTATACCATCAAAACCTTGTATTTGATATTTGTACAATGCATCTTCTGGCATGCGTGGAATAAACCCTTCCCAAATACCCGATTTATCGAGCCTTACAAAGAGTGGATGTAAATTATTTTTCCAACCGTTAAACTCCCCTATTACACTGACGGCTGTAGCATTGGGAGCCCATGCTGCAAAATAAAAACCATCTTCATTTAAAAGATGTAAAAAATGGCTGCCAAATTTTTCATGCCCATTATATAACCTACCTTCTGTAAACGCAGTTATATCTTCATCAGAAAAAAATGAGTAATTCCATACCATTTTGGTGCTATCAATAAAATTATCGTCTTCGTATGCCATTCGTGTTTAGAATTGTACCGTTTGTAATTTAGTTGTTTAACATAAATTTAATGATTCTTAATTTGCAGGCAATAAGTTTTGTCACATATTTGTAAAACGAAACTTTTCGTACAAACTAAAGTTATCTACTATGCTCCAAAAATTAACCCTTTTATTTACCCTTACTTTATCAGCTTTATTTGCTACAGCACAAAATAGCACTATAACTGGTAATATAAAGGATACCTCTTCAAAAACTAATGTACAAAATGCTGTTGTAGCATTACTTTCTCCTAAAGATAGTATACTTAAAGCTTTTACACGTGTAAAAGAAGATGGTTCGTATAGTTTAAAAAATGTAATACCAGGAAAATACATCATATCTGTAAGCCACCCAACCTTTGGTGAATATATAGATGATATAGAAATAAAGTCTGCACAGCAAACTTTAGGCCCTATAGCGCTTACAACAAAAAGTAAATTGCTTGAAGCGGTAATTGTAAAGAGTGGAAACCCCATAAAAATAAAAGGGGATACAACCATATACACAGCCGATAGTTTTAAAGTAAGTGCCAATGCTAATGTAGAAGAGCTTTTGAAAAAATTGCCAGGTATACAAGTAGATAAAAACGGGCAGATAAAAGCTATGGGGCAAACAGTAGAAAAAGTATTGGTGGATGGTGAAGAATTTTTTGGTGATGACCCAGGCATGGCCGTAAAAAACCTACGTGCAGATGCTGTAAAAGAAGTACAGGTATTTGATAAAAAAAGTGAACAAGCCGAATTTACTGGTATTGATGATGGCAAAACAAAAAAGACCATCAACCTAAAATTGAAAGAAGATAAAAAGAAAGGATACTTTGGTAAAATTGATTTGGCTGGTGGTTTACAAAATGATATTGACCATAGATACAATGATAATATTTTACTAAGTTCTTTTAAAGGCAAGCGAAAAATTACTGGTTTTTTATTGAATGGAAATACAGGACAAGATGGACTTAGCTGGCAGGATGAACAAAAATTTGGAGGCGAAAACGATAATATGGTTGTGGATGAAGAAAGCGGTTTTACTTATTTTTCTAGAGGTGGTGGCGCAGGAGATGATGAACCACGGGTAGATGTGAGTAATGGTTTTATTACAAATGTAAATGCTGGATTGCAATACAGCAATAAGTGGAACGATAAAACAAGCCTCAATTTTTCGCCTAAGTACAATAGCCAACGCTACAATAATGTAGAAGAAATGGATAGGCGCACAGGTGGAGATTCTATATTAAATGAAAGTAATAAAACAATATCCTCTGTAAATAGAAGCAATGTAAAGCTAAAAGCGATATACGATGTAAAACTCGACTCTGCAAACACATTAAAAATAACAGCTAAAACTAATTTTTATGAAACAGAAAGTACCGAAAACACAGTAGGAACTACAACTGGCAATAAAAATATTTTTTTAAACTCTACCAATAGAACCCTCATTACAAATAGCGATAAACAAGCGTTATCATTGGAAGCAATTTTTAAGCATAAATTTAAAAAAGCAAGAAGAACATTATCGTTAAATGCAGATTGGAGTACTTTAAATACAGACGGCACAAGGTTACAACAATCTAAAAATAACATTAGCGGTGTTCAACTTGATATAGATCAAACAAGAGAGTTTGATAAAACAACGGGAAAAATTTCATCGAAACTGGTATATACCGAACCACTCAATAAAAATTATGCGCTAGAGTTAGGTTATCAGGTAGTGCTTACCAATGGAAAAAATAATAGTACCATCTTAGATTTTAATACCACATCACAAAAATATGATACAAGAGTAGATTCGCTCTCAAATAATTTTGATCAGAATATTATTCAGAATATTCCTTCTGCCAAAATAAATTATGCTAAAAAGAAATTTAAGTTTAATGTAGGTACTGGAATTGGTTTCGTAAATTTTAAATTGAAAGATTTAAGCTTGAATAAAACAACCACTAGAGATTTTACCAATTTTTTTCCAACGGTGAACTTTACTTATAGTTATAAGGCTAACCACAGTTTAAATATAAAATATAATGGAAGCACCAGACAGCCAACTATTGCACAGCTACAACCACTAAGAGATAATAGTAACTTATTTTACCAACAAATTGGCAATCCAGATTTGAAGCCAACATTCACCAATAGCTTTAATGTTTCTCACAACAGTTATAATTTTATAAAAGATATGTGGACTTATCAGTCTGTAAATTTTAATGTTGAAAACAATGCTATTTCAAGCAATGAGAATGTGTCTTCTGGCGGTAAAACAACTTCTCAAGCCATAAATGTAAATGGTAACTACAATATGAATTTATGGGCGGGCTTAGGTTTTAAGGTAAAGAAAATAGATACAAGGTTTAATGTAAATACCAATATTAGTTCAAATAAATTTGTTTCTTTCCGTAACCAATTAAAAAATATTTCTAATAATAATACTGCAGGCTTATCGCTATACGTATCTAAATCTAAAGATAAAAAATACGATTTAAGTATGAATATTGGTACTGATTACAATTCGCAAAAATCTACTTTGGGAAATATAAAAACAAATTATTTTACTAATCGAATTGGCTTTGATGGAACTGTATATTATAAAAAAGTTTGGTCTATAAACTCCAATGTAGAATATTTTACGAGGCAAAAAACAGAAAACTTAGGTGCTATAAGCAATGGATTATGGAATGCTAAACTACAGCGCACGTTTAAGAAAGATGAATTTACCTTTTATGTATTGGTGAGAGATATTCTAAATCAAAATAGAGGTATAGACAGAGATTTTGGCTTTAATACATTTACAGAAACGAGAAACGAAAGATTAAAAAGATACTGGATGCTGGGTTTTGCTTGGAATTTTAAAAACAAAGCAGCTACAAAAAAATAATTGACCACATAAAAGATTAACATGAAAAAAATCATCATTACAACAGCTATTCTGTTTTTTGCCATAATAGAAATGAATGCACAAATTTTTATTGATAAGGCAACCATTCAATACGAAGTAAAATCTAATCTCAAAAAAACAATGGGCAGTAGCACTTGGGCAGAAGCTATGGCCGAAAAAATGCCAACTTTTAAAGTGGGGTATTACAATTTAACTTTTGCAGACAATAAAAGTATATACAAATTTGATAGTTGGTTTGAAAAAGAAAAACTACCAGAGTTTTGGCGTACAGACGACAAATCAACTTATTACACTGACTTTAATATTGGAAGAATATACACCGAAAAAGATATGATAGGGTCGGTTGTAAATGTAGAAGACAGCCTACGAAAATTAGAGTGGAGGCTAACAAATGAAAACAGAATAATTGCTGGATTTAATTGCAAAAAAGCTGTTGCTAAAATTTTTGATAGCGTTTATGTATTTGCATTTTATGCCGAAGAAATTATGATACCAGCTGGTCCAGCCTCTATAAACGGCTTACCCGGCGCTATTTTAGGGCTTACCATTCCACGCTTATTTACTTCATGGATTGCTACTAAAGTAAATGTAAACGGAGTAGATGTAAGTTCCATAAAACTTGCAGCTACTAAAAAACCGTACAACAATATTGCTTTGAAAAAATTTATAGATGACCGAGTAAGCGATTGGTGGAGTGGTGGCGAGGAAACAGATGATAACAAACAACAAAAAAACAGATTTATTTGGGGAATGTTGTTGTAAGGGTTGTTAGGTGTTAGGTGAATAGGATGCAGAAAATAATACTGTCCCATCTGCCCTACCCGTCTTATTTATGATAGCATTTTGTTTGTGATTATTTTTTCAAAAAAATATTTTGGTCACAAAGTTGTGATTTTATTTTTGTGATTAAAATTTAATCACAAAAATAGAATCACAAAAAAATTTGAGAAAAATGACGAATGATTAGATATGAGTGTAACTATCTTATATCTTTTGTCTAAAATCTAATATCTTTTTATTCTACCGCACCAATACTACTGCTCCTTTGCGTTCCACTATCCTACCTGCATAATCTATACCAGCTGTTATCCAAATAAAGCTGCCCGTATTGTTTAAGCTACCATTTGTTTTGCCATCCCAACCATTTTTAGGGTTGTTGGTATTAAAAATTTGGCGACCATACCTATCATAGACGGTAAAGAATTTAAACAACTTTATACCTACGGGTATAGCTCTTAATACATCGTTGTTACCATCGGCATTTGGAGTAAATGCATTAGGTACATAAATATCTGGCTTGGTAAATACTTTTATGTTTATAGAGTCTTTGCCCACGCAGCCAGCTGCGGTAGTAGCTATCACAGAAAAAGTTGTATTATCTTTTATGTTTTGTATAAGTGGATATTGTGCAGTTGCATCATTTAATAAATAAAATGGCTGCCAAGCAAATTGGTTGAACCCACTACCACTTACATCTCGTGCTTGTAAAATAAAAGGCTCGCCAATGGCTATACTCGTATCATTACCTACAAATACTTTTGGTGGCGGCGTTACTTGTATGGTTACCTGCCCTGCTTGTAGAGATGCACAACCATTTGTACCCACCACACTGAGGTTGTAGGTAGTAGTACTTGTTGGTTTTATAACATCTGTAAACGCCACATTGGCATTACTTAAAAAAGTACTAGGTTGCCAAGTGTAGCTTACCTGCCCCGCAGCAGCTTGCAAGCTAGCATTTTTGCCAAAGCATATTGTTTGCCCTTGCCCAGCAACGGCTATAGGTGCAGGCTTTACAAGTACAAGCATGCTATCTGTTTTTGTACACACACCTGTAGTACCTGTAAGATAATAAGTAGTTGTTTGTGCAGCACTAGCACTTGTGTTGAGCAAATTTGGTGTGGCAAGCCCACCTGTGGGCAGCCATGCGTATGATGTAGCATTACCTGTAGCATTGGTAGTACCATTTTTACCCTCACATGTGGTTACATTATTTCCTGCATCTACCAGTAAATTATTATTTACAGTTATTAGCGCAGGCTTTGTGGTAAGGCAGCCTCTACCATCTTTTACTGTTACGGTATAGCTATTTTGTGCAAGCCCTGTAAACAAGCCAGTATTTTGAAAGTTTGTACCATCTATACTATACAAATAAGGCAGCGTGCCAGCCTGTGTTTGCACCGTTATTGTACCTGTATTATTACTACACACAGTAGCAGTTGTATCTGCCGCTATTATTTGTGCACCTGCTATATTGCTCACAACAGTATTAGCAGTGGCAACTCTATTGGTAGCATCTTTTGCACGTACCACATAGTTATTGGCTGCAAGATTATTAAATACATTACCACTGCTATATGCTCCCCCATTTAAAGAATACTCATATGGTGCTACGCCCTTAGATGCTTGTGCAGTTATTTTACCATTGCTATTACCACAGGTGCTGCTGGTGGTGGTTGGGATTACTTGTAGGCAGTTGTCAATAATTTGAGCCAATTTTGAGACTAGAAATTCAGAAGCATCTTTTACTACTATAGTATAAGTTCCGGGAGTTAATCCATTAAACTGATTACTTGATTGAAAGTTTATTCCATCAATAGAATATTGATATGGTGCAGTACCTTCGGAAGCCGTAATATTAATACTACCAAATTGAGTACATGAAAATGCTTGAATATTTAATGCAACCTTAAATGCATAAGTGCAAGAATTAAATGTGGAAACAGCATAATTTAATATGTCGCCTGTTACAATATCTTTTATCCTTACAGTATATAAGCCAGCGATAGTAATGTTAGTAAAACTTGGGCTTAATTGATAGTTTATACCGTCTAATGAATACTCATAAATATTGTTGGTAGAAGAAAATAAACCTACATTTATATTGCCACCATACGGGCAGGTGCCACCAGGGGAAACAAACAATTCGACTATTGAGCAATTCGAACTTTGAAGCAATATACTTTGATTTGGACCTGCAATTTCATTATAATACCCAACACAGCCATTTGCATCTTTTACACAATAAGTATAATTGCCAGCATCTAAATTATTATATACGTTACTTGGCTGATAATTTATATCATCTAAACTGTACATATAAGGAGGCAAGCCTCCACCAGCAATAATTTTTAAAGATCCATTGCTAGTATTGCAATTTGTTGGGGAAATTTTATCTGTTACAGCAGAAATTGCAGGTGCTACCAATGTATTTAGTACCGTAACAACTTGCGTAGCTGTTGTACCAATTGCATCTGTTACTTTTACCGTACAAGTAATTGGAGGTAAATTATAGAAGATGCCTGAAGCTGTAACAGGAAAAAATAAACCAACAAGCTCATACGTATAAGGCAATATACCTCCACTAGCATTTACAATTATTCTTCCATTGTACCTTTCACAAGTACTATTTACAGTTGTAATATTTAATGTAATTGCGGTAGGTTGTTTAGCTGAGTCAGAAAAAAGATTCCCCGCAAAAACATTATTGCAAAAAAATATTGATATTGCAAACAAAAATTTACGTTCTATCAGATTCCGAAACACATTTAAATACTTCTTCCCCCTAAAATCATTGTAGAAAAAAAATTTTTGCATAATTATACTATTAATCTAAATACTAGATTAGATGTTTTATAACCACAGTACTAAAATTACAACAACTTTTATAAAATATTGAAATACTAAACATGTAAAATACCTAACGAGCTATATAAGATGTAAAAAACAACATTTTTTCATCGTTTATATTTTCAAATTTTGTCTCTGCATAATCATATGCTTTAGAAACGTCCAATATTTTTTTACTGCTGTAGTATTCTTTCAATGCTACATTATCTAAAGTTTCTTTAGTTTGATAATACCTCTCGGTAAAACGTATTAAATGTTCTTTTGTAAAGAAAAACCGAACATAATCAATCATAAAAGGGGTTTTAGCACTTATTAGATATCCTTCTACTGAATAAAATGCTCTTTTAAAAACGCATTCGTCTTTAGTAAATATCAGTGAATCTTCCATATGATATTTGCTATAAGAATCTTGAGAAAGCATTGTTAAAGAGTCAGAGATAAAATCAATTTTATAAAGTCTATTTTCATTAATTTTTTTATTTAATCCTACAGCAATGAATTTTAAACCATTCTTTTCGTACAAGAGAGTAAGATTCTTTTTTTTATCTGTTGATTTATGTTCAAAGGCACCAAAAAAAGAAATTTCATTTGCTTTAATTATACTGTCATAAGTAGGGTTTAAATGCAGTATATTTTTCCCTGTATAACAAGAAGTAAATCCTATTAAAAAAAATGATATAACAATAATTTTCATGATTAAAATTTTCTAAATATTAATGAAATTATATTCTTAAAAATTGATTTTTTTAACTTAAAATAGATATTATTCATAAATCTAGCTAGCCCCGCACCTATTTTTGTAAATGAAATTTTTCCGCTAAAATTTATCTTTGTAGTTGCACGACCATTATATGCAACTTTCCCATTTTGAGCCACTCTATGTTTTAAAAATCCTTCTTGAAGATTAGGAGTAGTAGGTGCAACAACCAAATAATCTTCTGCATGATGAGCTGCAAGGTATGGATTGCCTGATAAAACTCCGTTTAATCCAAATGGTAAATCTAGTTGTTGGTTGTAAGAACCTATTACAGTAGCGCCATTTAATATCGTTGATGTTGCATCAACTTGTGATGCCTGAAAACAATTTCCATACAAAAAAGTTGAATTTAAATTGAAATATTGTTCAACACCACAAAATTGACTAGGTCCATTATTTGGTCCAAACCCCATGTTGATACTATGGAATTCTGTAAAAGCATTGGCTATAGATTTCGCATTTGGATGATTCTTAAAATATTTTACCAGATTTGAAGTTAAGGTACCTTTCGTTACTTGTGGGTCATCGTTTTGATCTGTGTAACTATCCCCCGCAACAAATCCATCCCCGGTAATTGTAACTATCTTTCCTAAACTCAACACTTCATTTAAGATTGACCGTACTTTTGCGCCTAAATAAGCTGTTTTAAAAAGCCCACCATTACTTGTTGCGTCTTTAGAAAGTTGTCCCCAGTCCGGTACAAATTGTACATTAATGCTATTTGGGGAAGAGAATAAATATGTTCCTCCACCGCCTAATAAAGCCCCATAAGCAATATAACGAAATGCATCGTCGCCTTCTTTTCCTGAAATTGCAGCAACTAAACCTCCTACTATTGCTCCACCAACTGTACCTATAACTGTTCTAGTAAATAAATTTGTACCGTCAAATATTCCACCCCCATCGGTATCAAAAAAGTTAATAGGGTCATTTCCCATACCAACATACCCACTAGCAAATTCATTATATGGGTCATTCTGTATCCACCTGCCAATTTGTGGGTCATAATTCCTAAGCTCAAATTCATCATATCCACTTTCTTCATCCACTTCACTATAATCTCCCTGATATCCATATTTTGCACTAGGCTTTAATGCCGCTCTGGCACTTATCCCTGCTATCTTTAAGCCGTAAGGATAGTAGGCGTTATCTTCTACAATATCTCCTCTATTATGTATTATGGTTAGGTTATCAAAATACACAGGAATATTTGTACTCTCATTACTTAGGTAAATATACACATAGCCATTTTTTGTAGCCTTATACGGTACTGTTGGAAATATATCTTTTACTTGTGTGCCTGCTGGGCTTCCAGGCGGTGCTTCATCTACCATTTTGGCTATACTACTTTCTCCCACATACCTAAATTGTTCATCAAAAAATATAATGTTTATGTATGCACGAGGGCTGGTCGGCTGTATTGGGTTTTGTTGGTTATTTAAATATGTATTTATTGGGCTACCAGCACCACTGTTGGCATTATTTATGCCTACTATATTGCCTTTTACATTACCAGTGGCAGCACTACCAAAAGTTATGGCATTAATAAACCCACCAACTATGGTATTAAGTATGTTATTATTTACAGCATTGGTTGCTGGCTTTTGATAAAAGTATTTTGCAGTAGCTGTTAGGTTATCGCCAGCCATTACTTTTAATAAGCCATTTGGCCCTACAGCTTGCGAAAAGCCCCCAACACCTACTTGGTTTATTAATCTACTTACTTTTAAAGATGAGTTATCAGTAATAGGCCAACCAGAACTTTGCCTACTATACCTTGTAAGATTTACCTCATTGCCCCCACCTGCTTGCCCAAAAGTTTCTGCTTCCTCTTGAGCTGTAGTTGGGTTTGCATCTTCCATATTGCAGGCCATTCGCTGCATATGCAGCTCTTCCGTAAGTACCATACGGGTATTGCTAAGGTTATCTTTTATAAAATAATCCCACACTCCCCATTTATGTATACCAGCACTGTTTATTAACTCTACATTACCAGTTATTGATAAATAGTTTACTGCTCCGCTAGGCCCACTCCATGCAGCTATAGGCTCTATAATGCGTAATTTTCCTTCTTCATGCAAAATAAACTGCAGGTCATTATCTTCGTAAACAAATTCTCCCACATAATAAGTAGTTACAGGGGCAGGTGGGCTAGCAGTAAGTAGGGTTACTTTTTTAGAGAGTTTTGTTCCTGCTGCATCATACACATACTCTGTTGTGCTTTTTCCTTTAATAGTTATTTTTTCAGGCAGGTCTAAAAAATTACTAACAATACCTGCTGCTGGGTTAATGAACGTTACATCCGAACTATTGTCTACAATATTCTTATTTTTATCAAATTTCAAGTTGCCATTCCAGTCGTAACCATAATCTGCATCAGCTGGGTTTGTCGTTATTGTATAATCTTTAAAATCTCCTTGCTTACCATTTAAGGCTTGGTTACCACCAAATGCTAAATCTTTTACAGCCTTAAGTTTATTGCTGTAATCGTAGTATGTATATTGCAGTTCATCCATTATTACCCCACCCATAGTACCAGGTACTATGCCAGTTTGCTTCATCCCAAGTATATTACCATTGGCATCATATGAAGATACTGATGCAGATAAATCTACTTTTGTATTTGTCCATATTTCACTATCAAGTGGTTTTTCTTTTTGGTTAAATTTTGCAGTAACGAATCTGTTTATATTATCGTATTCATATTCATATTTACGGGGCGTATTGTCGCCTTGGCTTCTCCAAATAGTACCCATTATATTTCCACCCCATTGTGGAGAAGTAGCAGCGCTTAGCTTACCATCTGCATTTTCATAACCAAAATATACTCCAAAATGCCTTGTAAATTGGTAATTCATTGCAAAACCAGCTTGCCCACTTAGCGCATACTCTTTGTTCATACCAGTAAGCCAGCCTTGTATATTGTAGGTATAATCTGTTATGTCTAATGGGGTAGCAGGGTTGGCAGCATTTCCGATTTTTTTCGTTTTCGGCCTTCCAAACTCGTCTAGCGAAACTTCGTTTAGCTTTTTATACTTGGTTAAATTACTTATATCTGCAATACTTTTGGTATATAGCTTATATGTGTTTTTTTCTCTGCCCAATAAATCATATTCATTTTTTGTAATAGTAATTGTATTGTCAAAAAGGCCACTTGGCACATTATGTTTTGAATTTGTACCTAATACTTTTCCAGCAAAATCATACATCATTGAAACTACATCTGTACCAGCTTTTATATTCTCTGCATGACCTTGTATGGTTCTCCCTTTTTCATCTATATAACTAGTACTTATTAAAAATTGGTCATCAGTTACAATTCCATTATCGTAATTTGCATCTAGTACCCTTATTTTTGTAGTAGTTACAAAGCCCATTACTCTTAGAGATTTAACTGCCATAGCTGCGGGCTGGTTATTAGGAATAGTTAGGGGCGCAAAATCGGTGCTATTAATTGGTACAAATGCCTTGCTTGTTGCATTGTATTTATCATAATAATTTATAGCATTAATGGTAGTATTTGTACAAGGTTGACAAACTTCTACACCGCCTATTTTACCAACTACGGGATTATAGGCAACTACATTTTCAAATGCTCCTGTATATACTTGAATAGTTTTGTTTTGAGAATTAATACTCAAATTATCTACCATTGTTTGCATAGCACTTCTATTTCTGCTATCGTTTATTAAACCAGTACCTAAAACTCTATCATTATCATCATACAATGAGAAAGACCATTGATTTGGTTTAGCAGGTACAAGAGCAGTTCTATTTCGTTGGTTAGCATCTTGGGTTAGTACCAATCTATCTCTATTATCATAAACAAACAATATATCTCCCCCATCAGGAGCATGTTTAACAACGATTCTATCTTTTACATCATATTCTTGATAAAAACAAAGTCCCTCTTTTGTATTTACATCTATGCTCCAATTACCAGTGATATCCATATTAGCCACAGCCTTTGGTGTAATGGTATACCTTAACCTATTAAAATCATCGTGTACATAGTAAGTACAAAGCCATCCTCTATATCCATTCATATCTATATCTACACCCTCTTTTTCTTGTACTTTTCTCAAAATTAAATTACCAGAAAAATCTTTAAATTCTATTATGAGTTTATCTTTTTCATCTTTTATAATACTTTTAGATAATTTATAATCTAAGTAAATTGACGAAGTAGTTGGTACATCTCCTGTATTATAACCAATATCCCAAATACGAACAGTTTCTGGGCTTTTGTATAATCCATAGTCACTGCTTATTCCTTTGTAAGCAGCGTTTGTATTCCATGCATTACCAGGCAGTTTTATATTTGTAACCCTGTTAAAAGGTGAGCCGTCGTATAGCGTTTGGGCACTGGTAAATTGGCTATTTGTAGGCTCATTATATTTAGAATTGTTAAAAACATTTTGCTCATTATGTGCATTGGTTTTATAAAATCCTACACTAGTTTGTGTAGCAAATGGCAAAAAAGATTTATCCATTCTTCCTAATTGATCATATTCTTGAATTGTCACCAAGTCTTGATAATTAGCTAAATCATTTGGATCTAAATCTATTATAGACTGTTTTAATCCTCCCTGTTTTATTACCTTTTGTATAGGTCGGCCAAGGCCATCTAAATATGTAGTACTTTGTATTTTACCACCTGTAGCTAAATAATCTGCATCTATCCAAGTATTAATATTAGGGATAGTAATATCATTTACCCTCACATAATTCAAATTTTCGGCATTTGGCGATACATATGGCGCCATAGTAAAGGAAATAATATTGCTGTATAACTCTTCGCCCGCACAAATAATTTTTCTTCTATATCTAGTATTACCTGCTATAAATGCAGTTGGAGGATATTGTTCACCACTACCAAAAACTTGCCAAGCTTGGTTATCAATAGATCTCTCCCAAGTGTACACATAATTAGTGGCTAAACATAAACCACCAGTTGCTGGAGTTTGGCTGACACTGGGTATTGTGCCATAATTTATTGGCAAAGTTGTGTTAGCAGTAATTGTACCAGGTGCTAATTGAGTTGTTACATAAAGTTGAACCACATTTGTATACATTACTTCATTTCCACAGGTAACCTTTCTTCTAATATTCGTACTTTCAGTAATAATAAAATCTATAGGAAACTCCTCAGCATTCCCGATAGGATACCAAGTAAAATCAGCCGCCCCTAGCTTCTCCCATGTGTATGAATACCCTGTAGAAGGGCAGGCTCCATCAGTTGCAGGCGTTTGGGTGATGCTCGGAAAACTGTTTACATATAAAAATTGATTAGTAGTATTTATTGTGCCTGGTTGCAATGGTGCATAAAAACTTACTACGG
>JANNVW010000101.1:0-12838 GCA_031408295.1 Ferruginibacter sp.
TTTTGATACTCCTTTTTTGGACAGGGCTTCTTGTTTAGTTTTCTTTTCTGTGATGTGGTGTTTGTCATAATGTTGCTAAAAATGTTTAATTTTTAGTCAACCTATTTTAGGACGGGGCATGTCTGAAATTTGCGTACAACGGTAGGGCTTGGCGAAGTTTGGGAATTTGAAAAACGTCCGCCCGGAACCGCTGCTGATTGAAAAACAAATGTAAAAAAATATATTCAAATGCCAAATTGAAAAACTTCTGCCCGAACCAAAGCTCAATAGCGAACTAATGCTCATTGTTATTACTTCCGCCCAAATTTTGCCAAACCCCCTGTTATGCGTTCGCTTTTCTTCCGCTTCAATCTGTCCTGCCTAAAATTTCACTTTGTCTCTCTCACAAAAAAAACTTGCAATGCCTACAATACAAGTTTCTGCATTAATATGTCCTTTACTTACCTCTGTTATAAATTTTTTCTCTTTTTTAGAATATTTACTTGCAAACATTCCATAATCAATAATTAATATTTTGTCAGCTTTATTACAAATAGGACAAATTGTATTGCCTCTTGAATTTTTCTTTCTACTTGCAGGAATATAGAAATTCATTTCTGGATTATCACTTTCAAATGTTTTTACTGATTCTACAAGTAAAGTGTCAACACTAAGTCCGTAGCAAAAAAAGTTGAATGATTTTTCAGCATTTGGTGTAAATGTCAATTCAAAGTTTCCTTTTTTATCTGTAAAGGTTTGCGTTAAAATCTTGTTGTCCCCTTTCAAAATTATAGTCATTCCTCCAACATAAGAAGAAGTGTCTTTTGGATTTAATTTTAAATGCCCTGTTATTTTTATTGGATTTGTCGCAACTTTAAAGCTAACAATCACTGCCGTTAGTAAAAATATCAAAATAAAAAAAGTTAATCGCATTCTTATTTTATTTTCAATGTAATGGTTAAGTTTCATTGTCACGCTTTAAGATATAATTTTCTCTCTATTTAAAAATGTAGGTTTTTTTAGTT
The DNA here is from genome assembly GCA_031408295.1 of Ferruginibacter sp. GTDB lineage: Bacteria > Bacteroidota > Bacteroidia > Chitinophagales > Chitinophagaceae > Ferruginibacter. The sequence continues at coordinate 1,005 of JANNVW010000101.1, forward strand.
TTTCTTCATAGTCCAACTCATTAATAAAAGGCCAAATGTCAAAGTTTCCAAGTTTTTGAAATTCTAAATATGCTAACTCTTGTTCTTGTTTTCTGTTTCTAAAATATTTCCCAAGTGTCAAAATACTTTTTACAATTTCTGAAAGTGAAAATTTGAAAAAAGGATTACTTGTATCAAAATATGGCCATTCATATTCTTTCTCTGTCTGTAGAAATAAAATACAACGAGCTATAATTTTTAAACTTTCTTCAGATAATTTGTCTGAACCTTTCAATTTATGATTTCTTGTATCATCATACAAACCCCAACATAATTCTAACATTGGTTGAATTATTTTATCGTCGTTTTTTGATTCTTTCGCTCTGTAATATTGTTCTGGCAACCAATCGTAAGAAACCTCATCCATAATATTAATTTCAAATTCGTCATTTGAAATTTGTCCAACTGAAAGATGCCTTAAATGTAGAGCAAGTTTTTTTCTTCGTTCAATGTCTACCATACGATTTTAAATTTGTGTAGGGTTTCGCTAAAGTGACGCATAACGTTAGCGCTTTGTGCAGGTGTGGAATTAGAATTCCTTACGCCCGGAACAAATGCTGAATAAAGATATGAAGATAAATGAAAAGTACAAAAGCTCATTTGAAAAACTTCTGCCCGAGCCACAGCCCAATAGCGAACCGCTGCTCATTGGGCTTCCTTCTGCCACACTTGTGCAAAACGCAATGTTAGCGGATGCCTTGATTATACTAATCTAATTTTTACCACCATGTGTTCCATTATCATTTCTTCCCATTGATTCTTTTTTAGGCTTAATTATTATCGGCTGAATTGGTGGGGTTGGTATTGAAGCTCTAGAATAAAATCTTCTTGTAAATGATAAATTTTCTAGAGTTAACAAGTTTGCTTCCTCACGGTCAATTATTTTTTTCATGTAATTAAATAGTTCGGACTTTCTAATTCTAATAAAGTCTAAATCAGAACTTGCGTTTTTAAAAGTTGTATCATGAAAAATTGATTTGTTATTTAACACATAATCTACGTCATCCTTCCAATACTCAATCTCGTCATACATATAGTTAGCATTATTTAGCCCTGCTTCAAGTGTATCTACTTGTCCATAATTTATTATTTTTCTAATTTCGTATTTATTCAAAACACTAATATTTAGATAATCAGTTGTTCCTGTTTCTAAAATTGTATATTGTTCCTTGGTAACTAAATTTGGAAAATTAAAAAGATAATTTACAGCACTGTCTATGTCAGGTGATGGAATTTCATTTACTCCATTGATTAAAAGTTTCCATTCTGCACTTTTTATTTTATTTAATTCTGTAATGGCTTGGCTAAATGATGCTTTCGCACTAAAAGAACCTGCTTTCGCTTTCGCTTTTGCAACTAATTCTCTGTATGAACTTTCAGAGTCGCTTTTGAATTTAAAGACTAAAACACATTCTGCACCTGTTGTTACTTCACTAATGACACTAGTTCCGAAAAGTTCTCTAAATCTATTCGGGAATTTCTTCAATGTCTCTAAAAACAATTTATCAGCTTTGTAATTAATTCCAACGTGTTTAGGGTTTTTGACAATAGCTGAGGCAATAAATATCACTTCAAATGAACTTATTGTTACATAGTCTTTAAAAGATTTTTTACCCCTAACTTTTAGTGCTCCAAAATTGCCTTTCACAGAAGCACTTGCATTAATAAATTTTGAAAAATCTTCACTTGAGGTAACGCTTATAGCTTCAATGGAAGTATTCTTAGCTGTCCCTGAATTAATTGGGGTTAAATTAAATGCTTTACTTTTTACTTTTACAAGAGAAGGGTCATAACCTGTGCCTAATAATTGAATAATATCATTGTTGTCTGTTCCAACTTTATCAATTGCACTTATCTCTAAATCAGGGGAAATAAAAGTTACATTTTCATCATCAGACAATTCCATTTTTTTTACGGACTTTGATGATATTCCTCGATACTGGGTTGTGGAGCAGCCATATAATAATAAAGCGATAATAAATGTTGTGATAATAACTTTCATTTTTTGTCAGTTAAGGTTATGAAAAAGAAATACTGTTTGATTTTTCGCTAAGGTTTCCGCTAACACAATATTACACGCAACTCATCAATTTTCCTAATTTTTAATTTGCTTGTAATCAGTTTTTTAATAACTGTATGTTTGTATTGTCGGATAATTTTTATTCAACTATCGACAATTTTTTAATACAGCTATCAATTTATTTGTTATCAACACTTTAACTACTGTATTAAAATATTGTTCTATATGATAGTTTTGCCATTGTATAAGTCGTCTAGTAGGCTTTCTATATTTATCAAAAAAAATCGCCTTCCGTGTAAATATCACCCTATTGTTTTAATATCAAATTGCCCTACCGTTTTTTATAAGTATTTCATTCCGCACCCTTCTATAAAATGTATGGCAAATTTTAAAGAGCACAAAAAAGCGCCTCATTTAAAGCGCTTACTTTATTTACTTTTCTACTTTTATTACTTTACTCACTCTCCGCCACCACTTCCTTCACCTCTGGTATCATCCTTTTCATCATTCCTTCTATTCCTGCTTTAAGTGTTATCATGCTACTAGGGCAACCACTACAACTTCCTTGCATCATCAAACTCACTTTTCCATCTTCGTAACTTTTAAATTGTATAGCACCGCCATCCATTTCTACAGCAGGCTTTACATAATTTTCCAATAATTCTTTTATGCGTTTTACAACATCATCATCATCCGCACTTACTTCATTTGTGCTTTCTACTTTCATTATAGCTACCTCTTCTTCATTCACCACTGGTTTTCCTTCTTCTAAATATTCTTTTAAAAACTGTTTTACAGCAGGTATCACATCTTGCCAGTCTGCGGTATCACCCGTTTTTGTAAGTGTTACAAAGTTGCTTGCTATAAATACCGATTTTATAAACGGAAATGTAAATAACTCCTGCGCCAATAAAGATGGTTTTGCACTTGCCTCATCCGGAAAATCAATACTCTTTCCGGGATACAATAGTTTGTTCGCCACAAACTTCATTGTCTCTGGGTTGGGCGTCATTTCTGTATAAATACTTATTACTGGGTTTCCTGTCTTTATCATTATCAATATTTTTTCTATTGCAAAATTAGTTTATTCCGTTAAAATATACATCAATCCCATTTTCGAAAGCCGATAAAACAAAAAGCCGACTGAATTGTATCAATCGGCTTTTTGTTTAGTTATTTATATTTTAAAAGAATTTACTTCTATCGTCTTTTATGTCTGCTTGCTTTCTTAATCCTTCAAACCAGTTGCTTCCTTGTTGGCGTATACCAGCAATTCTAGAACTTGCTTGTGTAGCTTTTTGTTCAACAGTTGTTTCTGCTTTTGGTGAAACTGCTGTTGTTTTTATTATGTACACCCCGCTTGTACCCACTATTGCTGCAGATGCTTTTGTTTGGTTTTCTTTATTAAATGCAGCACCAATAACTTTAGGTTCTGCACCTATTCCATTTATAATTCTACCATTTAATGTAATCGAAGAATCTGCTCCTGCTACTTGTACTTGCTTGTTGTAAGCTGCTGCTGCTGTTTCCATAGTTGCTCCCATTTTAGCTACTATCATGTCTGCTTTCTTTTGGTTTCTCACAGCTGCTTCTGCGCCTGCTCTTGCTGTAGCAGCATCTTGTGTACCTTCAGCATAAATATTATTTACAGTAGCTACTACAAATTCGTCTCCTATTACTATTGGATCACTCACCGCACCTTTTTTTGCTTTAAATGCCCATTGTACCAGGTTTCTTGCTTCTTGCATATTACCTACACTAAAATCATTATCCTTTATAATAGTGGGCATTTCTACCATCTTTAATCCATTTTTAGAAATATAATCCGACAGCTCTTTACCTGTTTTATTTGCAGAAGCTTTTGTAGCCGCTATACTTGCAGCGTTTACTGTTTCATCGCTCGGCAAAATTGGTTTAGCTACAATAGCTATTTTATAGGCTGGTTTAAAATTAAGTTGGTTTTGTACATCTATTATATGGTAACCAAATTGTGTTTTTACTACATCTTTAGATCCTACAGCTTTTGTAAAACAAAAATCATTAAACTCTGGTACCATCTGTCCAAATCCAAAAGTTCCTAAATCTCCACCTTTATCTTTACTACCATCTGCAGAATATTTTACTGCTAGTGCTCCAAAATCTGCTCCGCCTTTTACAGCTGCTAAAATGCTATCTGCTAATTTTTTTCCTACACTATCAGCCATTAATACTTTACCGCTTTCTCTATCATTTAATGAAATTAAAATATGACGAGCCTTTACGCTATCCGGCAAAGGTTTTGTACCTATTACTTTTGCAATACTGTAATTTGCTCCATCTATGTAAGGACCACTCACAACTCCTATTCCTTGTTTTACAATACTATCTTTTACCGCAGACTGTATTCTCGATAATGGTAAATAATCATCTACAAAATCTACAACCGATGCACTGCGTGCTACAAAATTCTTTGCGCTAGAGTCGCTTGCAAAAGATGTTTTCATTCCTTCTATTATCTGTCTAGTGTTTGCACTATCTACTGCTGAAGGTAATTGGCTAAATGCTACATAAGATATAATTCTACCTGCTTCTTGTTTAAAAAGTGGTTTATGTTTTGCTACATAACTATTAATATCTTCATCTTTTACAGTAACAGCACTATCAGAAATTTCGTTGTATGGCACAGCTACATAAGATATGGTTGCAAAATTATTTGCTTCCGCTTCGTCTTTGGTTTGCATCCAAGTAGGGTAGTATGCTGCTGCGCTCATTAAAGCACCGTACTTCATTGCTGCCGAACTAAGTTTTAGTGGTTCTAATATTTGTGCATCTATAGCATCTCTCTGGTCTCCTTTAAATTTTTTTATATTTACAAGTGCTTCTGTAGCTTTTGCAATATCTAATTTACCATCTGCACCCAACAAACTTTTTTCTTGTAAAAAAGGGTTCGATTGCTCATTACTTAATAATATAGATGATAATTCTTTTGAGGTAAGCTCAATACCTAATTTATCAGCTTCTGCATAAAATACATTTTCTGCTACTATTTGATCCCAAACCTGACCTCTTATTCTCATAGCTGCGGCACCTGTTGGTTGTTGGCCACTTTGCTGTGCTTGTTTATTTTCTTCTCCTTTTACCTTTTTGTTAAAATCATTTAAGTCTATAGTAGTACCATTAATTTTTCCAATATCACTACTTGTGGGTCTATTACCACCAGATTTTGAATCCATTAAAATAAAACTAATAAGGGCTATTGCAATAAAAATTGCCATAATAACACCACCTCTGTCTTTAATACTCTGAATAATCTGCATTTTTTTAAGTTAATTTTAGGGGGCAAAAATAGGGTAATTAATAAGTATTAACAAATTGTGGATAAAACTGATATTTAGCACGCTTATCTATAAAATGATTTATTTTCTTAATTTTAAAAAGTAGAAAGAAAAAGAGCCTGTTTTTCTTTATGTAAAACAGCGCAAGCAGGCGATTTTTGTGGATAAAACAGGGTTATTAACAGTAAAAGTGAATAAGCCTTTTTTTTGGTGGATAAAGCCACTTATTGTTCTTATGTTTTCGGGAGAGTGTGGGAATAAATAACAGCCTTTTTTACTTTTTTAGGTAAAGTCTTTTTTTACTTTCATTTTACAAGCATTCCATTCACATGTTTTATAAAAAAAAGTGTCAGTTTGTTTTCCACGCCCATTTTTATCAACAAGTGTTAGTTAAATAATCATCACAAAGCAGAATACTCAATAAATAATACTTAACAATTACGTAACATTATAAAAATAAAAAATGTTATTTTTATGTGGATTACTGTGGATAAAACAAGAAATTGGTTTTTCCTATAGTTTTAAAAAACGACTTTTACACAAATTAACAGCCCTAATAGTAATAAAGGGTTATATAAATAATAAGTATTAATACATATTATGGTAGATATACACACACAATTTGATTTTGAAAAAATAATTTCAAAAAAAGGTTTTCTCGATTTGGAAGTAGACCCAACCTTAGATCTTTTTGCAGAAATAGAAAAACTAAAAAAAGAGAAGAATGCAATTATACTAGCGCATTATTACCAAGAGCCAGATATACAAGACGTGGCAGATTTTATTGGCGATAGCTTAGCACTTGCACAAAAGGCAGAAAGTACCAATGCAGAAATTATTGTTTTTGCTGGAGTTCACTTTATGGCTGAAACGGCAAAAATCTTAAATCCACAAAAGAAAGTATTGTTGCCCGACTTTAATGCAGGTTGTAGCCTTAGTGATAGTGCACCACCATTATTGTTTCAAAGGTTTAAGGATAAACATTCAGACCATATCGTAATTACCTACATCAACTGTAGTGCAGGTATGAAAGCGCTGAGCGATATTATTTGTACAAGCAGCAATGCTCAAGCAATTGTAGAGAGTTTACCTGCCGACCAAAAGATAATATTTGCACCCGATAAAAATTTGGGTGCATGGATTAATAAGCAAACAGGTCGTAATATGGTTTTATGGAATGGTGCTTGCATGGTACACGAAATTTTTAGCATGGAAAAAATAACCAAATTAAAAGTGCGTCATCCAAATGCTAAAGTATTAGCACATCCGGAGTGTGAAGCACCTGTACTAGCATTGGCAGATTATATTGGAAGTACAAGTGGTATTTTAAAATACGCTACTAAAAGCGATGCACAAGAATTTATTGTAGTTACCGAAGCCGGTATTTTACACCAAATGCAAAAAGATAATCCGACCAAAACATTTATACCTGCACCACCAAATAATGCATGTGCTTGTAATGATTGTCCATACATGAAATTAAATACATTAGAAAAATTGTATTTGTGTATGAAATATGAATTGCCAGAAGTAACCATGGATGAGGCTTTGCGTATAGCCGCTAAGAAACCGATGGATAGGATGTTGGAGATAAGTAAAAGTTTAGGTTTGTAAGTAATACTTTTTTTGTATTTTTAATTATAAATTTTAATGCAATGCAAAAATCAACTATTGAAGAAACTTTAGAAGCAATTGAAAATACTAGGAAGAAAGCATTAGAGTCGAAGGAATATGCAATTAAACTTCTGTTTGATATAGGTGTTATTAAAGAAAAAGAGTATAAACAAAAATTGAAATTATATAGCAAAGAAAAATTAAATCAAGGTGACAAATAATTATCCAAGTTATATTATTGGATATCATAGTTGCGATAAAGAAGTAGGATTAAAAATTCTGAATGGTAAAGATGATTTAATAAAAAGTAATAACTCTTGGGACTGGCTTGGAGAAGGAGTATATTTTTGGGAGCAAAACCCAAATAGGGCGTTTGAATATGCCTTAGAAGTAGAAAAAGGTAAACAGTATAATAAAAAGAAAATTAATACCCCATTTGTACTTGGTGCAATAATAGAATTAGGTAATTGTTTAAATTTACTAGACCCAAAATCCATTAGTATACTTCAAAATTCCTACCTTATTTTAAAAGATATTTGTATAGAAACGAATAGCATTTTACCAATAAATAAAGGTAATAACAGAGCGTTAGATTGTGCAGTAATAACTCATACTCATCAGTCTAGATTAAAAGATAAAGCCCAACCTTATGACACAGTTAGAAGTACATTTAATGAAGGTAAATAAATTTATGAAGGTTCAGCCTTTACTACAAGAAATCATATTCAAGTTTGTGTAACTAATTTATCAATGATAAAAGGTTATTTTTTACCAAGACCAATTAATACTTTTAATCCTTATCTTCATAAGTAATATTTTTTAAATTAATTTAAATAACCATGTCTATTCCTTCAGTTGATTTAGCAGATTTTTTAAGTGGTGACACTACTCGTAAAAATGATTTTGTACAAAAACTAGGCAAGGCTTACGAAGAAGTAGGTTTTGTGGCAGTAAAAAATCATGGTGTACCTGATAATTTAATAGCAGATTTATATCAGTATGTGCAAGAATTTTTCTCTTTGCCATTAGAAAAGAAAAAGGCTTATGAAATTGCTGATTTAGCTGGGCAACGTGGTTATACAAGTTTTGGTAAAGAACATGCAAAAGGAAGTGATGCGCCAGATTTAAAAGAATTTTTTCAATATGGGCAAGTACCTAGAGATAATTACAAAGAAGAAGAATATCCAAATAATGTGAAAGTAGCCGAGGTTACTGATTTTAATAAAACATTTGATGATGCTTATAGAGGATTTGAAAAATCTGGCACTGCATTGTTACAAGCCATAGCCTTATACCTGGGCTTAGATGAACATTATTTTGATGGATATGTGCATAATGGTAATAGTATTTTGCGTGCTATACACTATCCGCCTATTACACATGAGCCAGCAAGTGCTATTCGTGCAGAGCAGCATGAAGATATAAATCTCATAACACTGCTTGTAGGGGCATCTGCTGACGGTTTAGAGATACTAAGCAAGCAAGGAGAGTGGGTAGCGGTTACGAGCCTTCCTGAGCAGATTGTGGTGAATGTGGGGGATATGCTTCAAAGATTTACCAACAATAAACTTATTAGCACTACACATAGGGTTGTAAATCCGAAAAGAGAATTGTGGCATACAAGTCGTTTTTCTATTCCGTTCTTCTTACACCCTCGTAGTAGCATGAGTTTAAAATGTTTGGATAGTTGTGTAGATGAAGCGCATCCAATTGCATATGAAGATGCTACAGCTGGAGAATATTTAGATGAAAGGTTAAGAGAGATTGGATTGAAGAAATAGAGTATTTAGTATAGAGTACTTAGTATTTAGATTAAAGCCGCCTTTCTAATTGGTGGCTTTTCTATTGTTAAGAATTTTTATTTTATATTTGATTTTAGCTAATTACTTATTTGAAATTACTTCGCCATATACAATTTTTAAAAACTGTATTCTTTTACAGTCTTACTGCTTTTGGTGGGCCGCAAGGACACCTTGGTATGATGCTAAAAATATTTGTTCAAAAGTTTAATTATATAACAGAAGAAGAGTTAGCTGATTTTAATTCTTTTTGCCAATTATTACCTGGGCCAGGAAGCACACAAACGATTACACTAATTGGATATAAAAGAGGCGGTATTTTATTGGCAGTACTTACATTAATAATTTGGATTTTACCTGCCTGTATTATCATGAGTGCATTATCCTTTTTAATTACTTTATATCCTTCGAGAAATTATTCGCAAAATTTATTTAAGTTTTTAGAGCCAATGGCTATTGGTTTTTTAATTTTTGCTATGGTTAGACTATTTGGTATTTCTGTAATGAATTTTATAACCAGAATTATCATGGTTGTAGCAACTGTAGTTACATTTATTTTTTTTAAAACGCCCTGGGTTTTCCCTATACTTATTATTTGTGCAGGTATAGCTACAAGCTTTAGTAGTAAACGTATTCCTGAAAAAGAAATAGTAAAACCAAGGCAATTAAAATGGACAAATATTTGGCTTTTTGCAATCATATTTTTAATAGCTGGAATTGTGAGTGAAACCGCTAGAAAAAATCAATGGGGAAATAGAAAAGCGTATAATTTATTTGAGAATTTTTATCGTTTTGGTAGTTTGGTTTTTGGTGGAGGTGATGTATTACTACCTATGATGATTGATCAATATGTTGAAAGACCTAATGATAAAAATATAGATGCTGAATATAGAATTTCTGTAAATAAAGATGACCTACTTACTGGTTATGGATTTGTACGGGCTATACCCGGACCTGTATTTTCAGTAGCAAGTTTTACAGGAGGAATAGCAATGAAAGATAAAGGACCTGGCGACCAAATGCTCGGTTGTGTTATTGGTACAATTGCTATATTTTTACCAAGTGCTTTATTGGTTTTATTTTTCTTTCCTGTATGGCAATATTTAAAAAAGTTTGTTGCGGTATTTAGAGCACTAGAAGGAATTAATGCTGTAGTAGTAGGAGTAATGGCAGCAGCTGCTATTTATTTGTTGAGGGTAAACTTTAATGTTCAATCATTAAATTTATACCTTATTATTTCTGCTTTAATAATTGTAGGTACATTTGTTTTATTACGATTTACAAAATTACCTCCCCCAGTAATTGTATTAATATGCGTTATTTTAGGCTGGATTTTCTAAACTATTTTTATAGTAATTTTTCAATTCAATTTCTTCCATTACTGCATCTGAAACTAGATAGCGAATAGATTTTTTTTCCTTTATATTTTTACGAATTTGTGTGGATGATATTTCTAATAGTGGGGCATCTACAATAGATATATTTTCACTTTTATTTTCTACTAAAAAACTAGGTCTTTGGTAAATAAATATATTATAATTATTTATAATATATTTATAATTCTTCCACTTCACTATATTTTGAAAACTATCGCTTCCAATGATAACAGAGAATATATGTTTTGGATATTTTTCTGAAAGGTATAAAAGGGTATCTGCTGTGTATGATGGTTTTGGTAACTTGAATTCCACATTGCTTGCTTTTAATTTTTTTTCTCCTTCAATGGCAATTTTTACCAACGATAATCGGTGTTGTTCATTTAATAAACTGTTGGTATTTTTAAAAGGATTTTGCGGAGAAACTACAAACCACACTTCATCCAATTCGGTATTGTTTGCAATGTGGTTGGCAATAATTAAATGACCTGTGTGTATTGGGTTGAAGGAACCGAAGTATAAACCGATTTTCATTTTGTATTTTTGCCACAGAGGCACAGTTTTATTATGTTATTTAAAAAATTTTTTATTTTATAACTATTTTTCTAGATAACAAAAATTAGAAATTTATTCCTCTTTTGTTTTTTTCTGTGAATCTGTGGCAATTAAATCTTCCACCAAAATATGCTCTGCTTCATCTAATCTCAAACTCAAAGAATATCCTGCTACCGTTACAGAAATAGGATCCCTAAACGGAGCAATTTTATCAACCGTTATTTTTTCCCCAGGCACACAACCCATCTCCATCAACTTCAAAAAAATATCTTCATTTTCAAAAGCACGTATGATGACTTCTTTTCCAATCTTTATTTCTGATAACTTCTTATACATTAGCAAATAGCTTCTAATTTTACAAGGCGTAAAAATAACTTATAACTGCAATCATTCATTTCGAAATAAAGAAAAAGATGTCGGTAAATTTTCATCAACTCACTAAAGTAAACCTGCAAAATAGAAAAGCCTTAAAAGCTTTCATACCTCAGCTGTTTAAAAAGGAAGGGAAAGCTGTTGAATCTTTGAGTTATATTTTTTGTTCTGATGAATACTTATTAGAGGTAAACAACAATTTCCTCCAACACGACTTTTATACAGATATCATCACTTTCGATTTAAGCCTATCTAAAAACTCCCCAACCATTGGTGAAATATACATTAGTGTAGACAGAGTAAAGGAAAATGCTATCACTCACCAAACTACTTTTGAGTTAGAGCTTCACAGAGTAATCTTTCATGGTGCCCTTCACCTTTGTGGGTATAAAGACAAGACAAAAAAAGATGCCTTATTAATGAGAGATAAGGAGGAGGATTGTTTGAGTATGTATTTTGAGTAGATGTTTAAATACCATTTGTTCCACGAATCACAGTTTCCCACTGAAACATACCTTTCACTACCCAATAATTAAACATTACTTTTGTGTTGTGATAATGAAATTGTGTTCCACTAAACACAGTTTCTCATTGAAACATCAATAAAGTACTATTATGGCTAGGAAGAAATGGACAGCAAAAGAAGAGGTAACTGAATTTGATATAAGGGTGAGGGATAAAAAGAAGTGGCAATTAGCATTAAGAAGATATGTATTAGAGAAACAAGTATCGGAAAACTATGCCC
>JANNVW010000102.1:0-24395 GCA_031408295.1 Ferruginibacter sp.
CTTAGAAAGCTTAGAGACGGTATTAGACCCTGCTCTATTTTTCAGAGCCAATAGGCATACCATTGTCAATGTTAGTGCGATAGATATGGTAAAATCTTTTTTGAATAACCGGTTAAAAATTATATTAGACCTCTAACATAAATACTCTTTGAAATATTTCTAGGTAGTGGTACCTTTACTTTCCAGTATGAGATATACTGATATAAAAGACTGTAAACCATCTGTATTTAAGCGTTTGACAGGGGTAAGACGCACTACTTTTGATGAGATGTTAAAAGTGGTGTGCGAATACAAAACGCTACATAGAAAGCACAAAAGCAGGGGGCGTCCATCTAAGTTATCTGTGGCCGATCAGCTGTTAATGCTGTTGATGTATTATCGAGAGTATCGAACATTTTTACACATTAGTTTTTGTTATGGAATAAGCGAAATGCACTGCTGGCGTACTATTACAAGCATTGAGCGCATATTATTACAATCTAAAAGTTTTCGTTTGCCTGGTAAAAAAGCATTACATAATGCCGACAACAATTTTAAAGTGATAGTGGTAGATGTAAGTGAACATCCGATAGAACGGCCAAAAAAAAACAGCGAAAAAGTTATTCAGGCAAAAAGAAACGGCACACGATAAAAAGCCAATTGGTAGTGGATAAACAGAGCAATAAGATAATTTGTGTTCATATAGAGAAAGGCAAAAAACACGATTATAGATTGTTCAAAGAAAGTCGATTGCCGATTCTGAAATCTACTGAAATACAAGCTGATAGCGGCTATCAAGGTATTCAAAAGAAACATTCCAATTGCAAAATACCGCATAAAGGCAAAAAGAAATGTCCTTTAACCAAGGAACAAAAAAAGGAAAATCACCAGTTATCTTCAACAAGAGTTGTGGTAGAGAACGTAATCAGAACGATTAAAATATTTAAAATAGTAGCAGAAAAATATAGAAATAGAAGAAAGAGATTTGGGCTCAGGCTGAATCTTATTGCTGCAATATGTAATTTTCAATTATGTTAGAGGTCTATTATCATTGGTGACTTCGGTGTACTGCTTAATTCTGTTTGTACCCGTCAAGATTGCATAATTCCAGTCATCACATCCTTGTATTGTACTAGGCCAACTATAAAGTTCCCACCCTTTCATAGATGGTTGAATACTTATCACATCCAACTTTTGTGGCAATGAGGTTGAGCAATTATAATTTTGATTGGTTTTACTTTTAGTACATGCGCTCAAAAATAAAAGCGCAAATACTATAGTTAACGTAGTTGCTAAGTTAAGTTTCATTTTTTTTATTTTTTCGTTTATATTTATTCAATTACTTAAATTGCAAAGGGTTGCAGAAATATCTATCATATCAACTTGTGTAGCTGGAGGATTTTGAGAGAGTGCTTCACATTGAACACAATCATTTGTAATAGGTACATCTATAGTAACTTTTTTCAAATTTACATACAATGTTGGCTTTCCTCCATTACTAAATGGAGCAATTGCACAAGTGTTTTTGTAATAAACAACATTGCTATAATTTTGCCCTGTCTGTACATCTGTCCAGTTGGCATCGCCAATTGTTTCGTTAGTGAGCAATTGAAAAATAACTCTATCACAATCATAGCGAATAATTTTTGCTGGTATTACACCACAATTCGTAGGTGTTTTATTCTTATCACAAGAAAGAAGTGATAGCAATGCTGCAAACCCAACAATTGGTAATAATAATTTTTTCATACCTTTTTTATTTTATAGACAACTGTAATTATAAATTTGTTACAGTATCTAAAAGGTTTTTTTGAATACTAAAGCATATATTGTATTCTCCTAAAAATACTTTTACCTTATCAAAATTGTAGTCCCCTTCTCAAACACTTTTCTTCCAGTATCTGTATTTGTATATTCGAGCATCCATACATAAGTACCCGCAGGTTGTGGTATTCCTTTAAACTTCCCATCCCATTTTTGTTGCCAATCATTTCCATTAAAAAGGCTTTGCCCAAAACGATTAAAAATACTAAAATTTAAATTACTGCTCTTATATGCTTTTAATGGATATAAAAAATCATTCTTGCCATCTCCATTGGGGGAAAAAGCACTAGGAACAGCAATGAAACAACTATATAAGATTTTTATAGACTTACTAATTTTTGCTGTACACCCATAGTTATTTTTAACTACTAGTTCTGGCAATACAGTATAATCGGACGTAGCTTGGGGAACATATAATTGGGCTTGCGGATTTTTGGAAGCAATAATATTTCCGTTACCCATTGTCCATTGCCAATCACTAATATTACCTATGGTTTTATTGGTAAATATTGCTGGCTTACCAGGACATAAAATAGGTGATACATCAAAATCTACTTTGAAAAAATTATCAAAAATTATATTTTGTTCACTAGAGTCTCCACAAACTCCATTGCTTACAAATAATTTTATTGTTTTTGGCTCAAAATTGGCATAGCTTATTATAGGATTTTGCAAGTTACTACTTATTGGATTTGTACCTGTAAAATTCCATTTCCAAAGATTTACAGTATTAAAACCATTATGCAAATAGTTAACTACATTTTTTTCGCATCCATAATTTATGCTAAAACTAAAATTAGCATCTACTGTATCATAAACTGAAAAAGGAGCATCATCTGGTAAAGGGGTTTCAACATCACACTCGTTTAGTAATGTATTACCATCAGTACCAGTTTTCAATTTCACCAAAAAATTGCCCGCTACTTTCATAGGTGCTCCCAACCTGAGTGTAATAATATTTGCTCCACCTTCACTACAGCTTACAAAGGCACTTGCCACAGTTATTGGGTATGGTCCAGTAATTTCAAAGTCGCTACCTGCTGGATCTATACTACTACATTTTATTCTCTTATTAAAAACTAGTTCAAGATAATCTGGACCACAACTTACTTTTTTTATGCTATCCATTGGCGTAGGTAGAGGAGTGGATACCGTAAATTCAAGCGAATCATCAACTGGTATTTCTCTATCACAATTATCTTGTAATGTATTATTATCCGTGCCATTTTTTGCTTTCAACATGTATGTTCCTGGTGCTAATGCTGTAGCCATTAGTATAGAAAGGGAATCAAAATCAAAACTGCCAGTACAATTACTTGAAAGAATAGAACTAGGATTTAATGTACTACCACTAGGGGTAATTACTATAAAGTCTGATGCATCAATAGCTAGAGAATTGCATTTCATTTTCTTATTTAGTTTTATTCTTATTTCTCTACCATCACAAGGGGCAGATGCTGCCTTTAAGCGTGGCTCTAATGGGTCAGTAATATTTGCTGATCCGCCAAACGAAATAGAATATCCGCTTTGTGTATCATCAAAGTGACTTACTAGTAAAATATAATTGTGACCTTGTATAAGACGAGGCGACAATGCAAACCTCGGCCTATTTAAACTGGGAGCTGATGCACATTGAATAAAACTTACTCCGCTAGAAGAAGCACCTGTTAAACCAGGGCTACCTGACCAATTACCTGATACGATAATATTCTGATTAGTATAAACATCCCCTGCGGCTAACCCAGTAACATCATATAGTTGCCAATCATAATCATCCGCAAGATTATTTGGTGTAATTGTAAAAGCTAAATTACCAGCTCCATAACAGGTGAATTTATACCAAAATGGGTTTTTATTTTGATAGCCACCTGTAGCCTGCCCATCACGGCAACCTGGTACAAATAAATTAACAGAGCTACATAGTGGTACAGTTAACTGAGAAAAACTAGTAGTGCCGCATACAGGAAAAGCTGTCCACGGATTTTGCCCAAGGGTAGAACATTGTGCTTTTACATTGCTATTAAAAAGGGTAAAAGCAATACTAAACATAAAATAAAAAAATAATTTCATATAAAATTTTTAAACACTTACCATTTTATTTTTTTGTGCATTTACTATTCTAAACATAAAGTTTGTTTTTTGCTTTTCTAATTTCATTACAGCTTCAATCCATATATCTACAATTTCTAGCAACTCATTATATGGGACTGTAGAACATTTTTTAGAAAAAATATTTTGCTTCTTTAATTCATCATTTTTTATCATTTCTAAAATTGTTTTTACGCCTGTAGCTTCTTCACAAACAAGTGATATAACACCTCTATCTTTCATTTCTATTGCGCTCCATTTTTCTCCAGAGTTAATCATTTCTTGAGCCTTAGCAAAACCTACTTTACGAGTGAGAAAGCTATAAGCCCCCATACCAGGAAAGGTGCCAAAAAGCACTTCTGGAAAACTGAATTTAACCTGTACTTCTGCTATAATATATTGAGTAGATAAGGCACATTCAAAACCGCCACCAAAAGCATTGCCTTGCACTATACTTGCAGTTATTGCATTTGTGCCAAAATTATTGTTGAGTACACTTACAACTTTTATACACTTATGAGCATAATCTCTCAGTAATTCAATATCTCTGTTTAAAACACAATTGGCAAACATTTCTAAGTCCCCACCCATATTCCAAACTTTTTTATTTGGAGAAAGTAATACCACATATTGAATATCATGTTTTTTAATTTCGTTAGCTACAAAGTCTAATGAGTCATGAAAGGCACAAATTGTTTTGTATGAATAATGAAGTTCATTTTCTAAGCCTATCGTAAACCATAAGATGCGATATTCAAAATCAAAGTCAATTTCTATGCGCTCATTTATTTTCAAGTAATATAGTTTTTTAGGTTAAAATTTTAGGTATCAAGATTCAGTAAAATGTATGTCCTTTAAAAAGGTTGTAACATTTTTTACTACACTGCTGGATGTTTTCCAAAGCCATTGGGAAACATAATTGCCAACAATACACAAATAAGTAAAAAATTAAATTCCACACCATTTCTCCCACCACCTACTACAAACCAGCCTTCCTTAAAATGAATTGTAACTATACCAGCTATTAAAATAAAAATAGTGCCGATGCAGGCCACTTTTATATATTTCAGAAACAATAAACAAAATGCAGCTATAACATGAGATATTTTTATTACCCATGCAAGATGAACGCCAAATGGTGCAAAGCCAATTTTATTTAAGAAGAAATTTCCAAAATCGTTTACCCCATTATTAAACATACCACCCATTCCATGTATTAATAAAATGATGGCTACGGCTAAACGCAAAACGAAATTATTGTTAAGAGGTTTCATCTTTGTTTATTTTAATTTTTGTTATTTATTGTTTTAATTTTTATACTTTTAAAATCCCCTCCGCTATCATCACCAACAAATACTCCTAGTTTACCTTTGGTTATTACTGTTAGCTTTTCTACTACTAATGATGGTTCTTTGTTATTATTGATATATGCTTTTACCGTTTTTCCATCTAACACCAACTTCAGGGTAAACCATCCATTGGGGTTAGGTGGGTTCATTATTGGTTTTTCAAATTTTCCATTTCGCTCTTCTCTCAATTTTTTCCAAGTGTATTGAGGGTGAGAAATATATTGTATTGCATGTATTTTTCGTACAGAATCTTTTGCAAAAAAATTGAATGGCCTGCAATAAACTGCATCATATGTAGTATCATTTAAACCATAAAAAGCAATGCCAATAAAACTTCTTTGGAGTACATCTTTACCTCTCATCTCTATTTCTATAGTACCATTTCCAAATTGTTTTATTGGCAGCCAAACCAAACCCTCTTTTTTACTTTCGGAAAGTTGTATAAAATTTATCTGTGCTTCTTTTACAATCTTAATTTTTCTATTAACATTTTGCAGTTGTAGTTTTTCTTGTAAATCAAAAAGGTTAAATACTTCTTTTTTCTGCGCACGCAAATTATTACTTATAAAAAATATTAATAGAAAAAGAAAAGTGTGTTTCATTTTTTTTGTATTACAGGAGTGCTAAACTCTTAATTATTGCTTTGTAAATATTAAAGAGATAGCGTTTGAAGACCGATAAGAAAAAATATCTCTACTCTCTACGTTAAATTTTTGACCATCTTCAACCCAATTGAAAGTTTCTAATTTTCTAAGTTCTCCACCTGTTATTGAAGCTCCATCTTTTAAGTACAGTTTATTACTACTGTAGCCAAATTCAATCTCCCGAGAGTCAGGCCCTGGGCTTCCGCTAGCGGCATCAGTAAGGTTAATGTTATTTCGTTTAAAAAAATGAATGGTATCATTTTTATTAGAAACCCATTTTCCAATAAGACTATCGGCTGTAAGCTTATTGCATTCTTTTTTACAAGAAACAGTTATCAAAATAATTAATACAATAACTGCAAATTGAATAATTCTTTTAGTGATCATTTTGCTTAAGTTTAAATTATTAAAAAAAAATTATTTTTCTTACATTTTTAAAATATTCAACTATTGTTGCGTATAATTCATCTTCACCCTACTTTGATAACGCTATTTTTAACTGCTCTGCTTTTAACCTACCTGCTTCATAATTCGGATCTAATAAAATTGCCTTATCAAGATATGCCAATGCTTTATTTCTATATTTTTTTCCTTGCCTTTGTTTTGCCCAAGCCCAGTATGTAAAACTCATAACTTTCGCATTTGCATATTCATTATTTGCATCATACTTTTCAATAATTGATTGAAAGTCTTTTTTTGCATACTTTCTTTTAGAAAAGAAAAACCAAGGTAAATTTTCAGCTACACTACCTCTCAAAAATTCTGGCAAATAAGAAACGCTAGCATATTTATTTGCTGCATCATTAAAAAGCGTGAACGCCTGACCTAAAAATTTTAATTTGTTTGTTTCTGCACTTACCAGCGATAATGCAGAAGCTCTGTAAGCTGCTATAAATGGCATCAATTCTTTTGATGTATTGGCAGCATTAAAAAGCTTACTCAACGTATCAAAACTTTTTTTGGCATAACCTTTAAAAGCTGTTTTAGAAAAAAATGAAAGATTTAACGCCGTTTCATGATAAATTATACCAAGCCTTGCTAGGTTAATTTCATTGGGCGTTTTTTCATAATTCGCTTCCACTTCTTTCAATTTTACTTTTAATACTGTTGTGTCAATAATTTCCATTACATCTTCTAACTCATGTTCAAAAACTTTTACTTTTTTAAAATCTAATTGTTGGTCTTGCGCTGTTGCACTGTTAAATGTTGTCATAGCTAACATAATTGATGTAATTAATAATTGTTTCATTTTTATTTTTTTTAATTAATGAAACAAAATTGCATCTCAAATGCCTATAAAACGATGACTTAAGCTAAGACTTTAGTTTAGTCAAAATTCTACTTCTTATTCTACTCAAACTTTCTGCACCCACACCCAAAAAACTAGCAATATATTTTTGCGGAACTCTTTGAAATAAGTCAGGATGTTTTTTTATTAAATTATTAAAACGTTCTTCTGGTTTATCAGAAGAAAGCGACATGGCAATTTCTGTAGCTCGCTGTGCCACTTGCTCCGCCATTAATCTACCAAAAGTTTCATACTTATTACACACTCTATATAATTTATACAATTGTTCTTTCTTAATAATGAGCACAGTTGTTGCCTCCATAGCTTGCAAATTCATAATACAAGAGGTATCATGGGTAAAACTTTGAAAGTCTGTAACCCAACAATTTCCAAAAGAAATATCACAAGTTTTTTCTATTCCATCTTTAATATGAAAATGCCTTATTGTTCCCTCTACAATAAAACCGATAAAATTGCAAACCTTTCCATTTTGAAGTAAAAAGTCTTTTTTCTTTAAAACTTTTTCTTCAAAATAAATGTCAATAAGCTCTAACTCCCCTGTAGTAAGCGGAACAGTATTTTTACAATATTTTTTTAATGCGTCGTACATTTTATTTTTAAAGTATTTATTAACAATTACTATTGTGGTTTTCCTTCACTCCCCGCCAAAATCCCACCATCAATTGTCAATTCTATTCCCGTTACATATTTACTTTCATCGCTTGCTAAATATAAAGCTCCATAAGCTACATCTTCGGGTGTGCCAAAATGTCTGAGTGGAATACCTGCTTCAACTTTATCAATCATTTTTTTTCTCTCCTCCCCACTCCCAAGCATTGCATCCCACAGTGGCGTCATTATAGCCGCAGGGTGCACACTGTTACACCTAATTTTATAGCTCTTCTCAGCACAATAAAGCGCTACACTTTTTGTGTGGTTTCTTACAGATGCTTTACTAGATGCATACGCCACTGCGGCAGGTATGCCTACTATCCCACTTCTCGAAGAAATATTTATGATACTTCCCCCAAACTCCTTCATTAATTTTATTGCATACTTGCATCCTAGCATCACTCCATTTGCGTTTACTCTGTGTACCTCTTCCCAAGAATTTAAATCAACATTTTCTGCATCAAAAGGACCGCTTGTTTCCAAAAAACCTGTAATTCCTGCATTGTTAACCAGTATATCTAGCTTGCCATATTTTATTTTTATATACAAAGAAACTTCACTCCACTCCTTTTCCTCCTTTACATTTAAAGGAAAATAATCACTTTTTTCACCCAATGAATCAGCAAGTTTTTCTCCTTCTTCGTTCCTTATATCTGTTAATATAACCACAGCGCCTTCATTATGAAAAATTTCTGCAATGGCTTTTCCTATTCCTCTTGACGCCCCAGTTATTAAAGCAATTTTGTTTTCTAATCGATTCATTCTTTAAATTTTACTATCCAATTTTTATTTTTAATAAAACTATTATAACGTCTGGGTATTGCCTAAGTTGGAAATCTAGAATACCAATGCTTAAATAAAACACTTCTACCCGAATTTTGGCAATAACATGTTAGTGGCTGGCACTGTTTTTCGTTATTTTCTCAGCTCTAAAAGCATATCTTTTGCATTTCCATTATTTGGGTTAAATTCTAAACTTTTCTCATAGTTTTCAATAGCCAAAGTTTTTTCACCTTTGTTCATAAATGCTTCTCCCAAACTGTCAAAAGCATTTGCAGATTTTGGAAATGCTATAGTATTCATTATGAAAAGATCTATTGCTTTGTCGTAATTTTTTTGCGACAAAAAATCGTAACCTTTTGCGTTTAAAATGTATTCTAACATATTTATGTTAGCAGGTCTTTTATTATAGCTTTCTTTACCAGCTTCAATTCCTTGACTCGAAATTATTTCAATTATATTTTGAGAATATTTTTGATTGGCTTCATTGTCAGCAATTGGAATAATTGGATTATAATTTTTATCAAAAATAATTTTTGCGATTTCTCTGTTTAGTCCATCAAAATTAGGATGCGATTTATTGGAAAGCATTATAATCGTTACTTTTTCATCAATATATCTTAAAAAATCTGCATATATAATATTATTTGTACCGTTATGCCAAACTTGTGAAGTATTTCTATTTGTTTTAAAAATATCCCAACCGTAAGCATAATATGGATTTTCATTTTCATTGGGTCTCAATCTTGGATGGTATAATTTTTCTTTCTTCTTATTTGATAAAATATGTTCTGTCATCAATGCCTGATGCCATTTGTATAGATCTTCTGTTGTAGAAAGTACTCCGCCATTTCCTTTTAGATGCCAGTAAGGTGCGTCAATATCCCAATTTTTATCATTTGATTTCCCCCAAACTTTACCATCTCTGTAATAACCCATAGCAATTTTATCAATGTTAAAATTGGGTCTTGAATATCCTGTTGTTTCCATTTGAGCAGGTTTCCATAAGTTTTTATACAAATAATTTTCGTAAGTAGTTTCTGAAACTTTCTCAATGATTATAGCTAATAAACTATATCCAATATTGGAATAAGAAAATTTTGTTCCACTTTCAAAAAGCAAAGAAGAACTCATTACTTTATCAATGAATTCAATTTGACTTATTTTATCAAAGTCGCTACCAACGTTGCTTTTTAGTCCTGATTGATGTCTAAGTAAGTCGTGTATGGTAATATTTTCTTTATCCTTTGGCATATTTTCAAAATATTTCGAAATTTTATCATCAGTTGATAATTTATCTTGCATTTCTAATTTTAATATAGCTGTTGCAGTGAACTGTTTTGTAATAGAACCTGTGCTAAAAATTATTGTTGGATTGTTTTTTATTGAATTTTCTTTATCACTGAAACCATATCCTTTTGAAATGACTTTATTCCCGTTTATTTCAACAAGTACAGTTCCAGAAAACCCAACTTTTTCAAGTTCGGTTAGATAGGTGTTAATTCGTTTCGTTTTTTTTGTGCTATTTTTTACTTGTCCAAATGATATTGCATAACATAGCATAATCATTACTGTGAAAATTATTTTCTTTTTCAATTTTTCTTTGTTTTAATGTGATAAGTATTAATCTAAACTAAAAAGGTCATCAACTTTACAATCCAAAATTTTAGCAAGTTGTAAGCCTAATTCTAATGATGGAAAATACTTGTTGTTTTCTATAGCATTAATTGTTTGCCTTGATACTTTCAATTTTTTTGAAAGGTCATCTTGGGTGTAGTTATATTTAACTCGATAGATTTTCAATTTATTATTCATCTTTAACTTTTATAATGTTGGTATAATTTGAATTTAAAAATCAAATTAAAAAATAGAATAATCATAAATAAGTTAAAGACTAAAACATAATAAAAGGTAAGCTCATATATTAAAATATTTGCAAGAATAAGTATGCCATAGTTAAAATAAAGTGATAATGTTAAACTATCAGATCTAAGTTTTGATATCAATTCATCTTCGACAATTTCTTTACAAAAAGAATTGATTAAACCAGAAACAATAATTAAGGTTGTTAGCATTTCATCAAGCAAACCATTTTTAATCCAGTGAAATCCATTTGAACCAATAATATTTTTTGTATGTTCAGTTATAATAGTTTTTTCAAAGGAAAATAGAGCGTAAACCCTTGTAACAAGTAACTTATCATAACTGTCTGTGAAAAGCAAATAAAGGGAAACAGGAATAGAAAGGTAGAATACCCAGCCTGAAATTTTTTTAAATTTGTAATTGAAAAGTAAATTCATATTTATAAGTTTTTACAAATGTAAAATATTTTTTACTAAATGTATAGTATTTTTTACTAAATGTATAATATTTTCTACATTTCTTTTTTTAGCTTAACTATTCGTGCATGTTCGTAAACTACTATTATAATTGCGTTAGATTCCTGAACCTGCGCCTGTTTTGTGAGCAACTATTGTACCTTTTGGCAATTGCCCTTTTAATATGTTTTTGCCTGTTTTTGTCTATCTCATTATTTTCCAAATGAAATCATAACTTTTTTTAGAAAGAAGCTTTTTCTTATTATAATAAAATTTCGGTAATGTTTTCATTAGTTGCCTGTAGTGTTGTCCAATTTTGAAACTGTAAATCCCAATTAGACTGTTGTTCTACTTCATTATGTTTTATTGATACATCTTTTATGTTATTTTCTATAAAAACACTCTGCATTGGATAATGTTTCTCACTATTTATTGAAACTGCATCATTACCATTGTTACCAATTATTGAAACGCCAACAATTGCCTCCTTTGTCGAAATTATTTGTTATATATTCACTCTTAAAGAATTTGTCGTTTGAGCAAATATCAAGCAGCTAAAAAATAAAAAAAGTAACGTCACTAAGTGAAATTGTTTTGTCATTTGTTTTGTCTTTTTATTAATGCTATAGGTTGTCCAGAAAAATTTCCACAACATATAATTTTCATTATGATATTTCTAATCTTATTTCAATTGTTTATCCATTTAATAATTTGCTTTACAGTTTCTTCTTTTTTTACAATATCTAAGTGGTTAGCATTTTCTAAAATTTCAGTCTTTACATAGTTTTGAGCTGGTGCAAATACTACTTTAAATTGCTCAGGGTAAAAACTTTCATCTTTCCCTCCCACTAAAACCAATGCAGGAATATTTATTTTAGGTATGTCTTCTTTATAATTTTTTGGAGCAAAGTTCACAGCCATTCTGTACGAATAAGAAGCTAACTGCAACTTGTCATTATAAGCTTCTGGTCTATTAAAAAATAAAACTGGCAGTGCATCAAATTTAGTTATGCCTATGCGATTTATCATGGATATGCCCACCCATCTTTTAATGGCCACAGTTACCCAATTACCACTATTCGGTTTTACAGTAGGACATTCATGCCCCAAATATGGTGAGAGCATAATTGCTTTATCAACTTTTAAATTTTGTGCATTAGCAATATACCTCAAAACTAAACCCCCACCTGAGGAATGCCCCGCCAGTATTACTCGTTGCGCTCCCAATTGTTTTTTACTAAATTCAATCAGGTCTTCTATATCGTTCTCCAGTTGTCCTATAAAATCAATATCTCCTCTTGCCCCTTGGTTTTCTCCATGACCTCTTAAATCTGGTATTAGTACAGTAGCAATGTTTAAATCTGCTAATGATTTACCCAAAGTTCTTAAGTATCTACCCTCCGCTCCTGAACCATGAATTAAAATGATAACATCTGTATTTTTACTTTGAAAAACTCTGCTAAATATCTCGTAATTATCTCTTGTTTTAATATTAGTCTTTTCTTCAAAAAAAGATTGAACTGATTTGTTCTTTAATGAACTGTAATCATAATTTTCAATATTTTTTTTAGTAGGTATTGGCCAATAAATTAAAACAAAACATGCTATTATGTATAGAACAATATTTATTACTAAAAATAGTGCCACTCGTTTTACTATTTTAGAAGATAATATTTTGGGCATTCCTTAATTTCTTTTTAATGTTATAGTACAAATAATTATTAACTCAATGACCTACTTATTTTTTATAATTCTATAATTTGTTCCATCTTCAAATCGAATAATATATTCTCCTCCTGCAAATTCCTTTATATTTATTTGCGTAGTAAAACTATTTACCTTTTGATGCAATAATATAGCACCATTAACATCTACTACATGTATATTTGTATTTAACAAACGAGTATCATAAATATTAATGGTAATAAAATCCTTTGTAGGATTTGGGAAAACATTTACGCTCACATTCGTTTTATTCTGTACACTAATAATTTGGCTATACCTAAAGCTTCCGTCTGCATCTATCATTTTTAAACGATAATACATTCTTCCATCAAATTGTTTACAATCATCATAACTATAAAAATTATTGCCGCTTCCTAATGCAGCAGTACTGTTTATCTTATCAAACACATTACTAATGCTCCTTTCTATTTCAAAAACCCTTGCATTGATTTCATTAGAAGTTTGCCACTGTAGTTTTACACAGTTTACATATTTTGCAGCAGTAAAATCTAATAGTGTAAGTGGCAAAACACTAGTCTGCGTTTTCACAAAAAATCCACTAAACCCTGTTACATCAAAACTTACTTCCCACCTTGCAGCCGTTGCGTTCCAAAGTATATCTGCGTCTACAGGATTTATATTAGCAATGGCACCAGTATAAGAATCTGGCAAGCCAGTGCCATTATTACTAATACCTGCACGTTTTTCAATTAATAGGTTTTGCTTACCAGCTACATCGCCACTATTTAGCGGTAATTTTAATACAGGTGCAGGTATTTGATTATTAAATGCATCAAACTCTGCTTGCGTAAAAAACAACGTTACTTTACCACTTGCAGTGGCTGCATTTGCTAACGGCGTTATTTCATAATGCCTTTTTACATACTGCCTAGCTTGTGTAGCTTCTATCCAAACCTTAGCTGTTACCGTTCCTGCAATGGTATAACTACCTCCAGATTGTACAGCTACAAGTTGCCTACCACAATCTGAATAATTGGATACGCCAGCAGCATTTTGTCCAATTTGTACTATGGTATTTGTAGAAGGTATATTATTAAATGCCGAATTAATATGTCCGCCTTCATAGGCGCCCACATCTAAAGGCACGGTACGAGTAAGATTCAATATATCAACCAATGGCGTTGAACCTGTACCAGCACCTATTGCTGGTGAAGTACACTGCAAACGCAATCCATCATCCGCCGTCATAAAAATATTATCTGCACCATCCGCATCGGCAAGATTAACAAATAGTGGGTTACTATTAATACAACCACTAACTACACTATTGACAACTGATAAAGGGCTTCCAGTGGCATCTCTTATAATACAATTGGTAAAAGTAGGTTGAAATCCCACTCGGTTATCTTGACTATAAATTTCATCTCTGCCTGCTACGGAAGAACTGGTAGGAGCATTGTTCCATAAAATACAGTTTCTAAACGTCATTTTAGCAAATCCTTGAAATGTAGTACCAGCATACGAAGAAGTATTACCCGCAAAAGTACAATTGATAAAAGAGGATAAATTGTTCTCGGCCCCACCGCCAACAACTACTGCACCATTTTGTGAAGAATTATTATAAAAAATACAATTTGTAATGACTGTACTGCTTGCAATTATATATAATGCTCCACCTCTTGAAGCATCTAAAAAACCAGAACCACTAGTATTATTTATAAAGGCGCAGGTATTGAGTGTGCAAGTACCTCCAACAATATTCATACCCGATCCAAAAACGCCAAAACTACCGCCACCATTTAGAAAAGAATTTCCATCGATAATACAGTTGGTAAAAGCAGAAGCACAGTTGTCATTAACAACTCCTGCGCCCCAGGCATCATCATTAGTGTCTGTACAATCGGCACTATTAGCTTTTATAATACAATTAGCAAAATTGGCTGCGGAATTTGTATTGTAAATCCCTCCACCTTTAAACCTATCAATTACTCTACCGCTAACAGTCACAGATGATAGCCATGGAGCAGTAGCGTAGCCTTTTGTAATAGTAAATCCATCAAGAATAGCTCCACCTATGTTAACTGCAATTACCACATGATAAGCATTATCTGTAAGCGTATTTACCAAACCCAAATCTCCACTAAGTGTGGTAACATTTGTTTGCCAATTTCGTTGACTCAATAATGTTTCATTTCCCGCAAAACCTCCATAAATTTTTACACCGTTCTTAAGTGTAAATGTTTTATCTCTATTGTTTGCTGGGGTTGTACTTGCAAAGGGGTCATGTGTAGGCAGGTAAGTACCTGCTTTTACCCATACTTGGTCTGGGCTAAACGCAAGACTTATTGCAGCTTGTAAATCTTTCTTAGCTGTAGCCCAACTTGTACCCGCACCAGTATTATTTGCTTTACTAGCATCTACATAATAAATAATTTGTGCTTGTATTTTTATTGTACTACCTATTAGTAACAATAAAAAAAATAAAAAATGTCTCATAAAAATATCAATTTTAATTTATAGAAAAACACGCTACTGCTTAATTATTTTTTTAATTGACCCATCTGCAAACCGGATAAAATATATTCCCTTTGCAAAATTTTTAATACCTATTTGCTTTTGATTAAAGTCTAACTTTCTTTCCAAAAGTGTACTTCCCTTACTATCAATAATTATAATATTCGTATTCAGTAATTTTCTATCTGAAATATTAATATTCAAAACATCCGGAGTAGGGTTAGGGTAAATCGTTATTTCTGCACTTCGCTTTTTATCTACAAAAATTATCTGACTATAGGTTATTCGCCCATCTTTATCTATCATTTTTATTCTATAGAAACTTTTACTAGTTGCATTATTACAATCATAAACCGCATACGCATTGTTACCAGTACCTTTTGCTTGTACTGTTGCTATTTTTCTAAAACTATTGCTTGTGCTATATTCTATTTCAAATAATTTTGTATTTATTTCATCGGCTGTTTGCCATTGTATTTTTGTACAATTACCATCAACTACAGCACTAAAACTTAATAAACGAAGCGGTAAAACACTAGCTTGTGTTTTCACAAAAAAACCGCTAAACCCAGTTACATCAAAACTTACTTCCCACCTTGTAGCAATTGCATTCCATACAATATTTGCATCCAATGGGTCTATATTGGTTACAGCGCCAGTATATGAATAAGGTAGCCCTGAAAAATCATTACTGATACCACCCCGTTTCTCTATTAATAAATTTTGTTTCCCTATTACATCACTACTATTTATTGGTAATTTTAAAGCAGGTGCAGGTATTTGATTATTGTATGCATCAAATTCAGATTGCTTAAAATAAAGTGTAATTCTAGCACTAGATGAATTAGCATTTGCTAGTGGCGTTATTTCATAATGTCTTTTTACAAATTGTGTTGGTTGTGTAGCTTCAACCCAAACAGTAGATGCAACCATGTTATTTAAAGTGTAACTACCACCCGATTGTATTGCCAATACTTCGTTATCACAATCTGAATAATGCGAAATGCCACTTGGATTTTGAAGTAATTGAACAATTGTTTTTACTGTTGGTAAGGTAGACCGTGCTGCATCTAAATGCCCACTTTCGTAAGCACCTATATCTATCGGAAAACTGCGGGGTAAACCTAATATATCTGTGGATAAAACCGGAGTTAAATCTAGTCCAATTGCAGGAGAATTACAGGAAAGTTGCAAGCCATCATCGTTAGTCATAAATATGTTATCCGCTCCATTAAGATCGGATGGATTTATAAATAAAGGATTATTATTTATGATATTGCTAATAACAATAGTGTTTTCTACACTTAAAGGGCTTCCTGTAGCATCCCTTATTAAGCATTTTGATACATAAACTTGGTCTGAAGAATTTATATTTGCACTAAATATTTCTTCTCTATTTTCATCTGTTAAATTAGTTGTGGTATTATCCCAAAATATAGATTTTTCCAAAATCCCTCTTGAAGTTGATGAATAATAAATACCGGCACCTTCATTTATGGCAATATTTTTTGTAAAAGTGCTATACATTATTACAGGAGCACTATTCATAATAAACAATCCAGCACCCGACCCTGCCCCGTTTTCACTAAACGTACAATTCTCCACTCTTACTCCAATCGTAGATTCGATGTACAATGCCCCACCATTATTAAGCACACCATTATTATTATGTATATTTTTACTGAAATTGCAGTTAATATAAAAATTAAAACCTGATTCACAATAGATACCAGCACCATAACCTTCAATATTATTCCCTGCCCTATTTTCAAAAATGTTACAATTTTGAATTAATCTACTAGATGAAGAATTTAAAATACCAGCACCGCAGTATTGCTTAACAATAAATCCAAAAATTGATTCAATAAAACTTCCATTGGCGTTTCCTTGCGTAATCGTAAAGCCATCTAATGTATCAGTAAAAACAGCATCCAGATCAAGTACTACATGGTAGCAGTTATCCGTATTGTTATTTGCAACACCAATATCGCCACTTAATATAGATGGATTTATTTGTGAATTTCGTGCGTAAATAGATGTTTCTGTACCTATAAATCCTCCAAAAACGCTAACACCAGATTTCAACAAAAATGCTTTATCCCTATCACTATTAAGTGAAGGCACAGGCAATTCTGTAGGTTTGTATATACCTGCTTTTACCCATACAGCATCTCCACTTTGAGCCAAGTTAATAGCATTCTGTAAATCTCTTTTTGCATTAGCCCAGCTAGTGCCAGCTCCACTATTATCTACTTTATTTGCATCTACATAAAAAGTGGTTTGTGCATGGGTAATACAAGAAAATAAAATGTATGCTATAAAGCACAAAAAGAAACGCCTCATTTATTTATATTTTTATTTATCAAAAAAAAATGGTTTTTCATGGATGATGAAAATGTAAGAATCTATTATCGTGATTTTACTCATCCCTTTATTGCGATGAGAATACAAGTAAACTTTATGGAAAAATATAAGTTGTTCCAGGTAAATTAATGATACCTGTTGCATTGGCAATAGATGGAGCTTCAGTAACCACCACATTACCACCAGAATAAACTTTTACAGTAGCTGATTGTCCAACTATACCTGGCTGCCCCACAACAGTATTACCAGAAAAACCTATACCTGCAACGGTACTATTGTAGGTAATTTCTTTTGTCCATGGGAGCGCATTAACAGTAGCATTATCAACGCCACCCGTAGCTGTAGTAAAAGCTACAAATAACTTACCAGTATAGTTACCTGTTATTTCATATTTTACTGCTCTTTTAGAGATTGCAGGAGGTGTAGATGAATCTGGAGTAGAATCTTTTTTACAACTCAAAAAAACAATTATTACAGTAATTAGTAATAAAATTTGGGGGGTATTTCTTTTCATCATCTTAATTTTTTTTAATGGTTCTAGTTAAACTAAATATTTAACTATTTAGCTTACAAAAGCATAACTACTTTTTAAACTTGTTTTACTGAAATTATTCTTAAAAGAAAAATTTCTTACAGCAAAGCGAAAATAATTTCTTAGATGCTAGAAAAAATTAACTTAAGATAATAAATTACAAAACTTTTCCACCTATTATGCATTGAAAATTTACTCTTTGAAAGGAGTAGCATTTATTTTTATTAACTCATATAAAATGAATTTCATATAAAAACAAATACAATACATAAAAAAAATACCAATAACATATTTATGGCTATATACAGCTAACAAATGCACATGAAATGTTTTTAAAGTATAACACGCCTTATTCAATTTGACTATTTTTCTATAAAAATCATTTCGAAATCCAAACTATTTAGAGCAAACATTACCAGATAAAATAAAAGTAGGGTTTGGTGTGACTATAAAAATTTTCTTATCAAATATTTTAAACTTTATTTCTTTATCATTAATTTTATTTGTACACAAGAAGATTTTAAATCTCCTTTAAATACTAACGCAAAAATTTCTTTTTATACATTAAAAAGTAATTACTTCTTTATTCTATTTCATTATTAAATCTCTCAAATGTTTTCTAAAACTTTTATATGGAACTTCTCCTCTAGCTATTCTTGCTATTATTTGTATTTTTTGAGTATTAGCAATACCAACCAAACTATCTAAGTTTTTACTTACATTTTGCATTTCATAAACTAAACAGCTTAATCAGTAAATCAATACTCTTCATTTTGTATCTTAATTTTATAAAAATGTTTAATAAGGACTTTTTTCAATCATACTATTAACAGGCAATTGAAATAAATTAGTAGCTACATTTACCTGCTTAATTTCTGTTGCCGTACTTTCAAATACAAATTGGGGATTATCTATAATAATTTTTAAAGGAAGCGATTTTGTTTTTGAAACAAATTCATTCCAGTTTCCAAACTTATGTTTTACATACAGGCTTGGGTCGCATTTTAAACTACTGTTAAAATAATATTTCTGAAATCCTTTTTGTGTTGTCAATACTAATTCATCACATTCTTTCCCAAGAATTTCTGTTGCATTTCTGTTTAGCTTTACATCAATAATGTTGTCATCATTGCTCTCCCCATCATTCCATATAATAGTAGAGGTGTTTGAGTTTTTAGTATAAATCCTATTTTCTTTATTAATGTATAGTTGCCATTGTAAAAAAGTTCCGTTAAGAATTGATTTATAATCTCCTCCCTTAATAAAAAACTCCTGTGTAATGCCCATCATGGAAGCAAGTTGATCATCTGTAACATTGTTTATTCTACTGATATACTTGTTCTCATAAGTAATCTTTCCTTCAAAATTTTGCGCTACAATTTCAGTTGTTAGGAATAAGAGCGCTACTGCTAAAAATTTCTTCATTTTGTATGTGATTTTTTAAACCTGATTTTTCCCAAGTTTTTAAGTTATTATAATATTAGCACGAAGGCAAGTTTCAAAATTTATAAATGATGTTTTAATCAATAAATTTATCTTCCTAAAGCTTCATTACTTTCTGCTGATTTTTTTTCACAAAAAATGTCATCATCAGTACTATTCCAGCACCTTTTAATAACCCATCAAGAAAATCATGAATAGGATAATGAGTGTACTTAGCTATCAATCCAGTATTAATCAAAACTAATCCCGTTACTATCAGTAATAAATTTTTATTGTATCTTTTTTTCATATCTAAATAATTTGTTTTTTTAATGAATCTATTTTATGTATCATTCTTGCAATCTTTTGCTGCTCTTTTTTAAGTGCAATTGGTCTGTAAATAAACCATATTACAATTATTACTGCGACTAATAAACCATATCCAGTTATCAACGTTTGAATACTGCCTGCTGATTTTTCGTATATATAAAAAACATACGCAAGGCTCAATATCGCAAAAGCTATCCGTCGCTGCTTCGTCTCCGTTTCACTTTCAACTTGTTCTTTTTTAAGTTTTGAGAGAAACGCTTCATTATTGAGTAGTTCTTCCGCTTTACTCTTTTGGAGCAGTTTAAGGTTTATATAAATTGTAAAGGCTATTGTCATAAAAACAAGTATTTCACCAAGCCTTGTTGTCCATAATGTTGATTTATTGCTAAACCAAACATTAATCATAATTATAAAACAAATAATAAGCATACTTATAAGAAGAAAAATAGTCCTCCTTTTTTTGCTTTTGTATTTTTTTATGTTCATATTTATTATATCAACATTTGGCAGTGAGTCAGCTCTTTCAGATTGCCATATATTTTTTATATTATCAAAATTGTCCATTAGTCTTAAATTTTTTGGTAAGTATTTCTTTTATCCTATGCACTTTTACCCGCACATTAGCATGACTCATACCTACAATTTCAGCTATCTTTTCCTGTGGTAAATCTTCCAAGTACAATCCTATAATCAACCTTTCCATTTCTGGTAATTCAGCAATACAGTCCCTTAGAAAATGATGCTTTGCCTCCTTGTTATCATCTACATGGTCTTCAATTTCCATGAACGGTGCAACGGCTATTTTCTTACTCCGGTTTTCATTTTCAATCTGCCTCAGGCACTTGTTTGTAGCAATACGGTATATCCACGTTGCAATATTTGCATCCTCCCTGAATTTGGCCAAATTTTCCCATACGGCTATAAAGGTATCCTGCGTAAGGTCTTTAGCCTTATCATAATTATTGATATAGCCGAGGCAAACCCTGAAGATTCGGGGCGAAAATTCTTTATATATTACATCAAAATCCATTCATTATTAATACCCCATTTTTGACCTTTTTTATTTAGATACACAAACAAACAGAATGTTACAGACTATTACCACATTTTTAATAAAATTTTCTGGCAATATTCTGTCTCGGCGGGCAATGTTGTTAAGTTAAGAAACGAAATGTCAGGTTTATCTTGGTTTTAGAATATTTACTTTACAAAAAATAAATGTATCATAAAATCATTCATTGTTGATAAAAAATACAAATAACACAATTAAGACTACAGACAGCTGATAAACGCACATTAAAAAGCATTAGAAATTTGTTTTAATGATTATTTAATCTAAGATAACATAAAACTATGTAAGCATAAGGCAGAGTATAATGTTTTATTTAGTGATAGCTTTTACTATAATTCACTTTCTTATTTTTTAAAACCATTGCAAATTTTTATAAAATATTGGTTAATTAAACTTGGCTATTTATGAGCCATTTTACAAGAAAATTTGATAAAGCTTTAAACCTAAAATTATCATTTATGCCAACCTAAAGTTCATTTTATACCTAAAAAAGTAAGCTTTACCCTTATTCTATTATTAAATCTCTCAAATGTTTTCTAAAACTTTTATAAGGAAATTCCGCTCTACCTATTCTTGCTATTATTTGTATTTTTTGAGTATTAGCAATACCAACCAAACTATCTAAATTTTTACTTACATTTTGCATTTCGTCAAACTCTTCATTTGCCTGATTCAATGGATGCATGTACATATTACTTTTAGTAAGTGCCAAACATAGTTTATACAAATCTCTACCTGTTTCAATTTGGCTTTTGAAATTATTTTCTTGGGTTACTAACATTACGAACCCTTTAGCAGTATCTATAGTTTTATCAAATTTCTTTAACCCCTTGCTTACGATGCTAGGGCTATTCCAGCTCTCGGTTGTATTTTTTGTAAATGCTTGCGCTAACATTTTCTTTATCCCTGTCAATCCATTTCCATCAAACGTTATTCCATCACGATGCTTAAAAGCTGCTCTATTTGAAAAACGAAACATCCTTCTTGTTTCTTCATTTGTTACTAATGTTTTTGATTCAACTGCCATTGCTTCTTTAAAAATAGCAGCGTAAGGCTTCATAGCAGAAGGCTCATTTACAAAATGGATATTTGAATTTAAATTACCACAATCGTTTTTTATAATATTAAACTCAGCATTTGTTATGAGCTCCCCAGTATAGTTTGTTCTATTCATTCTTCGCTGAAAAATAAAATTCCATAGTAAATGTTTTGAAACTTCTTTCGTTTCTTGTAGACTTATTTTGGCAATAGGCATTTTCCCTATTTTTTCAATAGTGTAATTTCCGTCAACTAGCAGTTCAATATTTGCTTTAAAACCTAATGCAGAACAACCAATAGACAATGCTTCTAAAAAACAGCCCCCGCTAATATGTATTTGCCTAGTTAAAGGGTCTGTTGCAAGTAATAATTTATTTTCGTCAATAAAAAGTAACGCTTCTTTATTATTAATTAATTTAAACTTCCAAGGCTGTGTATTATGTGCACTTGGAGCATGTAAGCCTATTGCAATTGCTTTTAAAATAGGCTCGTTAAAATCATTATAGTCGTCTCTTTTTGAATCTTCATTATCAACCTCATCTATTTTATTTTTAATTGTAAACGAAATCAAAGTCGATGCTGTGATGATTGCCCCTATCTGAATAAATTTTCTCCGTTCCATATTATTTCATCATTAAATTGCTATTAAAAAGTATATCCAACACTGATATTTGCAAAAAATGAGGTATTCTTATACCCAATATTATTTGCATTATGAATTTCATCTCTACCAGTTTTAATATTGAAATAATTGAGCTCGTTACTAGATAATGAAGACGCAATATTTGGCCACCATCGTATGCTTGGCGCAATACAAAGTCCCTTTAAAAAATTATTTTTCTTTTGGAAAGGTTGCAAATTATAGTATGCACCCAAACCCAGTGTGTAGGTTTTATAATTTGCTATCCTTTTACTCGATACTTTAAATTGATCTTCATAATAAACTTCCCAAATGTGTAATTTAGGTTCTAGTCTAATATTAAAATTTGGAGTAACTCTATATCCAATACCAACACCAATAGAATGAGAAATATTAAAATTTAATTTTTGACGCTCAGCTTCGTCTGATACTAAATGATTTCCCAATTTTAGCCCAAAGCCATGAGAATAATCTATTACAAAATGCTCTAGCCAATAATTAAATTCAACATTGAACCCCTTGGTTATAAATATTTGGTTAAGCCCACATAAAATACTGTACTTTTTTTCGTTATTCTTAACCCTTTGAGCAAATAATGAATTAAAAAAAATAAAGAAAAATGTAGTTAAAATAATATGTCTTAAAATTTTCATTGCTATTTCTATAATTAATGCAAAAATAGAAACGACTGACTTACATTCTAGAAGACAAATGTCTATTTATTTCCCCTTATTCGAGAAAGATGTCTTGGATTAATACCCAGCATAGAAGCAATATATTTATCAGGCACTTGTAAATTAAATTTTGGTTGATTTTCCAGCATCCAACTATATCTATCTTCAGCATTCATTGCAATGAGATTAAAAACCCTGTTTTCCATTCCAATATAATTGTACTCAATTTGTTTCACCCACAAATTTCTAATAAACTCATGTTCATTATACAGATTATCAAACTGTTCTTTAGTTGTTATTAAAATTCTTGTTTGTTTAATTGCTTGTATATTTTCTGCAGATGGTTTTTGAGATATAAAACTACTTAGTGAAACTAAAAAATCGTTTTCAAAACAAACCCACCGTGTCACATCCCCATTTTCGGTATCATAATAAAATCTACACATCCCACTAATTATAATCCCAAAAGTTTTACAAACTTCATTCGACTTTATAAAAAAATCGCCTTTTTCAATAACTATTTCTTCGGTAAAAACAGAGGCTAATATTTCTATTTGACTCTCTGCTAAACCTAAATATTCTAGTTGCAATTTAAAATTTAGCATAAAAATTGATAGATGATGTTTGGGCTTTAAAAACTCTATTATTGGTTAAAATTAGTTTATTTGATATTCTATTTCCAATAAAACTAATTTTCAATTCCAAAAATGATAAAATTTTATTGATTCCCATTTACCTTCTCTACATTAACCCACCTCCAAGAAATCCACACAATAAATAAATTACAAGCAATTTCTATTACACTATAAAAAATATAAACAGCACTAGGAGAACTCCCAAATCCCATAGTACCCAACTGTACAATAATCATTAAAATACCTGCTATTATATTTGCTATACGATTGATTTTATAGTCTAATATTCTACAAAGTACAATCATTATAAAAGGAATTTGCAATAATACTGCAGCGGCTATTAGAAACCCTTGTGTAACTTTTATTTCCGCAATATGCCCAGTGAATAAACCTTTGAATACATCTGGCTCCATAATACCAAGATGGTCACAATAAATATAATTTAGAGATAAATAAATCCATAAACTTGAAAGGACAGCTTTTGGGTTACCTATTATTTTTTTCTTTGAATTTGAATTCATTATATTTTAAATTAATTGTAGTAAA
>JANNVW010000103.1:0-74368 GCA_031408295.1 Ferruginibacter sp.
AGACTCTTTTCTAGCCTTGAAAAAAAGCTTACAACTTTCTTCCGTTGCATAATTACTAAAGAAAAATGACATATTCATAACTAACTATTTTAGACAAACATACTAAATAAATTAGTTTATTCCAAATTGCGTACAGTCATTGTAATTTTTATTCATTTTGAATACAAAAATACTACAAAATGGATAGCTTTTTACAATAGCTATTTTCTGTGTCATTAAAAAGATGTATTGCTAATTAAAAATTGGATGTTATAAAACTGCCACTCGTATAATTAACACTCTTCTTGCATATTAACTCCTTATTTTTGTATTGTATTTACTGTTTATTTATGAAGATTCGCCAGATATTAGTTGTTGCTTTATTTTTTTTAATCGTTCCTTTTTTTACATATGCACAAAGCATTATTGTGTCGGGTGTTATTAAAGATTCCCATACACAAGAGCCCATTGCATATGCTTCCATGTACCTCTTAGGGTCTGGTATGGGCAAAACATCTGATAGTATTGGTGCTTTCGCAATAAGGGTAGATAACAAAAATGCGGATACCCTTGCAATAAGTTACATTGGCTACGAAGTGGCTAAAATACCTACAAATTTATTGAACGATAGCGTGGCGGTAGATATTCAACTATTGAGAAAAGCACCTACAAACGATGTAGTAATTAAAACAAAAATAAACAAAGGCTTATTTTTATGGAGAAAAATAATGAGCAAAAAGAAACTTTATGATAGATACAACTTACCAAACTTTAGTTATGAAGCGTATAATAAATTGGAGATAGATGTAAAAAATCTTAACCTAAATAAACTTGAGAAGAATTTTTTATTAAAGCCGTTTTCATTTATCATAAAACCGCTAGCAAGCGCATCGGATTCTAATGGCGCTATACCTGCTTATTTGGTAGAAAGCATAAGTGATTATGCTTACCAGAAAGACCCCAAAAAGGTTTATGAAAATATAAAAGCAAGCAACACCAGAGGGCTTATTAATGAGAGCATGAGTAAGTTTCTTGGTGTTATGAGTCAAAATGTAAATGTGTACAATAATTTTATTGACATATTAGATAAAGATTTTGTAAGCCCTTTTAATGATAATGCAGATAAATATTATTCTTTTTCTGTGCCAGATACTCAGGTTTTGGATAGCAGAAGATTACTTCATTTTGTATTCAAATCTAAAAGACCAGGGCAAAATACATTTGATGGAGATGCTTGGGTTTTTGCTGGGTCTTTTCAAATTCAAAAAATTTCGCTTTTTATTGGCAAAGAAGCTAATATTAATTATGTAGATAAGATTAGCGTTTTTCAAGAGTTTGCTCCAATAAATGACAGTATGATTTTTTTGAGTAGGGAGAAGTTTTATGCTGACCTAAGGGTACTTGGCAAAAAATCGCTTACACTTACTGGTAGAAAATATACATCATATAAAGATATCATCATTAACAGCGATTCGCTAACAGCAAAGTTTAAAAATCAGAAACAACAAGAATTACTAACCTTGCAAGAAGGGGCTTCTAAAAAAACGGATTCTAATTGGGTTCTGCTAAGGCACGATAGTTTATCTACTAAAGAAAAGGCTATTTATACAAATATTGATAATTTATTGAACAGTCCAAAATACCTAAAACTTCAAAACACCATAAAATTTCTTGCATCAGGCAATAAAGATTTTGGTAATGTAGAAGTAGGTAAATGGTTTAGTCTTATAGGTGGCAATCAATGGGAAGGCAGTAGGTTTCAATTAGATTTAGGCACAAATACTGGGTTTAACAAAAACTTGCACCTGCACGGTTACTTAGCTTATGGCACTAGAGACAAAGCATACAAGTATCAGGTAGATGCTTTTTGGGTTTTAAAACGAAAGCCTAACTGGACTACTTTATATTTTTCTTATAAAAATGACATAGATCAAGGGATAGGCCAATATGGGCAAGTAAGTTCGGATAATGTTTTTTCATTAGCCATAAGAAAACCTAACAGTACATTTAAGTTTTTAGGGTTAAGAGAATTGCAATTAGATTTTTTTAAAGAATTTGGAAAAGGGTTTTCTACAGAATTATTTGTAACGCAAAAACAATTTGAGCCATTAAAGAATTTACCTGCAAAATCTACCTACGCCGTAAAAAGTGGAGAAACACTTAATAATTTTGAAGTAGCATTAAAACTTCGATTTGCTTATTTAGAGCAATTTATTTCTGGTGATTTTTTTAGGGTATCGTTAAGTACAAAATTTCCTATTGTTGAAGCTGTGGTGGCTAAAGGTATTTCTGGGTTTTTCAACAGTGCATACAATTATACAAAGTATTCACTTTCTATAAAAGACGTATTGAAAATAGCACCATATGGTTCTATTTCCTACAAGCTTTATGGTGGGGCAGTTAATGGAACACTACCTTTTACTTTTTTAGAAAATCATCCAGGTAATGATTTATACTATCACAACCCCAGTACATTTAGCTTAATGTACAGGTTTGAATATTTAAGCGATAAATATGCTGGCATTAATATTGAGCATCGATTTGGGGCAGGTATATTTGGTATTTTGCCTTTTACGAGAAAGCTAAAATGGCGCCAGTTTTGGAACGCTAAAACACTTTGGGGTTCATTGAGCGACCAAAATAAAATATTAAACAATACAGCCACCTATTTTAAAACTTTAAATGGGAGTAATTATACCGAAGTTGGCACTGGAGTTGAAAATATATTTAGGGTATTGCGTATAGATTTTGTTTGGAGGCTTTTACCAACCCCAACTCCTACAACCCCCTCTATCTCTAAATTTGGCGTGTTTGGTAGTTTTAGGTTTAATCTGTAATTCTATATAGCCAAAATTAAGAAACGAGCTTCTAGTTTCTTGGTTAGTGAGGTACGCTACAAGCCAATAAAATCAAATAAACTACGTATTTATACCTACGCAAAATGCTTAGTTTTTTGTTTCCGCCTTTGTTGGCTTGTACATAAAGCTCCTTATCACGCCGTTGCATAATCTCATGGCAGCCGTTGTTGGTAGGCAGGGCAGGTATGTAGACCAGCGTACCAACAACTCGTGTAGCGCCACAAAAAAAATTATAAATTAAAGTTTCAGCAACTGTTGTTGGTACGCTAGGCTTCTTAGCTGTGCTGCATACCAACAACAGCGGTTGCTTCAAAATAACCGAAAGTAAGTTGATAGCAGGTTTAGTATATTTGGGATGCCAGCAAGGGCGGAAAAAGGGAATGTTTGATGCAAAATATAACCAGAGATAAAAGAGATTTTAATCTTTTACTCTTTGTATTTAATGACTAAATATTTTAAAGAGTATTATTATGAAAGTTGTGTTAATTTTTTTAGCGAATTTGTTATTATTTGGTTGTTCTGGACCAGAAAAGCATAATGGTACAAATAAAATATGTGATGATAAATTCTATGTGGAAATCTTTACAGAATGGTCTGAGATGGGGGTGTGTTATCTAACAGATTCTATTAACTTTAGAATAAAGATTGATAGGTATAATTTTGAAAGCGAATATTTCAAATACAATTGCAAGCCTGATAGTTTAATTATTGATAGGTGGAGTAGCTACCCACCTCCAAAACATATTTTGACAACAAAGACCTTTAATATTAAAAAGTTAATTAAAGAAGGTACATTAATTAAAGATTAATTTAGAAGTAGCGTGAGCCGCAGGCCTGGTCTCTTTGACCAGCCGTCCCAATAAAAAAGAAGGTTTGCCTCGGTTGGTGAGTTTCAATTTTCGTGAGCGCCCATAGCGTCAGTTCGTGTGAGCCGAAGCATGGTTTTCAACCAGCCGACTTATAAAAAAAGAAGTTGTTAGAAAAGAAAAATATTAAACCATCATGCAATAAAAAGTATGGTGGTTTTTTTATTTTGCCTCGGTTGGTGAGTTTCAATTTTCGTGAGCGCCCATAGCGTCAGTTCGTGTGAACCTCTAGCGCAGGTTTGAGGCGATAGTAAAAGAGCGTTGGCAACCTGTGCGGCAATTTAGAAAGGAGTAATAAAAAAATATTAGACCATCATACAAATAAAAAGTATGGTGGTTTTTTATGTATAGTGAGATTTACAAGAAACGATTCTAATAAAATCCTTTTCCACTTTATAGACGAGCCTGTGTTCATCAGTAATCCTACGAGACCAATATCCAGCATAGTCATGCTTTAGCGCTTCGGGTTTACCTGTACCTTCAAATGGTGTTCTAGCCGTTTCTTTAATCAATTTTTTCAGTCTATTAAAAACTTGTTTATTTTCTGTTTGCCAGTCGTTGTATTCTTCAAAAGCTATGGAGGTAAAAAGGTAGTCTCTCATAAATCTTTATGTTTAATTAAAACATGTTCTCCATTTTTATCTTGTTCAATAGACTTTAAAATCGTTGCCTTATTAATAGGGTTAGCCATTAAAAAAGCAGTAGCGTCTAGTTCTTCTTCCACAGTAATGGTGATGGGTTTAGATTTAAAATTAGCTTTGATAGCTTCTAAAATATCTATAGTAATATCTTGAGCCGATGATAAATGATAAGTAGTGTACATAAAATTATTTTTATTTTGCAAAAGCTTGTTTGGTTTTAAAATTTTGGATATAAGTATCAATAACATTAAATAATACGCTTTTGGTATCGGTATCCATTTTTTGAATATCCTGTATTTTATTAATTACATCTGTATCCAATTTAAGACTAGATTTACCTACCAAAAAATCAATAGACACTTCAAGTGTGTCAGCAATTTTCATTACAACCTCAATAGAAGGTTTTACCTCATTTCTTTCATAGCGCCCAATAATATCCCCTGATGTATTGACAGCTTTACCGAGTTCGTTTTGCGAAATACTTTTTTTCTTTTTTAGTTTATGATATGTTCCCCTAAAGTCATATAAAAGTAGTTAAAGTGCTATTAAATAGCTATAAAATGCAAATTTAGATGATAAA
The DNA here is from genome assembly GCA_031408295.1 of Ferruginibacter sp. GTDB lineage: Bacteria > Bacteroidota > Bacteroidia > Chitinophagales > Chitinophagaceae > Ferruginibacter. The sequence continues at coordinate 4,925 of JANNVW010000103.1, forward strand.
TATAGCAGAAAAAAATAAAGTATTCGTTTTGATTCACAGTATACCACGAACCAAGGCGGCGGATAAGTACTACCATTTTCATAGGTTAAAAACCTCTTCTTTAATCAAACTTTCCACATTATAAACGCAAACAAAAACCCAGCCTTTGCAGCTTTCTAAACGTTATCTTTGCACAGTAATAATTTTGTATGATCAATTTGAAGTCAATCTTCTGTTTTTTAACCTGTTTTTTGTTTTTTGTAGCCAAAGGGATAGCGCCTAACGCAGGTGTTGATAAAGATGCTTTTTATACTGCAATGGAGTCTAATAAAATTGCCGATATAGATGCACAATTGGAGCTTATTGGCAAATCTAATATTGTAGAAAAACAAGCGTACGAAGGTGCATTATTAATGAAAAAGGCGGGATTAATGGGTAAGCCAAAAGATAAAATAAATCTCTTTAAAGAAGGCAAAACGAAATTGGAAGCTGCAATTGCAAATGATAAAAACAACACAGAGTTTAGGTTTCTAAGACTTATATTACAAGAGCATGCTCCCAAAATAGTAAAATATAGAAATAATTTGGATGAGGATAGCAAATTCATTAGCACTAATTTTGATAAGCTGTCTAACATGCTTCAAAAGCTAATAAGTGCTTACAGCAAAAAATCCAAAATTTTAAAAACGCCCTAGCCGCAATTCACCTTAGCATGAGCAAAAAAGTTTTAGTCCTTTATTACTCCCAATCTGGGCAGTTAGGCGATATTTTAAACAGTTTAGTTAGCCCAATTGTGGCGGCTGGCCATATGGTAGAATGTAAAAATGTGCAACCAGTAAACGCTTTTGAATTTCCATGGACATCTAAACGGTTTTTTTCGGTAATGCCAGAATGTGTATTGGAAGTGCCTACAACACTACAACCAATACAACTAAAAGAAACGGCATATGACCTTGTAGTATTCGGATATCAAGCTTGGTTTTTATCGCCAAGCATACCAAGTACCTCTATTTTACAAGATGAAAAAGTGCGAGCTATATTAAAAAACACGCCAGTAATTACAGTAACAGGCGCAAGAAATATGTGGATTAGTGCTTTGGAAAGCATCAAAAAATCGTTGAAAACAATAGGTGCTAAGCAAGTGGGAAATATTGTAACCATAGATAAACATGCAAACGTATTGAGTTTTTTTTCTATACAATATTGGATGTACACGGGCAAAAAAGATAAATTTTTAAACTTATTTCCTAAACCTGGCGTATCTGATACGGATATAGCTGGCTGTAGTACATTTGGCAAAACAGTTGTAAAGTATTTAGATAATGGAGAATATGCTGGCATGCAAGATGAACTTGTTAGCCAAAAGGCAGTTGTAGTAAATTACAACCTAATGACCATAGAAGCGAAAGCTAAAAAAATATTTTATGCTTGGGCAAATTTGATAACGAAAAGAAAAAATAAAGCCCCATGGCTTGTTGCATTCAAATATTATCTTATAATTGCATTTTTCGTGGTCGGTCCAATTATATTGTTGATAGATACTATATTATTGAAACCATTTTCTGCTAAGCGTATCAAAAAACAATTAAGTTATTATTCAGGTGTAAATCAATAAAATTAGTATGTCGTACAAGGAAGTATATATAAATAACACTGCAGCATTTTTTCCAAATGAGCCCATTCCCAACGAAGAGATGGAAGCATATTTGGGATTAATAAATGGCAAACCATCTAGATCTAGGGCTATCGTTTTAAGAAACAATGGCATTAAGAATAGGTATTACGCCATTACTAAAGAAGGAAAATCTACACATACCAATTCCCAAATGGCCTCGTTGGCAATAAGGGGTTTGTTTGATAATAATGCAGAGGCTTTAAAATCTATTGATTTGATAAGTTGTGGTACATCTTCTCCTGACCAGTTAATGCCGTCGCATGGCGTAATGGTGCATGGTTGGTTGCCCGAAACAAATGCTATAGAAGTGGTTTCGCCTGCTGGGGTATGCTGCGCAGGTATGCATGCACTAAAGTATGCGTACTTGGCTACAAAAACAGGCGAGGCACATCAAGCGGTGGCATCGGGTTCGGAGCGGCTTGCAGTATCTTTAAAGGCATCTAATTTTGAAGAGGAAGCACAAAAACTAACCGAGCTAAATGGTGATCCATATATTTCTTTCGAAAAAGAATTTTTGCGTTGGATGTTATCAGATGGGGCTGGTGCTTTTTTACTTTCCGATAAAAAAAATGAAACAGGCATTAGTTTAAAAATAGAATGGTTAGATGCAGTATCTAACGCAAACGAATTGCCTACTTGTATGTACATGGGCAACGATATATTGGAAGATGGTACGGTAAAAGGATATGCAGATTTTACACCCGAGGAAGTATTGGAGAAATCTATTTTTAGCATAAAGCAAGATGTAAAATTACTTAGTAAGCACGTAATATCTTATGGTGTAGACGGGTTAAAAACTACATTGGAAAAGTATGGTGTAAAAGTAGAAGACTTAGATTATTTTTTACCCCATATTTCTAGTGAATTTTTTAAAGGAAAACTTCATCAAGATTTAGTAGATAAAGGAATTGCCATACCTTACGAAAAATGGTTTTTAAATTTGAGCCGTGTAGGAAATGTAGGAGCAGCATCTGTATACTTTATGGTAAACGAATTGTTTCACAGTGGAAAATTAAAACTAGGAGATAAGATATTATTGTTGGTACCAGAGAGCTCTCGTTTTTCTTATGTGTATGGATTGCTTACGGTTTGTTGATAATATAAATTGACAGAGAAATGATAAAAAATATTTTAATAACCATTATAACATGTTTTATTTCTTTGATTGCATACTGTCAGAGCAGTTCAAGTAAAGACTCAGCCACTGTTGTTGTTAATGAAAATAATTTTGCAACTTTATATATTTACAGACCCAAAAGCAGAAAAATTTCTTTAGCAAGTTTCACAATAAATGTAAATGATTCAAGTGTCTGCAAAATAAAAAGTAATAAAAGATACACCGTAAAGCTCTACAAGTTTGGTATGACTGAATTTTGGGCAAAGTCTGAGTATAAATCTACTGTGACAATGAATATAGAAAAGGGCAAATCATATTACCTTAAATGTAATATAAAAATGGGCTGGTGGGCAGAAAGCCCCGCATTGACTTGGATGGACGAAGTGAAAGGTAAATCTGAATTTGAAAATGCAAAAGATGGAGATTAAAATTATCTTAAATTACATTTTGTAAATTAAAATACATGTGAATAAAAAAAACACCTGCACATGAAAAAAGAAGACATACCGCAAGACCTTACAGGGCTAGATAAATTTACCAAAGAAGTGGTATACGCTACAGATAGTGCAGGCAATTATACAACCGAGCTAAGCCAGGGTTGGGAAGTAAAAGCTGTGGCACTAGACATAACTTGGAAAGATATAGCAGATAGAATAGAAAAGGCCAAACAAAAAGTATTACAAAACGAAGCAAGCCCATTGCTATATTTTATGGAGCTACGCTTAATGGATATGGGGATTTTAGCTGCTTATACAGGCTTTTGGAAATGGACAATAAAGCAACATTTAAAACCTATCTTTTTTAAAAAGTTATCCGAACAAAAATTAAAAAAATACGCCGAAGCATTTAATGTAAGTGTGGAAGAACTAAAAACAATGAATGTTCATGAAGCATGATTTTAAACATTTGCAGTCTGCTCATTGCGAAAATGGGGTAACCACAAATTTATTAAACAATATAGGTGTATCTAAAATTACAGAACCGCTAGCTTTTGGTATTGGTGCTGGGTTATTTTATTTTCATGCGCCAATTATAAAAATAAACAATGGGCCATTCATAGCATTTAGGGCTATGCCAGGGCTAATATTTAAACGCACTTGCGATGCATTGAATATTCCTGTGGTACGCAAAAAATTTGCAACCAAAGATTCTGCACAAAAATATTTAGATGATTGTTTGGAATCTGGTATGCAAGTAGGTTGCCAAGTAGGCGTGTATTATCTTACTTATTTTCCTAAAGAGTATCGTTTTCATTTTAATGCACATAACATTATTGTTTATGGCAAAGAAGACGATAGATACTTGATAAGCGATCCAGTAATGGAGGAAGTAACAAGTTTATCTGCTTATGAATTAGAGAGAGTACGTTTTGCAAAAGGCATGCTTGCTCCCAATGGGCAAATTTATTATCCAAAAGAAGCAACCATTGTAACAGATGATCAAATACGGAAAGCAATAACAGCGGGCATAAAGAAGAATATTTTTTATATGATGAAAATACCAGGCAACATTGCAGGTGTAAATGGCATAGCAGGCACTGGTAACAAAATAAAAAAGTGGAAAGAAAAGCTTGGCGATAAAGGCGCAGGCTTATACCTAGCACAACTGGTGCGTATGCAAGAAGAAATAGGAACTGGCGGCGGCGGCTTTAGATATATTTATGCAGCATTTTTACAGCAAGCAAATACGTTTCATGCTAAAGATGAATTGCTAGAGATATCTAAAAGCTTTACAAAATCTGGAGATCTTTGGCGTGATGCAGCAGTGCAAGCAGCAGGTATTTACAAAGGTAGAATTGGTAGCCAAGCTGACTATAATGTAATGGGTGATTATTTAATTGAAATATCAGCAATAGAAAAAAAGGCATTTCAGGCATTGGAAAAAATAAAATGGAATTCATGAGCCAAGCCGCAGTATGTATTAAAAATTTAGGATTTAAATACAAAGGGCAAGCCAGCAATTGCTTAAACAACCTCAATTTAGAAATAAACCAAGGAGAGCGTTTTGGCTTGTTTGGACCCAATGGTGCTGGCAAAACTACACTCATGAATTGTATGACTGGGCTACTAAATTACCAACAAGGAAGTATAAAACTTTTTGGGCAAGAGGTAAGTTCCCACAAAAAAATAATCAATAAACTTTTTGGATTTGTACCACAAGATTTTTCGCTGTACCAAGAATTAAGCCCACGAGAAAACCTCGCTTTTTTTGGTGCTTGGTCTGGTATGAATAAGCAAGCTATCGAAAAAAAATCTGCTGAATTGTTGGATGTGCTTGGTCTTGCTGATGTAGCCAATAAACAAATACACAAATTTTCTGGTGGTATGAAACGCAGGGTAAACCTTGCTATTGGCGTTATACATGACCCTAAAATATTATTTTTAGATGAGCCAACCGTGGGTGTAGATATTCATACAAGGCAAGCAATTATTACATATTTAAAAGCGCTAAACGAAAAAGGTACTACCCTTATTTATACATCGCACCAACTTAGTGAGGCAGAAGATTTGTGTACTAAAATAGCACTTATAGATGAGGGTACTATTTTAATGCATGATAGCTTAAGTACATTATTGGTAGAACATAGTCAGGAAGGATTAGAAGGATTGTTTATTAATTTAACAGGTAAAAACTACAGAGATGCTTAATGTTTAAATTAAAAGCTACCATATTAAAAGATATACAAATTTTAACCCGAGATAGGGTTGGGTTACTGGTTATGTTCTTAATGCCTATTTTATTAGCCATTGTAATAACAGCTACGCAGAATAGCACTTTTGAGTTGGTAAATAAAAACAAAGTGCCATTACTAATATGCAATAAAGACACAGGCGCTGTAAGCAAACAGCTAATAGCAGCTATTGAAAAAGTTGGTATGTTTGAACTAAAAAACCTAACAGCAAACTGCAGTGAAAAACTCATTGCAGAAAAGATGCATGAAAAAGAAGCACTGATAGCTATTGTAATTCCGTCAGATTTTTCGGCGAAAACAATAGCAAAAGCGGAAGCTACTGCTGCCGAGGCGTTAAATAATTTTGGCATGCAGACAGATACTACAAAGGCTTCTAAAGATAGTTTGCAACCCATAAATTTATTGTATCATCCCGTTCTGCAATTCTCTTTTAGACAATCCATACAAGGTGCTATGCGTAGCGCTTTGCAAATGGTACAAAGCAAACAGGTATTAAAAAGTTTATACTTTTCTTTAAACGAAAAAGAATTACCCGAGAGTTTAGAAAATGAAATAGTAAACAACCAAGCTGTAATAAACGAAATACCCATTTCGAGAGATGGTAGCAAAACAATACCAAATGCTACACAGCACAACATTCCAGCATGGACAATTTTTGCTATGTTTTTTGTAGTAATTTCTTTAGGAAGTACGGTGGTTAGAGAAAAATTAAACGGTAGTTTTATTAGGTTAAAAACATTGCCTACCAATTATTTGCTTTCGTTAATATCTAAACAAATTACCTATTTGATGGTAACGCTTTTGCAAGCTGCTACTATTTTTGCTATTGGCGTATACCTTTTCCCATCATTGGGTTTGCCCAAGCTTAATTTACCATCCGACTTATTTGGACTTTTTATTGTATCGCTTATATGCGGCTGGTGTGCAGTAAGCTTTGCCATATTGGTGGGTGTATTTGCACAAACGCAAGAGCAAGCAAATGGCATAGGCGCTGTTTCTATTGTAATGATGTCTGCTATTGGTGGTTTGCTGGTGCCAAGTTTTGCTATGCCAGAATCTTTTCAATACATTATAAAAATTTCGCCATTGCATTGGTGTTTGGAGGCGTATTATGGTTTGTTTCTTGAAGGGAGTAAACTCAAGGATATTGTATTAAATCTTTTACCTTTACTGGGTATTACACTTTTTATTCAGTTAATTGCATTGTTTGGTTTAAAAAGAAAGAATTTAATTTAAGAAAACCGAGGAGCTATTAAACAAAGAATAGGTTTAAAAACTAATTGAACACTGGAAATAATAAATATGGAGACGATAGAATTAAAAACACAATTGAAAAAGCAAATAGTAGAATTTTTAAACTTACTATCTGTAAAGCCTGAAGATATTAAAGATGATGAACCCCTTTTTGGAGAAGGGCTAGGATTAGATTCTATAGACTCTATTGAGCTTATTGTGTTGCTAAACAGAGAATACGGCATTGTTATAGAAGACCCAAAAGAAGGTCGCAAGGTATTAGTAGATATAAATACCATGGCTGATTATATTGAAAAAAACAGAAAAAAATAATACCACTTTATTGAGCCGGATTGTTGTTACAGGAATGGGAATAATAAGTGCCATCGGAAATTCGGTAGCAGAAAATCATATGTCCCTTAAAGGAGAAAAAAATGGTATAACAGATTTAGAAATGTTTCCCTCCAATTTTGCTGGTAAAATGCCTGTAGGCGAAATTAAAATTAGCAACGAAGATTTAATAAAGAAACTTGATGTAGATGTGTCAGGTATTACACGCACTACTTTATTGGCAATTCATGCCATAGAAGAAGCCCTCCAAGATAGTAAACTTACCAATACGCAAATTGCAGATTTTGACACAGCCCTTATTACTGCAACTACCGTTGGTGGAATGTGCTTGACAGATGAAATGTATAACGATTCTCAAAAAGACTCCATAGGCTCAGCATACCTTTCTTCTTACGATTATGGTGCTACCAATATGGTTTTGCAAAAGCGTTACAATTTAAAAGGGCAAATAAATACCATCAACACAGCATGTTCATCTTCTGCCAATGCAATAATGTATGGCGCAAGACTCATACAATCTGGTAGGGCTCGTAGGGCTATTGTTGGCGGTGTAGACAGTTTGGCAAAGTTTACCATTAATGGATTTAATGCGTTACATATTTTATCGCCAAATATTTGTATGCCATTTGATGAAGGTAGAACTGGTTTAAACTTAGGCGAGGGAGCTGCATACCTAGTTTTAGAAAGAGAAGAAGATGTGGTTGGTAAAAAAAAATATGCATCGCTAAGTGGTTATTGCAATGCAAACGATGCCTACCATGCTTCCTCATTATCAGACGAGGCTGATGGGCCGTATTATGCTATGAAAGGTGCACTTGATGTGGCAAAACTAAACCCATCCCAAATAGATTTTATAAATGCACATGGTACTGCCACAGAAAATAATGATAAAATAGAAAGCGTAGCAATGCTTCGGCTGTTTGATAAACCACCTGCATTTGCTTCTACCAAAGGCAATGTTGGGCATACCCTTGGTGCGGCTGGCTCTATCGAAGCCGTTTATTGTATTTTAAATTTAGTGCATCAAGAACTTTATGCAGGGCTTCATTTTAAGAACCCCATTACAGCATTAGGCTTAATGCCTATTACGGCTTACAAAAAAACAGCACTCACACATATCATGTCCAACTCATTTGGTTTTGGCGGCAATTGTTCATCACTCCTTTTTTCCAAAGTTTGATATTATGTTTTATATTCATCAATCATCATCTATATGGACGCAAGAAAATTTTGCAGCTACAGATTTTAATGAACCTGTAGATAGAAAAATATTTGCATTGGAACCTGCTTACCAAGATATACCACCTGGTATATTAAGAAGAATGGGTAAAGCGGTAAGAATGGGCGTGGGTGCAGCTATGCCATTGCTACAAAATAATGTGAAACCTAACGGTATCATTATAGGCACTACCAATAGTGGCAAAGAAGATTGTGTAAAATTTTTAAACCAAATAGTAGATTATAATGAGGGAATGCTCACCCCAATAAATTTTGTACAAAGCACACCCAATGCTACTGCCGCACAAATTGGATTGCTTACAAAAAACCATGGTTACAATATTACGCATACACAGTTGGGGCTTGCCTTTGAGTTTGCGGCAATAGATGCGGATATGCTTTTGCTAGAAAACCCATTGCACAATTATTTACTTGGTGCTGTAGATGATATTTCTACATTCAATTATAATTTTGAAGATAAGGCTGGAGCTTATAAAAAAGAAGATATTTCTACTAAAAATTTATATGAATCCAATACACCTGGTTGCATTGCAGGTGAGGCTGCTACCATGTTTTTAGTAAATAAAAATGCACAAAATGCTATTGCAAAACTTGTAGCTATTGATACTTTGCATAACGAAGATGAGCAAATACTGAAAGAAAAGCTACAATATTTTATTGAAAACAATTTACCCAATGGCGAAAAGATAGATTTGCTTTTGTCTGGCGAAAATGGCGACAATCGTTTAAACAAATATTACACAACTTGCGAAGCGGTATTAAATGAAACAACATCTATTGTTCGCTATAAACATCTTACCGGTGAGTACCCAACAGCAACAGCCATGGGGCTTGTACTTGCTTGTACTATTTTACAAACACAACAATTGCCAACTACAATAATAAAAAGAAAGGGCAATAATGTAGCTTATAGAAATATTTTAATCTACAATAATTATAAAGCTGTTCAACACAGTTTTATGCTGGTTTCAATTCCGAATTAGTTTTTACTGCATTATCAGCTCGCCTTTTTTTATCGGCAATTTTTTGCTGCAACCAATCTGGCCAATGGGTATTGTTTTCTGCATCATAAATACGTACGGCTTGTGTTTCATCGGGCTGTATTAAATCTTCTTCGGTGCAGTTTAAAATAACGGCTGCTGTTTTTACACCAGAATAGCTAGAGCCTGCCACGCCATGAGACATGATGCTACCTCCGCACATATACAAGTTTTCTATTTCTGTTTTGGCTTGAAAAGAAAATGGCCCTGTTTGCATAAAACTTTTGTCGGTACCATAGGAGCTACCTTTTGTGGCATTTATATAATGTTCGTTTGTGGTGGGCGTGCCAAGTTCTAATCGCACAATATTATTACGAACACCAGGAACTACTTTTTCAAAACTATTTACAAAAACTTCGCATAGTCTTTCTTTAAGTTTTTTATATGCTGCGGCATACCCATCTCCTTCTGGAAGTTTAGATTTAAAAGAATCGTAATCAATAAAAGTAATTACTTCAAGAATATGTTCCCGCCCATTGAAACTTGATGGGTCTTTTATGGAAGAACAGTTAATAAAAAGGGAAGCAAATTCATTTTTTTCTAAAATATAATCTACTGTTAGATTTTTGTACACTTCATCCATATCTATATTTGGCATTTTCCAAATATTACCAGAGTCTAAGCCTGCGGCTTTCAAATCCATATCTATTGTCAAAAAAAACATGAGCGAGGTAAGTGAATAGTTTGTTTTCGCTAATTTTTCATTTAACTTTTTACTCAAGTTTTCTGCGCCTATCAATTTATTAAAAGTAACCGTAGGGTCTGCATTTGATATAACTCTTGTAGCAGTTAATTTTTCACCATTTTGTAATTCTACACCTACTGCACGAAATTTATTTTTCCCTTTTTTCTCTTCAAAAGATTCCAACAAAATACGTTTTACACCCACACCTGTTCTTACTTCGCTGCCGTATTTTTTTATTTTATTTGTCATGGCTTTTACAATGGCAGCACCGCCACCCATTGGATAAAACCCACCTTCAAAGTAATGATCCATTAAAGCACAATGGTAAGCAAAACTTGCTTTAGAAGGTGACTGACCATGATCGCCACATTGTATATTGATAACTTTTTGTAATAGCGGGTCTTTAATATGCCAGCCTACAACTCGCTTTAAACTAAATAATGCAAATTTTCCCAAATGCCTTGTACGATATGGTATAGTAATATTATCCCAAAATCCTTTCATTTTTGGAATGAGATGTATTTCCCTACTTACATTTTTAACAAGTGCTAAATACTTTTTTAACCGCTTTTTTTCTTTGGGGAAACGCTCAGATAGCGATTCGTATAAATTATCTATTCCAGCAGGCATATCTACTTTTTCATCGCCAATCCAACAATGCTCATATGCTTTGGGGTTCATTCTAAAAAAAACCAACTCGTTGGCAATGCCAAGTCCTCTGTAAAGGTTGCTGGTAGATTGTCCCTCATCTACCAATCCGATATAATGTAAGCCGGGGCTAAACCGATGCCCATCTAAATAAAAACTATGACACCAGCCACCTGGTACATAATGCTGCTCTATTACCGCAACTTTTTGCCCAGCACGGGCAAGACAAATAGCTGCGGATAAGCCGCCAGCACCAGATCCGATTATTATAGTATCGTATGTTTGCATAAGTTATATCGAAGATACTATTTTTCATTTTATTAGGATTTGATTTTAAAAAAAGAGTGCGATACATCAATACAAAACTGTAAATACACTTTCAACTAAGTAGTAATTCTGCTGTTTATAACTTTTGATAACACGTCTCGGCGGGGTTTTCACCGCATTCACTACAAAGTTTTATAAACTTTGTGTGAAACCCCGACGTGTAAAAGAACTTCATATTATTAGATAGTAAAATAAAGCAGATATAAGTTTGAATTTATTAAAATCAAGGTTTTATTACAAGTCGGGGTTTCGCCACAAGCTTTTTTATAATTTTAATAATTTGCTGGCGAAAACCCCGCCAAGACGAACTTTGGACAATACGAAGATTTTAGTAACTAAGAATTACACTAAAATCTGTAGGCAACATTAATACTACCTTCTTTATAACGGTTGTATATTTTACTTTGATATAGCAATGATGTGTTTGTATCACTAATAAATTCTAAAGTAGCATAATATTTTTTTGCATTTATACCAGTTACAATTTTCATACGGTTACCCCAGTTGAGATTAGGTCCCTTATGTGTTTTATCTAGCTCCTTAAAGCTATGTATATCTGCCCCAAGACCTAAATAAAATGCTGGCGCAATGAAATATTTACCTTTTTTAAAGGTAAAATTATAAATATAGCCAGGTCTAAATTGCAAGCTATAAAGGTTTATATTTTTACTAGCCGCTTCGCTACCTGTAAAATGATATTTACTCACCGAATCTGGTATAATACTTTGTGTACTATAAATTTTGCGAAACAATGCTGTTGTAAGCAACATAAAAGACCCCTGCTTTTTCAACTGTAATAAGCCTTGGCTATTAGCTGCCAAGTATGAAAACTTTTTGCTGTTAAAAATTTTGTACACATGAGCGCCTATTGTTAGCATACGCATATCTCTTCGATCAGCATATTGCATTGGCTCCAAAGTTTTGGTAAGTAAACCTTTATTAAAATTAAAAAAACCAGTAATACCCCATTTACTAGAAAACTGATTTACAAAAAAAGAGTATGCCTTTACTTTAGTATTACCTTTTGGCACAAGTTGCGTATTTGGTACTGTAGTTTCAAAATACAAACTTAATTTTTTGTACTTAATATTAGTACCTACAAAAGCGGCAGCGTTACTAGCCAGTTGTACCTGCTTCATTTGAGGGCTTACATTTTTATTACGTGATATAAAATTCAGTTGCCTACTAAATAGGCCAGTATATAATTGAGCGTAATTTTTTTTTGCCAAAGGCCTTACATAAGCTGTGTCGTGTTGTGCAAGTGTAGCTATGCTTATAACTATGCACGATAATAAGCTTATTATAGACTTTTGGTATTTGTATTGTCGCATATTTAACAATAAGAAGTTGTTTAGAGAATATAATTCAAGTATTTAATACATAGATTACCGTTTTTTAGTTACAAAATTTATGGAGGTATAGATTTTTAAGACCGTAGTTATTTGTGCAATTGCTGTATGTAATTCTATCGTTTTATTATTGGCATAGCCACTTACCTTTGCCAGTATTAATGTATTAGATAAAGTAGTTAATGATATACACGAATGATTCAAAAAAACTGGATATCTTTATTCTCGTACTTAGCCAAGTTAACCTGCGTAAATACAATTAATGTTTAAAACCAACAGCTAATTTCTCTTATGAAAAAAAAATGGATTAGTCTTTTTTATATTTTAATGGTGGTAGGCTTATTGGCCGTTATTTTTTGGGTTGTAGAAAAAGGTAGAGGGCTGCAAAATGCAGCAGCTCTTGTGCAACCACAAACGGCAAAAGATACAACCTCCGTTAGTAGCTTTCAGGTATTTTCGCATTCGTTTAAAGATAATCTCTCAGAACCCTTGGCTGTATTGCTTTTGCAGATAATTGTAATTATTGCTTTTGCTCGAATATTTGGTTTTTTGTTTAAAAAAATTGGGCAACCTGCTGTTATTGGAGAAATAGTAGCAGGTATTGTTTTAGGCCCGTCGGTAATTGGGGCTTTCTTCCCACAAATAAATCATTTTTTATTTCCCGCAGCATCACTTGGAGGTCTGCAGTTTCTTAGCCAGATTGGGTTAATATTTTTTATGTTCATCATTGGTATGGAGCTAGATTTAAAAGCCATAAGCAAGCAAGCTTTTGGTGCAGTTATTATTAGTCATGCAAGTATTATTATTCCTTACACCTTAGGTATGGGGCTAGCCTATTTTATTTACAGAGATTATGCACCCGCAGGTATTTCATTTTTATCTTTCTCTTTGTTTATGGGTATTGCCATGAGCATTACCGCTTTTCCTGTATTGGCCAGAATATTACAGGAAAAAGGCTTGACAAAATCTAAACTGGGTGCCATGGCTTTAACCTGTGCTGCAGCCGATGACCTTACCGCATGGTGTATTTTGGCAGCTGTTATTGCGTTGGTAAAATCGGGTTCATCTACTAGTGTATTTTATACCATTGGGCTTACAGTAGTTTACTTAATCGTAATGCTAAAATTGGTGCGCCCACTCTTAGAAAAGCTAGCTATCATTTATACTGATAAAGAAAAAAAGCGAACACCCATTATTGCATTTTTCTTTGTGTTGCTAATTATTTCTTCGTACATCACATCTATTATTGGTATACATGCTTTATTTGGCGCATTTGTAGCGGGTGTTATAATGCCAGCAAGTTTTAGTTTTAGGCAAATTGTAATAGATAAAATTGAAGATGTAAGTATCATTTTATTGCTGCCTTTATTTTTTGTAATTACAGGATTAAGAACACAAATTGGCTTATTAAACGAAGGGTATTTATGGGTTACATTTGGTTGGATAATATTGGTGGCTGTAGCAGGAAAATTTGGGGGTAGTGCGCTAGCAGCAAAAATGGTAGGACAAAGTTGGAAAGATAGTTTTTCTATAGGTGTATTAATGAACACAAGAGGTTTAATGCAACTGATCGTTTTAAATATTGGTTTCGACCTAGGCATTCTTTCTGCACAAATATTTGCTATGATGGTGCTGATGGCGCTTGTTACAACCTTTATGACTGGGCCTGCATTGGATTTGATTAGTTGGGCAATACCAGAGAAAAAGCAAAACGATACATCTTTTACAGAACCGCCAACACAGCCTTCATCTTAAAATGCACCAACGCATCTTTAAAAAGTGTGGCAGTTACGTTTACATTACCATTTTCTTCAATGGCATATTTTAGTGTAGCAGATATTATATTATTTTCCACGGGGTTTATAATGGCAAGAAATTTTATTTCGCTAGAAGATATGAGATTGGTTTTTTTTGCCAATACTTGTTCCATTATTTCTTTCACCATTTGCATAATGCAAACACCTGGCACTACTGGCTGGCCAGGAAAATGCCCTTCAAATATTTTATGCGCTACGTTTATTGTTAGCTCAGCTTTTACATCAGCGTCTACAGCTTCTAAATTATTTATTTCAAAAAAATTATCTTGTAACATTATCTTTCTATACGTTTAAGCCCTATGGTAAAATTAAATGTTTTGTGTTGTATGTCTATTGTATCTGGTATTCCATTTATGTAATTGTGCATGGTTGCTTCTACTACTGTTTTTCTTTTAGATGCCCTTTCCATTCGTATAAGGTTGTCGCCAGTACTATCTGTTATGTAAAAATTATAACCCTTCTGCTGCGGAAAAATATAATACATTAAACCATCTTTAGTTCGCACAGACACCTCTTTGTTTTCTAAATGTTCCATCAATATTAATTCAAAATCTTTCCTAAGCGTTTTTAAAACAGACTTTTTGTTCATTTGTTTTATAATGGAATACACTTTAAAATCGCCATTAGGTGCAAATTCAAAATCAAAAAACTTAAAACCTATTTCATTAGAAAAGACCATCCTTGTACTGCTATCGGGCATTTTTTTTATAATCAGCAAACCACTCAGGTGATTACCCACAACATCTACTTTTGTGTTGTACAATGCTACTGTAAAGTTAGGTTTAAACTTTGCCAGCACCGCAGCATTGCCAGCACCAACCTGCATTTTTTTATAAGCAGGCGAGCAACTAATAATGAATAAGCAACTACTTAATAAAAAATAACGCATCGGCAATGGTAGCATTTAATTCTTTGTTGGTAAATCGTAAAATGGTATTGTCGCCAGATTGTTCTTGCATTTGAATGCTGGTAACAGAAAAGTCTTTTTTATCTACCACTACATTTATTAACTTAAATAATTCTTTTAGCCCCTTTGTAACAGGTGTTAGTTCTACCAACGAAGTATTTTTATTTTCAAATACCCGTGTTTGAAAATTTGGGTTGTTAAGTGCTGTACCTTGCATACAGTCTATCATTATTTGATTAATCTGTTTGAACATTTTATTGGACTTTGTAGAAACTTTATTTTCTTTTTGTCCATCTTTTACAAAAACTTTATCCTTATTCAATATCATCAAATACAAAAATGGCTGTGTGTACTCCATACGCACTTGGCTTTCTTTTTTATACCAAAACTTACCTTTAGATACAATTTTTTCTGAAAGCATACTCAGGTTTTTTTCCTGCGTAAAATCACTTTTTATGGAAGTCGTTTTTTGTGTAGCAGCTGCAAAAGCGAGCTTAAATTTAGCAAAATCTGCAATGGCTGTATAGCCTGCATATTGTGCATTTGATGTAGCTGCAGTAGCAACTATTATTAGTATTAAAAATATTTTACGCATAAGGGGACAAATGTAATAATTTATCTAATGGGATAATGGTATAGCCCCTATTTTTAACTTCTTGTATAAAAGTTGTAAGGCTGTCTACTGTGGTTTTGCTGGTGTCATGAAAAAGAAATACAGCGCCAGGTTTTATTCCTCTATTAATTTTTTGCAACAATTTATTTTCGTCTTTTATTACCGTATCCATAGAGCGTACACTCCAGCCTATGGGTATGTAGCCACCATTTACAATAGATTTTTTTACATTAGGATTGGTAACACCATAAGGAGGCCTAAACAACTTCGGTTTTATGCCCAACACTTTCTCCATCTCGTTATCCATCATTTTTAAATCAGCAAGCATTTTTTTAGGGGGTAACATATCAAACCAAAAACTGTGAGAATAGCTGTGGTTGCCTATAATATGCCCATCAGCTTTTATTTGTTTCAAAATTTCTTCATTGCCTGCAATGCGATTGCCAATGCAAAAAAAAGTAGCAGGTACGTTTTGTTGTTTTAATAAACTTAAAATTTCTGCTGTGTGTTCTATAGCTGGGCCATCATCAAAACTTATGGCTATTTCTTTTTTATCTGTTTTAGCAGAACAAACAATGGGTATAAAAAAATTAGAGCCTACAAAATAACAACCATAAAAAACGATTAAAGAATACACAATAAATGCCAATGCATAAAAATAAAATGGCAAGCCATATTTAATATTTATCAAAACTAGCAATGCTGCCAAACAAACAAAAGCAATATTTGTATTTTTAAAATTTAGCATGCTGATATCAATAGCAAAGAGTGGTGAATATTTTGATAATGATTGTATATTAAAATCTTATTTATTTTTTTTTGTATTTTAATATTTGCTTGTACAGTTGCTGGTATTGTGTTGTACCTTATTATATTTGCACCCAACCATAGTGCAAATGCTGTAGATGTGGGATACTCCCCACACAAGTTTTTATAATTAGCTGTATTACTATTGGTAAAAGTATGCTGAGTTAGTTCATCATATATTTTATCTCCTGCGGCATCTCCATTCTTTCCCACAATAATCAAATCAATATCATTAACGCTTAGGGCATGCAAAACCAAAAACTTTTCAACCTGTTCAGTAATATCTGCCATATTATTAGGCTTATAAAAAGTATGCAAGCCATCTAGTTTTGCATAATCATTTTCAGAATGCTCATTTGCCAATAAAAAAAATGCGGCACCTTCACCAGCAATTGTTCCCTTAGCGTTAGTTTTATATAATTCGTTGTTGGCTATTGGGGTTTGTTTGTAAAGCCCCATTCTATTTAAAATAGTGTGGCTCACATTTGTAATTTCATCTATGGCACCAACCAATACATTTTGCACTTCATTTTCTTTTAACAGCATCATACCATCTAGCAAGGCACTTTCAAAAGAAAAGCCACGGTGTACAAAGGCATTGTTATAATTATTGCATTGCAACATCAACCCTATTTGTGCGCCAATGGTATTATGGGTAGATTGTATGAATGCTGTAGGGGTGAGCGTTTCCTCATTATACTCTACCATTTTTGTTATAAAAGAAACGGTATCTTCTAAGCAGCCATAAGCAGTGCCCGTAACAATGGCATCTGGTTTAGTAACCTCAGCTTCTTGCAAACATTCCATAGCTGCAGCCACACCCATTTTTATAATGCGGCTCATGCGGCGTATTAATTTTGCATCTATAAAATCTTTGTAATCGGGTTCTATGCATGCAAGTCTGTTACCAGTATATGATACAACTTCCTCAAGAAAAGCTTGATGACCAAAACTGTTTTGAGGTGATATATTTCCCGTAGCTCTTATGTACATAGTAACTTATACTTTTGAAAAAATAAGTGATGAGCAATTTCCACCAAAACCAAATGAGTTATTCTATTACTGATAATGCGATAGCAACTGTAACGAATATTTTCATTATTACTAAGTATCGTTTTATAATGTGTAATTTTGGCTAGAACATTCCTCGAATAAATTCTCTCGAATCCTCAAATTCGATTTTTAAAAACTGCAACTGTAGTTTCATTCGAAGGTACTATAATATTTTTCTAATTATTTTATGGAGAGGCTAAAAAAATTATTAAGCCAGGTTTTTATAATAAAGACAGCATTACAACGATGTGTGATTGAGGCTTATTCAAAAAGGGAGTAAAAAGTAGTCCAATGAATTAAAAGTTACAATATTTTTCAAATTATTTGTAAATGTCGATTTAGTGCCAAAGTGAGCGTAGTGTAAGAATATTTTAAAAAAAATCTTGCAACTGCTACAATCCCTCAACATTAAGATGCTGAATAATACAATTGCCTAAAAAAATTGCTTTAGTGTTATTCCACTCAGTACCGAAATCCAAAATACCTCCTTTTTTTAAGTATGCCTTTGGTACTAATTTGGGTGTAACAAATTTAATAATAATGGCAGGGTTTTTTTTGCCTTGTAAATTACCTAATGTCACTTTAGTTATAGTATTAAAATATAAAACAATTTCCTTCACTTTTAATGTATCAGGTCTATTAGGTAAAGGAGGTTCCATTAAATAACCTTTAACACTTAATTTTAATCGAGCTAGTAGAAAATTTAGCTTTTTTCCAGCATACTCTGTTTTTTTTGCTTCGATACTATCTCTTAAATATGCTAATGTGTCTGTAATTACTGTCTGAGCAAATACATTGTTTGCACAAAAAACGATTGAGATGCAGATGATTATTTTTTTCATAATTTTTATTGTTCGCAAATAGTTATTACTATTTCTATTGCTGTACCAGATGAATCATAAATAATTTTATAGTTCAATTCTTTAAACTGTCCATTCATTCGTTTATAATATTTTACACCAGCATTTAGGTTAGCACCTGTAAATAAAACATTCGCAAAAGCTTCTATGTCTTCTCTTGGGTAATGCTTAATTTCAAAAAAATACTTTACCCATCCTAACCATGTTAGATATAAAGATACACCATTTGAAAATTTAAAGGTCTTACTCCAGTTATTATTGAATGGAGGTGCTTGCACAGCACTATCTCTAGGAATGACAGTAGATAAATGATTAGCTTTGGCGGTATCGTCTACCATAATAGCCCACTCAGTGCTGTCGTGTGCAAAAACATAATCTGCACTAAAATTTGGATTTGCTGCTAGCCCATCTATTAAATGATAAATATCTAGTGGGCTAGGAGCGTTAGCAGCTCCAGTACTGTCGGTAGAACCTTTATTATGAGTGTGAATGCAGAATCGAATATTTTGGCCCGGATAGCTGGTTAAAATGAATTCCAAGTAATATACAAAACCATCTATTATTGAGTAGATGATTTTAAACATAATATTGAAATATAATGTATAAAAAAGCTAATACTTTTTTATATTCGTTACAATTTGAGTACCTAGTTCTAATTTCATTTTATTATCCCATGCTTGATATTTTAGTCTATAATACTCTGGTACGCTAACAACATATTTGTTTACTATTTCAATTTCAAAACCTCTTGTTGGTATTCCAATAAAATTTGGTAACGTTATGTAAAATCTTTTATAAAATGAAGTGCCATATCTTTTTCTACCCAAGTGATCAGGGGTACTAAAATTTATTGGCAAATTAATATCATTAATTAATTTTGATAGAGGGAAATTAATATAATTAGCTCTCAAATTATAGAGGCTATCAACTTTTTTCCTATTTATAGAATCTATTTGACTAAGCGTTTGGGCTTGTATGCTACTACTAATTATAGCGAAAATTATTATACTATATATATATTTCATTTAATATTTTTTTATAAACAAATTTTAATTTTTAAATCTTGCAAAACATTATTAGTATCCCTTATTATTAAGGGTGAAAGTTCTTTAAATATACCATTTATTTTAATCATTATTTTTACACCCATATTGTATCGCTGTATCATATAGACTTGAGCATAAGTACGTAATAATATTTCTGGGTAATGGTTTAATCTTAATTTATTAAACGCATTTTCAAATTCTTTTTCCATACTCAATGAATCCTGTCCAAAGATACCATAAAAATTTCCCCAAGTTGGGTTTACGGGTCGCCTTAAAGTGTCGCCAGTGGTAGGATTTATAATTATAGCAGTATCGCTATAATATATGGCAGAGTCTTTTGGATATAGGTTGTTAAAAAGTAGCGCTGCGGAGGTATCTGTAACTACAATAGCCAAATCTGTACCAGCTAGAGCACTCACAATAAATGACCGATATAGTTTTTTATTTACTAGTAACCTTGCTAAAGTAAGTGTGTATATATCACCATTGTCAGGTTGTGGATCTCCATAGTCGTTGTGGGTATGCGCAAAGGCTACAATATTTTTATGATTGGGGCCTGTGCTGGTATCAAAAATGGTAATTTGGGAGGATATAAGTGTACTATTTAAAGCTGTATCTTTAAATACCTTATAGTGACCAGCACTATCAAAAGTAGAAATTGCATGTTCTACACCGTCATGCACTCCATTTCTTAGCACAATCATTCTTGGCTGAGTGTTTAAACTATCTATTATTTGTGTTGTTTTATTGCTATTTGCTATGGCTATTGTATCACATATAACAGGTTTTGGCTTCACAGTATCGCAAGGGACAATAAGAGTATTACCCCCTGCACAGGCATGGCATCCATCCGCATAAGCAGTACCACCTAGTACATTATTACAATCTCTTGTGCAGGGTAATTTACCAGTAGTTCCGCCCACACATATATTGCAACTATCCAAATATGCGGCTCCACCTAAAACTCCAGCACAATCTGGTGGCGGTGGCACATAACAAGGCAATAAGCCTGTAGTACCTCCAACGCAAGTACTGCACTGGTCATAAAAAGCATTGCCACCCATTACTCCAGCACAATCTTCAAAATTTGGGTCTGGTAAATCATCGGGTAAATTAATTGGCCAATTGGGATGAAAATTACCTCCTCCAGTTGAGTTACCATAATGAGTAGCTCCGCTTGGTGGGTTTAAAGCATTCGCACCTGTTAGCATACTATATAACAATGCTTGATTTATCCCCCCACTTTCAGGTCCACCACCTCCCCCTTGCCCCATGGCATTGATAGTATCTTGAATAAAACCACCTACAGCTTTTATAACTCTGGCTAACCATTCCCACAAAGATTCTCTTTCGGCACAAACTCCAGGATCTGTATAACACTCTGTTTGTGCATATACGTTTTGGCTAGTCTCTATCACTAAATTGCCACTTTTAAAAGTTGGCACTAATCCAATAAAAAATACGAGTAATAAAAATATTTTCTTCATGTTGCTCTTTTATAGCAGATTATAGTTTAATTACTTTTAGAGTTTTATGTTGATTGCCAGACTTTAGATCAACAATGTATATGCCAGCATTTAAATTTTGATTTACTTTAAGCGGCAAAGTATAAAAGCCAGTTTCCGACAATGTGCTTGTATTTGTGTAAACTGTTTTACCTTCTGTAGTCCTTAGAGATGTAATAATTTTTGCAGGTTGCTTTAGTTCAAAATCTATTGTAATAATATTTGTAAAAGGGTTTGGATAAGCTTTTAATGTATTGGGTACAAAAATACTTCCATCGTCTTTTGTTATATCTACCCATTCGTTTCTATCGGCAATCTTTTTATACTTTACAAGGCTTAAATATTGAGGTTTGTATGGCTCTTTTAGTTCTGGCAAATACATTTGTATATTGCCTACAATATAAATACTATCATTGAGTTTTGTCTGTTGCAATTTTGCGCTTTCAAACTGCATAAGCACTGGGCTATTATAACTATAATGCGTTTTTTGATAATATGCTGTTTTTGTAAAAACAATAGAATGGGGTGTTATGGTAGCTTGAAATGGAATTGCTAAAGTGTCAGATTGTATCCAAACACCGGAAAGTATTCCGTTTTTATGCAAAATTGTTAATTCAATTGCAGTCGAATCTATTATATTTTTACCACTCCAATCGTAAGTAATAATGTAACCTTTGTAAATCCCTTCAATTTCTGTTTCAGATAACTTATGTTCAATCTTTTGATAGGTATTTAAATTAGATTTACTCGTATATGCAGGTGGTTGAATTGCTTTTGCAGTAGAACTAGGTTCATTATTTTCTCCGTTGTCATTTATTGTTCTCAACTCTTGCTTGGCAGAAAAATCTCCTCTTTGGCTAGCTTGTTTCAACCAATATTTTGCGCTATCTATATTTTTTGCTACTCCATAGCCATTACGTAATGCAATACCTAAAAAGTACATACTTTTCCTATTATCGCCTCTGGTTGCTTTAGCTTCTTTTGCAAATAAGCTCACTGCTTGTTTATAATCTTGTTTGCAACCTAGTCCTTTGAATAACATATAGGCTTGGTTATACTCACACAAGGCATTGCCAGCTAATGTGCCAATGGCAAAATATTGAAAAGATTTAAAAAAATCTTGTTCACTTTTGCTAGTATTTTTGTACAGCATTCCCAAATGAAACCAAGCATTTGTATTACCCTCTTTAGCAGCTTTTAAAAACCAAATAGTAGCCTTTGTAATATTTTTGGTTGTGCCCTTGCCGTCTCTATACATTAAGCCTACCATCTGCATAGCTTGGTGTTTACCAAGTTTTGCGCATTCTAAATAAAGCTTAAATGCCTCCTCCTCATTATACGACCCATTTTTATTGCTTAAATATTTTTGGGCAGCATACATTTTAGTATTAATAATAGAGTCAATAGCACTTATTTGTTGAGCACTCAATGAAGGTGAGAACAGTAGTAAAAAAGAAATAAAGGCTATTTTCATAATTTGTAATTATATATTTACCAATAGTAATACTTATTTTTATGTGTGGTAACATTTACAACACATTTTTTATGGGTTTTTTGTACATTATTTATGATACATTTGAAAAAAATATAACAATGCACTATCCAAAAATTGAGTTTTTGAGAAGAGTTAAAGGATTTACTCAACAGAAAATGTCCATTGAGTTAGAAATGGATCAAGCAGAATACCAAAGAGTAGAAAGTGGGCAAAGAAACAACATCGAAGATTCACTGCTATCAAGAATTGCTTTGGTATTGGGTACTACTAAGGAAGAATTAGCTAGCCCACAGCCTTATATTTTTTATGTGAATAATAGTGATACTGCATCTAAGAATAATGCACCTTTTGGAAACCAAGAATTTCATAACGACAACGCAGAACTTATGAAAATTTTAAAAACCAATATGGAACAGCTAAATAGGCTAATAGAAAATAACCAGCGATTAATAGAAGCAAATTTGGAATTGATTTCTAAATTCACAAATGTGGCTAAATGATTAAATATTGGTTTGAGAAATAAGTAATTTGTAAGTTACTTATACTTTTGAAAAAATAAGTGATGAGCAATTTCCGCCAAAACCAAATGAGTTGGAGAGTACATGTTTTACGTTAGCATTTTCGATGATTGATTGTACTGGTACAAATGGCAAATCCTTCATAGGTGTTTGCAAACGTAGGTTAGGAAAAATAATATTGTGCTGCATAGAGAGTAGCGAAATAACAGCTTCTAACCCCCCACATGCACCAAGTGTATGACCAGTGTAAGCTTTGGTAGAACTCATTTTAGGATACTGCCCATCAAACAAGCGCTTAATAGCTGTACCTTCTGCTATATCGTTATTTTGTGTGCCGGTACCATGTAAATTTATGTAATCGATATCGCTGGGTTGTAAGCCACTTTTTTTTAGTGCTCCACTCATAGCCAAGTAAGAGCCTACACCATCTGGTGAAGATGCTGTTTGATGGTATGCATCGTTGGCATTGCAATAACCACTTAAAATAGCTTTAGGTATTTTACTTAAAGTAGCGGCTACTTTTTCTGATACCAATACTATATAACCTGCGCCCTCACCAAGGTTTAGTCCTCTGCGGTTTTCATCAAATGGTTGGCAAAATTGCTCATCCAATATCATGAGGGTATTAAAACCATTGAGGGTAAATTTTGTCATGGCATCTGCACCGCCTGCAACTACTACATCTAGTATATTATTTTTGATAAGCCTAGCGCCATAAAAAATAGAATTGGCAGAGGAAGAGCAAGCAGTGCTAATGGTAGTTATATAATCTTTAATACCGAGCTTGTCTGCTACAAGTTCTGTAACAGCACCGCACTCATGGTTCACTACATTGCGTAGTTTACCCTTTGCGTCATCTGCAAGAAAAGTTGTATAGAAATTTTCAGACTTATCCATTCCACCGACAGAATTAGCAGAAACAAAACCAGTACGCAAGCTGTCCAAATTTTCTATACCTGCATCAGCCAATGCTTCTTTAGCAGCTACCAAACTTAATAGAGCTGTTCTGCTTTTTATGTCTTCTAACCCAGAAAGTAAGCCAAGCTCTTCATTGGTTAGTTTAACTTCTGCTACAGGCAGCCTGTTTTTATGCAAGGAGTTCAGGTAATGCATATTCCCCATTCCTATCTTTTCGTTTTTGAGTGCATCAAAACACTCGGCAACATTATTGCCAATGGAAGAAATTGCCCCTAGGCCTGCCACAAAAACTTGTTCACTCATTGTTTATGCATTATTAAATTGATGCGCCGTAATATATTCGGCCATCGTTCTTACTGTTTTAAAAACTTTCGGGCCTTCATCTGCATTAGAAAGTTTTATTTTATACTGTTGTTGTAAGAGCACAATCAACTCTAGTGCATCTATAGAATCTAGACCAAGGCCTTCCATAAAAAGAGGCTCATCATCTGCAATATCTTCAGGTTTTAAATCCTGTAAATTTAGTTGGGCAATAATCTGCTCTTTCAGATTTGCTATTAACTTATCCATTAGCTTTCAGGTATATTTTATTTATGTTTTCTGGGGTAAATGGAATTCCATCGCCCATTTTTTCTTTTTCTATTAAAAACAATACGGTCTTATATTCATCTTGCACATATTCTACCCAGCCACAAATACAAGCCTGCAAGATATTATTATTAATTAAGTTACTCACATATTGGCCTATAAATTCTGCATCAAATTCTTCACATATAAAAAAAGCGTTCTCTCCTTTAAATTGATGCCTTATACATATCTCACCAATTACTATATTTGGTAATGTATAAACGAAAAGTGCTGGGCTAGGGATGTTTTTTGTTGTTTCTATATATTTTATATCAGTATCTAAACTTGCATTTGCATTAGAAAATACTACAGCTACATCTTCGGGTTTGTATTTGTTTACTATAAAACTGTCTTTTAATAATAATTCAGTAGCTAGCCAACCCAGTTTACTTAGGTTATCCATTTTGTAAAACTTTGGATATTTTATTCCAAAATTTTGATAAACAGAAACTAAAAAATCTGAAACTGCTACATCTTTGTTCTCAAAAATGAGCCCGTCATTCTTATAAACCTCACGATTGCTAATAATACAACTAGCCGAAATGTAGTTTTCTATACTTGCCATCATACTATATCTTCTGCTAATATTTTTCCAATTTCAATAAGCCTTGCTAGTTTCTTTACCTCTTTTGCACTATCCTTCACAAATGGATTGTTAGTGTCCCAAACATAACCTGCCAATACAGAACAAATCATATTTTTTTTCACGAGGTCAGGGGTTTCGGCAAAGAAAATAGTATCCAAAGTGCCATCATACCAAGTTTCTACATAGGTTCTAAATGTATCTATACCCTTCATCATAGGCTCGGTGTATTGGCTTTCCCAATCTACGTCTTCCCCATTTAATTTTTTAATTACTAAATTGGCAGCCATTTGGCTCGAAACTGTTGCCAGTGTTACCCCCGAAGAAAAAACAGGGTCCAAAAATTCAGTAACATTGCCAGTCAGTACATACCCATCTCCATAAAATTTATCGCTTGTAGCCGACCAAGACTCTTTTGTCATTGGCTCAAAAACAAATTCAACATCTTTCATTCTTTCACATAAATAAGGCTCTGATTCCAACAAAGCCCTAAGCTGAACTTCAGTATTTCCCAACTCATCAAATGGTTTAAAAAATGAAGGGTCTCCTACAAAACCCACAGAGGTTATACCATTTGAAAATGGAATAACCCAAATCCATATTCCTTTTTGATGCACAATAATGGTAATGCGATCTGGCTCATCATCCATGGTACGCTTTGTATCTACCACATGGGCAAAAATAGTTTTTCGGCTTGCAAGGTTACTAGGTTTGTCTAAATTAAACATACTTGGTATTACCCTGCCATATCCACTTCCATCTACAATAAATCTAGCTTTTATTTGTGTTGTGTTACCTTCTTTATCTGTAATGGTAGTCACTGAGTTTGACCCATTAAATTCAATACCTGTTACTGTTGTTTCATAACTAACTGGCACGCCCATTTGTTCTACCGCATCTGCAAGCGTTTTATCAAATTCTGCCCTAGGTACTTGCCATGTCCAATCATAACCAGAGGTAAACTTATCTGCAAAAAAATAATCGCACACTGCTCCATTTTTTACAAACTTAGCACCATATTTTTTTTGAAATCCTTTAGCTTTTACGGCATTTAAAAATCCTGCTTCTTCTAACGCTTCCATACAGCGGGGTAGCAAGCTTTCACCAATTACAAAGCGAGGGAATTTTAATTTTTCTACAATTTTTACTTTAAACCCAGCTTTATTTATAATAGAAGCAGCTACTGAACCTGCGGGCCCGGCACCAATTACGAGTACATCTACGTTTTCGGTTTTCATTGCTTGTTTATTATTTTAGTACATTTAATTAATGTTTGGCTTAAGCCTATATTATCTATTTGTTCTACTATTTTAAAATTAGCCTCTTCAATACACTTAATAAAAGTTTCTGCGCTATACATTTGACTATTTCCATTGGCTACAGCAGTAAAATATAACGACGTTTGTTGTAAACAAAATGCGGCTGTTTCAAATTTTTGTTTATCCCAAAATGGCTCCATTATAATTATTTGCCCATTTTCATCAAGCGCATCGTAGCACCTATTTAGTATAGACACAATTTCAGCTTCAGAAAAACAATCCAAAAATTGGCTCATCCAAATAGCATCAAACCCTGTTGGAAGTTTTACGGTTTCATCCAAAATGTTAGCCTCCAAAAACGAAATCCTATCATTTAACCCAAGCGCAGTAATTTTTTCCTTTGCTACATTTAACTGCCCAGGCAAATCAATCATAGTAACGTGTATATCTGCCGAATAATTTACAGAAGCCGTAGCCCATTTACCTGTATTACCGCCTATTTCTAATATTTTCTTAATGCCATTTGAGTATACTTTTGGTAATACCCGGTGAAAAGCATCATCCGAAAAATAATGGTCAAAATCAAACCAACTTTTTTGAACATGCTTAGGTAAAGACGAAAGACCCTCATACACGGTTTCCCATTCTCCAAATTCCTTTAACCCAACTGGTTTGCCCGTTTTTATACTTTCCTCAAGATAAAAAAGCCCCTTGTAATTTACATCATGCACAAAATCCATATTTACCCTTGTTAAAGGGTCGTGCAAAATATAATGACCCACTTTACCAATTGTATACCTCCCGTCATTCACAAGTACTAATCCAAGTCCCAATCCTGACTCTAATAATACCCTTACTCCATATAAAGATAGCTTTACTTTTTCAGATATTTCACTTATGATTAATCCCGTAGTTCCACTTTGTTCAATTTCGTCAAGTATGCCGGTGTTTCTAAGCACCCTTGCTGCTTGAAAAATTGCTGGACCAAAAGCAATCCATTGCGCTATATCAATCGCTTCAAAAGCAGTGTTCTTTTCTGTAGAGAAAAAATTCATTATTATGTTATTTAATAGTTCTAGTTAATTATTTTATTGTTTACCAAAGATAAGTGCTGCATTGCAGCCTCCAAAACCAGAAGCTGTTTTTAAACAATTTCTTAGGCTGGTTTTTTGCAAGCTACTACAAATGTTTATGGGTTCTGTTACACCTATATTTTCAAACCCCTTGGTGGGTATTATTATATTTTCTTTTAAAGAATGAATAGCTATAATAGCTTCTATAACACCCGCTGCACCAAGTGTATGGCCATAATAACCTTTCAAACTATTGGTAGGTACATGTTGCATATTGGCTAGTGTAATGGCTTTAGCCTCCATTTCATCGTTGTAAATAGTAGCAGTGCCATGTGCCGAAATAAAATCAACATCATTTGGAGAAAATAGTTTTGCTTCCTTCATGGCTTTAGTGATAGCAATATTAAGCTCCTCACCAGTACGAGATGGGCCAGAAATATGGTTGGCATCGTTACTAACAGAGCCTCCCATTATTTTTATATCTTGAGAAGTTTTTTTATTAGCCGAAAGAATAATAGTAGCAGCACCTTCGCCTAAATTTATACCATTTCTATTGGCATCAAAAGGTTTGCAAGGGTTTTCGCTAATGGCATTAAAAGATTGAAAGCCTGACAATACAAATTTTGAAATGGCATCTGCCCCAGCCACAACTACATTATCATACTGTCCAGCTTGTATTAAACGCATACCAGTTAATATAGCCAGTAAGCCAGATATACAGGCATTGGAAACCACAATGGGTTTGCTTACAAATTTAAAATGTGAGGCTATCAAATTTGCAGAGCTACTTAAAGAAATTTTTTGTTGTAAACTGGGACTATACGTTTCCGTTTCTAACAAACCAATATTGCCTTTGGTAGAAGAAACGACAAGCCCTGTTTTTTTATCCGAAACATTTATACTACTATTTTCTAACGCTTTACTTATGGACGCAATTAGTATTTTTTCAAATTTTGTAAAATTATTATTCAAGCTATTCAATAAAAAATGTTCATCTCCATTAAACAATGCACTATAAAAAGGCACTGCGGACATGCTTGCATTGCTATGCATTTTTATACCTGATACATTATTTTGTACCTGCAAAAAATTTTCTGCACTGTTACTACCTATTGGCGATAAAATATTGTCTGAAATAATAAAAACATCTTTCATATACTGCTAATTCAACCCAATGCTTTTTTTCCAATCTTCAAAAAAAGGAGGGTTGGAGAGTTGTAAAATAGATTCCTCTTTATCTAAAAAAACTTGTACTGAGTAACCCGTAGCCACAAGCTCATTATTCAATGCATTGTATAAACGATACTCAAATCTTAGTTTTGCTGCTACACTAGGCACATAGGTTGTTTCCACAATAATTTTATCGCCATAGCGTACCGATTTTTTAAAATCGCAATGCACACTCACCACAGGTATTACAAACCCTTGTTTATATACGTCAAGGTAGCTCAAGCCATTCATATTGCCATAAGCTTCTCTTCCATCTTCAAAATATCTAATGTAATTGCCATGCCAAACAATACCCAATGGGTCGGCTTCATTAAAACGAATCAACAGCTCTATCTTACAACTCAGTTTTTTTTCCATAAGGACTAAAATGATAATATTATCCGCTGTTGAGGTTAATGGAAATTCCAATATTGCTATTTGTAAAAAACAACAACATTGAAGAGCGATTAATATCATGCAAATTAATCGTTTCAGCACCAAAATTCAAATTATTATTTAAAACCAAAGCTTAAGAAGTTGCGTAGTTTGTAAGAAATTAACTAAAATGTTAAAGTTTATTGAAAATGATTCATCTATAAATTTACCAGTTAGTTTTGCGCTCGTTTAAAAAACCATAACATTAAAAAACAAAACATTATGAAAAAGATTATCTTATTTTCTGCATTTGCAGTTTCTTACATCACCTCAATGGCTCAAGTAAGTTTTGGAGCTCAAGCAGGTGTTAACTTGGCTTTTGGTAAAGCAGCTACAGATATTGTAGATCCTTTTTTTAACACTACACTTACAAATGATCCCAAAGCAGGATTTACTGTAGGTGTTCTTGCGGAAATTCCACTTGGTGAAAAATTTGCTTTTAGACCAGAGCTCAATTTTATTCAAAAAGGAAGTACAACTGGTATTTCGAATGCGCTTTTTTGGATTTGACCCACAGCAAAAAATTACATTGAATTATGTAGAACTTCCTTTAAATGTAGTTTATAAATTAAATGTAGGTAGTGGAAATTTCTTTTTTGGACTTGGTCCTGCTGTAGCTTTTGGAATATCTGGAAAGGTAAAATTAAGTGATCCATCAGACCCAACTGACACAGATTTAAATAGAACTGCAAAAGTAAAATTTGATGGTAAGAAAAATGATGTTTTACCAGCAACTGATAATGATGCACATTTAAAAAGAATAGATGTTGGCGTAAATGCATTAGCAGGTTACAAATTGCAAAATGGACTCTTCTTTAAACTTGGATATAACTATGGTGTTTTAAACATTGATCCTAATAAAGAAAATGCACTACCACAAAACCAAACTACCTATAAGAACAGAGGATTTAATATTTGTATAGGTTATATGATTGGAGGTTCTAAAAATGATGATTAATAAAAACAATTAGATAAAGTAAAAAAACTGTTAAGTAATTAGCAGTTTTTTTATGCCTTTTCCTTCCTCCTTTGTTCTTTTAAAAATTCTTGCCCAAAGGTTAGCTTCTTTGCTAGTGGAGAGTTGGGTTCTATTATTCTCCAAAAAGGACTCGTAACTAAAGGTTTTTCACAAGCATTTACCTACTAGTATAAAATAACCTACAGTGAAACCCTGATGCAGAAAAGGAATTCAATTAGTGGAAACTAAAACTCGACGCTCTTAGAATACAGGGTTTTCGCAAGTATAACCCCTTGTAATACAAAAGAACCTACTGTGAAATCACGACACAGAAAGAAATTCAATTAATGGAAACTAAAATTCGGGGTTTATACCAGCTTGCGGGTTTAGAACAAAATTTGTGTACAATTTATATTCTTCGTTTGTGAAAAGCCAGCCTCAACAAATATTAGTTTATATTTTTATCACTTGAGATATTAGGCAAAGTAGTTACTTTAAATTCACCCTGCTTCAGTTTGGCACTGTGGCCAAATGTATTTACAAGATTACGATTCATAATCTCTAATACAGTATCTAATTCTTCTTTTGTTGCAGTATTTCCTCTATACACACCCAGCTTTTCTCCGCTTACTCTTTCTTTAAAATGAACCCACTCAAAAGTTTTATCTGCTTTTTGTTTTGCTAAAAGTTTATAATAACCAGTACCACTAATATAGCTGCTCATTAAGGCATAAATTATTTCTTCGTCTTTATCAATACTTAATATTGGTATAGGTTTCATAATTCAAATTAGGTAATTAAAATTAATTATTTGATATTTTCTTGTTTCATCATTCACAACGGTGGGGTTTCACAACGAGCCTTCATTAGAAATTATTGTTTCCGTTTGAAAAAACCCACTGAGACAGAAAGCCTTTGCAACTATTTTTAAAGTATACCCCTGGTTAATGGGCAAGCAAATACGATGTTGTTTTCTATTGCCGAATCATTACGCATGGTTACAGTATCTAAAGATTTGCAATTTCTTTTATAGATTTTTGTACTCTTTCTTCGTTTTTATAATTCCATTTCTATACAAATCCAATGTTTGTTTAAGAATGGTATGAATTATTTTTATTGGTAAATCTTTGTTTGCATTAAACTGTATCGTTTTCATTCTTGTTCTTTTGCCTTGTATCAATAAAGGGTGATTTATCAATGCACCTTCTACAATTCCTAAGTAAGGTTCGTTTAGTTTTTTATCTATCCATAAATAGCAAAACATTTTTCGGTTATACATAAAAAAGGGCATGCCATATTTTAAAGTAGTCGTTATATGCTCATCTTGTTTCAAAATAATTTCGCTCAGCGCAAGCATGCAGCTTTTGCAAGGCTCGGCTTGGTTAGCATAAAAATTATCTAGGCTTTTATGTATCATTATGTCAAAGCTATAAAAAAGATTAGTTACAGTATTAAAAACTAAAATTATGCGTTAAGAAAGTTTTCCTTAACAACTTGTCTAGAAAAATTGTACATTTGGTTATTAATATTTCGAGTATGAAAACATTAACCGTTGGCGAATTTAAAGCGCAATTTAGTAGTGTAATAGAAATGATAAAAGCCGGTGAAGAAGTGGAAGTAACTTTTGGAAAACAAAAGGAAGTTATTGGTGTGTTTAAACCAAAGGAAAAGAAGAAGGATACAAGGGTGAAAATCGGATTGCTTAATAATATGAAAGGCTATAGAATGGCAAAAGATTTTACCGAAACAACTTTTGAAGATTTCCCCATGAAAGAATTATATGAATAAATTTTTAATGGATACCCATATTTTATTGTGGCTTTATTTTAATTCAGATAAATTATCAAAAAATGTCAATTCACTTTTTAAACAAAGTGGGAATACCTTTTATGTGAGTACTGTTTCTATTTGGGAGATTAGTATAAAATTTCATTTAGGAAAACTTGACTTAGGTAATTTGAATCCATTCGATTTAAGAAACTTGATTCTAGAAAATAATATTAAAATTATCAATCTTGATTCTGATACTGCCGCTACTTTGTTTCAATTAAATGCCACTTACCACAAAGACCCTTTCGACAGAATGCTTATTTGGCAAGCTATACAAAACAATTATACTTTTATTACTGATGATAAAAATATAAAATTGTACAAAAGTGAAGGCTTAAAAACGGTTTGGTAATTTAGTATAATATAGATTCCTTTAATTACTATCACCTACTAAATCCTCGTTATCATTCAAAGAAAAGTAATGTCTTTTTTCATTCCTTGCATAACGTTCCTTCCCACTATAATTTCCTAATATTTGTTTTTCACCAAATGCCTTCCAAAAGATTGTGAGATTATTTTCTTTTAAGAATTTTATAAAAGGTTTCTTTTTTACTAATAAGCATGACAAGCTTTTATTATTTACAGAAGGGTCAAAGCAAATAAGTTCATTCTCTTGGTTTACAAATTCACCTTCATGTTTCCCTTG
The DNA here is from genome assembly GCA_031408295.1 of Ferruginibacter sp. Taxonomy (GTDB): domain Bacteria; phylum Bacteroidota; class Bacteroidia; order Chitinophagales; family Chitinophagaceae; genus Ferruginibacter. The sequence continues at coordinate 37,419 of JANNVW010000103.1, forward strand.
TTTCATATTAAGCCCTTTAAACAAAAAGTAACTTGGCTTTAAAAACCTTAGTGCCTCTTCTTTAGAACAATCAAATTCTTCTTCCCATAAATAATTACAATAGGGCAAATAAGCTTTACTTATTAGTTTATCGTCCTTTCTATCAGTAATCTCAACCTCTATTTCTCCTCTGTAGTAATTTTTTTGAAAAAAAGCATGTGCCTTTGACCAATAATACTCCCTGCTAAATACCTGATAACGCTGCCCCGCTTCGGGAAATGATAGAATCCAAAAAGTTTTTGCTTTAACTAATTTATCAATTTCATTTTTACTTTCTTTAGGGATTATGTAACTTTCTATATGATACCAAAGTCTTTTATATGAAGTGCCAAATGAATTTTCAGTTATTTCTTTAGGTTCTCTCCATTGTGGAGAGCCATCTAGTAGAAGCCACTCATTTTCATCATTTTCTTTAAAAGCAATAATTTCTGAAATACTTGGGAAATCAATTTTTTTATTCATCCAAACTTCATTTTTAAAATCCCAATTCGAGTAGTTTGTTTTAAACCACCAATTATTACAATTTTTTTCATCCTGCTTTGTAGATGATATTAAAATCGTTGGGTCAATATCTCTTACATAGGGATACCATGTACCTTTGTAAATTGCTTTCTCTTTAAACCCATATTCTTGAATTAACGGAAAATTGTCTGCTACTCGTGCCAAGGATTCATAAAATAAAATCCATTGATACTTTTTTCCAATTCTTTCTTTATGTCCTTCACTTCTTCCTGAATATTTATTTGAATCAAACTATCCATGTGTTTCCGATTTATATCCTAATTTAAAGATTTCTTCTACGGCCCAATTACTCCATTTGTTAGCATCAACTTTAAAATGCGAAAGCCCTCTTTCAAATGTATATCTTCCAAAATCTCCATATCTCGAAGTTCCTCTTCCATATTCTGTGACCATTGAATCTAATATTGCATTTTGTCCTCTATCGGAATCTTTAAATTTTTTTGATTTATAATCAATTTTATATTTTTTATCAATTTCTGTATTTGTAGGAAATTTATTTGGCAAATCACTTTTATATGGCGGTTGTATTTTGGCTAAATCAAATTTTAATTTTATTCCTGAGTGAATTGTGAAATCTATAACTCCTTTTGCATAATCCCTCAAAAGAATATGCGGATATACTTTCTCTTTATTAAAAATTTCCTCAAATATGTATTCACTTAATTCTTTCAGAGCACTTAGTTTTTCAGAGCGTACAGCACTTCCATAGGCTACAGCAAATAATCTCTCATAAACATAAGGGTCATTTACATTTTCAAATTTTTGTAATAATGGTTTTAGCAATTGAATTCTATTTTCTAGGAGATTAACTAAACCTTTTGTAGCTGCATCTCTTAAATACCTATTACAGCTAGTAAGAAACCAAGCTAAGGTCATTGAAGTGAGTAATATCACATCATCATCTACATAACTTTTATCTTCTTCCTGCCATGACCAATCAATGAGTCTTTTTACTATTGAGTTGTAGTCATATTTATCATTTATATAAATTGTCCACCAAGCATCTCTACTAGCTAGGGTATATCTCAATAATTGTTTATGTAAAAAATCTGCATTAAAAAAATGATTGGGTCTAACAGATACTGAGATTAACATTTCAAGAAATTTCTCATTTGTTCCATTATATTTTATTGCTACTAAATTTACATATTCAAGAGTTTTCTCTGTAAAAGATTCACTTTTCCTCCAAAATATACTTTCAATAAATGCTTCACATATAGAAAAACACTTTTGAACTCTTGGTACTAATTCGTACAATTCTTTTTTAATTCTTTCAGGTAATTGAATGGATAAGGCTTCAAGTATTCCTTGATTCATAGAGCAATCATTTTCAGACTTTGTGATTTCATACAAATAACCGGATTTGAACGCTAAGAGAGGATTTTTTTTATTGACGATATATTTGTCTATTATAGCAGAAGCAAATAGGTGGTCTTCAAATCTTTCATAAGCTAAATAAATACCTTTTTCATGAGTTGTATATGTTCTATCCCAATATAAATCTTCACTAAAAATCCCTTCCGAAATTAACATGTCAAAATAATTACTCCCTTTAGTACAATTTTTTCTAAATATTTCATGTGCAACTTCATATGCATATGCATAGGGGATATATCTTTTTTTATTCTCAACCTTCCACTCTAAAAGTGAATCAATTACTCTTTGTACAAGATTTATAGAAGGTGAAAAATCCAGATTTTTGGGATTAGAAAGTTTTTCATTAACACTATCAATAAAAAAGTTAAAAGATTGCTTTATACCCCAAAAACCATCAGTAAGTTTTTTTAATCCTCTATTGACTAATCCTTCACATAATAGTTTTAAAAATAGAGGGTTTTGAAATTCGGGTTGAAACAACGGCATATTAGGTTGCTCAATACCATAGGCTAGAAAAAAATGCTTAGCAGCTTCATATTCAAATCCTCCAAAACCATTGTGATAAACACGTAACATATCATCATCAGTAATGATTTCTTGGGGCGCTATTAATTTTATGTATGAAGTTCTTATTGAAACGACTAAACCTAACCATTTAAACTTTTTTATCAAATCAATAAAGTTCTTTAAATAATCTGACCAAAAGTTTTTACCATTTCCTTCATTTAAAGCGTCTATAAAAATAATGATGCGTTTACCTGTAGATTCTGCTTTCGAATTTAATGCGCCAAGGAAAACATATTCGTTTGATGGGAAACGAAGTTGGTTACTTAAAATCTGAGTCCACGGATTATCATCGTTTGTAAAATGTTGCCCAAGGAGAAAAAGACTCAGATAACCATTTTTATAACGATTGTTAACAATGTCAGCAAGTAAATGTGACTTTCCCATTCCTGCTTTACTTTCAATTATTAAATATGGTGAGTTTACAAGAGTACAAGTTTGAGAATTTAGGAATTCACTTAATTCATTTAATGACCGACTTAAAAGTCGTAAATAATGTATTTCATTATTATTAGGCTTTATTGAATATTTATATTTGTCAGGGTCTTTCTGAACCTCCAATTGTTGAGATGAATACAGTTCTTGATTATAAGTATCACAACTTTCAATAGTAGAAGTAATTATATTTTGAATAAGAATATAGTCAATATTTTTAATATCACTTAAATCTAATCCTTTAAACCAAATTATAATTTTTTCAAAATCAGTAATAATTTTTTTTACTACCTTTTTTTTACTTTTACTGTTAAGATGTGAATTAATATTTCCAAATTTTTCAAAAATGTTTTTAAAATAAACGTCTATTTGGCTTTTTAGATTTTCATCTCTAGCAAATCCATCAAACATTTTTGCGATAGGCAATTCAAAATTTAATTTAGGAGTATATCTTTTATTGAGAAGAATTTGTGTAGCATTTTTAATATTATCTTCAAACCAATCATCAGTAAATTCTGTTTTGTTAAACCAAAAATAAATCATTCCCTCATGTTCTCTTTTTGAAAGCATTTCTACTAATTCGAAATACCCCCAATAAATGAACTTTACGTTCATGCCTTTTTCCTGTGATAACTTTTCCCATTCTTTTACTTTTATATCCCATTTATCAAGCATAGATTTTTTACCGACTAATTTTGCATCAGGCATGTTAATTGGAATTGCAACATAATATATAACTAATTTAGGATGTTTATCTAAGGCTGTTTTAACCGATTCATCTAAATCTCTCCATTGGGTATTGCCTAAAGAATTTAAAAAATATTTAGCTTGCCATCCCCATTCTGTATCATCATTCATTTGCAATATACATTCTACTCCAGCATCGGGTTTACCCTTTCTTATAAAACGTTTTGAATTTATGGGGTTTATTTTCCTTGCTAGTTGGCATACCAACTCCTCAAAACCCTCGTCTTGTTTACCATTAATTGTCCGAATATTTAAGAAATTAATATCTGTCACTTGACTAAATTTTATTTGGTATAAATTTTATCTTTCTCTGCTAAGGTAATTTATTTGAAACATATCAACTAATAATTTTAGTATTTATAGTTTAGGATCTCTAGGGTTAAGTTCACAAGAATTAAAATTTGTTGCATAAAATATTTTTTACCGAACAATAAACTTGGCAAAAAACAATCTATTTTTTTACTGATAAAATTTGCGGTAAGTAAAACTTCATAATATTTTAAGCTTCTTTTCTGCATTGGGGTTTCGCAGTAAACTTTCATTCAATTTAAAGATTCTAATTGCGAAAACCCCAATGGGACATCCCCCTAAAATCCATTTGATAAAAATTATTTTCCCCAACATTTTTTATCCTTTATATTCGTTTATCAAAATGTATAAAATGAAACGAATTTGTATGCTCTTCGCATTAATCACATCTTTATTTAGTAGCAAAGCACAAAGCGATAAACAATACCCTGCTTATACAGGCAAAGACTTGGGCTTAACATTTGTAAAAAATAATGCTAGCTTTCGTATATGGGCACCAACCGCAACGCAGGTAAAACTACGATTGTACAGCCAACCCTTGGGTGGCGAAGCCATACAAACCATAGATATGAAAAAATCTGTGCAAGGCACATGGGCAGCAGCTTTGGTAGGTACGCACTTAGGAGATTATTATACATTTAGTGTAGAAAATAATGGCGCTTGGTTAGATGAAACAACAGACCCTTATGCAAAAGCAGTTGGTACAAATGGCCAGCGAGCCATGATTGTAGATATGCAAAAAACAAACCCTGCGGGATGGGCTACTGATAAAGCACCTGCATTAAAAAGTAAAACAGATGCCATAGTGTATGAGTTGCACGTACGTGATGCAAGCATAGCCGCCAACTCAGGCATTGCACAAAAAGGAAAATTTATTGGGCTTACAGAAACAGGTACAAAAAACAATGATGGACTTTCCACAGGGTTAGACCATTTGGTAGAGCTTGGTGTAACGCATGTGCAAATATTGCCATTGTACGATTACAACTCTGTAGATGAATCAGAGCCTAACAAAGCACAATACAATTGGGGCTACGACCCACAAAATTACAATACACCTGATGGTTCGTATAGTACCAATGCTGCTGATGGAGCAGTGCGTATAAAAGAATTTAAGCAGTTGGTAAAAACATTTCATGCAAAAGGATTGAGTGTAATAATGGATGTAGTGTATAACCATACAGGAACTACAAACGAATCTAATTTTAACCAATTAGTGCCGGGGTATTATTATCGTAAAACAGCAGATGGAAAATTTAGCGATGCTTCAGGTTGTGGAAACGAAACAGCAAGTGAAAAAGCCATGATGCGAAAATTTATTTTGGAGTCTGTTTTGTATTGGGTAAAAGAATACCATATTGATGGATTTCGTTTTGACTTAATGGGCATACACGATATTGAAACGATGAATTTAATCTCAAAAGAGTTACACAAAATAAAACCAAGTATTATTTTGTTTGGAGAAGGGTGGACTTCAGGTGGTTCAACTTTAGCAGAAGATAAGAGGGCTGTAAAAAAGAATACCATGCTGCTAGATAAAGTAGGTGTGTTTAGCGATGATATTCGGGATGGTATAAAAGGCAGTGTGTTTGAGCATAAAGATGGCGGCTTTGCTAGTGGCAAGCCAGGTATGGAAGAGAGTATAAAATTTGGTATTGTAGCATCTACACAACATCCACAAATAAATTACAGCAAAGTAAATTATAGTAAAGCACCTTATGCAAAAGAGCCTTACCAAACGGTTACTTATGTGGAGTGCCACGATAACCATGTGTTGTGGGATAGATTATTAAACAGCAACCCAAATAACAGCGAGGCTGAAAAAATTGAAATGCACAAACTTGCATTGTCTATTGTGCTCACTTCGCAAGGCATAAGTTTTTTACACGCAGGCACAGAGTTTTTGCGTACAAAAAAAGGTGTAGAAAATTCTTACAAATCTCCTGATGATATTAATGAAATGGATTGGAGTTTAAAAACAAAAAACAAAGTTGTTTTTGATTATGTGCAAGGGCTTGTGCGTATGCGTAAGGCGCATCCTGCATTTCGCATGGCAACAACTGCTAGCATACAATCAAACCTTCGTTTTATAGATAACCAACCATTGAATGTTATAGGTTATCAGTTAAACGGGGCGGCAGTAAATGATAGTTGGAAAAAGATACAAGTTTGGTTTAATGGAAATAACACTGCACAAAAAATAAAACTAGAAGGTAGCGGTTGGAAGACAGCGGTGATGAATAATAAGTTTGAAGAAATGGTGGTGAGTGGAGAGATTAATTTGGGGGCGAATAGTTGTGTGGTGGTATTTAAAAAATAAACACGAACTATTTTCTTCTTGTTAACGCTAAATTATAGATTGGTATATCACATTCGACCTTTTAGATTTGAATGAAATAAAAAAATTATGGAATACTTAGGTTCATGAATCTAATTATAGAATCTTTCAAATTAGGAATATGCATATAATTAGACTTTTCGTTTCATTAGCTTTCCTATTATTGTTTTTTTCTTGCAAAAATGAAAATAAATATAAGTATGCAATAAAAGATTTTAGAAAAATAATTCAACCTGCGCTTACTAATCTAGTATCAAAAGCCGTTGTTGAGTATTATGATAGCACGATTAGGTTTTCAGTTACAGATAATGAATTAGAAAAACTAAACAAATCTGAACATCCCATTTTGAGAGGTATGGCCTTGCAGGAAATGCTACGAAGAGAAACCTTCAATCATTTTGATTTAATTAATAATAATCTAGATGATACAGCAGAAGTACAAACCGATGCTGGTGAATTTGGAATATGGAACATGAAAGTTTCTGATTTTCTTTTGCAGAATGGGAAATGGAAAACAATTGAAGATAAAAATAAAACAATTGATATACTTCTAAGAAAACATAATTATTTAAGGTCTGCTCATTTAATTGCTTCAAGAATTGAACCACAAGAAAAATATTACAGTATAATAAAGGAAATGGCGCAAAGAGAATTACTTTTTGAAGAAATTGAATACTCGACTTACGCTTTAGCACAATATAAAAAAGCCGAAGACACATCTATCATTAGAAAAATACTAAATGATAATTGGTATCAATTGAATGAACTTTCATTTAAATTGATGAGTGAATTTCCAAGTGAAAATTATATGGATGTTTATGAAAAATATTATAAAAGAAAGTTTTATAATATAATTTGCGAAGAAGGGAAAGATACTAAAGCTATTGACTTTTTAAAATCTTTAGCAAGTTACAAAAATGAAAAAAGCGCTTCGATTCTAAATGCTATTTTAAATAAACAACCTTTTTTGCGTTGCGGTGCTCAATATGATTGGATAAAGTCTAGTTTGATTGATATAATTTGGCAAAATAAGTGCAAAGCTTACGAGAAAATGTGTACTCAAATTGCTAGCACTGTTAAAGAGAATGAAAAAAATAAAATTGAGTTGTTTCCTAATAATGATGTTAATCTTCCAGTACAAGAACCATCAAAAGAACCCATTGGATGGTAAGATAGAAACTATTTTTAATCAAACGAAAAATGCGATGCCACCTATCCAAAAGTAACATCGCATTTCCAAAATTTGCACATTTGCCTATTTGCCCATTTGCACATTGCTTTACACATTTATCCCCCCACTCACTTCAATCCTTTGCCCGTTTACCCATTTGCTTTCATCGCTGCAAAGAAAAGCTACCACACTACCAATGTCATCTGCATTGCCTACACGACCAAGTGGTGTTGCTTGGCTTAAAAACCCTTTCATTTGTGGGTTATTACGAATAGCCGCTCCATTAAAATCTGTTTCTATTGGGCCAGGTGCTACCACATTTGCACGAATACCTCTTACCCCCATTTCTTTGGCCACATATCTTGTAAATGTTTCTAATCCACTTTTCATACTAGCATATACGCTATACCCAGGATGGCAAAAACGTGTAGTGCCAGTACTAATGTTTACAATACTTCCACCATCATTAAAATATGGCATTAGTTTTTGTGTTAAAAAATACACGCCTTTAAAATGTACATTTAAAAATTCGTCAAATATCGTTTCTGTCATTTCTAAAAAAGGAATCGTAGCACCCATACCTGCATTGTTTACAAGATAATTTAATTTTCTATCTTCAAAATTATTTTTCAACGTTTCTGCAATTGTATTCACAAAAGCAACAACGTTACTAAAAACAGAAAGGTTTAATTGTATGGCTATTGCCTGTACTCCCAAAGTTTTTATCTCTTCAACCACAGCATTGGCTTCTGCTTTACTATTGTTGTAAGTAATAATTACATCGTTTCCTTTTTTTGCAATGCTAAGCGCCATGTCTTTTCCTAAGCCACGGCTGCCGCCAGTTACTAGGGCTATTTTATTTGTTGTATTCATTTATATAATTTATTTATGTAAAGTTCTGTTTAAAAATAATGCTTAAAAAATAATTTTATAACTTTATCCCATTGGCATTCATAAAAAAAATATCATCCACTTTTAGCGATAGCGAACTTGTACAACAGTACAAGCAAACAGAAAGCATGGATACCCTTGGTGATTTATACAGTCGCTATATGGATTTATTGTATGGAGTATGCCTAAAATATTTTAAAGAGCCCGATGAGGCGCAAGATGCGGTGATACATATTTTTGAAGAACTGGTGACAAAAGTAAAAAAGTATGAAATAGAAAATTTTAAAGGTTGGCTGTATCAATTGGCTAAAAATCATTGCTTGATGAAATTGCGAAGCCGAAAAAGCCAACCTGTTAATGTTGATGCAGACCTTATGCATTTAACAGAAAATATGCATCTAGATGCTGTAATGGAGAAAGAAACGAATTTGATAGTAATGGAACATTGTATAGAACAATTACCCGAGGAGCAAAAAAAATCTATTCAGTTATTTTATTTGCAAGAAAAATGTTACAAAGAAATAGCAGAAACCATCGCTTTGGATATAAATAAAGTAAGAAGCTTTATACAAAATGGTAGGCGAAATTTAAAAATATGTATGGATAAAACCGCTTTGCAAAAAGCAGAATAAATGAACAACGAAAAAATATATACCGCCGCAGATTTTGCAAGTTATTATGCAGGCAATATGCCCGCACAAGATATGCATGCACTTGAAAAAGCAGCATTGGAAGACCCATTTTTATCCGATGCGCTTGATGGCTACGCTTATGCTAACACGGCTGTGGCAGATACAGTGTCTTTAAATGAAAAATTAGCTATAAAGGAAAAAGCGGAAGCAAAAGTTTTATCTTTTTCTTCAAACAAAACCTGGCTTCGTGCAGCAGCATCTATAGCTATTGTATTCGGCTTGGGTTATTTGTTTTATAGTGTAAATAAAAAAGATGATTTACAACCACTGGCCAAAAATGAATTGAAGCAGGAGGTAATAGCAGATTCTATAATTGTGGATACTAGTAAATCAATATCTGCTGATGAGTCAATTACTGAAAGGCAGACAGTAATATCTCAAAATAGTACTGCTGCAAAAGCTAAAAACAATTTTGATATAACTAGAATACAACAACAAGACAATATTCCTGCTATAATACCACAAGAGTCAGCAGCGCCAGCTATCCCTAATAATGAAACGGCAATTGCTGATAAAGAAATTGATAAAAGTTTACGTAGAGATGCAAATACCGATGCCTTAGAGAAACAAGCAGTAAACAAAGATTTGAATCAAAATAACCAATCTCAAAGCAATGCATTAAATTATTATAATTATAGTGGTGTTGTGCAAAAGCCTTCAGGAGGGCCAATGCAAAATGCTAATATTATTTTTAACAACACTGTTACTCAAACAGATAAAAATGGCAGGTTTAATTTTAAAGCAACAGATAGCAACATCAATGCTTCTATTGCTGCTGTTGGATTTATTAAACAAGATATAGTGCTAAATACAAATACAACCCCTGTGTTTAAATTAGATAAAGAAAGTAATTTACAAGAAGTAGTGGTAACTGGTTATGGTAATTCAAAAAGAAAAAAAGAACAATCTGCCGATGTAGTAGCTATTTCAAAAGCAGAATTGAATAAGAATAAAGATATAGATTTAGAAAAAGGGCTTGCTGGAAAAGTATCTGGTATGCAAGTAAAAAAAGAAAGTGATGATTATGCTTTAAGAGATTCTATATTTTTAAAAAAATTGAGCATTGATGCAGAGAGAGAGAGAGCAACATTTAACAATTATGTTTTACAAAATATGAAACCCCAATTTGATGAAAAGGGTAATCAAATAAAAGGGAAAGTTGTTTTATCATTTACCATAAACAAAAAAGGAAAACCAACAAAAGTAAAAGTAGAACAATCACTTACCCTAGCATGTGATCAGCAAGCCATTAAACTTTTAGAAAATGCTCCTAAGTGGAGTATAAAAAAAGGAATGAGAGAAATGGTTACGGTAAATTTTTAATTTATTTAATCGAATGGTGCGTGAGACACGTACCAAGGCTTTTTGAAACGTTCGTTAAAATAATCAATAATCTATCACCTGCTCCTTCATCTCTGGCATTACCCTCCATTCATATTGCTGAGTACGCAGCTGTGGCTCAAAGCCCGCCATGCGTATGGAATCTTGAATGGTTGTAGATGTGAACCGATGTGGAGCACCAGCTGCACTTACCACATTTTCTTCAATCATAATACTTCCAAAATCATTTGCCCCTGCATTTAGGCAGAGCTGTGCAACTTCTTTACCCACAGTAAGCCAGCTTGCTTGTATATTTTTAATATTTGGTAGCATTATTCTGCTCATTGCTATCATACGAATATACTCCTCAGGTGTAGTAAGGTTATGTACGCCACGTATGCGAGCAAGCAAGGTATCTGCATCTTGAAACGTCCAAGGTATAAATGCTAAAAAACCTTTTGCATCTTCAGGTTTTCTACTTTGTACTTCTCTTATTTTTACCAAGTGGTCAAATCTTTCTTCTAACGTTTCTACGTGTCCAAACATCATGGTTGCAGAAGTTGTAATGTTTAATTTGTGGCATTCATGCATTACATCTAACCACTCTTGAGCACCGCATTTTCCTTTACTTATAAGTCTACGTACTCTATCCGTCAATATTTCTGCACCTGCACCTGGCAGGCTATCCATGCCAGCTTCTTTAAGTGCTATTAAAACTTCTCTATGTGTGCTTTTTTCTAATTTGGTTATATGTGCTACTTCTGGTGGGCCTAGTGTATGTAGTTTTATATTTGGGTAAAGGCTTTTTAGTTCTTTAAATAAATTTACATAAAAAGATAAGCCAAGCTCAGGGTGATGGCCGCCTTGTAAAAGCAATTGATCTCCACCATACATGATAGTTTCTTCAATTTTTTTCTTGTAGGTTTCAATATCTGTTATGTAAGCATCTTTGTGCCCAGGTATGCGATAAAAATTGCAAAACTTACAATTGGCAGTGCATACATTGGTGGTATTTACGTTTCTATCTATCTGCCAGGTTACTTTTCCGTGAGGTACTTGTATTTTTCTACATTCATTTGCTACAAACATTAATTGGGTTAATGCAGCGTTTTGGAACAAAAACACACCTTCATCTACAGAAAGGAATTCAAAAGCTAGCGCTTTCTCTAATAATGCATCAACATTCATATAAATTTTTTTAAAATTGCTTCACAAAATTACATTCATTAACTTGTAAAACATAAAATTACAGCACTATAAAAACGATTTTTTATATAATATGGTTCTTTGTAGCACAAAATTGTGTTGCACAAAAGAATAGTGAGGTTGCTAAAGCAACATTGCTTGAAACCATTCCAATAAAATTATATTCAGGAGGAGTAATAGTAATAGAAGCGTATATAAACAACAACTCAACAAAACTAAATTTTTTGTTAGATACTGGCAGTGGTGGAATATCATTAGACTCTAGCACATCTGTAGAGTTGGGTATAAAACTAAGAAAAACAGATACACTTGTAACAGGTATTGGTGGCACCAAAAATGTTTCTTATGCCTTTAATCAAATGCTTACAACGGGGTCTTTAAAAACAGATAGTTTAAATTTTTATGTAAACGACTACAGCTTGCTTAGTAGTGTGTATGGCGAAAAAATTGATGGTATAATTGGTTATAGTTTTATAAGTAGGTACATTATTAATATTAATTTTGACTCCTCTTACATTCAAATATATAGTCCAGGGAAGTATACTTATGACGATGGTGGAACTGTATTAAAACCAGCATTTTCAAGACTTATTGCACACACTGTTAAGCTAAAAGATAAAAGCAAAGTAGATGCAAACTTATACTTTGATACTGGTGCAGGACTTTGTGTACTACTAACCGATAATTTTGTAAAAGATAATAATATCTTATTGTCTAGAAGAAAACCAGTTATAACTCAGGTACAAGGGCTTGGAGGAAAAAAACCGATGCGACTAACTATTATAAAGCGGTTACAAGTGGGACCTTATGTTTTTAGGCATGTGCCTACAGATTTATATAACGATGAAGAAAATATAACATCATATCCCTATACAGCAGGCCTGCTTGGTAACGAAATATTGAGAAGGTTTAATACTATATTAAATTATCCAGCAAAAGAAATACATATTAAGCCAAATTCAAATTTTTATGCTCCGTTTGATTATGCGTACACTGGAATGACATTGTACTATTATGATAAAAAAGTAATTGTAGATGACATAGTTCCAAAATCTCCTGCCGAAAAAGCAGGCTTAAAAAATGGTGATGAAATTGTTTGTGTGGCCAACAACTGCACTGGCAATGTGGATACTTATACAAATATTATACAAAAAGTAAAAGAAACAGTAAGGATAATTGTGAATAGAAATGACAAAGTATTTTTTATCACATTATGGCCTACAAGTATTCGTTGAACTAAGTTTAAAGCTACACTTCGTACATTTGCACATGATTAAGTTTGAAAAATTTACTTTAGAAAATGGACTTAGGGTGCTGGTGCACGAAGATAAGAGCACGCCAATGGCAGTAGTAAATGTTTTGTACGATGTAGGTGCAAAAGACGAGCATCCAGAAAAAACTGGTTTTGCGCATTTGTTTGAGCACTTAATGTTTGGCGGCAGCATAAATATACCTGTGTATGACGAACCCTTACAAACAGCTGGCGGAGAAAACAATGCTTATACCACCAATGATATTACTAACTATTATTGTCAGCTACCCGCAGAAAATATAGAAACCGCTTTTTGGTTAGAAAGTGATAGAATGTTGAGCCTAGCTTTTAGTAAAAAAAGTTTGGAGGTACAACGTAAAGTAGTATGCGAAGAATTTAAAGAGCATTATATAAGTAAGCCTTATGGAGATGTTTGGCATAAGCTGCGCAATTTGGTTTATACAACACACCCATATAAATGGATGACGATTGGAGCATCACTAAAACATGTAGAAGATGCTACTTTAGATGATGTAAAAGCATTTTTTAAGAAACATTATAACCCATCTAATGCAATACTTACCGTAGCTGGAAATGTAGACGTAGCAAAAATTAAAGAATTAGTAGAAAAATGGTTTGGCCCAATACCTGCTGGAGAAAAATACAATCGTAGCTTACCTGTAGAGCCAAAACAAACTGCAGCAAGAGTGCTTGAAGTAAAAGCAGATGTGCCACTTGATGCGCTATATAAATGCTGGCATATTTATCCACGTACAGATGATAGGTATTATACTGCAGATTTAATTTCCGATATTTTAAGTGGTGGTGGTTCTTCTCGTTTATACCAAAGTTTGGTAAAAGAGCAAAAGCTTTTTAGCAACTTAGATTGCTACCATATGGGTAGTACAGATGCTGGTATAATGGTAATAGAAGGTAAGCTTGTAAAAGGAGTTGATATTAAAAAAGCAGAAGTTGCTGTAAATGAAGAAATAAAAAAAATGCAAGCAACGGGTATTACTGTAGAAGAGCTAGAGAAAGTAAAAAATAAAACAGAAAGCGCCATGGCTTTTGAAGATATGAGTGTAATGAACAGAGCTTCTAGCATTGCTATGTATGAATTGCTTGGCGATGCAGACTTGATGAACAGTGAACTTGAAAAGTACAGAGCGGTAACTGCCGAAAATATTTTGGAACAAACAAGAATTATTTTTGATGATAATAATTGTAGTACGATGTATTATTTGAGTAATAATTAATCTAGTAAAAATAATTATGCTAACAAAGGATAAACTAATAGAAATAATAAACCATATGCCTGATGAAAAATTCTGCAATATTGAAAGTTTATTAGAAGAGATAATATTATTTGATAAAATAGAAAATAGTTTACAAGCAGCATCCAGAGGTGAAGTGCACACAGAAGAAGAAATGGAGCAAATTATCTCTAAATGGTAGAAGTTAAAATAAGATTCTAAAATCTTTTCAAACCAAACAATAAAACAATAGAACAATTTACATGCTCAACAGAACCATAGCACCACCCATAACAGACGCTACCGATTTTAATTTAAAACTAAAACCATATGACCTTTTTCATTTGGATAATGGAGTACCTGTATACACAATAGACGCAGGTGCACAAGATGTATTACAAATAGAATTGGTATTTTATGCCGGCAATTTTTTTGAAAAAAATAAAGGTGTAGCTTCTGCAACTAACTTTTTATTAAAGAATGGAACTGCCACTCGTACTGCATTTCAATTAAATGAAACGTTTGATTACTACGGTGCAAGTTGCTCAAGGGCTTGCTATAACGAAACATCTACATTGTCTTTGCATACATTAAGTAAGCATACCGATAAGTTATTGCCATTGATGAATGATATGCTTATTAATTCTGTTTTTCCACAAGAAGAGTTAAATATTTTTAAGCAAAATTCTAAGCAACGCCTTACTGTTAATTTACAAAAATGTGAGTATGTAGCGGCAAGAAAAATTGACGCTTTATTGTATGGCGAAAGCCACCCTTATGGTGCATTTACTAACCCAGAGGATTTGGATGGCTTAGAAGTAGAAGATATAAAATCTTTTTACAAACAGTATTATTTAAATGGCAATTGCGCCATTTTTGTAGCGGGAAAATTACCTTTAAATATTGAAACATTATTAAACGAAAATTTTGGAAAACTTGCATTAACCAAGCCAAGTTTTATTGTTTCAGAAATAAAAACCATACAAGCTTTAGAAAAAAAGCATATCATACAGAATGATGAAAATGCGGTGCAGGGAGCTATAAGAATTGCACAACCATTTCCCAATCGCCACCACGAAGATTTTAAAAAAGTAATTGTATTGAATACAATTTACGGAGGTTATTTTGGCTCAAGACTAATGAGTAATATTAGAGAAGAGAAAGGTTACACTTATGGCATAAGCAGCTATTTGCAAAATCATATGCAAGAAAGTGCATGGATGATAAGCACAGAAGCAGGAAAAGATGTATGTGATGCTACGATAGCAGAGGTTTATAAAGAAATGAAAATAATGAGGGACGAATTGATAGATGATGAAGAACTTTCTCTGGTACGCAATTATATGATTGGTGGAATTTTGGGAGACCTAGATGGACCTTTTCAAATTATTGCTAAATGGAAAAATATTATTTTGAATAACTTAGGAGAAAAATATTTTTATGACTCCATAGATGCAGTTAAAAATACAGGTGCAGAGGAATTGCAGGTATTGGCACAAAAATATTTACAACCTGAGAAGTTTTATGAGTTGGTGGTGTATTAATTTGTTGCGGGTTTAAGAGTTACGGGTTGCGGGTTAGTTCACATGGCTCAATCAACAATTTAACAATTTAACCATTTTTTAAAATGAACTTCATTATTAAAATACTCATTTCCGCAGTAGTGGCTTTTGTGCTTTCAAAAATATTATCTGGTGTGCATATAGATAATATTTTTACAGCCTTAATATTTGCAGTTGTACTTGCCGCATTAGATGCGATAGTAAAGCCAATACTTGTAGTGCTTACACTTCCTGTAACGGTCGTAACCCTTGGTTTATTTCTTTTTGCTATAAATGCTATTGTAATATTATTGGCAGCTAGATTGATAGAAGGGATAAAGATTGATGGCTTTTGGTGGGCAATGTTATTTAGCATTATACTTTCTATATTTGATACTGCTGTACAAAAATCTATGGACAAGGGTAAGTCGTAATTAATAATACAAATGAAATATTTTAAATTTGTGAAATGAGCCACTAAAAGAATTATTCAACTTAAAATTAGTTGTTGGCGAATTCTATGTGGCTAATAGCAATAAAAATGAACACATGAAAAAGCTTATATTTTTTTTATTGATAATAATAGCTAGTTTAAACAGTATTGCCCAATGCTCTATGTGTACAAAAACAGCATCGCAACTGGGAGAAAAACCTGCCCAAGGCTTAAACTCCGGTATTTTATATTTAATGTTTACACCATTTATTATTGTGGGATTTGTGGCTTGGAGATGGTGGAAAGGAAATAAGGCAACAGAAATATAATACAATATGCAGGATAAAAAAAGCCGTATTTTATTAGCACAACTTAACTCCAATGGAGATTGTTTGTACGCTACTGTTATTGCAAGACAAATAAAAGAAGTAGATTATCCTAAGGCTCACCTTACATGGGCAGTAAATACAAAATGCTTGCAATCTGTTTTATTAAACCCTTATGTAGATGAAATATGGGAGATACCAACAACAGCTTCGCTAACCACACTTGCCGAATGGGATGCATTTGTTGAAGTAGCAGAAAATAGAAAAAAAGCAGGCGAATTTGATAAAATATTTTATACGCAAATAATAGGGAAAACAACTTTGGATTTTGATGGCGGCATTCGGTCTACAATTTATTTGCAGTATCCTCATAAAATAACGGTAAATCAGCAACCCATCATTAAACTCTCTCAGGAAGAAATGATTTCGGTAAAATTATTTGCAAACAAAAATCAGCTTCACAAATTCAAAAATATAATATTAATAGAGTGTGGGCCAGATAGTTTTAAATCTTCATTAAACCCAGAGTCTGCAAAATATATTGCAGATCAACTAACGAATAATGACCCAAGTATAGCAGTTATTTTATCATCAAATAAAAAAATTGAAAGCACAACTACACAAATAATAGATGGCAGTATACTTAGTTTTAGAGCAAATGCTGAACTTACAAAATACTGTACACTTTTTGTTGGTTGCTCTAGTGGTATATCTTGGCTTACAACTACTAATTGGGCAAAGCCATTACAAAAAATAATAGTAGTAAATGATACCAACTATTATAACAGCTCTATGATTTATGATCATCAATATGCAAAGCTTGATACAACTAATATTATTGAGCTAAAAGAAAAAGAGGATACCTCCGCAACATTGTTGAATTGTATTACAGATACAATTCAAAATTCTTTTGAAACAGCTAAGAAAAAATACCATTCCCCTTTTAAATTAATAAATTTTGAATTTTTTAAACAACTACTTGTTGTAAACAAACATAGTGGCAACCACACAGCTCTTTTTTCTGCTACATATAATATTATAAAAAGGAATGGGCTAAAAAGGAAACCTATTTTACTTTTTCTTAAAAATTTTATTCTATTGCCAAAGTATTTTTTTAAATATAAAAAAAGTGTGTAGGTTTTTATAAAGCAGCATTATTTTTTAAATAATCGGCTACAAATTTATATAGGTTAAAACTATTTTCCGTTTGTTCTATTTTTTGTTTTAGATTAGCTTTATCTACATGCTTCATCATTTCTTTTTGTATAAGGTAATAAGCTTTTTCTGCTAGTAGCCAAGTTTTTTTGGGGTTTAGGTTTTGTGTTTGTATTATTTTTTCAATAGCCATTTTCATTTCTGCAACCCCTTCATTTTTTGAGGCAATTGTTTTTATTACTTCTATTTCTTGCTTATGGTTACTGAATGCTGGAGCCAGCATTAGCTTAAGGTTTTTTACAAAAGTACTAGCACCAGGCCTGTCTGCTTTATTTACAACAAACATGTCAGCTATTTCCATAATACCAGCCTTCATAGTTTGTATTTCATCTCCCGCCTCTGGTACAATGGTTACAATAGTTAAATCTGCTAGCCCAGCAATTTCTATTTCGCTTTGTCCTACACCTACTGTTTCTATAATGATATAATCAAAGTCGGCAGCTTTAAGAAGATCTGTTATTTCAATAATTTTTGGATGTAACCCACCCAGTGACCCCCTTGTAGCCAAAGAACGAATAAAAACGGCACTATTTGTATACCAGCGACTCATTCTTATTCTATCGCCCAATAGAGCACCTAAATTAAATGGAGATGATGGGTCAACACAGAGCACAGCTACCTTTTTATTGTCTTTTACGTACTCTCCAATAAGCGCATCTGTGAGTGTGCTTTTTCCAGCACCTGGAGGTCCAGTAATGCCTATAACAGGCACATTATGCATGGGTAAACTTTGCATAAAAATGTCATATCCTTCCGCCTCATTTTCTACCAACGAAATGCAGCGTGCAAGACTTTTTCTATCGCCTAATTTTATTTTATCTAAGATGTTATTCCACATTTATGCTAAAGTAAGTTAAAGTTTATTATAAAGGCTTTCTACTAAACTTTCAAATTGGGGTTGATACATAAAATCATTTGCACCAGGCCCCTCAACAATAACATTTGGTATTTTGTAATATACTTCTAGCAATCTATTTACTTTTAAAGCTTCCGCCAAAGAAAAAGGAAATGATTGATTGCCAACAAAAAATTTACAGCCGTTTATTAAAGAAGCCATTTCAAGAAAATCAACAACCTTTCTCCATTTAATAGAAGGAATTATTAGTTTAATATCATCATACTCCTCCTCCACACCAATAAAAATAAGATTAGGATATTTTTTTAAAAAGCTATAATCTATTAATGGGTTTCTGTATCTTTTACTCCTAGCAATGATTATGCAATCGCTAACGGATATATCTTTTGGTGCTACAAGCCAAGGGTTATGAAGCGGAGCACTTATACCAAAAATATAGAAATACCATCTGCTAATACTTCCTCTATCTTGAAAAAATGTATAGGATCTAAAGATGTCCAAATCATAGTCTATATTTTGCCCATTAAATATTTCACAGTTTTCTATTTCGGGTTGAAATAGTAATAATGGTATAAGCATTTTTGCCATTCCTTCGTTAAAACTAACATAATCTGATGTGTGATATACCTCATGTACTTTTTTAGGATTGGTATTTAAAAAAATAATCGCTTTGCCATTTTTTTTTAGTGTAAGAATAGTTGGCAATGCATAAATTATATCGCCACAATTGCCACTATGCAAAAATGTTGTTGTGTTTCTATTATTGTATTCAAGTGAGGGGTGTGCAATATTAGCGGAAAGCATTGCAAAATACTCATCCGATTTAGTGGAGGAAAAACTTTCTTGTTGTATAGCTATTTTATATTTCTTATACTGTGCTTTATTGGTATATTTTAAATACCATTTTTGAAGTATAGTTAGCTTTTTTAATGACATTTTTTAATGAATGATTTAAAAACTAAAAGAAAGCCAAAGCTAATTTAGTTTTATTTGTACAGCTAATTTAAGTTTAAATGATAAACAAGATTTTTTTGACGACAACAATGTAGTATTTTGCATTACACTGAAAATTAGCAATTGAAACTTAAAAAAGGCATATCGGTTATTATACCCAATTATAATGGAAGAGATTTATTGCCAATTATTCTTCCTGCATTACACGAAGCTTTAGAAAATACGAAGCTATTGTACGAAGTTATTGTATCTGACGACTGCTCACAAGATGATACAATATCTTATTTGCAAAATAATTTTAAAAATGTAAAGTTAATTACATCAAACACAAATGCTGGGTTTTCAATAACAATAAATAAAGGAATATTTGCTGCACAATACGATTTGTTATTGCTGCTTAATAGCGATGTGATTCTTACTAAAGATTATTTTAACCATTTGTTACATTATTTTGAGGAGCCAAATACTTTTGGTGTGATGGGGCGTATTATAGGCTGGGACGATGATGTGGTACAAGATGGGGGTAAATATCCTTCTTTTCATGGAGCAAAAATAAAAACTTCTGGAAATTATATACCTTTACAAACAGCAAAAGAAGATACGTTTTTAAGTATGTATTTATCTGGAGCTAATGCGTTTGTATCTACAGAAAAAATACAAGAGTTGGGTGGGTTTAACGAACTTTTTTCACCTTTTTATGTGGAAGATTTTGAATTAAGCCTTCGTGCATGGAGGCTTGGTTGGAAATGCTTTTATGAACCACATTCCATTTGTAGGCATAAAGTATCTACAACAATAAAATCTAAAATTAGTAAAACGGAGATAAGAAAAATTTACTACAGAAATAAAATGTTTTTGCATAGTATACACTTAAATGGTATAAAAAGAGTGCTTTGGTATCTTCAATTATTTCCAGAAACACTTATTCATGTGGTTACAGGTAGGCTTTGGTATTTTTCGTCGTTACAAATGTTTTTTAAGGCAAGCAAAAAAATTAACAAGGCAAGAATAGAATTTAAGTTAATGATGAATAAGAAAAATAGTAGTATTACTGTACAAGAAGTAGTAAATAAAATTTTATTTTCTTTAAAAGATAAAAATATAAAAAGATTTTAAAAGGGCTAAACATGCAAGAAACAAAACCACTAATTTCTATTGCTTTAGCCACTTACAATGGAGAAAAATATCTTGTACAACAAATAGAAACTTTACTACATCAAACGTACCTCAATATTGAAATAGTAGTTTCCGATGATGGCTCTTCCGACAATACAATTAGCATTTTAGAATCGTATGCTAAAAAAACTAACAACTTTTTTGTGTTTAAAAATGCTGGATTACATGGCATAAAACGAAATTTTGAAAACGCACTTAAATATTGCAAGGGAGCTTATATAGCTTTTGCTGACCAAGATGATATTTGGATGCCCAATAAAATTGAAAGACTATTTGCTGCAATCGGTGATAATGCATTATCATATCACAATTCTCTTTTTGTAGACGATGCAGGAAATTCTTTGGAAAGAACTTTTGCTACAAGGTTAAATATGTATGAAGGTGATGATGGTAAGGCTTTTTTATTTTGTAATTGTGTATCAGGTCATGCCATGTTATTTAGCCGAAATTTATTAGATATTGTGATTCCTTTTGCTGATGCAGTACACCACGACTGGTGGCTTGCATTTATAGCCGCAGAAAATGGTGGAATAAAATATGTAGATGAAGTATTGGTGCATTATAGACAACACACACAAAGCGAAACAGATTTTTTTGGATTAAAAAATGAAAAAGTTGACCGTGAAAAAATTGAGAAGGAGTGTATAGAGTGGTTTGATACTTGTGCAAATGCAACAAGCAAACATCAGGCATTTTTAAAAAAATGGGCAAGTGTTTATAAAAATAAAGACAAACATATATTTAGTTGGAAAATGTTTTTCATGGCACTAGGTGCGCTTGATACCTTATATTTTATGCGTAAAAAAAGTATTAAGAGTAAATTTTTTCTTGTGCTTACTAGTAGCTGGGGGCAAGGGATAAAAAGATTTGTTAGAAATTTAAAAAAAGGGGAGAACTAGTATAAAAGTATAATGGAAAATAGTAAAAATAAAATCGAGTTAGTATCTATTGCTATGGCAACTTACAATGGCGAGCAATTTATAGAAAAACAACTGGATAGCCTTTTAGCACAAACATACAGCAATTTGGAAATAATTATTTCTGATGATGGCTCAACAGACAGCACTGTTGCTATTGTTGAGAGATATATGAAGGCGTTTGCTTCTATTTCTCTTTTTAAGAACCCTCTAAAGAATGGCATAAATAAAAATTTTGAAAATGCCATTAAACATTGTAATGGAGATTTTATTGCACTATGTGATCAGGACGATATTTGGCTGCCTCAAAAAATAGAAATCCTTGTAAATAACATTGGCTCAGCAGCACTTGTTTACCATAATTCTTTATTTATTGATGCAGATGAAAATTCAATGGGTAGAACGATTGCAGATAAGTTAAACTGCTATAGTGGTCAAGATTCCAAAACATTTCTACTTTTAAATTGTGTGTCTGGACACGAATGCATGTTTGCCAAAAGGCTTGTCAATATTGCTCTGCCAATACCATCAGCAAAATATTTTGATTGGTGGTTAGCATTTGTAGCAGCAGAAAATGGAGGCTTAAAATATATAGACGAAGTATTGGTGCATTATCGTCAACATGAAAAAAGCAAAACGGATATGCTTGCATTAAAAAAAACAACAAAGCACAAAAAGGAATTTCTAATATACGAAGAAGAGCTAGAGTGGTATAATAGTTGTGCTAAAGTAGCAAGCTTAAATAAATCATTTTACGAACTTTGGGCAAAATATTATAAACAAAGAAAAAACCAATGGTTTAGTTTTTCACTATTTTTATTGGCAAGAAAAAATGCTAAAACTTTATACTTTATAAAAAAGAAAAGCAGTATAAGTCGTTTTTTTGAGTCGCTAAAACTGCTTTGGGGGCTTAAAATGAAAACCTTTTTTGGTTAAATTGCAAATAGAAGAATATACTTTATGACAAATTTTATTCCCTTGTTCCCTTTATCTATTGTGGTTTTTCCTGGTGAGGAATTAAACCTACATATTTTTGAACCTCGGTATAAGCAACTGGTACAGGATTGTTTTAACAATAAAAAACCATTTGGCATACCTGCGGTTTTAAATAACCAAGTAATGGAATTTGGTACTTTGGTAGACATAATAGAGATATCAAAAACATATGACAATGGAGAAATGGACATTAAAACAAGGGCTACACTGGTTTTTAGAATGCTAGAAAAAATTGAGGAGTTACCAGAGAAACTTTACCATGGCGCTATTGTTACCTATCCGAGTACAAAGTATATTGGTAGTGCAGCACTAATGAAGAATATATTGGCTAGTATAAGGGCATTACATATTTTGCTGAGCGTAACAAAAGATTTTAAAAAACAAGACGAAGCATTGCTTAGTTTTGATGTAGCACACCATGCAGGTATGACGCTAGAAGACGAATATCAATTGATAGAATTTGAACAAGAATTGCATAGACAAGAATTTATAAATAGGCATCTTACAAAAGTTCTTGATGTAATGTCTCAAATGGGAAAGCTAAAAGATAAAATTAAATTAAATGGACATTTTAAAAATTTGGAAGGATTTAAGTTTGGCTAACAGTTGGCAGTTGGCAAAGGGCAGTTGGCAAATAGCAGTTGGCAAAGGGCAAGATGCAGTTGGCAAAGGGCAGTGGTGGGCAATAGGGAGTTGGCAATTGAGAGTTGTCATTTAAAAGGAGGCAATAACAATTTACCAATGCAACAATTAAACAATTTACCAATGCAACAACCAAACAATACAACGCTCTGCTTCGACTTTGGAAACACCCGCCGGAAAGCCGCTATTTTTATAAATGATAATATGAGCGAAACCATTTATTTGGAAAATGATGATGTGGAAACCATGGAAAAAATTATAGAAAAATATAATCCACAAAAAACCATTCTTTCTTCTGTAATAAAACATAACGAAGCAATAGAAGATGTACTAGCAGCAAAAACATTGTTTCATAAATTATCTGTAGCCACAAAAATAAATTTTACAACACCCGTGGGCAAGCCCGAAACTATTGGTGCAGATCGTTTAGCATTGGTGAGTGCAGCAGTACACTTTTACCCAAATAAAAATAACCTGATTATTGGTTTGGGCAGTTGTATTACCTACAACTTTGTAAACCAGCAGCACGAGTTTTTAGGTGGCGGCATTTCGCCAGGCATGGATATGCGCTTTAAAGCCATGCACGATTATACTGCTTTATTGCCTTTGGAGAAAGAAACATGGAATTTTCCATTAATTGGCTATGACACTAGAACAAATCTACAAAGTGGTGTTTTAAACGGTATGGCCGCTGAAATAGAGGGTATTGTGGAACGATATGGCAATAAATTTGACAACTTTAACGTGGTTTTAACCGGCGGAAATTCATCGTATTTTGCCGGGCAACTTAAAAGCCGGATATTTGCCGACCGTAATTTTTTATTTAAAGGACTGTATGCACTTAGCGAACTTAACAACTGCCACAATTAAGAAGACCTCAATATTCATTTTTGTATTATTTACTACCACTTGTGCTATTGCCCAAGTAAATGCTCCATATTCTAGATATGGTGTGGGAGAATTTTCCTCGCCGCAAAATATTACTAGTCGTAGTATGGGAGGAATATCTACTGGATTTGTAGATGTATCTGGCTTTTTGCCATATTCACAATCTATAAACCTTACCAATCCTGCGGCTTTGGGTAGCCTCAACACCACCATTTTCGATTTTGGGTTAGATGTAGACAGAAGGACGCTAAAAAGTAAAACTTCCTCTCAAAAATATTCTGCAAATAATGCTAATATTGCTTACATACAACTTGGTTTTCCCATTACGCCAAAGCGTATGTTAAAAAAAGGAAATTTTTGGAATGTAGCTTTTGGGCTCAAGCCTTTGAGTAAAATAAGTTATAAAATACAAGAAAATGTAAGGGTTACAGGTATAGATAGCACGAGTACTTTATTTGAAGGTACTGGTGGTATAAACCAAGTAAATATTAGCACTGGAGTAAAAATTAAAAATTTAAGCTTTGGGTTAACCACAGGTTATAGTTTTGGCAATAGAGATATAAGTAGTAGAAAGAGTTTTGTTAATGATACCATAGTAACTCCATATCAACAATCTAATATTGAAACAATCTCGAACTTTGGAGGTGCATTTTTAAACCTTGGTGTACAATATGCTATTAAATTGCAAAATAAAGGCTTGTTGCGTATAGGTGCTACAGCTAATTTAAAGCAAACACTAAAAGGTAAAAGAGATAATTTTGTGGAGACTTTTTACTACAATCCAGATGGTACACTTACTACTATAGATATTATTGATACTTCAAAAAATATATCAGGCAAAATTAATATACCAGCTTCTTACAGTGTAGGGTTTACGTATACAAATCCTCACTGGGTAACGGGTGTAGATATAGATTTCTCTAACCTGTCTAATTATTCATATTTTGG
Organism: Ferruginibacter sp.; assembly: GCA_031408295.1. Lineage (GTDB taxonomy): Bacteria > Bacteroidota > Bacteroidia > Chitinophagales > Chitinophagaceae > Ferruginibacter. The sequence goes on from JANNVW010000103.1 coordinate 62,427, forward strand.
AGCTAAAGACCTTACTCAGAATACAGCAAAATTTCGTTTTGGTGCACAATATTACCCCGCAACAACAACTAGCAAAAATTATTGGCGTTTTGTAAAATATCGTGGAGGGTTTTATTATGGTACCGATTATGTGAAGCTCAGTGATAGTAGGTCAGACTATGGAGTTACATTGGGCGCAGGTTTACCCCTTACTTCTTTTCAAAGATTACGCTTTGGCGATTTTGTAACACTTAATACTGGTGTAGAAATTGGGCAGCGTGGCAATAAGCAAAATATTGGTGTAAAAGAAGGTGTTTTTAGAGTGAATTTTGGAATCTCCATGACCGCATCTTGGTTCCAAAAACGTAAATATGATTAAATATAGCATTGGGTAAAATTGCCTAAGCCATGTTCCTAAATTTTAGGTTTAATGAATATAACTTTTAAACATAAAAATATTAAAGCAGCCTTATTTGTAAGCTGCTTTTTTTTATTTTCTTGCGAAAATGATCCCGCAGTTATAAATAATTTGGGTAAGAAAAAAGAGAATGGTACAGAAGAGGCAACTTTTATAAAAATGAATTACTCTGTAGCTGGAAAAACGAAAGCTATACTTACAGCCCCACTAATGTTACATGTGGAAGATACCGTTTCTTACTACGAATTTCCCAAAACACTTTACGCAGAATTTTATAATGTACAAGATCAAAAAGAAAGTAAACTAACTGCATTGTACGGTAAATATAAAGATGCACAAAGTTTAATTTATTTACGAGATAGTGTAACCATTATAAATATACTTAAAGGAGATACTATTTATTGTGAAGACCTTTATTGGGATAGGAGCAAGGTGGGTGTAGAATTTTACACGTATAAAAAAGTACGTATACGCCAAAAAGATGGGCAATATATGAATGGCTCTGGCATGGAAGCAGACCAAGCTTTTAAAAACTATCACCTTACAAACGGCAATGGGGTGCTCAACAGTAAAGGCGACGGATTTCCACAGTAATTTTTTAATGTTTTACCTATATAAACAAGGCTTCTCAAAAAAATAAAATAACTTACGCCTTATTACAAATGACTTTTTAATTTCTATTTTAAAGCCCAAACTTTTTTAATTTTTATATATGGAATATCGTAAACTTGGCCGCTCTGGCTTACAACTTAGTGTACTTTCTTTTGGTAGCTGGGTTAGTTTTAGCAAACAAATAAATGATAAAGTTGCAGAAGAACTAATGGGCATAGCCTATGACAATGGTGTAAACTTTTTTGACAATGCAGAAGCTTATGCACTTGGAGAAAGCGAAAAAATGATGGGACGCATACTTAAGAAAAAGAAATGGGATAGAACGTCGTATGTGCTTTCTTCTAAAGCTTATTTTGGCTGGCGTGGAAAAGAAAATAAGCCTAACCAAACAGGCAATAGCCGTAAACACCTTACAGAAGCTTGTAATGAAGCATTGGAAAGATTGCAAGTAGATTATTTAGATTTATTTTATTGCCACAGGGCAGATAAAACTACACCAATATTGGAAACGGTGCAAACCATGAATACACTTATTCAGCAAGGTAAAATTTTGTACTGGGGCACTAGCGAGTGGACAGGTGTAGAAATTATGGAAGCACACCGTTGTGCAGAAAAGTATGGATTGATTGCCCCCACTATGGAACAACCAGAATATAATCTTTTTGAGAGGAGAAAAGTAGAATCAGATTATTCTGAAATATATAAAAATGTAGGATTAGGCACTACCATATGGAGCCCATTATCTTCAGGCTTACTTACCGGAAAATACAATGAAGGAATGCCAAAAAATGGCCGCTTAAATTTAGAAGGGTTTGAATGGCTAAAAGATAAAATACTACTAGATGACAAAATAAAGAAAGTAAAAAAACTTGGTGAGCTTGCGCAAAAAATGGATGTGAGCCTTGCTAAACTAAGTATAGCTTGGTGTATAAAAAACCCTAATGTAACAACTGCTATATTAGGGGCAACAAAAAAGATACAACTTACAGAAAATTTAAAAGCATTAGATGTATTGCCTTTACTTACAAGTGATGTAATGGAAAAGATAGAAAAAATTATGAATAACAAACCTATAATTTATTAAGTATGATGGTTCACATATATGGTATTGCAAATTGCGGTTCTGTAAAAAAAGCATTTAGTTGGTTATCTGAAAATGGAATAAAATTTCAGTTTCATGATTTTGCAAATGAGCCAGTAACGGAAGAAAAAATTGCAGTATGGTTAAAAACGCAACCGCTAGAAATTTTACTCAATAAGAAAAGCACTGCTTGGAAAGGGCTTACACTGGTAGCACAAAAAAAATGCAATAAAGAATCTGATGCAATAAAAATAATGGTAGACACTTCTAATCTAATAAAAAGACCTGTAATTGAATATGAAGAAAAACTTTTAGTGGGGTTTAACGAAGAATTATTTACAGTTACTTTTAACAAACAATAATTATAACACTTTAAAAAATATACGATGAAAAGAAATGCAACAGCCGTTTGGAATGGCACAGGAAAAGAAGGTACTGGCCATCTTACTACACAAAGCACTACATTAGATAAAACGCAATACTCTTTTTTGAGTCGTTTTGAAAGTGGTGTAGGTACAAATCCAGAGGAACTTGTAGCAGCAGCGCATGCAGGTTGTTTTACCATGAAATTAAGTTTTGTATTGAATGCAGCAGGCTTTACGGCAAATGAAATAGCAACAAAGTGCGATATTGAATTAGTAGATGGTGCTATCACATCGTCCCATCTTACTGTACATGCCACAATACCTAATATTAGTAAAGAACAATTTGACGAGGCAGTTGCAGATGCAAAAGCAAATTGTCCAATATCTAAATTGTACAACACCAATATTACAGCAGAAGCTACTTTAGCTTAAATAGGGAATTATTTTGGAAAAGATTTGCAATTGAGAACACAAAGTATTTTCACGAAGATCACAAACGGGTTTTATTAGCAAATCCTTTGTGAACCTTGTGTTGCCTTTGTGTTCTTTGTTTTCAAAAAAATCTCCATAAAAATTAACCAATACCTACTATCTTTAAAAAAATATTTATTTATGCCATTTACAAATAAAACCATTTTCATTACAGGCGCAAGCCGTGGTATAGGAAAAGCAATAGCACTAAGGCTTGCAAAAGAAGGCGCCAATATTGTAGTAGCTGCAAAAAGTACAACAGAAAATCCTAAGCTTGGCGGCACTATTTTTAGCGCAGCAAAAGAAATAGAAGATGCAGGAGGCAAAGCACTTGCCATTCAGTGTGATATTAGAGATGAAGTACAAATTCAAACAGCAGTAGATAAAGCTGTAGAAACTTTTGGTGGAATTGATGTACTGATAAACAATGCATCTGCCATTTCGCTCACGGGTACAGAAGCTACTGAGCCAAAGCGCTTCGACCTCATGCATAGCATAAATGTACGGGGTACTTTTTTTATGAGTAGGGCTTGTATACCACACTTAAAAAAATCTAGCAATGCCCATATTATTACACTCTCTCCTCCATTAAATATGGATATGAAATGGTTTAAAAATCATATTGCGTATACGTTGAGTAAATACAATATGACCATGATAGCACTTGGTCTTGCAGAAGAATTGAAGCAGTTTAATATTGCCTCTAACGCATTGTGGCCAAGAACTACAATAGCTACTGCTGCTGTGCAAAATTTATTGGGTGGCGATGCATTAATAAATATGAGCCGTACACCAGAAATAGTTGCAGATGCGGTATTTGCTATCTTAAACAGACCATCATCTACTTGTACTGGCAATGCTTTTATTGATGAAGCTGTATTGGCAGAAGATGGAATAACGGATTTAGAAAAATATGCTGTAGTGCCAGGTGGTAAGTTGTATAATGATTTATTTTTGTAATTGACGATTTGCAACTCACAACTGACTAAAATTAACCACAGTAAAGCTGCTAATGCACTAATAATTTTGTTTAGCTAGTTATAAAATTATTAGTGTTTTAGCGGCTAAATATTTACGATAACTCATTATCCTTTTTCAACCAATCACCAATACCATATGGGTCGTTGTGTACTAATGAAACATGCTCGTGTTTTATTTTCCAATCATCATCTTTCTTTATTAAAACAAATGTAGAGCGAAAAATATTTTCGAATGCTGTATCATTTACAGCAACCTTTAAGGCTATGATACCAGCAACCCAAGCCATATCTGTTGATTCTTCTACGAAAGGCCCTTCTATCCAATTTATAGAAATAAGTTTTAATTTAGAAGCGCAGAAATCTGTCCACCCTTTTTTTATTTTTTCGTGGCCAATGGTTGTTAATCGAGGTCCTTCTAAAATTACATAGGTTTCTTCTGATGGAAAATATTTTGAACAAATACCTTCTACATCTTTATCTATTATAACTTGGTAGTGGGTGTTTATGGTTTGTAGTGCGGTCATAAAGAATAATGTGGTAATGTGAAAATTCTAAAATGTGAAAATTAGCCAATTAGCCAATGTGATAATGAAAACTCTAACGAATTTAAAAAATTGGCTCATTCCTTCATTGGCTAATTCATTTTACATTTCGTTAATCTCATCTGCTATTTGTTGCATATCCATATTGTTTTCTGGGTGAGCAATAGCATCTAACTCTTGTTGTATAATTCTTAATATTCTTGCACTGTATCTAGTATGCCACAGTTGTCTTTCTTCTGCTTGCTCATCTGTAGGTACAAATGTTTCTATTTCACTTTGCGATAATATTCCTTTTGCTTCTAATATTCTTTCAATTGTATCCATTCTTTCTCTAACTACTGCTACTTCTGTTGCAATAGCCATGGCGATATTCATTACCCTTTCTGTTTCTTTGCTTTCAAAAAAATAAGGTCTAGCACCTTTGCTTTTATCGCCAGCCATTGTAATATCATTTACCACAGTTGTATCACCAATTTCATTATTCATTTCACCACTACTATGCGAACCACTTAATTCTGTATTGCTACTCATTTATTTTAATATTTATTAATTATCAAATTTCAACATTGGCAAATTGGCACATTGTCAAATTTTCACATTGGTACATTACTTCTTCCACCCCCCAAATACATTCCATATAGGGCTTCTTCCATAATCCTCTGTTACTTTACCATCTGTTTTTTTCTTATCTAAATCGTTTATTGCTTTTACGCCTACTTGCATAAAATTTTCGTTTGAAACACCTGCCTCTTCCATTAAATCTTGCGGCATTAAATCGTGCATGTGGCCCCAGTAAGGCTCAGCATTATAGTAGGCATCCCAGTCTCTCATAAACTGTTCGTAAAAACTCATTTCGGCTGTATACTGCGGTTGCTCTATATGCAAATTCAAACCATTCGTTTTTGTAACCCTTCCTATTTCTTTAAATATATTATGTATGGCTTTTCCTCCTGTTTCATGCAAGAACATGGTGGTTTGTACCCAGTCAAAGCTGTCGTTTTCAAAGCCTGCCATTTGCGCTGCATCTGCTTGTATAAATTGTACATTTTTTACACCCAATACATTTGCCCTTGCTGCTCCATACCTGAGCATTGGTGCCCCTGCATCTATTGCTATTATTTCTGCATCTGGAAATGCCAACGCAATGGGCAATGTATTATGCCCAAGCCCACAACCAATATCTAAAATTCTTTTTGGCTTAAAATCAGGGTAAGTATCCTGTACCCACTGTGCCACAGCTTTTCCTCCTCCGTCTGTTAATGTACCTAGCATGCCACCACTTGTTACAAATAATCCACTATCATAATTTGCTGCATTACTTACATCTCCCTCAAAATGTTCTTTATGATAACTGCCAGGCATTAAATGATTATCTACATGTTTTAAATATGCAGGCACTACAAAATCTTTTTTTAGTTGTAAATTATTGCCACTGTTTTCTTTTGCTTTCAAAGCCAATGCTGCCGCTTGTCTTAGTACTACTGCTCTGCCATTTTGCTGGCGCATTTCCATTGTACTCCGTCGCAATGCCCCCCAGCATTGATAAATGCTGTCTTTACTTATTGCATCTTTTACCTCGTGCCTATTGGCAAATGCTCTTCCATTTTCTTTTACAAAATTGGGTTCTACTCTTTTGTCAAAAGCTATTTTATTTCCCGGTGCTATTACTGTACTTACAAAACGATTTAAACAACTTAAAAAATTATAACGAGCTGTTTCATCATGGCTAAACTCAGGGAAAAGCTGGTGCTTATTGAGTTTGGTGTGTACTGGTGGAAGTTGGTAAGACATTATTGTGGTATTAGGTTAGCAAATTCTTCTAAGGTTATTACTTGTACATTTGGAAATTCAATCGATTCTAAAATTGAAAAATGTTTATCATTTGTTACAATAAAATCTGCATTTGCGGCAATGGCACAATCAACAAATTTATTGTCATCTAAATCAACAGAAATTAAATTCCATTTGTAGTTAGGAACTATAAATTCAACATTATCCATTTCAAAAATTAGTTGAAAAAATATTTTTGACACTTCTTTGTTTAATTTCAATCCTAATATTTCTTCATACTCATAATAAATATCATTGCTTAATATTATTGTAAATTCCTTTTCTATCCATTTCCAAAACAAGAAATTGAATTTAGAAGTAGTTGGAAGAATTGAAATGAACGCATTGGTATCAATAACTACTTTCATAATTATTTATTTGTAGCTCTAAAGTGCTCATTTTGCCATTCTTCAATATCTGATTTTGTATAATTTTTTTCGTTTACAGAGGTATCAACAGATTGACTCATGCGTTTAGCTAAAAATTTAATTACAAAATCTTTAATTTCTTTTTCTTCCTCTTTTGTATTTACGACACTTAGTGCTCGTAATATATTTATTTGAGAATCATTTAATGCACCCATAATTTTTTATTTGTGTAAAATTACATAGAATAAGATTATTGCTAACTAACAATTAGCTTTTATTAGGTTTGGTGAAACTGACAAAGCAAATCACTCATATCTTTATTTTAATTTTTTTAATAAGCCCATTCACGTGTTCCAAATCAAACTCTTCTGAGTCAAAATCTCCTCCAACCCACTCTAACATTTCTTTGTGTTCAGGATTTTTTTTATTTGAAATAGCTGCTAGAAAGTTTTCATAGCCCCATGGTCCACCACAATCTTCTGGAGGACAATTCCTTTGCCCTTTTAAACAAACAGCATAATCAATGTTTTTATCATTTACCAACACTTTTGAAAGTGTTATGGTATGCTCCCAACTATCGCCAAAATCGTATTCATATATAATTTTCTTTTTAAAAGAGTTAAAGTAATCTTTCAGCTTTACTTTCTTTGCATCATAAATCTGTCCATAATCATAATCCTTATGAGGAACGGTGATGTAGTTATTTCTATCAATAACAAATTGAAATAAATGACAATTAAACCATCCCATTGTATGCTGTAAAATCTCATGTAACTGAGAAAATGAGGCATTTTCAGGCACGATAATATTTCTATAAATTGCAGGTTTAATATTTTTTAATTGTACTTTAAATTGAAGTAAATTACTCATAATAATTATTTTTTAAAATTAAATTTTCCCGTATCCCCCTCCACCCGGTAACTCCATCACCAACTCTTCACCAGGCTGTAATTTGTCATGCCCCTTTGGCGGTGTAAATCTTTTTTTACCTTGTAAAGTTCGTATAAAAACAGCACCCTTTTTCCCTTCTTTTCCACCAAATAAACCATAGGCTTGGTTGTTTATTTTTTCTGTAACGTTGCTTATTTGTATAGGAAATTTTCCTATATTTTTATATGCAAAACGTTGGCCATTTCCACCTTTATATTTACCTATACCACCACTATTTTGTATTAAAGATTTTTCTGTAACCAATACGGGTGCTGCATTTTCAAATACTTCTATAGGTACATTGGCTACATTGGTTGGGTAACACAATGTAGGTTCACCATCTAATCCTTTTCTACCACCATATCCTCCTGCAAGAAAAATATATTCTACAAATTCGCTACTATCATCTCTTTTACCACTTAGTACCATTACCCATACGGCAGCACCACAATCTGCTTGCACTTTATCGGGCACTGCTTTGCTTAGTGCTTTCATTATTGGCCCATGCAGCAAGTTGCCTGTTACATTTCTTGCACCCAGTGGCGATGGTTTTTTTGCATTTAACAAACTTCCTTCTGGTGCCCACACATGTATAGGCCTAAAGCTACCTTCATTGTTTGGTACTTCTGGGCTAAACACACATTTTATAGGATAAGCCGTATATGCAAAAACATAATTGAGTACCGCATTTATAGCCAAGCTATGTGCAGCAGATGTGCCTGTGTAATCTACAAATATCTCATCTTCTTTTATGGTGACAACACATTTAAAATGTACAGGCTCTTTTATACCATCACCATCAGCATTGTATTCGCTTTTGTAAGTTCCATTTGGTGCTGCTTTTATAGCTGCACGCATTGCCTTTTCACTTGCTGCTATTATTTGAAAACCCAATGCATCTATCTCCAACAAATTATTTTCTTGCATCATTCTATGCAAGCTTTTTATACCTTGGTCATTAGCTGCTACCTGTGCTAAAATATCACCAATGGTTTGCTTAGCTGCACGTACATTGGTTTCTATAATATTAAAAATGGCTTCATTTTTTTTACCTGCATCATACAATTTCATTGGTGGTATGTACAAACCTTCTTCATAAAAATCTTTTGCATTTGCACCCCAAAGCGTACCGCCAATATCTGGTGAATGGGCAATGCAACCTATAAAACCAATAAGCCTCACCCCTTGCCCCTCTCCAAAAGAGAGGGGAATGAAAATCGGCGTTACTATTCCTATATCTGGTTTATGTCCTGCACAAAGCCATGGGTCGTTAGTAATTACCACATCGCCTTGTTTCCAACTTTCTATAGGGAAATAATCTTTTACCAAAGCTTTTACTAAGAATGGAAGCACTCCTAAAAAGGATGGTACACTTACACTACTTTGTGCCAATGATTGCCCTTTAGTATCCATAAGTACAACCGCAAAATCTGCACTTTCTCTAGTAACAGAAGAAAATGCAGTACGCTGTAATGTAGTGCCAGCTTCATCTACAATAGATATCAGACGAGCCCATAGTACGCTTAAATCTATTGGGTTAAAAGTATTTTTTTGCTTCGCTTTCACATTTTTAAATTTATTCTAGATTATATCAATTACAATATTTTTATACTCATCTATTACAACCGTACTATTATGCCCCACCACTGTTGTGCTTTCAAATTCCTCAATAATGCATGGTCCTTTTATTTTTTTATTTGGCTCAATAGAATAACGGTCATACACAGGGGTTTCTTCATATCCATTTCCCCAATATACTTTTCTTTTTCCTTTTAATGCTTTACTATGTTTTCCAATTATTGCTTGCTTAGGTATTAGTTCTGGCGAAGGGCCATTAACCAACACACGCCATGTTACAGATTCAATTGGAATATTATCAATATCTCTGCCATATCTTAACCTGTATTCTATTTTAAAATTTTGTTCTATTTCAGTAACTGATTTTTCAGATAATTTCCCTGTAGGAATTGCTATGGTAATCTCATGCCCTTGTCCTGTGTAACGCATATCTGAAACGATGCTCACTTTTCCATCCTTATTTTTTATACCTGCTTTTTGTAAAAATGCAAATCCCTTCTGTTGCATATCTGCAATCATGGAATTTACTTTTTTCCAATCCATCATATCTAATCTGCAAACATAGCTGGCTATTTCTTCGGTGGCTACTGGGCTTACTAAAAAGCCTAAAGCACTTAATACACCAGCACCTGCGGGAATAATTAATTGTGGTGCATTCATTAACCTTGCTACATTAAAAGCATGTATAGGCCCAGCGCCACCAAATCCAAGCATAGAAAAAAAGCGTGGGTCTAATCCTTTTTCTATGATATGAACTCTGGCAGCATTTGCCATATTTTCATTTACAATTCTATGTATACCCCAAGCCGCTTCTTCTACAGATATTTTGAGGGGGTCTGCTATTTTCTTTTTCATGGCAGCAATGGCTTTGTCTTTTTTCAAGGTCATTGTTCCACCTAAAAAATAATCTTCATTTAAAAAACCTAGTATTAAATCCGCATCTGTTACGGTTGGGTTTTCTCCTCCTTTATCATAACATGCTGGCCCTGGGGAAGAGGATGCGCTCTCTGGCCCTACAGTTAATAATCCTAAATTATTTATATGTGCAATACTACCTCCACCTGCACCTATTTCTATCATATCTATTACTGGAATACGAACGGGTAAGCCACTTCCTTTTTTAAATCGTTTTTCTCTTGCAGCTTCAAAGTGGTTGGTTATTTCTGGCTGCAAATTTCTTATCATACTTGCCTTGGCAGTAGTGCCGCCCATATCAAATGCTACTAAATCTTTTTTACCTATTAATTTACCAAAATACACCCCAGCCATTGTGCCGCCTGCTGGTCCACTTTCTAATAAATGTACGGGTGTTTTTCTTGCACCTTCTACTGTGGTAAGCCGCCCAGCACTATTCATAATATGTATAATACCGCTAAAGCCTAGTTGTTGCAAATTGCTATTTAAGTTTTTTAAATATTGGTCTGTAAGCGGCTGCACATAAGCATTCATAACCGTTGCACTTGTACGCTCATACTCTCGTATCTCTGGCATTACTTCGCTACTCAATGAATAAGTAAGCGCAGGAAATTTCTTTTTTAGTAACTCCCCAATTTGTTTTTCGTGCTTTGTACTGGCATAAGAATGTAGCAAGGAAACAGCCACACTTTGCACGCCTTTTTTCTGCAAAGCCAATAAAGATTTTTCTACAGCTTCTATATTTATTTTCTCTAAAACCTTGCCGTTTTTATCTACTCTTTCTTGTATACCTTTCCGAAATTCTTTTGGTACTAAAGGCTTGGGCATTGTTATAAAAATATCATAAATATCGTATCGCATTTCTCTACCTATTTCTAATACATCTTCAAAACCTTTAGTAGTAAGTAGTGCAGTTTTTGCACCTTTGCGTTCTATCACTGCATTGGTAACAAGGGTAGTGCCATGTACCAATGTAGAAACATTTTTTATAGATTTATTATGTTGTTGTAATAATTCATTTACGCCATTTAAGATACCTAAAGTAGGGTCTGGGTAAGTAGTAAGTGTTTTACCAAAATACAGCATACCATTGCTATTATCTAGCAATACTAAATCTGTAAATGTGCCGCCAATGTCTATGCCTAGTTTCATAATTTAAAAAAATTAATGGTACTCTTCGCCGCCACTTACGTTCATTGCCTCACCTGTAATGTAGGAAGATTCGTCGCTGCAAAGAAATGCAACCGCCTTAGAAATGTCTTGTACCAAGCCAGTACGCCCCATAGGATTTTTATCTACAATGGCTTGCAAGTAAGTATCATAATCCATTCCGAGTTTTTCGCTAAAAAATTTATTTTGCCAATCGCCTAGTCCTGTAGTTATATGATTAGGACAAACAGCATTTACCCTTATTTTATATTTTCCAAGTTCTACTGCATTGCTTCTTGTTAGTCCAATAAGTCCATGCTTGCTTGCTGTATAAGCTGCTGCAAAAGGGAAACCACTTTTTGCTGCTTGAGAGGCAATATTAATTATACTGCCTCCGGTGCCTTGCAGTTGCATTTGTATAGCAGCATGTTTGCTACACAAAAACGCTCCTTTTAAGTTTACGCCCAGTACAGCATCCCAACTTGTTTCTTTAAATTCTGTAAATGGTTCCATAATATAACCCACGCCAGCATTGTTCACAAGAATATCAATTTTGCCAAATGCTTTTACGGTTTGTTCCATTAAATTTTTAAATGACTATACGCTATTTGGAAAAGGTTTATACCATGCATTAGAAAGAGTAGCATCAAGTAATCTATCAAATAACTTTTCTCCAAAATATCTTCTGTTAAACTTATAGCAAAACTCGTTTAGGTAGTTTTGC
>JANNVW010000104.1:0-17318 GCA_031408295.1 Ferruginibacter sp.
ATTGGGGTTTGCCATACTATAGCCATATTCAAAACCAAGCACCGCATATTCGCTAAGCAACGAGTTGTATATTCTAAAAGGCGATTGTGTTTCTGTAAAATGATTTAAACGGTTGTACCCTTCGTTTGTGGTTTCATCATATATCACTGCATGGCGATGGCTGAATGTACCACGTTTTACGTCTTGCCCGCTCATGCGTACATCTTTTCCATCTACCAACAAACTTGAATACGCAAGCAACTCCGCCGTAGCCCAATCTATTTTTTTACTATCCTCAAATAATTTTATTTTATCTGATAATAATTTTTCTACTTTTTTTAATGGCTTAAAATTTTCAGGCCACTTCATTAATCCATCAAACAAAGTTTTTACTTGCTCTGCACTTATGGCTGTAACAGGCGATGTTTTAAAATCATCTGCTGTAGCTCTACGCATTTGCTGCCACCACAATTCAGGTTTTGAAAAACTGTATGGTAATGGATTTTGTTTTACTTCATCTAAACGCTCTTGCAAGTCTGCCAAAAACTTTTGCTCCATTTCTTTTGCTAAAACTTTTGCATCAGGCTCACCGTTTTCCATAAGGTATTGTGTGTAAACCTCACGAGCATTCATGTGCTTGTCTATAAGCCCGTACAATGCAGGTTGTGTAAACTTTGGTTCATCACCTTCGTTGTGCCCGTGCCTGCGAAAGCACACCATGTCTATAAAAATATCGCTGTTAAATTCTTGTCTGTATTTTGTGGCTATCTCACATACTTTTACCACCGCCTCAGGGTCATCGCCATTTACATGTAGCACAGGCGCTTGCACCATTGCCGCAACCGATGTACAATAATCTGCACTACGAGCATCATCAAAATCGGTAGTAAAACCAATTTGATTATTGATTACATAATGAATAGTACCACCTACATAATATCCTTTAAGGTCGCTCATTTGTAAAACCTCATACACCACACCTTGCCCTGCTACTGAGCTATCACCATGTATTAATATTGGTAAAATTTTATCAAAATCAGAATTGTACAACACATCTGCCTTGCTGCGTGCAAAGCCCATTACAACAGGGTCAACCGTTTCTAAGTGAGATGGATTAGGGCATAATTTTAAATTTATTTTATTGCCACTTGTGGTTTCTGTTTGTGTGCTAAAACCCAAATGGTATTTTACATCGCCACTGCCCATGGTTGTATCAGGTGTAGCTGTGCCTTCAAATTCTGTAAAAATTTGCTCGTAGGTTTTGCCCATTACATTAGCCAACACATTCAATCTTCCTCTGTGTGCCATACCAATCACTACTTCTTGTACATCGTTAGCTGCGCCTGTATTTATAATTGCATCAAGCCCTGCAATGGTACTCTCACCACCTTCTAAGCTAAAACGTTTTTGCCCAATATATTTTGTATGCAAAAACTTTTCAAACATTACACCTTCATTCAATTTTTGAAGAATGCGTTTTTTTTGCTCAATAGAAATTGGCTTGTGAAAACCAACTTCCATTTCGTTGCTAAGCCATTGTATTTTTTTAATATCATTCAATGCGCTATACTCTACACCTACATGATTGGTGTATGATTTTTGCAAATGCGCTACAATATTTTGTAAACTTGTTTTGCCAAGGTTTAAAAATTTTCCTGCATCAAATTCCATATTCAAATCTGCATCGGTCAAACTAAAATTGGATAATTCCAATCCTGCATTTCTATCTTTTCTTTTCTTTAATGGATTGGTATTGGCAATTAAATGCCCTTTTTTTCTGTACGATTGTATGAGTTGGTAAACAGCAAACTCTTTATCTAAATTACCAACAGTGATATTTGAAGCAGATGAAGCTGTAGCAACGCCATTCGATTCTACAGCAACTTTTCCATTTGCCACCATTCCGTTACCTACAGCAAAATCAAATCCTTCAAAGAATTTTTTCATGTCGGCATCCACACTTTCGGGGTTGGCCACAAAGTCGTTGTATAGGTTTTCTATGTAAGATGGATGTGCGTTGGTAATGTATTGGAAATCCTTCATTTTCTTTTAGTATTGAGTATTGAGTGCTTAGTATTTAGACTGAGTCTTTGCTGTTTGTAATATTCTATTTTTTCAAGCTTTTAAAAAACCGTTCGTGTGACACGGACCATATTCCTTAAAAAACCAAAAATCAATAATTTTGCCACAAACTATCTCAATTTGGGTGCAAATATCGGCTTTTAAAGCCTTAAAAAAAGTAAGTTTTCACTTAAATTAAACAAAAATTAGCTTTAAACTAAAATATTGTTGGGTTAGATGATGTTAATCTAAAAAATAATCCTACATTTGCACTCCAAAAATAAGGATAATGGCAAATCACGCAGCAACCAAGAAAGATGTAAGACAAAGTGCAAAACGCAATGAGCGTAACCGTTACTACGGTAAAACTACTCGTAATGCCATACGTGACATTAAAGCATTAGGCGATAAAACAGAAGCTACTACTAAACAACCATCTGTAGAAGCAATGATAGATAAATTAGCTCAACGTGGTACTATTCACAAGAACAAAGCTGCTAATTTAAAAAGTAAAATGGCTAAAAGAATCAACGCTTTAGCGAAGTAATCTCGTATAAGACATTTTAAAGATATAAAAGCCCGTCAATATAGTATTGACGGGCTTTTTGTTGATATTTAGTTAATACGTATAAAGGATTATTTAGGTATTTTTACAAACTCAAAATAAATTTATGAAGAAAATTTACTCTCTGCTTGTTTTTACATTTTTTGTAGCTATTAGTTTTGGTCAAGTTTCCATTACAGCTACAGGCACCACATTTACGCAAGATTTTAATACGTTAGCCACCACAGGTACAACAAATGCTATAAGTACTTTGCCATTGGGTTGGACTTTTTTAGAGACTGGTAGTGGTGCAAATACAACTTATGCTGCTGATAATGGTTCTACAGGGGGAAGCGGAAATACTTATAGTTATGGCACAGGTACTAACAGTGAGAGAGCGCTAGGAGGTATATTATCAGGAAGTTTAAATCCTACGATTGGTGCATCTTTCACTAACAATACTGGTTTAGCAATTACTGAGCTTGCTATTTCTTATACAGGGGAGCAATGGCGTTTAGGTACTGCTGGTAGAGTAGATAGACTAGATTTTTCTTTAAGTACAAATGCTACATCTTTAATAACAGGAACTTACACATCTTTTACATCATTAAATTTTAATTCACCAAATACAACTGCTGTGGTAGGTGCTTTAGACGGTAATGCAACCGCAAATAGAACTTTAATTAGTTCAACCATTTTAGGTTTAAATATACCCAATGGAGCTACATTTTGGATAAAATGGTCGGATTTTAATGCGAGTGGAAATGATGATGGATTAAGTATTGATGATTTCTCTATAAATGCAGCAGGTGGTGCAGATGTAACGCCTCCAACGATTACAACACTTACTCCTTCCAATGCTGCAACTGGTGTAGCCATTAATACTAATCTTGTTATTTTATTTAGTGAACCAATTGTAAAAGGAACTGGAAACATTTTAATAAAAAAAGTATCTGATAATAGCACTGTACAAAATATTGATGTGAGTACCGCAACCCCAGTATCGGTGTCTGGAAGTACCGCTACTATTGCCATAACCCCTTTATTAAACAGCACAGCTTATTATATAGAAATACCCAATACCGCTTTTACAGATGTTGCTACAAATGCTTTTGCAGGATTTAGTGGAAGTAGTACTTGGAGTTTTACAACTCTAACTCCGCCACCGCCACCAGCTGCAGGTATCATAAATAATAATTATAGTTTTACCAATTGTGCTACTACATTTTTGGCAGAAGGTTGGAGCCAATTTAGTGTAACTGGTGCACAGACTTGGGCATGTACTACACCAGGTAGAACTGCCGCACCAGACAATGGTATACAAATGAATGCTTTTGTAGCTGCAAACAATAACCCTTTAAATGAAGATTGGCTTTTTTCTCCAGTATTTGATTTAAGTGCAGTAAGTGCGCCTACATTAAAATTTTATTCAAAAGGAGATTTTACAGGAAACTCTTTGCAATTAAAAATATCTAATAATTATGTTGCTGGCACAAGTCCAAGTTCTGCTACATGGACAAATTTAACAGGGAATTTTCCAGCAAGTGTACCAGCACAAGGTGCTTGGACTTTATCAGACAATATTGATTTATCTGTTTTTAATACAGCAGGTATTACTATTGCATGGGTGTACATAAATCCATTAACCACCAATTCATCTAGATGGACAATAGATGATGTAACGATTTACCCTCAAGTTATATTACAGCCATGCATAGAGCCTATTGACCAACCAACAAATTTAATTTTAACTCCTACTGCGGCATCTGTAGCAGGTACGTTTACACAAATACCTGCACCTACTACGGTACAAAATTATTTAGTAGTAAGAAGTTTAACTACACCTCTTACACAATTACCAGTAGATGCTACAAGCTATGCAGCGGGCCAAGTTATTGGTGGAGGAAATGGAACAGTAATTGGAATAACATCTGATGGTACTTTTACAGATAACACTGTAGTACCATCTACACAATATTATTATTTTGTTTTTGCAATGGAAGACCAGAGTTGTACAGCAGGGCCAAATTATAATCAACTTACACCTCTTACAGCAACCGTTACTACGCCTGCATTGGCTGCATGTTTTACACCCAATACACCCACATTAATAGTACTCACTCCAGCTAACACAACCATTTCAGGTTCGTTTACTGGAAGCGGAGCAACTAAATATTTAGTAGTAATAAGCTCATCTGTTGGCCCACTAGGAGCTACACCTACAGATGGAACATTATATACAGTAGGACAAGCATTTGGTAATGGAACAATAGTAAGTATAGGAGCAAGCACTGCTTTTGTTGCGACTGGCTTAACAGTTTCTACTCCATATTATTTTTATGTGTTTGCTTTAAATGATGTTTGTACTGGAGCGCCTTTTTATAATACAACTTCTTTAAATGGTACAAGTACAACAACCAATAATGCAACGGGTATACCTCCAGGTTATTACAATGCGGCAACAGGTTTAACTTGTCAGCCATTAAAAACAGCAGTAAAAACTATTATTTCTACTGGTGCTAATGATATTACTTATGGAGGTCTTTGGACATTGTATCAATTTTCAGATTTACATAGAAATGATGCAAACACAGCAGATATTATTTGGGATATGTACAGCGATAATCCAACAGGACCTGAGCCTTATACTTACACATATGGCACTAACCAATGTGGTACTTATAGTGGGGAAGGTGGTTGTTATAATAGAGAACACAGTACGCCACAATCATGGTTTGCAAGTGCAAGCCCTATGGTAGCAGATGCACACCATATTTTTCCTACAGATGGAAAAGTAAATGGAGTAAGAAGTAATTATCCTTACGGCGAGGTTAGCAATGTTTCTTCTACATCTCTTAATGGAAGTAAACTAGGTACAGGAAATAATTTTGGATATACTGGCACCGTGTTTGAACCAATAGATGCTTACAAAGGAGATTTTGCTCGGGCAGGTTTATATATGATTACCCGTTACGAAGACCAAGTTATTTCTCAAAACTGGAGTGGTCTTGGTACTGGCAATACAGTTTTCTTAAGTACAACCGATGAGCCAGATGCAGCAAAAAGAAGATTGCAAATGTATGATGCATACCAATTAAAAACTTTAGTAAAATGGCATAACCAAGATCCTGTAAGTCAGAAGGAAATAGATAGAAACAACGCTATTTATTATACAACTATTGGTAGTAATCCACAAGCTAATAGAAATCCGTTTGTAGACCATCCAGAATATGTAGCAGCTATGTTTCAGTGTACTGGGTTATTACCAGTAACCTTACTCGATTTTACCGCACAAAAAAATAAAGAAACAGTGTTGCTTAGATGGTATGCAACCTTAGAAACCGATTTTAAGAAATATGAAATTGAAAGAAGTATTGACGGCAGAACTTTTAATGTAATTGGAGAGGTAGTGGGAGCAAATCTTGCTAATTACAGTTTTATTGACTCTTATTTACCTAGAGCTAGCG
The DNA here is from genome assembly GCA_031408295.1 of Ferruginibacter sp. GTDB lineage: Bacteria > Bacteroidota > Bacteroidia > Chitinophagales > Chitinophagaceae > Ferruginibacter. The sequence continues at coordinate 6,052 of JANNVW010000104.1, forward strand.
TAGTTTATTATAGACTAAAAATGATAGACCAAGATGGTAAATTTGAAAATAGTAAAGTTGTAACAATTAAATTAAGTAATAATTTATCTAACGCATTGGTTTACCCTAACCCTACTTTAAATGCATTAAATATAAAATTGTATCAAGTTTTACAATCTACTAGCATTTTACAGGTATTAGATATTGCTGGTAGGATAGTAAAACAACAAACAATTAATGCCAATACTTTAAATGTTAATCTGGATGTTAAAAATCTTGCAGCGGGTAGATATTTTGTAAAAATTATAAATGAGAAGCAAATAATAAACGAGTCATTTATTGTAATTAGATAAGAAAATATTTTTTGAAAAGCCCTGCTAATTTTGTGGGGCTTTTGAATGTGTGAAGCTTTTAAGTGTATTTTTGAAGTATGAAATTTTTATATACTTTTATCTTTGTTTCTATCACGATTCAATTAGTTGCACAACAAACCGTATTTGAAAAAAGTAATGGAACAGCTTCTGCTACTTATTTTGAGGCAATGAATTTTTATAAAAATTTAGATACGCAATCTGAAAATATTTATGTAAAAGAAATGGGGCAAACCGATGCTGGTTATCCTTTGCATTTGGTATTGATAAGTGCTGAAAAAAAATTTAATCCAACACAATGGCATGCGCAGGGCAAAGTGGTAATAATGATAAACAATGGCATACACCCAGGCGAGCCAGATGGTATAGATGCAAGCATGATGTTGGTGAGAGATATAAAAGACAAAAAAATAATTTTACCAAATAATGTCGTTTTAGCAATTATTCCTGTGTACAATGTAGGAGGTTGTTTAAATAGGAATACACATAGCCGTGTAAACCAAAATGGCCCCATAGAATACGGCTTTAGAGGCAATTCTCAAAACTTAGATTTAAATAGAGACTTTACAAAAAATGACAGTAAAGAATCCAAATCGTTTGCACAAATATTTCATTGGCTTAACCCAGATATTTTTATAGACAATCATGTAAGTGATGGCGCAGACTACCAACATACGATGACACTTATTACTACTCAATATGAAAAACTTGGTGAACCAGCTGGTACTTGGTTGCGAACAATTTTTGAGCCACAGATATACGCTGGCATGAAAGAAAAAAAATGGGATCTTATTCCGTATATAGAGTTTGAAGTAGCGGATTTTAATAAAGACGTAAATATGTTTTACGAAACACCAAGATACAGCTCAGGCTATGCAGCATTGTTTGGTACTTTTTCTTTTATACCTGAAACACATATGCTAAAGCCATATAAAGAAAGAGTACAGTCCACATACGACCTTATGAATACGTTTATCAACAAGGCTTCTACAAATGCAAGTGACATTATTATTAAAAGAAAAGAAGCAGCTGAGCAAATAAAAAGTCAAATACAATTTCCATTGAGATGGGTTGTAGATAAAACAAAAAGTGGCTCATTTACTTTTAAAGGATACGACCAAGATACTTCGATTAGTGAAGCAACAGGATTACCAAAAATGTTTTACAACCGTACAAAACCATACACAAAAGAAATTACATTTTATAATTATTACAAAGCAGAGAACACTGTAGAAAAACCATTTGCATATATCATTCCGGCAGGATGGTACAATGTAATAGAAAGATTGGAACTAAACGGAGTTGCTCTCAAACAACTAAAAAAAGACACAAGCATATTTGTTGGCATTTACAAAATAGAAGAATATAAAAGCAGAACCAATCCATACGAAAAGCATCATCCAAACTATGCTGTAAAAGTTTCTAAAAAAATGGATAGCATGTATTTTTTAAAAGGCGATTATATTATAGAAATGAATCAACCTGCAAACAGGTATATTATTGAAATGCTAGAACCAACAGGCGATGATAGTTTTTTTGCTTGGAATTTTTTTGATGCCATACTACAACAAAAAGAAGGTTATAGCGATTATAGGTGGGAAGATGTGGCTGCGGAATATTTAAAAAATAATCCAACATTAAAAATCAAGTTGGAAGAAAAGAAAAAAACGGACACAAAATTTGCAACAAACGCTTCAGCAATATTAGATTTTATTTACAAAAATTCACCTTACTACGAGCCAGTACACAATAGATATCCAATATATAAAATAATGAAATAAATTACCCTGCTACTGATTTTGCATAAAAGGAAAGCTTACGATGCAAATCTTCTGGTCTAAAAGGCTTTTGAATATAATCTGTAAAACCTTTTCCAATAAGATCTGTTTGCATATCATCATACACTGCCGCAGTAAAGGCTATTACTGGAATATGGGTATTTATTTTTCTTATTTCTTTTATAGTTTCATACCCATCCATTTCTGGCATTTCCAAATCTATTAATAATACATCAAAATCTTCTTTCCTAAATTTATCTAGCGCTTCTATTCCATTAATAGCTTCTTCTGGCACTACATTCCACTTTTTCAAAAACTTTCTAGCCACGAGCATATTTATAAGATTATCCTCAGCAATAAGCACTTTCATATTCTCTAAAGAAACGAGCGAACTCATTATTTTTTCGTTTACAAAACTCTTGTTACTTAAGTGCAAATCTAAATCTATCGTAAAATAAAAATTACTTCCCTTACCTTTTTCACTTTCTACTTTTATTTCGCCATTATACAAACCAATTATATTCTTACTAATAGAAAGTCCAAGTCCTGTGCCACCAAATTTACGAGTGGTAGTAGTATCGCCTTGGGTAAAACTTAAGAAAATAAGTTCTTGTTGTTTTTTTGTTATGCCCAAGCCAGTATCTTTTACAGAAAAATAAATAGACGCTTTTTTACTTGTGGACTTTATCATTTTTGCTGTTACCACCACTTTACCATTTTCTGTAAATTTGAGTGCATTGGCTATTAAATTACTTAGTACTTGACTGAGCCTAGTTTCATCTCCCAATAAATAACGATCAAGTTTTGAGTCTAAATCAAATTCAAGTAGTATATTTTTCTTCGCATATTGGCTTGCAAATAAATTATGTATTTTATGTAAAAACTCATTTGTATTAAACGGTACTTTTTCTAGCTCCATCATATCTGCTTCTATCTTACTAAAATCCAATACATCATTTATAAGATGAAGCATATGCTCTGATGAAAATTTCAATAAATCAAAATGCTCCTTTTGCTCAGGCATGCTAGCCTCATCTAATAATAAATTGGCTGTACCAATAATCCCATTAAGTGGCGTACGCAATTCATGGCTCATATTTGATAAGAATTGCGACTTTGCTTTCATAGCTTGTTCCGCCTTATCTTTTGCAATAACCAATTCTGCTTGAGTTTTCTTTAAAGCAGTAATATCTAGAATGGTTACTTTTTTAAGCAACTTATCTCCATGTAAAAATGGTGCAATACTTACATATCCAGGAAACTCGACACCAGACGCAATAAAACAAGTAAGCTCACCCTGCCAGTTTTCTTTGTTTTTTAAAAATAATTCAGAAATTTTTTCATCTGTATGAAAATCTTTAAACAAAATATTTATACTTTTTTCAAGTAATAAAGGTTTATCATTTATGTCAAACATTTGCAAGCTTTGCTTGTTACAATCCGTTATAGCCATGGTATGCCCATCTATAATAAATGCAGCATAAGAAGATGTATTAAAGACAGTATTAAAAAACTGCTGCTCCTGTAAAATATTTTTTGAGTTGTAATAATTTTGTTTTAGGATGACAAAAGATATCATACAAGTTATAAATACAGAGGCAAATATATTTATCATAAAGGTGATGCGCTCAGCCTGCTCACCAATACGCTGAACTGTACTATGGAATGGAGCCATTGAAAAAATAAATGCAAAACAACATATGGTTGCTACAAACACAAAAATTAGTTGAGCTGTTTCTTTATAATCATATATGAAAATAGAAATAATGAGTAATACAAATACATATAGATAATCGCCAACAACAACGCCTTCTACATAACATAATGCTGATATACTCATACATACAGTAACAACAAAAATGAATCTTGTTATTCTAAAATGTGTATCTTTTATAAAAAAGTGTGTAAGTACAAGTATTGTACATGATATGGAAGTAAAGAAAAGGCTATATGTAAGATCTTGAAAATAATTAGCAATAGAGTTTATAAATAAAACCAAAATACCATAATTGCGCATGAGCTTAACATTTGCAATCAATTTTTCATTGCTAGAAGTGTCTTCAAGACTAGTTGCTAAGTACGATTGCTTAGCCACCCCTGCCACAATGGGCATGAAATCTGAAGATTTTTCTCTTTGCATGTTAAGTACTGATAAATTGGATTTAGAAAAAAACTAGATGCCTTAAAATTCAAAGTATTTCTAAGGAATGTAGCGATTTTTCTATAAAACTACATTTGTGGTAGTTTTATTGCATAAAAATAAAAATAATTCTTTATTTTTTAATTTTAGTTGCTAAATCAATAATATTATTTCTTTTAATGCGTTTCTCCAATATAAATATGAAAACAAATTCCTCTAAAAATATTGTGTATTCTATGATATTACTAATACTTTTAATACTTGGAATTTTAAAAGTAAGGGAGCATTTGTTTAACAGAGAAAGTGATGATGGGGATGCTCCTAGCAGCTATGGCATTGCATTACATTACAAACCTGACGAAGGCCCATTCTTTGGCAAAAAAAGGGGCAACAGCAATAATGCTAACAATGATTCCATTGCATTTGCTGATGCACTTAATTCCAATCAAAATAGAGACGATGCTTTTCCTTTTTTGGGAGACACTTTAGATATTGAAGCATATAATAAACCTTTGCTTGCCCCAGACATTATTGCGGAAGACGATGTGTATAATTTAAGTGTACCCCTAAGCAATGCAAACCTTGGCGACCCAGTAAGAGGTTGGATTGATTTTAATGGAAATGGAAATTTTGAAGACAGTGAAAAGGCTTCTGCAGAGTACAAATCTTTAGGTATGGTTACATTATCATGGAGATTACCGTTAGACCTGAAAAATGTGCTCACCATAATGAGGTTAAGAACCTGCTCTGAATTGTATAAAGAAGAAATAGAATTCCCTAATGGTAAAGCCACCACTGGTGAAGTAGAAGATTATGCTGTAAGAATAAGCAAAACCAATATTCCTTCTACTGAAATAAAAGAAAAGCTAGATTTTTCTCCATTTACAGAAATAGAAGATGAAGAAAAAATAAAAGCAATAATAAAAAACATGGCTTTTGGTAATGTAAAATTAGCCATAAACCTTGATGGTGCAACACCAGATGTAATTGGTATAAATGATAAACACGATGCATCGGTTACAGGCCTAAGGCTTGGTCATTTTACAGAAACCATTGTTGATTATAAAAATCCCATAATTGTAAACATTAAATCGGCGGAGTTATTAGAAAATTTCAATTTTCAAATAATAGATATTGATGGCGGAGATAAAATAAAAATTGAAGGTTTTAAAAAAGGTAAACCTGTAGAATTTGAAATAAGTAATCTTTCTGATAATTATTATGCACAGTATAATAGTATTACAAAAGAAGTATATGGAGATATAGCTGCTGATGCGGGTGGAGAACAGTTTATTCAATCATCGCTAGACATGGGTGTAAACATAAGATTTTCTGACTTTATTGATAGTGTAAGACTTACTTACGTAGATGACTCACCTGAATCTAGCGGTACTTTTACACTCGGTAATTTTACAGTAAGAAAATATCAACTTGAAGATGTTATTTTAAAAGATTTTAGTGTAAAAGATGAAGGGGAATCTGTACTATTAACTTGGGAAACACTTAAAAATGAAAATTTAGCATCGTATGCTATAGAAAGAAGTGTAGATGGTATAACGTATGAAACAATAAACACGAATAAACCTGCAAAATCTACATATTCCAAGTTTATTGATATTACACTATCTCCTGTTTTTCAAGTTTGTTTTTATAGGATTAAACTTATCGAAAAAGATAATCACGTTAACTATTCATCTGTTCACAGGTTAAGAAGGAATTTGTCGCAAAGTTTATTAGGATTTAAGCCATTAAGTTTTGACTTTATGAAAAAAGATTCTATTCAATTGTTACTTTTAAAAGACTTGCCAGGAGGCATTAAAATTAATATGTACAACTATGCTGCAAAGAAGGTAAAAGAGTGGGCTTTAAAGGATAAGAAAAAATCTGACACGATAATATTAACAAAGCTGCTTGAACTACCTGAAAGCATATATTACATTGAAATATTCAATAATAATAACAAGTTTCTTGTAGAGGTATCCAATAACTAACTTTTTTTAATGTATTTTTTGCCTTCAAAAGCATATTATAAGCCAAAAAACCTTACATTTGCACCCCGTTGAGAAAAAACGGAATAACAATTTTATTAACAAACAAAAAACAGGGAAATGAGCAATTACGAATTGATGGTGGTTTTTACCCCTGTGCTATCTGAAGAGGAATTTAAAGCCGCTCAGAAAAAATACGAAACACTCGTTACAGAAAACGGTGGTTCTATTACGCACAGCAACCCATGGGGACTAAAATCACTGGCGTATCCTATAACCAAAAAGACTACTGGTCTTTACTGGGTAATGGAATACAGTGCGCCAACCAGCTTCAATGAAAAGTTGAAAACACAACTTTTGCGTGACGAATCCGTTATGCGTCAAATGTACACAGTACTCGATAAATACGCCGTGGAGTACAACTCAAGAAAGAGAAGTGGTGTAAAACATTTTGAACCATCACAAAAAAAATCTGAGGCATAATCATGGCAAAAGCAAACGAGATTAAATATCTAACAGCTATTAAAGCTGAAAAGCGTCCAAAGAAATATTGCCGCTTTAAGAAAATGGGCATCCGTTATATTGATTATAAGGATGGTGATTTCTTGAAAAAATTCTTAAACGAACAAGGTAAATTATTGCCACGTCGCCTTACAGGAAACTCACTTAAGTTTCAGCGTAAAGTGGGCGAAGCAGTAAAGAAAGCACGTCAAATGGCTATCTTACCTTATGTTACAGATTTAATGAAATAATACAAGACACAAGATTTTAGACACAAGACACAAGACACAAGATTTTGAACAATAGCTTCATTGCTTTTAAATAGACCAATCTTGATACTTGATACTAGTATCTAAATACTTTTTTTAACCACCCTAATCTTTAAGTAGAGAAAGCTCTGAGCTTGTCGAAGAGTTGGGTAAAAATGCAAAACGATGCAGGTAATATTAATACAAGATGTAAACAACCTTGGTGGTTCAAATGAATTGGTAACGGTAAAAAATGGCTATGGTCGTAATTACCTTATACCACAAAAATTTGCGGTAGAAGCTAGTCCTAGTAATATGAAACAAATGCAGGAAAAGCTAAAACACCAAGCTAAAAAAGAAGCTAAGTTATTGGCTGAATTAAATAGTGTAATAGCGGTTTTAAGTGCTAGTCCATTAAAAATTGGTGCTAAAACTGGTACGAGTGGTAAAATATTTGGTAGCGTAACTACTGTTCAAATAGCTCGTGCTATTAAAGAGCAAAAAGGCTATGAAATAGATCGTCGTCGTATTTCAATTACTGACGATATTAAAGAACTTGGTACTTACAAAGCAACTATTGATTTTGGTAATGGAACTGAAACTGAAGTTGAATTTGAAGTGGCTGGAGAATAACTTAAAAATTATTTTGTCAAGAGCTGCCCTAGTAAAACAGGGCAGTTTTTTTGTACCCGTTTTTTGCTTTTAAAAATGCATATAGGCATAAAAATCATGCACTTTAAATCTATTAGCAAATAATTAAATGTTTAATAGTCAATAATTTATAATTTATTTAAGGGTTAAAAAAATGCACATTGTAAAAGATACACGGTTTTGAGTATAAAAGTTAGGGCGTCGGATAAAAAATGTAGCACGGTCTTTGGATATACAACTTCATATTCAAGAACCTTCAAATCTAGCAATGCGCAGAATTACTTTTTTATTCTACATTACAGTATTCCCTCTTTTTGTAGTGGGGCAAAGTGCATCTTTTACATTTCAACCCAGTAATGGTATATTTTGTAACCCTGCTACAATAAGTTTTACACAAACTTGTACTGGTAATCCCATAGGTTTTAATTGGAGTTTTGGGAACGGTCAGTTTAGTAGTGATGCAAACCCAATAATTGTTTTTGCAACTGCAGGAACTTATACTGTAAAGTTAGTTGCTGTTTTTGATGCACAAGTAATAGAGACAGAACAAACAATAGCAGTAAATGCAAGTATAACAGGTTCTTTAACTGCAACACGCAACTACATCTGCGCCCCAGGAAACATTGATTTTACAACAACAACAACTGGCAATATAGCTTCTTATGAATGGGATTTTGGGGATGGGAGTGCTTTAATCACAACCACAAATCCTACTATAAGTCACAGTTATTCTAGTTTTGCTGTATTTAATGCTACAGTAAAAGCTACAGATATGGCTGGTTGCTTTGTAAATTGTCCTTACACAATCACCGTACAAAAAGCGCCTATAGCTGGTACAATTTCCCCAATTAATGGCTGCATACCTGCGCTAGTTAGTTTAGCTAGTGTTGTAACGCTACCTCTTGGAGATGTTGTTACCAATTACGAATGGAATTTTGGAGATGGAAGCTTACCATCTAACACCGCTAACGGTACAAATACAAATAGTTACACAGCAACTGGTACTTATAGCCCAAGCTTAAATATTACTACAAATGAAGGTTGTACAAATACATTCAATTTTCAAGCTATATCTTTCGGTATACCCCCTACCAATCATGTTGCATTTTCTGATAAGGCAATTTACTGTGGTTCCGAAACACCAATCTTTATTGCCAAAGCAACAAGCGCCAACAGTTATACTTGGAGTTATGGAGATGGAGTTATAGAGACTGTTACAGATACTGTTACACAGCATAAGTATGCTACCTTAGGTGTTAAGACAGTAATAGTAACTCCATATTTTAATGGATGTGCGGGCACAGCCATCAGCTTTCAAATAACAATTACAGGAGTTATTGCGAGCTATACTTACAGTAATAATTGTGCTTCGAAAAGTACATTTGCTTTTATTAATACCTCACAAGGAAATCAATCTACAGTGTTATGGAATTTTGGAGATGGCACTCCTACAGCATCTTCTACAAATGTAACGCACACATATCCTTCTACAGGTAGTTTTGTTACTAGCTTAACAGTTACGGATAATGTTACTGGTTGTATAGATGTATTTTCTGCTACAGTCTACACTGCCACACCTTCACTTATAAACCCAGATACTTCTATTTGTAGAAATAGAAGTACAACCTTTAGTATTCAAAATAATTATGCTAATAATGCGGCAATTTATAATTGGTTTGTAGTTGGATTACCTTTGGTTTCTAACTCAATTAAACCTTATACTGTTGCAGCTTCTATCTTGGGTAATTTTTCAAATAATTATGTTGTAATAAATAACGGTGTGCAATACTGTGTAGATACTATAAAACTTAATCACAATATGCTAGTAAGAGGGCCAAATTTAAGTTTTACTTCGGATGCCAGTATATGTACAAAGAGTCTGTTTAATATTATAAACACTTCAAGCGCATTTGTACCTGCTGATAGTGTAGTATTATGGTCGTGGAATTATGGAATTACATCTAAAAATGATACCATTTTTCAACCAAAACCTTATGCTTACTCTGGGCCAGGGGTATATTTTATTAAATTAATTGCCAGAGATAAAAATGGTTGTATAGATAGCTTACAAAAGCAAGTAAATGTAAAGCCCATACCTTTTTTAAGAATATTTCCTAGAAATGATACGTTATGTTTTGGTCAAACAGACACTATTATTGCTTTTCATAGCGACACTCTTTCTTGGATGCCAGTTGGTGCTCTTTCTTGTGCTACTTGCGATACGGTTATTGCAAATCCAAGTGTTACTACATTGTTTTATGCTACTGCAAATAACAGTTTCAATTGTAAAATTGTAGACAGTGCTTTATTTACCGTCTTTACCCCTTTTACGGCAACAGCTACGATTAGTCCTGTTTATGTTTGTGCTTTAGATACCGTTCGTATTGGGGCAAATCCACCAAATAAAAGAATAATATGGTCGCCATCTACAAATATATCTGATTCAACTTCATACAATCCAATAGTTTCTCCACCTAATTCTACTTCGTACACAGCCACCCTTACAGATTCTGTAGGCTGTTTTAGCAGCAATACTAGGGTTGATGTAGTTGTAAAATCTTTACCTGTTGTAAATGCAGGACCAGATAAAGTGTACCCATATAACACTGCTTTTACTATTTCGCCAACGTATAGTAGCAATATAGTATCGTATGGTTGGACACCTGCGCCCACACTTAGTTGCTCAAATTGTACTGCTCCTAGCGGAGTAGCCTTAGAATCAAAAACATACACAGTAAATGTAAAAAGTGATAGTGGTTGTGTAGCCAAGGATGATATTACAATTTATGTAGAATGTGCATATGCAAACCTATTTATGCCAACAGCTTTTTCTCCTAATAGAGATGGTAAAAACGATATATATTATCCTATGACAAGGGGAATTAGAATTATTAACAGGTTTTCTGTGTTTAACAGGTTTGGGCAAATGCTCTTTGATTCTAAAAATATTAAGCCAAATGAGAAGCAATTTGGTTGGGATGGAAAATATAAAGGACTAGATCAAGCTGGTGAGGCGTACGTATTTGTACTAGAGGCTGTTTGTGATTTAGGAGAAACAATTGCTAAAAAAGGGTCATTCTTACTCTTGAGATAGAATATTATGCTAAAAAAGCATAAGTTTTTTCAACATCGTAAATTTACTTATAAAAAAAGTTTACATTTACGGTTATTAATTATGACACAAGAACTAACGGAACCCATAAAAGTCATTATTGCAGATGACCATGTATTGTATAGAGCGGGTGTAAAAGCAGCTTTAAGCCAAAAAAAAGATATTGAAATTATTGCTGAGGCAGATAATGGCATGCATCTTATTAATTTATTAAAGACTATAAAGGCGGATGTAATTCTGCTAGACATTCAAATGCCAGTAATGGATGGTATAGAGGCATTGCCTGAAGTTAAAAAAGTATGTCCTGAGGCTAAAATTATTATGCTTACCATGATGGATGATCATAGTATGATTACAAAACTAATGGAGATTGGAGCAAATAGTTACTTGTCAAAAACCAGTGATAGCGAAATTATTTATGAAGCCATAAAGACATGTCATAGTGATGAATACTATTTTAATGCGCTTACCAATCAAGCATTGCTTAGCAATTTAAAAC
>JANNVW010000105.1:0-1554 GCA_031408295.1 Ferruginibacter sp.
GCCCCAAATAGTATGTGCCGCAGTTGGAATAATATTAATAGCTACCCAACCATCGTTGTTTACTTTACCCATCAAAACCATATCCATCCAATTGCCAAAGTTTTTTCCTGTAACAAATGGTTCTGTAAAACCAGGCATTAAAACCGTTCTGTACAAAATTTCTGTAAGCAATAATGATGCTATAGAAAAACCAATTTGAAAAACATTAGACTTACCAATAATCAAATACGCAATTAATGTTGTGATGGATAATTGTGTAAGTACATTCCAAAGCTCCCACACAAGCTTGCCCGCATATACACAATGCAGAGCCGTGCCGCATATAAATAATTTTAAACAGCGAATAAAAATATGTTTAAAATTTTGCTGCCAAGAAATGCCTTTTTCTTTTTTAAAATGATACGCAATGTACATAGCGGAACCAGCCATCAGCATAAAAGCAGGCTGTACCAAATCCCAAAAACGAAACCCATGCCATGGGTGGTGAAAAAATTGCTCCACAATGCTATTCAAAAAATTAGGTAAGACCAATTGATGAAGCGATTCATAAACCAAACAACTTTCACCCGCCAACAAAATCATAATAAGCCCACGCATTACATCTAGCGATAGTAGTCTTTGTGGAATATTTATATTTGATGGTTGCAACATTTTATGGAAATTATGTATAGTTTTCCATATGGCAATACGAAGAAAAACTACTTAATTTTTCTACCGTGTAAAATAATAAAGTCAAACGTTTGCATTAAATTATTATATTGCTAACAATTATTTAACATGGAAAATAAAGTACCTACTATAAAAGAAATTGCCAAGCAGCTAAACATTTCTATATCTACCGTATCTCGTGCATTGCACGACCACCCAAGCATTGGCTTGTTTACCAAAATGCGGGTACAAGAGCTAGCAAAAAAATTAAATTACGAACCCAACCAAACGGCTATTTTTTTTCAGAAAGGAAAAACATTTACCATTGGTGTTATTTTACCAGAGCTAAGCGAAGCATTTTTTTCCTCTGCCATAAGTGGTATAGAAGATGCCGCCACAAAAGAAAATTACTCCGTATTACTTGGGCAGAGCCACGATAGTATTGAAAAAGAAAAGCAGCTTATAGAAACCATGAAAAAGCACCGTGTAGATGGTTTGCTTATTTCAATTTCTAAAAACAGTAACAACTATGAGCATTTTGAAGCGTTAAAAAGATATAATATTCCCATTGTATTTTTTGACCGTATCCCTAAAATACCCAACATACATTTTGTAGCATGCAATATGATTAGTGGCACCATACAAGCCATTAATTTTTTGTTTAAAAAAGGACATAGAATTGTAGGAATGATAAATGGCCCTGAAAAACTACCTGCTACAAAAGAGCGCTTGGATGGCTACATACAAGCCATGCTAAAAAGTAGATTAAAGTACGACCCTGCCATGGTAGTAAACTGCGACCTTACAAAAGAAGGTGTAACAGAAGCTACACAAAAATTACTAAGCGGCAGGCGCAAACCCACAGCCATAGTAACTTTTAACGATTATGTAGCGCTAGATGCCGTA
>JANNVW010000106.1:0-12374 GCA_031408295.1 Ferruginibacter sp.
CGTTATTTGCATTCAAGAAACAAAAGCAGCGTTTACAGATATTGATGTGAAAGAGTTGGAAGACTTAGGGTTTCACCACCACTGGTTTAGCGCACAAAAAAAAGGATACAGCAGCGTAGCTATTTTTACAAAAATAAAACCTGATAATGTAATAATTGGCACAGGGCATGAAATGAGTGATTTTGAAGGACGTGTGATTCAATTGCAATTTGGAGATGTGCGATTGATAAATGCATATTTCCCAAGCGGTACAAGTGGCGATGAAAGACAAGCCTATAAATATGTATGGTTGGCAGAAATGCAACAATATTTAGATGATTTGAGAAAAACCAATCCGAAAATTATTCTTTGTGGGGATTATAATATTGCACACAATGAAATTGATATTCACGACCCAAAGGGAAATAAAAAATCATCTGGATTTTTACCAGAAGAGCGTGCATGGATGGATGAGTTTCTAAAAAGCGGATGGATAGATACTTTTAGAGCATTTAATAAAGACCCACATCATTACAGTTGGTGGAGTCAGCGTTTTCCAAGTGTTAGGTTAAACAATAAAGGCTGGCGTATAGATTATATTACGGTGACTACTCCATTAGAAAAGCAATTGAAAGCTGCACATATTTTACCTGATGTAAAACATAGTGACCATTGTCCGATTTTTTTGGATATAAAATTATAAAATGATACTCTATAACATTACCATAAAAGTACACAACAGCATACACAACGAATGGCTACAATGGCTAAAGGAAGAACATATAATTGATGTTATGAAAACAGCATGTTTCTCCGATTTTAAAATATTACGCTTACTAGAAGTTGATGAACTAGAAGGACCAACATACGCCATTCAATATTTTGCAGAAAGCAAAGCACTCTATAATTTATATATAGAAAAATTTGCTGCCGAAATGCGAAACCGCTCTTTAGCCAAATGGGGCGATAAATTCATTGCTTTTCGCTCAGTAATGCAGATTGTGGACTAATTGTGCAAAACCATTTTTAACTTTATTTCTAACAAATAGGGTACCCGCAAATCCTTTCTAACAGTAGTTTTATCCGTACAAAAAAGCTGAAAGCCTTTACTGTATTGACTTTGCTAAATATTGCCTTTTTATTTAATTTTTTTTATCAACATTATATATGGCTGTAATACATATGAGCAGGGAGTTGTAGCTATATTTTAACTAAAAAAATTATTAAAAAACTTTTGTTGGAATTAAAAACCTTCTATATTTGTTCTACTATAAATTATTCAAAAAACTAATTATGAACAAAGCACAATTAATCGCAAAGATTGCAGATGATGCAGGAATTACAAAAACACAAGCTAATGCAACTGTAGATGCATTTGTAGATGCAGTTACAAAAACTTTAAAGAAAGGTGACAAAGTTACATTAGTAGGGTTTGGTACTTTTTCAGTATCTAAAAGAGCTGCTCGTAATGGTCGTAATCCTCAAACAGGAGCTGTTATTAAAATCAAAGCAAAGAAAGTTGCTAAATTTAAGGCTGGTAAAGATTTATCTGCTAAAATCTAATGATTTTCAAAATTTATTAAAAGCAAGATGCAATAGTGTCTTGCTTTTTTTATAACTTTATACAAATTAAATATACATATATGGGACGTGGAGATATCAAAACCAAAAAAGGAAAAACTAAGGCAGGGTCTTTTGGAAAAATAAGACCAGCTAAAGTTGCACAAAAAGTTGCAGTTACAAAATCTGCTGCGGCAGTTGAAAAAGTAGTTGCTGAAAAAGTAGAAAAAAAAGTAGCTACAAAAAAAGCAAAATAATAAAAGGGCTGATTGTACAATCAGCCCTTTGTTTTAAACATTTTTAAGGAGCTAGTCTATTAATTACCCAGTTGCTATTTTCAAGTTTATATTCTATTCTATCATGTAATCTACTGGCTCTGCCTTGCCAAAATTCAATTAAATTAGGAGTAACCATATAACCACCCCAAAATGGGGGTCTTGTAATAGCTATTTGTTCAAATTTTTTTATTGTTTGTTGTAAATTTTCTTCCAAAATATCTCTGCTTTTAATAATACTACTTTGTGGCGATGACCATGCACCAAGTTGGCTTTCTTTCGGTCTACTCAAAAAATAATTATCGCTGTCTATACCTGATAATTTTGCAACCGTACCTTCAATTCTTATTTGACGTTCTAACTCTTTCCAAAAAATAACTAATGCCACGTTTTCATTTTTAGCCATTTCTTGCCCCTTTTGGCTTTCATAATTTGTATAAAATTCAAAACCGCCTTTTTCAATACCCTTTAGCAATACTATTCTTGCTGAGGGTTTTCCGTCTGTTGTGGCCGTTGCTAGGGTCATGGCATTTACTTCATCTATTTTGCTGTCTATAGCCTCTAACCACCATTTTGTAAATTGATTCAGCGGATTGCTTTCAACATCATTTTCAGATAAGGAATGTAGAATGTAATCTTTTCTTATGCCTGCTATTGTGTTCATTTATCAAGGTTTATTATAATTAAAAAAAGCACCTCTACAAAGGTGCTTTTTTTAATTGTCTTTTGATGTTATTATCTTTTAAAAATATTTTCGAAGCCTGCTGCAAATGGGTTACCTAAGATAGCATATATAACTTTATCCATTATCATATTTACAACTATTGAGCATACAATTATTACAAGAGCACTAACAATCATGTAAACGATTTTTTTATCCTCTAATGTTTTTTTCATAGGTGTAAGACCAGTATAAAAAAGGTATACAGAATACAAACCTAGTATACTTAATATTCCCAAAGATGGAATTATACTAAAAATAGAAGCAACCCATCCTGCCGTAAATGAGTATGCTACCAGTTGTGCCGATTTATTGATATCTTTTTCTGAGGCAAAACTTGGCGCTAATGCATCTATAACATAAGTGCATATAAAATAACTGGTGATAGCGCTTAAAAATGCTTTTGCAGCGAAAGCTAAGCCCCAACTTATACCTCCGATTTTTATACCTAAAATATTTAAGCCCACAAATCCATAGCCAATAAACCCTGCAACTGCACCAATAAGTGCCATCGGAACAACATAACTCGTAAGCAACGACATAGGTGTAGCAGCTTCACCATTAATTACTTCCCATTCTGTTTTGGGAGTTACCAAAATGTTTTTAACTCTTTCAATTAAATTCATAATAATAGTTTTAGATATGTAAAATAAAAATTACTTTAAATATATCAAATTATTTGTTATTTGTGCCCAAAGCTTTCAACGTGGCAGTCATTTCTTCTAATTTTTCCTGCAAATGTTTATTTTCAAGGGTTTTAATTTCTGCAATACTTTTTGCCTCGGCTAATTCTTTCTTTAAAGATTGCAGTTTTTTGTACAAAGCCGCAGCTTCGTTTAATTCATCGGTGAGTATATCTATATTTGCATTTGTAGATTTGAGTTGTTCTATTTCTTTTTGTTCCTTTTGCCTCCCTTTTATTTCTTTTAAGAGATTTATTTCTAACCCTTCATTCATGCTTTCAATAGCGGTATACCTTTCTGCATCTTTTTCCCTATTGTATTTCAGTTGTTGTATTTCTAATAAGTTTCCTTCTATTCTACTTCTAAGTGAGGCCTCACTTTCTACTTCACTACCCAAAAGTAATATTTCCTCATCCTTTTTTCTTACTACATTGTTAAGGTCTTCTAGCTGCTCTTGTAGAAATTCATTCTCAGATAATAGGGCTTTAATCTTTTTATCGTAATCCATAACACTAAAATTAAGAAGCAAAACTGATTTTATAACATTTTAAATCAAACCAATATTAGATATAATTTTAAAAGAGGCAACATTTTTCAGCTTTAGAGCATCTTATTTGTAAATTTGAAGTCATATAATCTAACTATATTGACCGATGCTGAGTTAATAAAAGGCTGCTTGAGGGAAGATGCTTACTGTCAAAAAAGCCTCTTTAACCGTTATGGAAGCTCCCTTTTGGGGGTGGCACATCGTTATGCACGTAATATAGAAGATGCGGAAGATATTTTGCAAGATTCATTTATAAAAGTTTTTAATAAAATTGCCCAATTTAAAGGCGAAGGGTCTTTTGAGGGTTGGCTTAGAAGAATTGTGGTGAATACAGCACTCAAAAAATATACTGTAAATAGATATAGTAAAGAGCTTTCGGTAGAAGAAATTACAGAAGTTCCTACCTCTATTGTAACTGATGCCCATGCATTTAATCATCTTACAGAGAAAGATTTGCTACTACTTATAAACAAATTGCCAGATGGCTATCGTATCGTTTTTAATATGTATGTTATAGAAGGATACCAGCACGATGAAATAGCAACTATGCTTGGCATACAACCAAGTACGAGTAGAAGCCAGTTAGTAAAAGCAAGAAATTTACTGCAAAAAGAAATAATACAAATACAAAAAGTTGCTGTATAAATTAAAAAATACTGCAAATTCTGACAGGGAAAAATAAAGAAGATGAAAAATAAATTATTTGATGAACATGTAAATAAGCAATTTGGCAATTATAAGCCAAATGTGCCTCCACATATATGGGATAATATTGTGTCTAAAAAAGATGATAAAAAACCAGTAGCTCTACTTTTTAGTAAAACAACTAAAATAGCAGCGGCATTATTTATACTAATCGTTTCAGGTTCGCTAATTTATTTATTTACCAGCAAAAATGTATTGCCTGAGGAAAATGTTTCTACAACTGTTAAAAACAAAGCGCTGGTTGAATCTCAATTGAGTAAAATAAATACTCAGACACAGGGCGATGAAGTGAAAGCTAATCCTACAAACGCTGATACGGAGTTAAAAAAAGAGAATAATAATCTGAAAGCAATAAATGATAAAAAAGAAAATGAGAAAATAGCCGAAAATACGATTTCAAATAATAGTTCAGAATTGCTTTATAATAATGGGAAAAATAGAAATGTCAAAAATAAATTTTCAGTAAAGATTTCTCCGAGTGAAAAAGTAGCTAAAGACGAAATTACTAAAACTAGTTTAAACGAAAGCGAACAGAATTTCCTGTCGACTTCGTATTTATTTAATGTAGAACGCTTAGCATCTAATAAAGATTTCTCTCAAAAATTGATTCTACCAAACTTGCCTAAAATTCCTTTTATACCCTGCCCAGAAGCAGAAAAGAATGTAGCTGGAAATAAGCAATACGTAGAAATATACGGTGGACCAGATTTTATTTACAAAAATTATTCTGACACTGCTAATTCTGAATATTTGCAAACCCGGAAAGCTAGTACAGGTATAAATTATGCGTACAGTGCAGGTTTGCGTTATACTAAAGTTTTTAATAACGGAGTAAGTTTGCGTACTGGATTAAACTACAGCCAAATAAATGAAAATTTAACTGCTAAAAAAGGCTTTGTACTAGAGCAAGTGTATGTTGTAAATAATATTGGTGATACTACCAGTAGCTATACAAAAAAGACATTGCAGTATGAGCGCAGTAAAAATATTTATCGAAGCATGGACGTTCCATTAATGATGGGTTACGAACTTGGTAATGGAAGGTTGCATACAAATATTAGTACTGGGGTTTTGATAAATATTTTTAGCAAGCAATCGGGAAGTGTTTTAGATAAAGAAGGCAAAGCAGTAGATATTACATCGGGCAAAACAGCATCAATTTATCAATACAAAACAAATGCAGGTATTTCCCTTTTGGGATCTTTATCGGTTTACTATAAGCTAAATGATAAATTACATATAATGGCAGAGCCATATTTTAGGTACAGTTTATCTTCTTTTACTAAACCTGATATTACTTTAAAAGAAAAATTTCATACAGTTGGTGTAAAATTTGGATTGCGTTGGGATTTATAGAATTTCATTTTTTTGCAAAAGAAAGGCGCAAGAAATAAATCTTGCGCCTTCTTTTTATTTCTAAAATATTTATTAACTAACTAACGTACCTGTTTTATCTCCAATAACGACACTCATTAAATTACCCGGTTTGTTCATATCAAAAACTACTATTGGTAAATTGTTTTCCATGCAAAGTGTAAAAGCCGTCATATCCATAACTTTTAAATTTTTTGAAATACAATCAGCAAAAGATATTTTACCAAATTTGGTTGCAGTAGGGTCTTTTTCAGGGTCTGCAGAATAAATTCCATCTACACGTGTGCCTTTTAAAATAATATCGGCCTTTATTTCCACTGCCCTTAAAGAACCTGCAGTATCAGTTGTAAAGTAAGGGTTGCCAGTACCTGCTCCAAAAATTACCACCCTACCTTTTTCTAAATGTCGCATTGCACGCCTACGTATATAAGGTTCTGCAATTTGTTCCATTTTTATGGCGCTTTGCAATCTTGTGGTAACACCAGCTTTTTCCAGCCCACTTTGCAAAGCCATACCATTAATTACAGTTGCTAGCATTCCCATGTAATCTCCTTGCGCTCTTTCTATACCAGTTTCAGCCTCGTTCATGCCTCGGTATATATTACCGCCGCCAATAACTATAGCCACTTGCACGCCCATATCAGTTATTTGTTTAATTTCTTGTGCATATTGGGCTATTACTGCGGAATCCAATCCAAAGTTTTTATTTCCCATTAATGATTCGCCAGAAAGTTTTAAAAGTATACGTTTGTACTTAGGTAACATGGTTAAAATTTTTGCGAAGATAAAATATTGATATTAGATTTTACCGAAATGATTTTTAAAGCGTATAAATTGCAAATAATAGCAATGAAATAACCTTTTTGAACCTAATAAAGGAATTTTAAATAAATTCACGACAATAGAAGAGCTTTGTTTAATGAATTTTATAGCTTAAGTGATTATTTTGATATGATTAAATGTTAACTCATGAAAACAATTTATATTTTTACTGGCTTAGGTGCAGACGAAAGGGTTTTCTACAAAATAAATTTTGAAAATTATAATGCCATTCATATTAAATGGATAACACCCCTGCATAAAGAAACGATTGAGGAATATGCACTAAGACTTACCCAACAAATTATTACGCCTAACCCTATTTTGCTCGGGCTTTCCTTTGGAGGAATGATGGCCGTGGAAGTAGCCAAGTATATTGATACAGAAAAAATAATTCTTGTATCTTCTTCAAAAAATAAGCAAGAAATTCCATTTTATTATAGGCTTGCAGGCAAAATAAAATTGCATAAACTTATACGTGCAAAATTTTTGGTGAAAGCTAACAAGATTACAAATAAATTTTTTAGCGTAAGAACGTCAGAAGATAAAAAAATAATTTCGTCTATGATGGGCGCTAGCGATGAAGTGTTTTTAGACTGGGCTATTGATAAAATTGTGCATTTAAAAAATGAAACCACACATAGAAATCTCACACATATACATGGTACTGCGGATAGAATTTTACCCATTCGTTTTGTAAAAGCTGATATGCAAATAAAAGGTGGTACACATTTGATGATTATAAATAGAGCAGCAGAGGTACAAGCCAAAATTATGGAAGCATTAAATTAATGTTTTAGAAATTAATTAGTCAATGCTTCATCGTAAATTACAGTTTAAAATATGCTGTAATGAAATCAACTTTTCTGTTTCTACTAGTTTTATTTGCTGTACATTCTTATGGTCAATCACTTGAGCAATTAGAGAAACAACGCATTATGCTCCCAAATGGTTGGAGCCTCACACCTGTGGGCAAGAGCTTGCCACTAGGGGATTTGCCACTAAACATTGCGGTGAGTAAAACAGGTAGGTATATGGCCGTAACAAACAATGGACAAAGTACACAAAACATACAATTGTTTGATGCAAAAAAAGAAATAGAATTGGATAATGTAAAAATTGCAAAATCTTGGTATGGTTTAAAATTTTCGGCAGACGAAAAACGATTGTATGCAAGTGGTGGAAATGATAATTTAATTTTGCAATATAATATTGTGAATAATAAATTAGTAATAACAGACACGTTTAAAATAAGCACAGGTAAAAAAGAATTACTCTCGCCAACAGGAATAGAAGTGGACGATGCACAAGAATTGCTGTATGTTGTTACCAAAGAAAACAATACGCTCTATGTATTAAGTTTACTAACAAAAGAAATTATTTCTCAAACAAAATTAGTTGGTGAAGCTTACACTTGTCTGCTATCGCCTGATAAAAATACATTGTACATAAGCTGCTGGGGTTGCGATAAAATAATATTGTTTGATACAAAATTAAAAGCAATTTCAAATACAATTGCTGTGGGTGATAACCCAAATGAAATTATTCTAAACAAAAATGGGACGTATTTATTTGTTGCAAATGCAAATGATAATAGTGTTTCTATTATTGATTTGAACACACAAAAGCTAATTGAAACATTAAATGCTGCTTTATACCCTAATGCACCAAGTGGCAGTGGTACCAATGGTTTGGCACTAAGCAGAGATGAAAAAATATTGTACATAGCCAATGCAGATAATAATTGCTTAGCCGTTTTTGATGTAACTGTTGCAGGCAAAAGTTTATCAAAAGGATTTATACCTGTGGGTTGGTATCCTACAAATGTAAAAGTGATTGATAAAAAAATATTTGTGGCAAATGGAAAAGGTTTTTCATCGCAAGCCAATCCTTATGGACCTAGCCCGTTTCGTAAAAGAGAAGCCGTTATTTACCAACAAGGCGATACTTCAAAACCAATAGGAGTACAATATATTGGTGGCTTATTTAAAGGAACGATGAGTATTATTCCTACACCTAATGAAAAACAATTGAGCATTTTTTCTAAAGCCGTGTATGCAAATACGCCTTACACAAAAACAAAAGAAGCAGATGCAGATGGCTTGGTTGGAAATCCTATTCCTAAAAAAGTTGACGATAAATCTCCTATAAAATATGTGTTTTATGTAATTAAAGAGAATAGAACCTATGACCAAGTGCTTGGCGATGTGAAAAAAGGCAATGGCGATGCCGATTTGTGTTTGTTTGGGGAAAAAATTACACCCAACCAACATAAATTAGTAAATGAATTTGTATTGCTAGATAATTTTTATGTGGACGCAGAAGTGAGTGCCGACGGGCATAATTGGAGCATGGGTGCTTATGCTACAGATTATTTAGAAAAAACTTGGCCTACAAATTATGGCGGACGTGGTGGTAAATATGATGCGGAAGGAAACCGAGGAATTGCAAATAATAAAGCTGGTTTTATTTGGGACCATTGCAAACGAAATAATGTAAGTTATAGAACCTATGGCGAGTTTGCAGATAATGGTAAAGCAAATATTCCGTCACTTAAAAATAATATGTGCAATTATTTTGAAGGATACAATATGAATGTAAAAGACACCGTAAGATTTGCGCAATGGAAAAAAGATTTTGATTCGTTGCTTGCAGTAAATGCAGTGCCACAGCTAAGTACGGTGCGCTTTGGTAACGACCATACCGAAGGCTTACGAAAGGGAAGACCAACACCAAATGCTTATGTTGCAGATAATGATTTAGCGGTTGGAATGTTTGTGGAGCATTTAGCAAAATCGAAAATATGGAATGAAACAGCAATTTTTATTTTAGAAGACGATGCACAAAATGGCGCCGACCATGTGGACGCACACAGAAGCACAGCCTACCTTGCAGGAGGATTTGTAAAACGAAATTTTGTAGACCATACCATGTACTCAACTTCATCTATGTTGCGAACAATAGAATTAATATTGGGCATGCCGCCAATGACACAATATGATGCAGCAGCAATGCCCTTGTGGCGGTGTTTTGCTAACACAGCTTCTCCTTCTACTTTTAAAACTATAGAGGCAACAATAAATTTAGACGATAAAAATATCGTAGAAAATAAATGGCAACGCCGCTCCGAAGAATTTAATTTTGCTGATGTAGATGCTGTGCCTGACTTAGAAATGAATGAAATAATATGGGTTGCTGTAAAAGGAGAACACGTACCTTTTCCCGCACCAAAGAGAGCCGCATTTGTAAAAGTAAATAAAATTGAAAAAGATGAGGATTAATATAGGCGATGTTGCTCTCATGTAAACTCGTTATACAAATTAATCGAAGTAGTGTACAGAATCTTTTATCTTAAATTTTTATTTCTAATAAACATAATTTTTAAGTGTGGAAAACAACAATTTTGATGTGGTAATAATTGGCGGAGGGCCTGCTGGTAGTGCTTGTGCAATATCTTTAGCTGGTAAAGGATTAAAAGTTGCGTTAATAGATAAAGCTCGTTTTCCACGAGATAAAATATGTGGAGATGCTTTAAATATTGATGTTATAAACCAGCTAAAACTTATGGGAGAAAATGTTGCAAATGGTTTTGAAAGCATTCCTCAAAAAATAGCTTCGTATGGCATAAAAATATTTTCTACCAAAGCCTCGTTTGCAATGCCGCTATACCACAACAAAGTAAAAAGCTGTGGTTATGTTATGAAAAGATTTGATTTTGATAATTTTTTATTTCAACAAGCAAAATCGTGTACCAATATTTTTTGTTTTGAAAATACTTGCGTAGAAGAAATAAAGAAAAATGAAGAGAATATTTCTTTTGTAGCAGGCAATAATTTGTTTACAACAAAATTATTGATAGGTGCAGATGGAGCACATTCTATTGTAGCAAAAACTTTTGGGCTACATGAAGTGGACAAAAATAATTACAGCGCAGGCTTGCGGCAATATTATAAAAATGTAACCGGTTTTAACAATGATAAAATGATAGAGCTGCATTTTTTTAAAGAAACGGCACCGGGTTATTTATGGTTGTTTCCAATGCCTGATGCTATGGCAAATGTTGGTGTGGGAATGCTAAGCAATAAAATAGCAAAAAATAAAATTAATATCAAAGAACTAATGCATCGTTTAATAACCACCCACCCAAGGTTGGTAGAACGGTTTAAAGATGCACAACCATTGGAAACAGTAAAAGGTTTTGGTTTGCCATTGGGAGGCAAAAAGAGAAGGTTATCTGGAAATCGTTTTTTATTGGTAGGTGATGCAGCATCTTTGATTGATCCGTTTTCAGGAGAGGGCATTGGAAATGCAGTGAGAAGTGGGCGTATAGCAGCTGAGCATATAATCAATTGTTTTAAGGAAAATAATTTTTCTGCTGCTTTTAATAAAGCCTATGATAACATTATTTACCAAAAAATGCAGAAAGAATTTAAGCTTAGTAAATTGCTTTTAAGAATAGCACAATGGCCAAGATTTTGCAATTTTATTATTAGAAAAGCAAGTGAAGTTGGCTTTATCGGCAATCAACTTACGGAGGGATTAGGTAGTTTAACAAAAAGAGGAAAACTATTTCGGCAGCCAATTTTTTATCTTCGATTGTTTTTTTCTAAAAGAGATTAACCAAAAAAAATATTTCTTTTGATATTTGTTTAGCCTATTTCTAAGTATAAAACAGTATTATTTTTTCTGTTTATTTTTTGTTTTAAAAAATATTTAAAAAAAAATTTGGTAGTTTCAAAAAAATAAATTCATCTTTGCATTGCAAAACAAAAATTAAAAACAACAACATGTTACGCATACAACTACATATTGAAACAGCAAATTGCTTTAGTTCGCCGAAAGAAGACTATAACAATTGCGGGGCATGTTATGCTGATGAATAGTAAAATACTAATTCGATATAACTTAAGCCCCGCCTATAACAGCGGGGTTTTTTAATGTAGTAAACTTTGCAAAAAGAAAAGACATTTAAATAATTACAGAGTCTCAAGTCCCCCTTCGGGGGATTTAGGGGGCTAATAAAACAGTTTAACAAATGATTCAAATACATATTCAAAAAAATAAAAACAGCATGCGCTATCTATCACCGATTAGTATAGGAATATTTACGCCCAAGGCAAATTTTATTTTATGTAATGATGAAAATATAGATAGTACCATACGATTGCGCAAACTGCGAAAGAGTGAATAACAAATGCACTCTTGCAAGAAAGCCCAATCGTAATAAACAAAAACGATTGGGCTTTTTTTGTGTCTGTGTGTCTGACACTTTAAGCTTAATCTTTAAAGTTTAAAAAAACTACCAGGTGTCTGACACATTTAGCAAAGAGTTCTAAAAAATAAAGAAATGAAATTTTTAATAATTGTATTGGTAATTCACAAAGGAATAGAAATGGTTTTTAATAAAAGCAAAGCTATAAAATAATATATGCAGGAGGAGGAATGAGAGCGCTCCCTGTGAGATGCAACAGGGACGCTTCTTTTAAAGCTGCATTTTAAAAAATGATTCGTTCTTCTAATGGTTAGGATATCAAGCCTTCTACTTGATGATACGGGAGTTCTCCCGCAGAATTGCGCATTGGCGTCAAGTTAACTTTTTATATTTTTATACAAATCTGTCATATTAATTCTATTGGGTCGTTTTTCGTAGCAACAATGTTTCATTATTAAATCTTTTAAAACCTTTTGTGGTAATGTTATTACCTCTTTAA
>JANNVW010000107.1:0-30968 GCA_031408295.1 Ferruginibacter sp.
GCATATTATGGAAATGGCAGGGTTGATAGAATTAGTTCGATAATTTTTTTCTTCAAAAATTAAATTTTCAGGGAATATCGAACTAATTATTTTTTGTTTTAACGATGTTTCGGCGGAAACATAATGACTGCTTAGGTTTGGGAGAAACGACATTCCAAAATTTACATATTGTTTGTATTCTGATTCTGCAATAGCTTCTCCGCTTTTTTTGCCACGTAAACCCCTATTTACTTTCTCATATCGTTCCTTTACTTCTTTATAATCTTTCATTTCCATTTCACCATCTAGCATGAGTTGTTGGGCATTATTTATTCGAGAAGTGTTCTTCTCCATTTCGTTTTCAATTTCCTTATTTGCTTTGCTGTTATCTTTTGCATTAGATACATGATGTTGTTTTATAATTTTTTCAAATAACAACATGGCTTGTTTGGTTGGCGTAAGCGAAAGCATTTCTTCCTCAAAAATCTTGTTTGCTTTTATAGCACTAAACCTTTCTTTACAACCGGGCTGACAATGATAATAAAAATATCTACCGCCAACTCCCTTGGATGCACTGCCTGTAAGTTTGCCTCCGCATTTGCTACACTCTAATAATCCTCTTAATGGTAATTCATCTTTTTGCGTGTTTTTTACGGAGTGTCTTTTTCGCTTTCCATTTAATACATCTTGTACTTCGTAAAATAATTCTTCACTTATAATAGGGTCGTGGCTTCCTTTTACAAAAACAGCTTCTTCTTTTTTATAAGCAGGTATAAATATTTTGCCACAGTAAACAGGATTTCTAACAAGTGTCCAAAAATTAGCCCTGCTGCATTTTACCCCTTTGTTATTGCATGATTTTCGTAGTTCTTCAATATCATAAATACCTTTTACCAATTCTTCAAAAGCCCACTTTATCATAGGTGCATCTTTACTAGGTATTATGATGGGACGATTGGTTTCACTCCTTGCATTTTTATAACCTACTGGAGCCATTGCAACCCATCTGCCTTCTTTCTTTGCTCTGCGCATTCCGCCAATAACATTCAATGCCCTTCTATCATTTTCTACTTCGGGTGCTGCCAAATAAATAGCAAGCATTATTTTATTTTCGGGAACAGCAAGGTCAAGTGGTTGTTCTATGGCTTGCGGTTCTATGCCTAATTTATTCAATTGCGAAATCATGCCATAAGCATCGGCTGCATTGCGTGAGAATCTGTCCCACTTTGTGAACAGCAATAAATCTGTAGAAAGTTTTTTCGTTTTTAGCAGAAACAATAATTTTTGAAACTCAGGTCGTTCAAATGTTTTTGCAGAATGGTCGTCTATGTATGTACCTACGACTTCTATATTTTGTGCAGCACAATATTTTGTGGCGGTTTCTTCTTGGTGGCGAAGGCTGTAACCTTTCTCAGCTTGCTCGTCCGTACTCACTCGAAGATATAATATTGCTTTTCGTTTCATTGTTTATGTATTTATCTATTTCTATAATTTTTGTTTCTGTTAATACCTGTTTATAACTAGTAAAACACAAATGATTTATTTCTGCCATTTGGTATAAAAAATCTCTTGCAATAATTATCTCTTCATCCGAAAAATTATTACCATCTGCATTTAAAATTTCTCTACAAATTGCCAAAGGAATTCTTTCTATAATACATCCTGTTGGTTCTACTTTTTTATTAAGTTTTATAACTTTTGCTGCCATGTTTTAAAATTGATAGCGCAAATATATAAGTGGCTAAAAACACAGTTTCCTCTTTGAGTAATATTGGGTATCGTTTCGCAAAACATGGTGCAGTTTTGTAATTTTATGATTGTATTTTCCACTTTTTGTATTTTTTGTTTCTGATTACGATTCAAATATAATTGATAATCAAGTGATTATGAAATATATTTTATCCTATGGGCTTTACAACCAATTTTTTAGTGATTGTGAATAGATTGTGGAGGTATTGGGGAGTTATTAAAAATTTAGGGAATTATGTAGGTTATTGTATGAAAAGTTTAGGGAGGGATTGGGGAGAGGTTTAGATGGAGTTGAAATTTGAATGATAAAATCAGTATTAGGCATTAAAAGTCCTGTCTTTCATCATAAGATAGGTATGTGATATGCATGATGTACACCATGCAGAGCTAATGGGTATGCAATGCGATAGGCATGTGGTATATATGTGGATGGCATGAGTGTACCATGTGTTTTTTAGTAAAAACTAAAAGTAGATTTATGGTGTCGAAAGGAGCGGTGGAGGAGAAGTTGGTTTAGGGATTTAATCATTAGACGATAATTAAGTAAGTCTGCCATTATGTTGCAGATTAATTTGAATTTGTATCTTAGTTAAATAGCTTTACACAACCTCTTTACTAATTTTTAAATTTATATCTTTAGAGGTTAAAGTGTTAGCTGCAAAAGCTGATTGAAACAATTCTAATGCAACATTATGATAACTGCGGATGATATAAAACTATTGGTTGCATCTGGCGAAGGATACAATGCAGAATTAAAAATTTCGGTGCCATCTAAAGTAAAAGAACTTACCGAAGAAATTTGTGCATTTGCAAATGCAGCAGGTGGTGTTTTATTAATTGGCGTTAATGATGCCAATGAAATAAAAGGTGTGAATATTGATAATGCGAAACGCTCTGCCATACAAAATAGCCTTAATGAAATAACGCCTCATTTATCTTGTTCGCTTGCACTTATTGAGGTAGATGGCAAAATTATTGGAGTCATTGAAGTACCTTCTGGCCCCAATAAGCCTTACGTTTTATCAGGAGCAATTTATGTTCGTATTGGCCCCAACACACAAAAATTAACCACTGCCGAACAAATGAGGGACTTTTTTCAACAGGCTGAAAAAATTTATTTTGATGAAGTGCCTTGTCCTCTTTTTTCTGCTACAACAATGTTGGATAATGACTTTTTACCCATTTTTAAAAACGATGCAAATATTAGTACCGCAGTAGCTAATGAGCAAATTTTTAGAAGTTTAAAATTGTATCATGCAGACCAAGTATTTAAAAACGGAGCTGTATTGTTTTTTGCCAAACAGCCAGAGTTGTTAATTGATAAAGCAATTGTACGTTGTATTGCATTTAATGGTACTGATAAAAGATATATTATTGATGACCAAATTTTTGGTGGTAATCTTTATCATCAATACCAACAAGCCTTGCAATGGCTAAGAGGAAAACTTAACATACGTTACGACATTGAAGGGCAAGGCTCAGGGCCAAGAAAAGAAATTTGGGAAATACCCCAAACCATTTTTAAAGAGGTTATTATAAATGCCCTTGCTCATAGAGATTATTACGATAAAGGCGCTGTCATCAACATTGAAGTGTTTGATAACAGGGTTGAAATAAGCAACCCGGGCGGATTGGTGAGCGCCATACCCGAAGCTGAATTTGGCAAACGCAGCCACTCTCGTAATCCGCTCATTTTTGGGCTATTTGCCCGTATGCACTTGGTAGAGCAAGTTGGCTCGGGTATTGGTCGTATTCAGCAATTGATGAAGGATGCTAATTTACCTGAACCAGTTTTTCAAAAAGAGGGTATTTTTACTGTTATTTTGCTGCGTACATTTAGTGCTTCTGAGAAAACTACGCCTAAAACTACTCAGAAAACTGCCCAGAAAATTATCCAATTAATTAATGAAAATAAAAACATTACAAGTGTTGAAATGGCAGAAAAATTAGAGTTAACTAAAGTGGCGGTTGAAAAACAAGTAGCAAAATTGAAACAACAAGGATTTATTGAAAGGATTGGCTCCGATAAAACTGGATATTGGAATTTATTAACTAATGAATAAAAGTAAAATTTTTTAAGAGTATACATTAAAGTGTACAATAAAGTATACAATAAAGTATACTGTAAATACTAGAACGATTAAAACAAGGATTTATTGAAAGGATTGGCTCCGATAAAACTGGACAATGGAATGTAGTTACAAAAAAAATGAGTAAAATATCTTTTAAAAGTATGGTGTAAAGTATGGTGTAAAGTATGGTGTAAAGTATGGTGTAAAGTATGGTGTAAGTTTACCATAAATACTTAAATAATTATAAAGCAAGTATTTATTGAACTAATTGGCTCTAAAAAAAATGGGCATTGGAATTTACTAACAGAAAAAAATGATAATAAAAATTAAAAACAGCTTTTAAAAGTACGGTGTAAATTACACAATAAAATAAAATGCAAAACGACAGTCTAAAAATTAGTACAAGTAAAAAATGAATTTTCCATCTATAGATATACAGGGCTCCATACTCTCTACCGATTTGCTGGGCAAAATACGGGCAGAGCAAGCGAGCTTTCAACAGGGTAGTAATTTTAAAAGCGACTATACCAATGCCAAATTAAAAGACGAAATAAGTTTTGCATGGCAAGAAGCAAAAGGACAATGGACAATTTTTAAAAGCAAACTTACCCGCCTAAAAGATGGGGAAACAGGCACTACCGAAACCCGTAATTTTTGGATATCGCCCCTACTTACCAATTTAGATTATAACCTAAGTTTTAATAGGCAGGCAGAAGAATTAAACGGCAAATCTTTTCCCATTGGTTATAGAGATAGCAGCTTAGATAATTTTCCATTATACGTTGGTGGCTACTACGAATCGTTGGATAAACGCCCTGCCAATAAACAACTACGGGTATCGCCACATGCCATGTTGCAAGAGTATTTAAACTACAGCGAACACCTGTATGGCATTGTTACCAATGGCAGGCAATTAAGACTACTGAGAGATGCAAGCCGCATTACAAGGCTTAGTTATGTAGAGTTTAATTTGGAGAAAATAATGGAGGAAGATTTGTATGCAGATTTTGTGATACTCTACCGCCTGCTACACGCCAGCCGTATGCCACGTAAAATGGATGCTGGCGCAGATAGCATAATAGAAAAATACCACCAAGAGGGATTAGAAGCTGGCAGCACCATACGCAACAAACTTGGCGATGCTGTAAAAACCGCCATAAAAAATATAGCCAATGGTTTTATAAACCACCCTCGCAATACCGCCCTGCGGCAAGCCATGGCAGCAGGCCATATAGAAGCCGATGAATATTACCGCCACCAGCTACGCATTATTTACCGCCTGCTTTTTTTGTTTGTAATAGAAGAAAGAAACCTTGTGTATGCCGATAGTAAAACTGCCGAAACAAAACGCTTTAGCCAAATTTATTACAACCATTATAGCCTGCTGCGCCTGCGTAAGCTGGCTAAAAAACTACTGCCGCCCGAAGCAGAAAGGCACTACGACCTTTGGCAGGGATTGATAAGTACCTTCTCTTTATTTGAGCAAAAAGCAATAGGCGAAAAACTAGGCATTATGAGCCTGCAAGGCGATTTATTTAGCTACGAGGCCATACAAAACAACCACTACGATTTGCACCAATGCAGCCTTAGCAATGCCACATTATTGGGTATTATAAAAATGCTGGGCTATTTTGAAAACGACAATAAAATACTAATACCTGTAAACTATGGCGGGCTAGATGTAGAAGAATTTGGCAGCGTATATGAAGGCTTGTTGGAGCTACAATTAACTATAAAAAAAGTAGAAGGCACCGATTTATACAGTTGCAATTTTGATAGCAGCAACGAGCGTGGCAAAAGTGGTAGCCACTACACACCCGAAGAATTGGTGCAGCCACTTATAAAACACTCGTTGGAATATTTAATAGCCGATAGATTAAAAAATCCTAAACAATTTTTAACTCCTACAGAGATTGCAAAAGCCTCCCCTCTCGGGGGAGGTTTGGAGGGGGCTGCTCTCTTATCTTTAAAAATATGCGATGTAGCCTGCGGCAGCGGCCACATACTGCTAAGTGCCGCACGCAGGCTGGCGCTAGAACTAGCAAGGGTACAAACAGACGAAGAACAACCCAACCCACTTGCCATACGCAAAGCTATGAAGGCGGTAATACGGCATTGTATTTATGGGGTAGATAAAAACCCACTTGCTATAGAGCTTTGCAAAATAGCCCTATGGCTGGAAGCCTATAACCCCGGCGAACCACTTAATTTTTTAGACCACCATATAAAATGTGGCGATGCCATTGTAGGCCTTGCCCATAAAGATGAATTGCAAAAAGGCATAGCCACCGAAGCCTTTAAAACGCTGCCCGGCGATGATGCCGCTATAGCAAAAAGCTTTAGAGACCGCAATGCAAAAGAAATAAAAAGCAAAGCTGTAGAACTCAATTTTGAAGGCACAGTTGCCACCGAAATGATTGAGGTATTAGAAAAATACAACAGCTTTAAAAACCTGCCCGAAACCAACCCCGATGAAGTAGCGCAAAAAGCCAAAGCGCATTTTATGTATGAGCAAAACTACCACCGCATACGCCTACAGCAATTAGCCGATGCACAGGTAGCACAATTTTTTATACCAAAAACTGAAGCCAATAAAGATGTATTAATAACCGATACCGAATACCGCAGCTTTTTGCGCCAAATAAATACAGACCGCCTAGGCCCACTGCAAAGCAACAAATTAGCCATGGCACAAACAGTGGCTAGCAAATACAACAAAAACTTTTTTCATTGGTTTTTAGAATTTCCTGAAGTAATAAATGAATGTGGATTTGATTGCATTCTTGGAAATCCACCATATTTGGGAGGAACCCTTATTGGTGGAATGTACGGGAAGAAATATTTAAACGTTTTGAAAACTATACATCAGGGTGGAGGAGATAGGGCAGATTTAATAGTTTACTTTTTAAGAAGATATCAAAGTATTGTCAATGTTTCAGGTTTTATTTCTATGATAACTACGAATACCATTTCTCAAGGTGATACTAAATTGGAAGGGTTAGATTATTTAATATCAAAAAATAAAAAAATAAATTTTGCAATTCGTTCGATTAAATGGATTGGTAAGGCAAATTTAGAGGTCTCTCTTTTATCGATTTGCTCTAATGCTCGTTTTACGAAAAATTTCTTAAATGGAAAGTCAGTTTCTTTAATAAATAGTAAACTTGATGACAGCCATGAAGAAATTTTACCATTTAAAATTTTAGATAAACCCTTTATTTCCCAAGGCTCAGACCCATTAGGCTCTGGTTATTTTTTAGAGATAGATGATGCTGAAAAATTAATTGAAAATAATGCGAAAAATAGAAAAGTATTATTTCCTATTCTAAATGGAGATGACCTTAATTCCTCCCCTAGCCAAAGTCCATCAAGATTTGTAATAAATTTTTTTGATTGGTCTCAAGCAAAGGCCGAAGAGTTTATAGATTGTTTCGCTATAATTGAAACTAAAGTAAAACCAGAAAGGCAAAGATGGACAAAAGGTAATGATGGAAAAGAAATTGAGGGTCAGTATGCTTTAAGAAATCCTCTGCCCCAAAAGTATTGGATTTATAAAGATAAAAGAACAGAGCTTTATAAAACAATTGAAAAAAATAATTTAGTTCTAATTACAGCTTTTACTAGTAAATTCATTTCATTTACTTTTAAGGAAACTGAAATAATCTTTTCCTCAGCAATTAATGTTATTG
This sequence comes from Ferruginibacter sp., assembly GCA_031408295.1. GTDB lineage: Bacteria > Bacteroidota > Bacteroidia > Chitinophagales > Chitinophagaceae > Ferruginibacter. Next base: position 7,490 of record JANNVW010000107.1, read on the forward strand.
ATATTTCGAAATACGCATCTTTTACTATTTTGCAAAATAGTTTTCATGAGTATTGGGCATGGAAATATTCATCTACTATGGAAAGCCGTTTAAGATATACCATAAATGATGTTTATAATACTTTCCCCTTCCCACAAAACCTCACACCCGAGCAAGAGCAGCAGTTAGAAACCATTGGCGAAGCCTACCACGAGCACCGCAGGCAGCTTATGCTTGGTATGCAGCTTGGGCTTACCAAAACGTATAATTTATTTCATAGCGCAGGCATTACTGCACAAGCCATAAACGAAACTGATAAGCAGGTATTGGGTTTGCAAAAGCATTTGGCAAAAACAGCAGGTACTATTTCTTTTAACGATGCTGTGCAAGGTATTCTTACACTAAGGGCATTGCATGTGCAGATGGACGAGGCGGTGCTTGCAGCATATGGGTGGAGCGAGCAAATTACGAATGATGAATTAAAAACTACAGAAGCACATTCCCTACTCACCATTCCCCACTCACCCTACAACACAATTTTTATGAAGTAGATTATTTGCCATAGAATGATAGGGTACGTTTTACTATTAGTCCCGATGCTAGGAAGGAAGTATTAAAACGATTATTGGAATTGAACCATACAATACATAAGGAAGAACTGGCGCAAGGGTTGTGGGATAAGAAAGCTAAAAAGAAAAAGGTAGAGGATGGGGATGATGTGGAGTTGGGGGGATTGTTTGCATAACCAAAGAGAAATAAAATTTAAAAAAATGACTGAGAATAGTATAGAAACAAAATCAATTATTAGTTTATTAGGTAATCATTTTTACATACCAAATTATCAAAGGGGATATAGGTGGAGCAATACACAAGTTATAGATTTGCTTGAAGATATTTGGGAATATAGAACAGATAAAGGCACGAAGAGAGGTTCATTTTATTGCTTGCAACCAATTGTAGTTAAAGAATACCAATGGCAGGGAGATGATGATAAAGTTTATATTGGTTATGAAGTAATAGATGGTCAGCAGCGACTAACAACTATTCATCGAATATTAACTTACTTAACAAAGGAGCATTTAAAAGTAGAAACTTTAGTAGAAGAGTACAATAAAGAGCTATTCACAATTCATTATCAAACAAGACCCGATTCAAATAAATTTTTAAATAGCAATGAATACAATAATGAAACCTTAGACTTTTATTATATGAGCGAAGCTTATACCACAATAAAAACTTGGTTTAACGATGAAAAAAATGCTTTTGATAGAAGTACAAAAAATAAGTTTATGGATACCCTGCTTGGGGCAAAAGATAATGGAGAATTTTCTGTGCAAGTAATTTGGTACAATGTTCAAAAAAGTCAAGATAGTATAGAGTTATTTACAAGGCTTAATAGAGGGAAAATACCACTAACAAGTGCAGAATTAATAAAAGCAAAATTTCTTAATAGCAAAAGTTTTTCAAATTTAGCAAATGATGATGCTGTAAGAAAGAAAACAGAAATAGTACAAATATGGGATGAGATAGAAAATGAATTAAACGATAAAAAGTTTTGGGCTTTTATAAGTAATAAAAAAATAGACAGCTACAGTTCAAAAATAGAATTGCTATTTGACATTAAAACAAATAAGAAAAATAATGAATTAGACCCTTTGTTCACTTATTTACATTTTTTTAAGGATCTAAGCGATTCAAAAACCCTTTGGGATAAGTGGGTGGAAATTGAAGGTTACTATTTAACCTTGAAAAACTGGTTTAGAAACAAAAATTATTATCATAAGTTAGGTTTTCTTGTTTGTGCAAATGTAAAAATCGCTAAACTTTTAGAGATAAGTTCTACCTCAAAAAAAAGTGAATTTAATTTGCTTTTAGATAAAGAAATTAGCTCGGCAATATCCTCAGATATTGATACTATTAATTATAAAAAAAATTATGAGGATGCTGTAAATATACTTTTGTTATTTAATGTTGAAACTATAAGGTCAAATAATAATGATACAGAATACTTTCCTTTTGAGTTATATAAAAACAAAAAAAACAGCTTAGAACATGTACATGCACAAAATGCAGAAGGAATAAGTAAAACAAACAAACAGCAATGGGAAGACTGGCTAAATGAACATTCGGTATTGATAAAAGAGCTGGTAGATAGAAATGCTGAAAAAAGTGCTATTGCAACTGTATTATTAATGGAGATAGAACAAATTAAAACTAATCTAACTTTTGAAAAGTTTATAAGTGTAAGCACAAAAATTATTGAGTTATTTTCTGACCAAAATGATGAGAAAGAAGATTATATGCACAATATTAAAAACCTAGCGCTTATAGGGCAGGTTGAAAATACAAGGCTTAGTAATGCTGTTTTCGAATTAAAAAGAAGGGGAATAATTGATATGGATATGCAAGGGATATTCATACCAATTTGCACTAAAAGGCTTTTCTTAAAATATTATAATAATACTGAACAAAGTCAATTATCGTTTTGGTCTAAAACAGATAGAGAAATGTATTTAAAAAAAATTAAAGAAACGCTTAGCCATTATATTAATATTGATACTAAATCAGCAGAAGATGAGAACTAATTTTATAGAATTATTAAAAGATAAAAAAGTTATAATTCCAATTATTCAAAGAGATTATGCACAAGGAAGAGATGATAATAAAATCGAAAAAATAAGAACTTCTTTTCTAACAAAGCTTTTTGAAGCACTATCTAATAAACTAAAAGATACAGATGCCAATCCTCTTGAGTTAGATTTTGTTTATGGTACAAATGCACAGACTTTAAGCGAATTAAATGAATTTAATCCCCTAGATGGTCAGCAGCGTTTAACAACTTTATATCTTTTACATTGGTATGTAGCTGCGAGAGAAGATATGCTACCAATTGTTAAAAACATTCTAAAAAATTTTGAATACCAAACTAGGCATAGCGCCCAATTATTTTGTGAAAAATTAGTGTCATTTTTACCCCAATTCAATGGAAATAATATTGCAGATATTATTAGAGACCAAGAATGGTATTTTTTAAATTGGAATAATGATGCAACAATTAAATCAATGCTGGTGATGCTATCAGCTATCGAAACAGAATACAATAAATTAAACCACAATAATATTTGGACAATTCTAGATAATAAAAATATGCCCTTTGTTTTTTATAAATTGGATATGGATAACTTAGGACTTCCTGATGATTTATACATAAAAATGAACTCAAGAGGAAAAGCATTAACGGAGTTCGAATACTTTAAATCCTATTTTGGAGAAATTATAAAAACGGAAACATTAAAAAGTAAATTTAATAATAGTATTGACCAAGAGTGGTCAGAATTTATTTGGAATTTTGTAAAAAAAGATAAAACACAAAAAGATTTATCATTATTTGCAGATGATTGCTTCATAAAATTACTTAACTTCCTCACAGATTGTATTGCATATAAATGTGGTTTACCTTTTTTTAATATTGAAGAATCTATCAATGAAGTAAAGGCAATTTATAAAGATGAAAAGAATTTAAAATTACTTTTTGACACTCTTGATACACTTACTAATCTATACAAAACGAATAGTACATTTTGGGTAGTCAATTTTTACTACACTTCTAATAATTTTGATAAAACAAAAGTTAGGTTGTTTCAAAATAGTGAATTAGACCTCTGTCTTAGATGTGTTCTAGATTATGATAATGCACAACAACGGAATGCATTCACAATTCCAGACCAGCTTTTGTTTTATGCGTCAATTACTCATTTACTAAATAGCTCACCAGATTTTAATACTAGAATTAGAATTGTGAGAAATTTGATAGCAAATTCAGAAAATGAATTGCGTAAAGAAATGTTACCATCCTTATTAAAAGAAGTAGAAGAAATAATATTAAATAATGATTTGACAAAACTAAAAGACTTTAAAACCACCCAAATAGAAGAAGAAATCGAAAAACAAAAATTATTAAGTACTAAACCATCCCTTACAACCTCTTTATATGAACTAGAAGACCATGTATTACTGCGTGGGTGTCTTTCAATATTTGATATAAATGAAACAATTGAATCTTATTGCAAACCTTTTATTTCAACATTTAGCGAACAAGAATTGCAACTAAATTCTGTTGGAAATGCAATGTTAACTTTTGGAGATTATTCTCAAAAGTATGGAGAGCAATTAATTAATATTGGCACTGAAAAAAATAATATTTGGCGCATCTTGCTAACTGCACCTGGTTATAATAAAGAAAGTTTTAAAGAAACTAAAAAAGTATTAAAGTTGTTTTTAAATTTTCTGAATAACAATCAAGGTATTGATACAAAAACCATTTCAAATAATTTTATTAGTAGCTATGAATTAGAGCTTGAGCAAATGAAAGATTGGCGTTATTATTTTATAAAATATGATGAATTTAGGGTTGGTTGTAATCAAGGATTTTATCATTGGTATGGTGAGAATAATAATCAATATGAGTTCTATAAAATGAAAGAAAAGCAATTTAATGGTGCCTATTATTGCCCCTTTTTACAGGTTGTTAAAAATAAATTTACAGACAAAAGGATAGTTTTAGATGATTACAGAGGATTGTCTATAATCTTTACTGACAACGATGATGCCATAAAAATTACAAATAAATCTTATGGTTATTTAGTAGAAAATAATAATGAAGAAAACTTATCAAATAGCTTGTTAGAAAAAATGATACGCAATAGTTTAATAACTCGTAATGGAACTTTATTAATTTCCCAAAATGATGGAGGTATTGATTTAGATAATCGGATTGAAATTGGTAAAGCTTTAATAACAAAAATATTAGCCTTGTAATTTTTAATAAGGCGCTAGCTTATTGATTAAAACTAATTCATTGAAATCTGCTTTATTACTTAAGAATTTCAGCCCCCCAAATAAACCTTTACAGATCACTCAAATCGAAGGTTATAAATGGTTAGCCTGTGGTGGAACTCATATTGGTAATTTGCGTGATATTAAATCTGATAAATTAAATGAGTTTTACAAAAAAGGTAATAAAATACGTTTACCATATACCTGTGATGTTTGGGACACTATAGCTTCATAAATGCGAAGTAGTTCTTTAAATAATGAGATGGCCATTTATAAAAATAGTCATCTCATTGTTTTTTCAATTAGCGGCTTCAACGTGTACAAAACCTTCAAACCTTGTATCACAGAGTTCGATAAACACATTGTCTCGCCCACATATTTTTTTCACTTAAACTGATAGCGGCAAGTTTCCTATACAATCCAAATAATTACAGGTTCTATGTAAAGTTTCCAAATATGCATTTATTGTTTTTGAATATTCAATTGCATAATCTTGGTGCAATTTATTTTGCAGAAGGGAGATGGCTTTTTTAAGTAATAAACTAACTCTATAATTGTAATTGGTAAAACAAGTGCCAAATAAATTACTAGTTAATGAGAATGGAATTTTTAACACATGCATAATTAATTTGAGTTCTAGCTCTTTATTTTTACATATTTTACTAAACTCATTTATTCTTTTATGACAAGCTGCTAGCATATTTGCTAGTTGCAATTCTTTTGAAAAACCTTTATACGATTTTCTAAAGAGTACATCTATATCTTCTTTTGCTTTTTCATATAGGTCTTGCTCTCCAAATTCTTTATCTACATAATTAACCAATAGATAATTGTAAAAACTTTTATCTTTGGTTGCTGCTTTTATAACTAATTTTTCTAGCTCATCTTTTCCAAGTTTTTTTATTGCTTGTTTTGTTTCAATATTAATTTGGGTCATAGTCAAATAATTCTTTAGGTTGATAAAATTACAGTTTATTAAAATTCAGTACTCTTTTTTAATAATAATTTTTAGTTCCATGAATGATATCTATAAATAATAATGGTATTAATGTAGTTCTACCATGTACAATTATCTTATTTTTATTTATAATTTTAAAGAAATGCTACAAAAAACTTCCTTGCAATTTATACAAGCACTGCATACTGTGCAACATCAATTTCATAGTGACCCCAATTGGTCTTTATTATTTAGCAATGGTAAAAATAAATGGTACTATTTAGCCATTAGTGTTTATCAAGATGTGTATTATATCACAGAAGGTATAAATAGTGATTCTATAGAAATAAAAAAGGATGGAAGTTTGAATCAAGAAAGTAGTTATGAAAATGCGACGAATAAAAATTGGATTGCTATTTTTAATCTTGCCATAGAACATATAGCAACCGTAAAAAAGAATTGGGTAGCAGCATATGCAACATTAAATAAAACCTTTCCTTACAAATACCGCAAGGGAATTATACACCATAGCATTGTAAGGCATTATTGTAAAGATTTAATGAGGGTAGATAAAGAACTTGGCATAAAAAGAACAACAGCATTTATAAAATTGGTAGAAAGCGGTAAGCTTAGTAATTACGATTTAGGAGAGGTAACAAACCTAACGGCTAATAAATTTTTTGAATATTGCAAAATAGCTTATTTGAATAGTAACTTAAAATTAGATGATGCACACAAAGCATTATCGGGAAGAGAACTCTATAAAATTTTTGCAGATGGCAGGCATGAAGGCTTGTTGGATATAAAGCAAAACTCCGTAGCAGAATTTAAACAATGGATGGATAGGAAACATCCTAAATATAATGCTGGTGGTCATCCTTGGGAAATATTGAGAGGAGGCAACACAACCAAAATAGCTTTATACGTAAGCAAAAATGAATATGGCAAAGACAATAGTTACAAACTCACTTTGTGGGGCAATGCCATGAGTAGGTTAGCCGAAACATTGAAAATATACTTGGGCTTGTACAATGCAAAACTGCCTGTAACTATTGGTGACCCAAAAGAAATTCGCAATAGGTTGCTTGGGCAAGATAATATTGGTATTGTGCCTGAGTTCCAAAGCTTGCACAGAGCCAATCAAAGCTTTGATGATGAAAGCGTGCATGATGCTTTACACTTGTATTATTTTAAAAACTACCAAAAGCAAATTATTGGTTTAGCAAGTTGGGAGCAGCTGCCATGTTTAATGCCTTTGTGATTAAGGAATAAGTAAATTGTTACTAAAAGACTTTCTTTTGCAATTCAGACAATACGCTTTTTTAGAATTGTAATATTTTTACTATATTGTATCCCAATTGTAGCATCAACTTTATGAAATACAAATACCTACTTATTATTGTTTTCGCAATAATTTTTACATCTTGCAACAAAGACAATGGCAAAGGAATAGCCGAACCACAGGGAGGTTTATTGCCAACAAATTATATTATCATAAAAGATGGCTCTTTTTCTCCAGCCAATATTAGTGTCGTGCGAGGTTCTTCTTTTACATTTATAAACCAATCTGGCTCCGATAAGGGTATCTACTCTTTGGATAGCGTAGTTATAAATAAGCAAGGCATTGCTAATAATACTTCATTCTTTTTTAAGAAAGATACTGTGGGCACAATTTTTTACAACATGGCTGGCAAACCTTCTGTAGCTGGTTCTATTACGCTTACACCATAATTTTTTCTTCTTTACAAAATTATTGCTTTGCATAATTTTATTCATCTTAACTTTTTAGTTTTTCGTTCAATACCCTTGCATCCAACCGCTATTTTTTATAAAATCTTTACATTATTAGGTTAGTTTTTTACGTTAAGATAATTGCAAACGTTTGAAATGATATATTTTAAACAATTTTTCTTTTTTTAAAATTTCCTAAAAACCTACTAATATTGTCCTTCGTCTATTATACAAACCAGCACAAAACCCTGGTTTTTTATTCTCAACCCTCCGTGGGAGAAGATTGAATATACTTCTTTTTAAAGCGCACAAAAACCTCTTTAGAAAGTAAAATTGTTCAAAATACAGTCGGGCATTTTTGCCTGACTGTTTTTTTATAAACGTGATAAAAAGCTAAACAAATAAATCTCTTTGCTTATAACTTTAAATTGCTAAAAATTAAATAGGCATAAAAACCATTTTTCCATAAACACTTTTCTTTAGTTTGGGTTATAATTCTTTCAAAAACTTTTATAAAATCAGACATATTTTTTCAGCAAAGCATCTACAATGCTCACTATTGTAAAATTATAGCCATTTAGCAATTTATTATATGTTATTCAAAAAATCATCAAATACATTTGCATTTCCAATTTTAAGAGCTGATACAAAATCTCAGTTTATGAATTTGGGAAATGTGAAAATGATTAGAAATGCTATTCGTTATGTACAAAAAAACTACATTAACCCCCCGTGCATTATTAACGCAGTCAGGCATTTTTGCCTGACTGTTTCATTTAAAAAACCTTTAATAAAAAAAAGCTGTGAATTTTCACAGCTCTAAATTAAAAATGTATAAGAAATGCAGTCTACATATTCCTCCTATACTGCCCACCCACACTGTATAATGTATTGGTAATTTCTCCTAACGAACAATGCTTTACCGTTTCCATTAATTCTTCAAAAAGATTACCATTAGCAATGGCTACTTCTTGCAATTTTTTTAGCATTGCTCCACTTTTTTTGTTATGCCTTTCTTTAAAAGCGTTGAGCATGGTTATTTGCAATTCTTTTTCTTCAGTAGTGCTGCGTATAACTTCTGCTGGTAAAATAGTAGGTGAACCATTTTTATTTAAAAAAGTATTTACACCCACAATAGGAAATTCGCCAGTATGTTTTAGTGTTTCATAATACAAACTTTCTTCTTGTATTTTATTGCGTTGGTACATCCTTTCCATAGCACCAAGTACACCTCCACGTTCTGTAATTCTTTCAAACTCTGCTAGCACGGCTTGTTCTACGAGCTCAGTCATTTCTTCTATTAAGAAAGAACCTTGGTTAGGGTTTTCATTTTTTGCAGTACCCAATTCTCTATTTATAATTAGCTGTATGGCCATTGCACGGCGTACACTTTCTTCTGTTGGTGTAGTTATAGCTTCGTCATACGCATTTGTGTGTAACGAATTGCAGTTGTCATAAATAGCATACAATGCTTGCAGCGTTGTACGAATATCATTAAAATCTATTTCTTGTGCGTGCAAACTTCTACCACTGGTTTGTATATGGTATTTTAATTTTTGGCTACGGTCGTTTGCTTTGTATTTGTACTTCATTGCCTTTGCCCATATACGACGAGCCACTCTACCAATTACTGAATACTCAGGATCCATACCATTGCTAAAAAAGAAGGAAAGGTTTGGAGCAAAATCATCAATGTTCATTCCTCTGCTCAAATAATATTCTACATACGTAAACCCATTTGATAAAGTAAAAGCAAGCTGTGTTATAGGATTGGCACCAGCTTCAGCAATATGATAACCGCTTATACTTACGCTATAAAAATTTTGTACTTTATTAGTAATAAAATATTCTTGAACATCGCCCATTAATTTTAATGCAAACTCTGTAGAAAAAATACAAGTGTTTTGTGCTTGGTCTTCTTTTAAAATATCTGCTTGCACAGTACCTCTTACGCTTGATAATGCTTTTGCTTTTATAGTTGCATATACATCAGCAGGTAAAACATCTTTACCACTTAAGCCTAATAAACGTAAACCCAATCCATCATTTCCTTCTGGCAAATTCCCTTCAAAATTGCTATGTAAAGGATTTACTGGTTTGCCATCTACGCCATAATATTTAGGTAAATATTTTAAATCAAATAGCGATTCTATTTTTTTGTTTACTTCTTCTTTTAAATTATTTTCGATGATGTATTTTTCACACATCTGATCTATAGCTGCATTCATAAAAAATGCCAACAACATTGGTGCAGGCCCATTAATGGTCATGCTTACGGATGTCTTTGGGTCGCACAAATCGAAACCGCTGTATAGTTTTTTTGCATCATCTACGGTTGCAATACTCACACCACTGTTTCCTACTTTGCCATAAATATCTGGGCGGTGCGCTGGGTCTTCTCCATACAATGTAACACTATCAAACGCAGTGCTGAGCCGCTTTGCAGGCTGGCCCACACTTACATAATGAAAACGTCTGTTTGTTCTTTCTGGCCCGCCTTCTCCTGCAAACATACGTGTAGGGTCTTCGCCATCTCTCTTTAAAGGAAACACTCCTGCGGTAAAAGGAAACTCGCCTGGTACATTCTCTTGTAGCTGCCATTCTAAAATATCTCCCCAATCTTTATATTTTGGTAAAATAACTTTTGCCACTTTTGTACCAGACAAACTTTTAAAAGTAAGCGGTTGTTTTATTATTTTATCTCTTACTTTAAATTCGTAAAATTCTTGTTGGTAGCGTTCTTTGGTGGCATCCCAATTATCAAGCAATTTTTTATTACTTGGGTGTAATTGGTCTTCTAAGTCTTTATATAATTTTTTTAAATCTTCTATCATAATATTATTTGTTAGATAAACTTTGTAGCCGGTCTATTTTAAATAATTCTATCCATTTTTTTAATGTTGTAATTGAAGGTGCTTTTTCTCTTATAAGTGCTTTAATAAATTTTTTGAATCCCTCATTTCTGTCAATATCTTTTTCTTTAGAAATCCTAATTAAGCCAGCTAATTTATTAGGTAGATTATACTCTTCATCAGAAGGATTAATATTTACCTTTTCAGCATCTGCCAAAAGCCATTTTTCCATCTCAGGACAAACTAAAATCAAATATTGATTTCTGTCTTTATGCTTTTTAAGTATCAAATTATTTTCTTCTACTACAATATTAAATTCTGCAAAATATTTTGGCACTGAGCCCTTGCCTTTATCTTCATCAACAATTCCTAAAACAATTCTTTCTTTAAACCTTCTCTGCAATTCGTTCGCTACTGCCCCATTGCTATGTTGGTGATTATATTTCCCTTTCGCTTGCCCTAGTATTTCTGCTATTTTTGTATCAACATAACATTCAGGAACTATATTCGATTCTCCCATCAATATATTTATTTATGTTGAAAAAAATATCTATTCCATAATCTATTAGCTCGGACAAATCTTCGCTAGATAATTTCTTTACCAACGTTTCAGATCTCTTTTTGTCATAACTACAAACAAAAACTGCTAAATTATCTACAGGTGTATTTTCAATAAGATTATTGAGCAAATATGGACTGTGTGTAGCAATAAAAAATTGTTTATCTATTGCTTCAATTATTTCATCACCTAATAAACTCACATATTTTGGAAATGAATGCGCATCGGGCTCATCCAAGGTGATAACAGAAGCATTGCTGTACCTAATAGCTGCAATATGAAATAAAAGCCTTTTGAAAGTATCTGCAATTGCTTTATATGGAACAGAGTAAACTAATCCTTCATTTATTCTTGTTTGTATTTCAATCTCATTTTTTGCGGTATCTATTTTAAATTCAAAACCGTAATCTTCGGTTAAGTTTTTTATTGTTTCTTGAAAAGATTTATTATGTATTATTACATTGGCAATATTATTTCCAAAAATTGGTTTTAATCCATTTATATAATTACCAGTATCGTGAAATTGAATATTATCTTTAAAACGATAAGGCCTTATTGGGGAATTAAAAAATTGTGTATTTGGAACAGGATTAAAATCCACATCAAACTCGGTTAAATTTGAACTATTATTATTCCATTCAAAAATATTTTTATCATTTTTATTATTGAAGCGCAAAAATGTTTGTGTGTTTAATTCAGCACTTATGATGGAAATCTCTTTTTCAATATTGCCCAAATGAAATAATTTATCAGCCTTGTCAGCTCTCAAAAAATCTTTAATATTTACCTCATCAAAACCAGCTTTTTTATCCGTTTCGTTAGTTAGCATTAGCTTTGACAAATACGATAAATCTAAAGCCTCCAAAATGTTAGATTTGCCAGAATTTGGCTCACCGACAAACACATTTATTCTACTGCATTCTAAATCAATTGTATTAATAGATTTATAGTTATTTATTTGAAGATGTTTAATCGCTTCCATTATTTACTATTAATTTCATTTCTAACGTTATTTTCAAAATAGAATTTACTATTTTTTTGCTTCATCCAGCATTTTTATTACCGCACCTAATTGATATAATTCTGTAGCAATCTTACTTTGCTCCTTCACCCACGAATCATACTCAGCAATCGTTTCAGCAATCTCCGCTAAATATCGTACTCGCTTTGGTGGAATAATAGAACCATCCATACCACCACTTTTTTCAAATGCTGCATGTGTACCAAAATCGCTTCCTGTTTTTGTGGCTATTACTTTTATCAATTTATCAAACAACGTATTTACACCAGCATCGTTAAACTGAGCAGCTATTGTTCCTACCACTGGTAAGTCTTCATCTTTTGCATCCCACAATTCGTAATTGCGTTTGTATTGTTTGCGTACATCATGCAAGGCATCAAGCGCACCCGCTTTATCAAATTTGTTTAAGCAAATCACATCTGCATAATCCAACATGTTTATTTTTTCCAACTGAGATGGTGCGCCATACTCAGGTGTCATCACATACATGCTCACATCGCAATGTTCTAAGATGGATGCATCGCTTTGTCCTACACCAGCACTTTCTAAAATAATTAAATCGAACCCTGCGACTTTGCATATTTGTAACGCTTCGGTTACATATTGGCTTAGCGCTTTATCGCTTTCTCGTGTAGCAAGGCTGCGCATGTATGCACGAGGCGATGATATAGAATTCATTCTTATTCTATCGCCTAACAATGCACCACCTGTTTTCTTTTTACTTGGGTCAACAGAAATTACAGCAATGGTTTTATCTGTATAATTATTTAAAAACCTGCGAACAATTTCATCTGTTACGGATGATTTTCCAGCTCCACCTGTACCTGTAATTCCAAGAACTGGCGAGCCCTTTTCCACCTTTTGTGTACTGCTTTCTTCACCATTTTCAGCAGCCGTTATTTTTCTTGCTATTGAAATGATATCTTTAAATTCTCCCAATGCAAATTTTCCGTCTTCTTTTTTTGTTGAAGTTGCATTTGGTATTTTTACTTCCTTGCTTTTATCAATCACATCTTGTATCATGCCGCCCAAGCCCATTCTGCGCCCATCATCTGGACTATAAATTCTTGTGATGCCATAGTTGTGCAACTCCTCAATTTCTGCTGGCAAAATAGTACCGCCACCGCCACCAAATATTTTTATATGTCCACAACCATTTTCTACCAACAAATCTTTCATGTATTTAAAAAACTCCACATGCCCTCCTTGGTAGCTAGTTATAGCAATGCCCTGTACATCTTCTTCAATAGCACATTCCACAATTTCTGCTACACTTCTGTTATGCCCAAGGTGTATAATTTCTGCGCCCTTGCTTTGCAAAATTCTGCGCATAATGTTTATGGCTGCATCGTGTCCATCGAATAATGCTGCTGCGGTTACTAGTCTTACTTTTGTTTCTGTCATGTTTTATTTTTTGGCTAAGAGGTGGAAAGAGAAAAAGAGAGTAACTGCTATTTTTATTTCTCTCCACAACTTTAAACTATTTTATTAAGAAATTGGAAGAGAAAAAGAAACTTTTAAAAATACGACATCTCTTTTTCTCTTTTATGCTCTTAGTTTCAACTCATCCTAAACGTCAACGCTGCAAAATCTTCTATACTCAAAACTTCTGCTCGTTTATTAAACAATTCGTCTTTTAATTCTTCTGGCGTAAACAATGCCTTTACAGCATTACGCAATGTTTTTCTACGTTGATTAAAAGCCGTTTTTACCAACACAATATATGCTCTTTCCGATTTTACGACGAGTGCTTCTTTTTTCCTTGTAAGCCTTATCATTCCGCTCATTACTTTTGGCGGCGGTGTAAAACTAGTAGGCGGCACATCAAATAAATATTCAATATCGTAAAAAGGTTGTATCAATGCGCTTAATACACCATATATTTTTCCGCCGGGTTTTGCAGCAGCTCTTTGCGCTACTTCTTTTTGAAACATACCAATTACCACTGGCACTTCATCTTTCCAATCTAATATTCTAAATAGAATTTGTGTAGAAATATTATATGGAAAATTTCCAATCACTGTAAATGTTTCATCAAAAGGTTTTTCTATATCTAAAAAATTTTCGTGAATAATTTTATCTTTAAGTACAGGATATTTTTGTTTTAGCAGTGGCACTTTTTCATCGTCTAGTTCAACTGCTTTAAAATTAATATTGGGTATTTTTATCAATTCTTTAGTAAGCGCTCCTCCACCTGGTCCCACTTCAAGTAAATTTTCAAACTCGTTTTCATTAAGTGCGGCTACAATTTGCTTAATAATAATTTCATCTTTTAAAAAATGCTGCCCCAGAGACTTTTTCAACTTTAACATACTACAAAAATAGCTTAATAAACGATATACAATGATTTTGAAGAGGCACAAAAATTGTAAGTTTACGCTAATCTAATTAATTGTATTTTTACAACTTAAATAGTATTATGAGCAATATAGTAGAACAGAAACCAATAATAGGCATTAGTTGTGGGGATATTAATGGTATTGGCCCTGAAATAATAATAAAAACTTTAATAGATACTCGAATATTAGATATTTGTACGCCTGTTATTTTTGCCAATAATAAGATGCTTAATTTTTATCGTAAAACGCTACCCGAAAGTAATGTTACTTTTAACATTGCAAAAGACAATGCACATATAAGCACAAAGCAAGTAAATGTATACAATTGTTGGGATGAAGATGTGGTCATAACGCCTGGTCAATTAAATGAAACTGGTGGAAAATATGCATTGATAAGTCTTACTACGGCAGGCGGAGCCTTAAAAGAAAAACATATAGATGCGCTAGTAACTGCCCCATTACATAAAAGCAATGTACAAAGTACAACCTTTAAACATACTGGTCATACCCCCTATTTAAAAGAATTATTTGGCGCAAAAGATGTAGCCATGATGTTAGTAGCAGATAATATGCGTGTGGCATTGCTTACGGAGCATGTGCCTATAAAAGATGTAGCACAGTTTATAACTAAAGATGCTATTTTAAGTAAGCTCAAAATTATAAACGATTCGCTTAAAAAAGATTTTGGTATAAACAAACCAAAAATAGCTGTGCTTGGCCTAAACCCACACGCAGGCGATGAAGGATTGGTAGGTAAAGAAGAAAAAGAAATTATTAAGCCTACGATTGCAGAGGCAAAACAAAAAGGTATATTTTGTTTTGGGCCATACAGTGCCGATGCATTTTTTGCTAGAGGCAGCCATGAAAAATTTGATGCTGTGCTTGCATTGTATCACGACCAGGGTTTAATTCCTTTTAAATCTTTAGCATTTGGCGAAGGCGTAAATTATACAGCGGGTATTGATGGCGTGCGTACATCGCCAGACCATGGCACTGCGTTTGATATAGCAGGCAAAGGAATTGCAGACGAAGCAAGTTTTAGAGAAGCTATTTACAAAGCGGTAGATATTTCAAATATGCGTAAAGAAATTACCACACAACATGCAAACCCTTTAAAAAGAAGAAGCGCTTTTGTGTTTAAGCATGCAAAGGATGAAGCGATACCGATGGAGGAATAATCACTTTGCAGTAAAAATTGCATCGCTCACTCCTTTATTTATCACATAAGATTTAAACGTTATTTCTGCCCTCCCTTTTTTACCTTTCAATGGGTCTTTAGTTATTGGTGCGGGTGCAGCACCGTCATCAAAATCGAAGGTTACACCTTTTGGTAGTTTGTAATCCTTTGCATTAAAACTAAAAATTATTTTATCGGGTAAGCCATAAGCTGCATACTTTGCATAAGTCATTTCTAACTCATAAGTACCATTATCTTTTGTGGTTGTTTTTGCTTTTAAAATTAGGTTTGTTGCTTCATCTATGTATACTGTACTTAAAACTACATCGCTATTATCATCAAGCGGTAAAAGCTTTGCAACCCTTACCGTTACAGCTTTTATTTTGTCTACACCGGCATCTATTACTGTAAATTGATTAGAACCAGTAAGATTATTAAGGTTGATGCTTACAGCTCCTTTGGGTATAAATGAAATGCCTCTTTCGCTTTTTACTTTTAACTTATTTGGTTTTTTAAAATACACTTTCACATTTGCAATAGGCACTTTTAAAAACGCCACATTTGTTTTCATTACGCCTGCTGCTTCGTAATCATTTACTGTTTCTATTTTTGCTTTTGCTTTGTTTAGTAATGTATTTATATCTGTTTGTGCAAATGCTGTATTTGTAAAAAATAGTATTGCTGCTGCAATTATTGTCTTCATAGTATTATTTGTTCTGGTTCTTTATTTCTTCGGTATTAAATATTTTTAATTTTTGCAAAGTACGCACTGCGTTTAATAATAGTTTAGTATAAAAGTTATAATTGTAATAAAATTGTTTTTTCAAATTGCACAATAAAAGCTTAATAGCGATATACTGATGAACGGAGCGTCGCCAATGAAGTCCAATCAAGGCTTTTAGCTCGTAAACAAAAAATCTAACTCATAATATCTTTCTTTCTAAAAAACCAAAGCGCTGCACCAAAAAAAACTGCAATATGTGCTAACAAAACAAATAGGCTATTTCTGATAGCAGGCCAGTTTTCAATACTTCCTTTTATGGGTACATTGTCTGCATCTACAGCTATATAGAAAAAGCCTTTCCAACCTACAAGGTAAGATGTAAACAAAAATGGTTTTACTGTTTTGTCTATAATTGGTACGTTCATATTAGAAATGATGGTACAAATTATTACTATACAAACAGTAGCAATGATAGGGCCAATAGAATTTTCAGAAAAAACAGATAGTAATAATGCAAGTGCAGCAATAACGGTAAGTGCCACAGCTGCATACCCAAATGCTAGAAAATACCTCCACATCACATCATCTTGTGTTATTTGTAATATTTGAGACTCATCTCCTTTGGCTCTAAAAATGAGCATATCATCTACCCCAAAAATGAGCATACTTACAAACAAAGCCATTATAGCCATAAAAACTAATAGCCCAATAGTATACATTACCGAGGCAATAAATTTTACAGTAATAATTTTATTTCTGCTAATTGGTTTTGTAACAAGCAGGCGCAGGGTACCCATATTTGCTTCTCCACTAATAGCATCGCCAGCTACAAGTGCTACCAATATTGGTATTTGAATTAAAAGCGTATTTAATATGATATAGCACATAAAATAGCCGTTAATAACTTTCGATTTATCTAGCTCAAAAGTATCACCAACATTTTGAAGTAAGAGATTAATATAACCAGGGTCTGTTTTAAAAGCCCCCTGAAAAATAAGTACGATAAGTGCTATTGATACAAATGCAATATAAGTTCTAGGTCGTTTGGATATTTTATATAATTCAATTTGTAAAAGGCTCCACATGTGTATCGTTGTTGGTAAGTGATAAAAAATAATCTTCTAATGAGTGGCGAGGTTGTACCGAAAGTAGATTTACATTCTTGCTTACTAAAGAACTAATCATATCAGGGACATCTTTTCTATTCATTCTTAATCTAATGATATTGCTTTTTGTTTCTAGCATTGTTGCCCACTTACTTTCTTGTAAAGTTGCTAGCGTATTTATATCATCGGTACTGTTTATTTCTACTAATGTATTGGAAGGGTCCAAAAGTTCGGATACAGTACCTTCCACAATTTTTTCGCCTTTGTTTATAATAATCATTCTATTGGCTATAATTTCTATTTCGCTCAATAAATGCGACGAAACAATTACCGTTTTGCCCATTTCTCTACTTAAGCGCAATATAAGGTTGCGCATATCGGCAATACCTTGAGGATCTAACCCATTTGTGGGCTCATCTAAAATTATAAGTTTTGGAGAATGTACAAGTGCTACTGCTATTCCCAATCGTTGTTTCATACCCTGACTATAAGTTTTTACATTGTCTTTACAACGATCTGCCAAGCCTACCATGTCTAATTGATTCATTAAAAGCGTACGGGTCACTTTAATGCCACTCATTTTGGCAAAAATGTATAAATTATCGTATGCCGATAGGTATTTGTACATGTCAGGACGCTCAATAATAGCTCCTGTTTCTTTAAGCATAGTGTTATTACCTGTATTTATTTTTTTGCCAGAAAAATAAATTTCGCCAGAGGTTGGCTTTATTAGCTGCAAAAGCATGCGGAGCGTGGTAGATTTACCTGCTCCATTTTGTCCCAAAAAACCATATACATCTCCTTGATTTACAGTAAAATGAATATTTTTAACTGCTTTAAAACTACCAAAATCCTTAGATAAATCCTTCACATCTAACAATAAACTCATACCGTAAAATTACTTTTATAATTGCTTAAAGAAAATTTATTTTTTAAAAAAAGACCGTAAAATTACTATTTATCAAAAAGTTTTCTATACTTTTACTACATGAAGTCGAAGAGTTACTACAGACGACAAGTCAAAATAACCTTCTCACTTTAGAAACTCTTCTAAGAAGAGGCTTTAAAACCAACAACAAACTAACTAACGATGAAAGCTTTATTAACTATTTTTATTAGCATATTTATTTTATCTTCTGCTAATGCTAACAACTTCGAAGGAATTAAAATTGGTTCTAATGGTAAGTCTTCAATTGAATTAAGAGTTAGTTCTAAAAAAACTACAACAGCTACAATCACAATTACAAACGAATCAGGTGTGGTGGTGAGCACTCAGGCTGCTAATATTGTAAAAGGAGATAACAATATTTCACTTACAGATGTAAACAACCTTGCTGAGGGAATGTATACAGTTACTATGGCTTCAAAAAACAAAACAGTTTCTACAAAATTTATGAATTGGAAATAGTTTAGCTTATCTTATATTATTCATATTTACATTAGTGTAATATGAATCTACCAAAATGCCGCTTCCCTAAAAAGCGGCATTACTGTTTTTATGAAGTATGCGTATAAGATTGAAGCGCATTTACATAATTTTCAAAAGCTAGAACCCCCTGCTGTGTTATTTTACAAATAGTGAGTGGATAATTATGTTTAAACTGCTTTGTTATTTCTATATACCCAGCATCTTTTAATTTATTTATTTGGACACTTAAATTGCCTGCTGTAGCATTGGTTTTTTCTTTTAAGAAAATAAACTCTGCTTCTTTTACGCTTATGAGTAAACTTACCACCGCAAGCCTAAGTTGAGAATGCAATATGGGATCTAATTCCTTAAACATTTTCTTTTTTGCCTTTTTGGTAACGGTTCCATAAAATAACACCAGGTATAAGCCATGCAAAAAGACCACAAACCGCCATTAGTAAAAGATCTATTTCAATTGAAGTATAAATAGAAATAAAACTTGCAACCCAACAAAAAACACCTCCAAATATCATTGGCTTAAATTTGGTGATACCGCCCGTAATATATGTTGGGATACCATAGAGCATCATAATTAACGTACCACTCTGCCCATTCTGGCTATGTCTTGCTAAATAGAATGATAAAATAAATATCGATGCAGAAAATGCTATCCAAGTATGCTGAATCACAACCCCTTCGTATGATACAAATTGCCTACTTCGATTTTCTTTTATAGAAAAATAAACTTGTAATATTAATGCTACCAATGTAAGCAACCATACATCAAAAAGGAAATCATATTTAAAATGTTGTTCTGACCAATTTATAAGGCTACACAAAAAGATAATTATACCCCAAACAATAGATGCTGTTCCTTTTGTTATATAACTTTTCTTTGCCTTACCTATCATTTCGTTGATAAGTTTGAGGCTATCTTGTCCGCTAAAATTTTCTGCTTCCATAATTTTTTATTTAGATGCTTCGCATTCTTTTGCCATTCCTTCCGTGTAACTTTTACCCCAATTTGGCGCTATATCAGATGCAGGTTTAAATGTGCCATATTTCTCTACCGCAGTTGTTAATGGCACTAGTGCCGTTTTGCATCCACCACCAAATTGTGCAGGAGTAAATTTAAGACCTTGCCCTTTTAGCATATATGGGCGTGGGTTTGTAGAGTCTTGTTGCATGGCTGTTTCCATTGCTTTTTGGCTTAGTGTTCCGTACTGCATAAAACGTTGCATAGGATTTACCATCATTTGAAGGCTTGCAATCATACTTTTTATACAACTTATTTCGGAGTTGTTTGGCAGTAATGAATCAGCTTTGTTTATTAAGCTGATAGCGTATTCTGCTATTGCATCGTTGCCGCTTGGCTCTTTTTGCATGTAGCCATAATTTACTCTACAATATGCAGCATAGTAATATGGTAGCCATTGGTTTTTTTCTGTAGTACCTATTCTTTCAAATGTATTGGCTAGCGAAAGAAATAAATCTGGCTTTGCAAATGCAGAATCTATTTGTGTAATGTTTTTCTTCATGGCTGCTAAAAATTTTTCGCTTTGTGCAAATGATGAAAATGATGTTGTGATGATGATTGAAAGAATGATTATTTTTTTCATGATTGTGTTTTAGCCTCCTCTATCTCCCCCGAATGAGGAAGAAAAGGAGAAGATTAAGTAATAGATTATGTTTATTTTTTTTGTTTTAAATCTTGTGTCTAATGTCTAACAATCTCATGTCTTGCTTCTATAGATTGTTATTAATTGCATCTTGTGTCCTATCTATTCCAAAACTTAAAAAGCAAGCCACAAATGCAAACCTTTTTGATGGAGGTGTTACCGCAATTTTATTATTGTTTATTTGCGAAAAATTATAACCAAACACTTGGTCTTGCCCAAGTACATTAGTTACTCCTAAAACAAATACTGCAAATGTTTTTTTGTTAGGTTTTCCTAGATTTGGCAAATAATTTAAACTAAAACTTAAGCTATTGTAATTTATTGTTTTGCCTTCTTCTTTTATTACATACTTATTTTGTGTATTGTTATAACTAAGATTATAATATGGTCTACCAGTAGCAAAATTGTAACTTAGGTTAAACCCAGTCTTCCATTTTAGCACAAATTTCTTTGCTACAAAAGATGCTGTATGTGCAGCAGCAAAAGATGGTGTTATTTCACCAGGAAAATTCAAATAGTTTCTTTTCGTATCGAGGTAAGAATACGAAATCCAGTAATCTAAATTCTTGATTGTTTTTTTATCTCTCCAAAAAAACTCTACTCCTTTTGCATAACCATACCCATCATTATTGGCTGCTACATCTATACCATTTGCATTGGTAGCGGTTTTAAATAAATCTGTATACTTTTTGTAAAATAATTCTGTACGAAATATCCTGTCATTTTTGCTACGTTGGTATTGCAAAATATAATGCGATGCTTGAGAGTACGTCAAATCAGTATTAAATGTTGGTAAATATTTTCTTTCTGGATTTTGATAGAATATGCCATAAGCAAAACTTGCCTGACTATTGTCTTTAAACTTATAAGCAATGGATGCTCTTGGTGCAATGTTCCATTTTTTTAAAAGTGTAGAATGCTCTAATCTGCTACCAGCTTTTAATGCAATGTCTTTTGTAAGATAAAGGTCTGTCTCTGCAAATAAAGCATTTAGATTATCGATAACTAAACTTTCAAACTTGTTGCCATTAAATAAAGTAAAACTTGATTTTTCTTGACTATAAAAATAATCTGTACCAAACCTCAATACATTTATGCCTTTTAGTCTTTTATCAAAAACCAATCTTGCTTGAGAATATTGCGCCTTGCTAGTAAGTGAAAAATTTTTGGTAGCATAGCCAATTGGGGAAAAGAATTGTTGCTTATTATTATTAGCATCTTGTAATTCATTATTAATATCATCTTTATTGGTGCTATAACTTAGTGCAGCATTTAGCTTCCATCCGTTTCCAAAGTTCTCCCTCCAACTTATGTTTTGAAAGCTGTTAATATTCTCAATGGTAAAGGCATTTTTCAAATTAAGCGAATCAATGTCTTTGTTGCGAAGTCCCGTCTGATTCCAGCTCATGTAGCCGTAGTATTTAATAATACCTTTTTTTGTTTTTATTCTAAAATTTGCATCACCTTGATGGTATATAGGCGTTTTAAAAAAATCTACACTTTGTTTGTTTACTAAAAAGGCTAGTCCAAGATTTGTATAATTATATGAAACACCCCAAGCCGATTTTTTATTTTTGGCTAATTTTTGTACTCCCCCGCCAATACCTACAACAGAAATACCCAAGTCTGCTTGGGTTCTGTCTGGCAAATCTGCACTTTCTAAAATAAGGGCTGCAGAAAGTGCCTGCCCATACAATGCTGAGTATCCTCCGGTAGAAAATACTGTCCCCTTAAATAAAAATGGGTTAAATCTACCCCTAGTGGCTACACCTGGTAAGCTGCTGTAAAAGAAATTGTTTACCAAGCTTCCATCAATAAATATTTTGCTTTCAGTAGCAGATCCTCCTCTTACAAAAAGACCTTCAGATTCGCCTACTTGCTGTGTGCCCGGAAGTGTTTTTAATGCTCCAGTAATATCACCGTTAGCACTTGCAGTGGTAACAATATCTAAAGAACTAAGTACTGTACCTTTTTTCTTGTCGCTAGCCTCAAAAGCACCTGCCGTAATGGTAACAGCATTTAGCTCAGTTATTAGCTCTTTTATGGATATGTTTTGTGTAATGTTATCCTTGCCTATGGTAATTTTGTTTTTATATTCAGAATAACCTGACATAGTGGCGGTTATTGTATGCTCGCCAGTTTCTGTAGTGGAGAAGCTGTAATTACCTAAAGAATCGGTGGTAGTACCATCATAAGAATCAATAATACTTATGCTTACTCCACGAAGCGGAATATTCTTTTTATCTGATAGCTTGCCCGATATATTTACTTGTGCATTGCCTGCTAAAGTGGCAAAACAAAGTAAGATTAGTAAATTTTTTTTCATGAACTATTAATTTTACACAAATGTAGAGTAGTTTATAATATAAACCAAATTTTAAGCCCCCAAAAATATTTTTCTTACTATTTTATCTTTGTTTTTTATAACAATTTACATTATTATTTATTGGTTATCAATTTCTTAATAATATTTTTTGCTATTTAAATGTAACATTAATTTAAAATTAAGTTTTAAAATAAATTTTTTCTTTTGCCTGTATTTTGTACTTTAGCAGTAGAATTTAATGGGTTAGTAAGTAAAGGAGCTGTCAGAAATGATGGCTCTTTTGCTTTTTAGTCGTTAACGAATTTTTTTGTGTGTGACAAAAAAATTACAAAAGCTGGTTTTTATTTTGTTTTTTTTCTCTTGCTGTTTTTTTTATTTTATGTAATTATTTTTTCTTCATTTTATTTTTTGAAAAATTATTTTTTGAAAAATTATTTTCGGTTTTATTTTTATAAATCGTTTTCATTTTAATTTTTAGAACAAAATGACAGGTTTTATTTTTCCATCATACGCTTTTATTAATTTTTTGCAACGTCACACTTGTTAAAATATTATTCCCCCAAAAAATTTATCTAGTAAAAAATATCGGTTGTTTATTTTATTGAATAATCTACTTCACGATAAAAGATGAATAAAGTGATGTGGATGAAATGTGTCCCGCAGTATTGCGCATTGGCGTCAAGTTAACTTTTTATATTTTTATACAAATCTGTCATATTAATTCTATTGGGTCGTTTTTCGTAGCAACAATGTTTCATTATTAAATCTTTTAAAACCTTTTGTGGTAATGTTATTACCTCTTTAA
>JANNVW010000108.1:0-37680 GCA_031408295.1 Ferruginibacter sp.
TGCGGTAACTTTGAAAAAATTATGCTGAAAACTTCTATTAAAAAAACTGAGAAAGCTTACAAAGCTGATACTGATATTCTCATACAAGGTGCACGTGTGCATAACTTAAAAAATGTAACGGTAAAAATTCCAAGAAACAAACTGGTTGTTGTAACTGGCGTATCCGGTTCAGGAAAATCATCGCTTACTATAGATACATTGTTTGCCGAAGGGCAAAGAAGATACGCAGAAAGCTTAAGCGCTTATGCTAGGCAGTTTATGCAACGTATGAATAAGCCTGATGTGGACTTTATAAAAGGACTTTGCCCTGCCATTGCTATTGAGCAAAAAGTAATTACCCGCACACCACGTAGTACAGTGGGTAGTATGACAGAGATTTATGATTACTTGCGTTTGCTTTTTGCCCGTACAGGAAAAACAATTTCGCCGGTAAGTGGGAGAATTGTAAAGAAAGATGATGTGCCAGATGTAATCGCTGCCATCAACAAAACAAAGGATGGGGATAAAATAATGTTGTTGGCTACTTTTAAAAGCCATGCCAATAGGGATGAAAAGGAAGAATTGAATATTTTGTTGCAAAAAGGATTTTCTCGCTTGTTTATAAATAATGAAATTGTAAACATAGAAGACTTGTTAGAGGAGAAAACAAACAAGAAAGCGAGGAAGGAAATTTTTATACTAATTGATAGGTTGCTTAAAAAAGAGTTTGATGAAGATGACTTGCATAGAATAGCCGATAGTACAGGTACGGCTTTTTATGAAGGCGAGGGCACAATGTTTGTACAAGTAAATGAAAAGACGCCATTAAAATTTAGTAATAAGTTTGAATTGGATGGTATTGTGTTTGAAGAACCAGTGCCAAACTTATTTTCGTTTAATAATCCTTTTGGCGCATGCCAAGTGTGCGAAGGTTTTTCTCAAATACTTGGATTGGATAAAGATTTGGTTATTCCAGATAAAAGATTGAGTGTATATGAAGGCGCAGTGGCCTGTTGGAAAGGAGAAAAATTAAGTTCGTGGAAAGATGCATTTGTAAAAGCAGCAAAGCAATTTGATTTTCCGGTACATAAGCCTATAATGGATTTAACGGATGCACAAGTAAAAGATTTGTGGGAAGGCAATAAATATGTAGATGGCATCAACGCATTTTTTAAAGAAGTAGAACAAAATTTATACAAAGTACAATATAGAGTATTACAAAGTAGGTTTAGAGGAAGAACGGCTTGTACAGAATGTGGAGGATATCGATTGCGCAAAGAAGCCTTGTATGTGCAGGTAGCAGGCAAGCACATTGGGCAGTTGTGTGAGTTGCCTGTAAAAGATTTACAAACTTGGTTTGAAAAATTAAAATTATCTGCGTACGACGAACAAGTAGCCAAAAGAATTTTGATAGAAGTAAAACATCGTTTAAAAACCTTAATAGATGTAGGGCTTGGTTATCTTACTTTAAATAGATTGGCCAATTCATTGAGCGGTGGTGAGAGCCAACGCATACAGCTCACTCGTAGCTTAGGTAGCAATCTTACAAATTCTTTATACATATTAGATGAACCATCAATTGGGTTGCATAGTAGAGATACACAAAATTTAATAGTGGTTTTAAAAGAACTGCGTGACCTTGGAAATACTGTAGTGGTGGTAGAGCACGATGAAATGATGATGCGGGAAGCTGATCATATTATTGATATGGGGCCGCTTGCAAGTCACTTGGGTGGAGAAGTAATTGCCGTTGGCGATTATGATGAATTAATTGCAAATGAAAAAAGCTTAACAGGGAAATATCTTAGTGGTAAATTAACCATAGAAGCACCGAAAAATTTACGGAAGTGGAATAGAAGCATAAAAATAGAGGGTGCAAAGCAAAATAATTTAAAAGATGTGTCGGTTGAATTTCCGCTTAATGTATTGTGTGCGGTAAGTGGTGTGAGTGGTAGTGGCAAAACAACTTTGGTGAAACAAATACTCTACCCTGCATTACAAAAAATAAAAGGGGAAGTATCTGATAAACCAGGTTTGTACAGAAAAATAAGTGGCGATATAGATTATATTAGTCGAATAGAAATGGTGGACCAAAACCCAATTGGTAAAAGCAGTAGAAGCAATCCTGTTACATATATAAAAGCATATGATGAAATAAGAGAATTGTATGCTAAACAACCACTATCAAAAATTAGGGGCTTTATGCCAAAGCATTTTTCGTTTAATGTAGATGCAGGTAGATGCGATGCATGCAAGGGCGAAGGAGAACAATTGGTAGAAATGCAATTTTTGGCAGATGTACACCTTGTATGTGATGTATGCAATGGAAAAAGATTTAAAGAAGAAGTGCTTGAAGTTACTTACAAAGAAAAAAGTATTCATGATGTATTGGAGATGAGTGTAGACGAGGCGATTTCTTTTTTCTCTTCGG
Source organism: Ferruginibacter sp. (assembly GCA_031408295.1). Lineage (GTDB taxonomy): Bacteria > Bacteroidota > Bacteroidia > Chitinophagales > Chitinophagaceae > Ferruginibacter. Next base: position 2,411 of record JANNVW010000108.1, read on the forward strand.
ATAAGGAGGTTGCAAAAGGCAAAAAAGAATCAGACGGTGAAGACGTAGCAAAAAAAATACAACCATTAAGTGACGTTGGTTTGGGTTATGTGAAATTGGGGCAATCATCAAATACTTTAAGTGGCGGCGAAGCGCAACGTGTAAAGCTTGCATCGTTTTTAGGAAAAGGAAAAGCGCAAGGGCATATATTATTTATTTTTGATGAACCTACTACTGGACTTCATTTTCATGATATAAAAAAATTATTAACTTCTTTTAATGCGTTGGTAGAGCAAGGTCATTCCATTATTGTAATAGAACACAATACCGATGTAATAAAAAGTTGCGACTGGGTAATAGACCTTGGCCCAGAGGCTGGAGACATGGGTGGCAACTTGGTTTTTGCAGGCAAGCCAATGGATATGAAGAAGGTGAAGGAGAGTTTTACGGGTAGGTTTTTGTGAAGAATATTTAAGAAAAGATTAAATTTGTCTTTAAAATATTAATTATGGGACTAGTATATGCAGATATTGAATTAATAAACACCACTGATTTAGAAAACTCTAGACGCCATATCATTGGTGAAGAAGAAGTGAAGCGTATGCGTTTAACAATGCTTGCCGATAGTGGTGCATATATGATGGCAATAAATGAAAATATACAATCACAATTAGAATTGCCATTTGTAGAAAAAAGAAAAGCAGTAATGGCTGATGGTAGTGTACAAGAATTTGAAGTAGTAGGCCCTGTAATGGTAAAATTTGCAAATCGCACTGCCGTTTGTAATGCATTTGTTTTGGATGGAAATAGCGAGCCTTTGTTGGGAGCAATACCCATGGAAGAAATGGATGTAATGATTCATCCTTTAAGGCAGGAATTGATTGTAAATCCTGAGCATCCTAACTATGCTGTATTAAAAATGAAGTAAATTTATCTAAGTCTATTACTATCCTTTATCAATTTCTCATCTTTGCTAATGCCATTTGCGGCTAGCAATAAAAAAATAATTACACCTGCATGAAGCAATGCCGTAACAGCAAATGCACCAATACCAACCAATGCATGTATTTCTTTGTAGTAAAAAAATAATAAAACCAACTCTATTAAAACAGCCAATAAAGTAATGCGTATTTGCAATTTTCTATTCTTAAATAAAAATAAAGCAATCATTGTAACTACACCAACCATAGAAGTGGTGATTACTAAAAAAGTATTGGTTGTTCCTTTTATTAAATGCATCATACCTTCTGCATCTGCACCTGCATAGGTAGAAAATTGCATCGTTAAAAAAATACATATTGTTGCAAGCAAAAACCAAATAGATTGAATACGTTGTATCATAAGAAAGTATTTAGATGTTAGTATTGAGTATTGAGATAATACTATTTAGTACTTAGATATTAGCAATGAGTATTTAAAATAGGCTATAGGTATTGAAGCCCTGTCTGAATACTCAATACTAAGTACTCCGTACTTCCCTACGGCAACGGAAACCCCTTCATCATTTCATGCACTTCCGCCTTCACAGCATTTACCGTTTCTTCATTTTCTATATCCATCATTATTCTATCAATAAGTGCTGCTACTTTTTCCATGTCAGCTTCCTTCATTCCTCTAGTAGTTATGGCAGGTACACCAATGCGAATACCACTTGTTACAAACGGGCTTTTATCATCAAAAGGCACAGAGTTTTTGTTTAAAGTAATATGTGCTCTATCAAGCGTCTCTTGTGCTTTTTTTCCACTAATATTTTTATTACGAAGGTCAATCAACATCAAATGATTATCCGTACCACCACTAATAATTTGATAGTCTCTAGCAACCAATGCAGCCGCCATTGCTTGAGCATTTTTTTGTACCTGCTGCATGTATGTTTTAAATTCATCTGTAAGCAATTCGCCAAAGGCCACTGCCTTAGCAGCTATTACGTGCATCAATGGTCCACCTTGTGTGCCAGGAAAAACCGACATGTCTATCAAATTACTCATCATGCGTACATTGCCTTTCATATCTTTTAATCCCATTGGGTTTTCAAAATCTGACTTCATTAATATAATTCCACCCCTTGGCCCACGCAATGTCTTGTGCGTAGTGCTCGTTACAAAATGGCAATGCTCAAATGGCGAACTTAACAAACCCGCAGCTATCATTCCAGCAGGATGCGCCATATCGCATAATACAAATGCATTTATTTCATCAGCCACTTTTCTTATCCTTGCATAATCAATATCTCTGCTATATGCAGATGCTCCACAAATTATTAATTTCGGTTTTTCTGCACGAGCTTTTTCTTCTAGCATGCCATAATCTATCAACCCAGTTTCTTTTACCACACCATAAAAATGTGGCTTATAATATTTACCACTAAAGTTTACAGGAGAGCCATGCGTAAGATGCCCACCCATGCTCAAATCCAAGCCTAGTATAGCATCGCCAGGTTGTAAAATAGCCAACATTAATGCAGCATTTGCTTGCGCTCCGCTATGCGGTTGCACATTTGCATAGTCACAATTAAATACTTTTTTTATTCTGTCTATCGCTAACTGCTCCACTTCATCTACCACTTCGCAACCGCCATAATATCTTTTACCAGGGTATCCTTCTGCATATTTATTGGTAAGGCAAGTGCCCATGGCTTCCATTACTTGCGGGCTTGTAAAATTTTCGCTCGCTATCAATTCTATGCCGTGTTGTTGTCTCTCGGCTTCTAAGTTTACCAAATCAAATAAAGCAGTATCTCTTTGCATAAGTATTATTTTGAAGCGCAAATATACGATGCCATTTTTTAAGTTTTATTTTTAGAAGCATGAGCAGAATGCATAAATCAACATTGCCCCCCTGCTATCCACTGTACCTTCGCTACGCCCAGTGCCGTTCCTATCAGGGCTAGGTTCAGCAGCAAATCTTTTTTCAGCTTTTATTATGCATTAGATTGTGCAATAGATTAATTTGTAGATATTACAATCAAATTATTGAATGGTAAAAACCCTTGAATAGCTCCGCCCTTCAGGGCGGAGACTAGGAATAAAGCCGGTATGGGCTTTAGCCCAAAATGTATTCGGCTTTAGCCATTATCGTTGCATTACAAATACAACTGCATCATCACAACTGATGTTATTGCTGTGGCTAAAGCCAAAAGGCAAAATGGGCTAAAGCCCAAATACAGTTTTCAATTTTTATCCTCGGGCTGAAGCCCGAGGAAATTCATGAAGCCCGAGGCAATTCATAAAGTCAGAGGAAATTCATGAAGCCCGAAGCAATTCTTTAAAAACAATGTAATTCATAAAATACAAGGCGATTCTATATCATCTTGAATAGCTCCGCCCTTCAGGGCGGAGACTAGGAATATAGCCTGTATGGGCTTTAGCCCAACATGTATTTCGGCTTTAGCCATTATCGTTGCATTACAAATACAACTGCATCATCACAACTGATGTTATTGTTGTGGCTAAAGCCAAAAGGCAAAATGGGCTAAAGCCCAAATACAGTTTTCAATTTTTATCCTCGGGCTGAAGCCCGAGGCAATTCATGAAGTACGAAGCAATTCATAAATCTAATGATAGTCAATAATGAATGATGAATAATAAATAACAACGGTAAATAATAAATTGGTAAATCTAAACGCTGTCCTATTTAATATAAAATCGTTAATTTCACATCCCAAAACGATTTGCTGTAAACATTGGTGTAACTTGTTACCCCCACAAAAGAAGAAATATTAATGAAGGCAATAATCCCCGTGGCAGGCGCAGGTACCAAACTTCGTCCGCATACATACACACAGCCCAAAGCACTTATTCCGCTTGCAGGCAAAACCATTCTCAGTATTATCGTTGACCAATTAAAAGAAGTAGGCGTTACCGACTTTATTTTTATTATTGGCTACCTAGGCGAAAAAATAAAAGATTATGTACAAACCAATTACCCAGAATTAAATACCCATTTCATTACCCAAAATGAAAGGCAAGGTATAGGACATGCAATAGAAATTACCAAAGAAATAGTGGGCAATGAAGAATTGATAATTGTACTCGGCGATACCATTGCAGAGTACGATTTAAAGTATATGATAGAAGCACCGTATTCTATTTTGGCAGTAAAAAAAGTAGATGACCCACGCAACTTTGGTGTAGCAGAAATTGGAGATGATGGCATAATAACAAAATTGGTAGAAAAGCCAGCTATCCCAAAAAGCAATATGGCTATAGTTGGTGTTTATAAAATAAAAGAAACAGAAATTTTATTTCAATGCCTTAATAAAATTCAAGATAGAAAAGAGCGCAGCTACGATGATTTTAATTTGACTGATGCACTCGATTGTATGATACAAAATGGGACTATTTTTCATTCCTTAAAAGTAGAAAATTGGTTTGATTGTGGGCACAAAGATTCCCTGCTAGCATCCAATGCTATTTTGCTAAAAAAGTTTGGAAATAATTTAGCACAAAATTGCATACAAGATAATACCATTCTTATACCACCAGTAAGCATTGGCAATGGTTGTATCATAAAAAATTCTGTAATTGGCCCCAATGTAGCCATTGGAGAAAATACCACAATAAACCACGCCATCATTAAAGATTCTATCATCGGCGCTTACTCTAATTTATTTGAAATTGTACTAAACAATTCTCTTATTGGCAGCGATGCAGAAGTAAAAGGCGTGAGTAGAAATTTAAATATTGGTGATAATACCGCCATTGATTTGGGCGGTAGTTCACGCTAACAAAGGATTGCCAACCTTTGTATTTTTAATTTTCAAGTAGGGCAGTAAAGTTGGCAACCCTATCTAATAATATTTATGCAAGTTTTTTCAAACAAAATAACCCAACTTTTTGGTATAGAAAAACCTATCATACAAGCAGGTATGATATGGACAAGCGGCTGGAGGCTTGCCAGTGCAGTAAGTAATGCAGGAGGTTTGGGCATTATTGGCAGCGGAAGCATGTATCCCGAAGTGTTGAAGGAGCATATTCAAAAATGCAAAGCCTCAACCAACAAACCATTTGGCGTAAACATTCCATTGCTATATCCAGATATTAATAAGCATTTGCAAATTATTATTGATGAAAAAGTGCCCATTGTTTTTAGCAGTGCTGGTAGTCCAAAAACGTTTACCTCTATATTAAAGCAAGAAGGCATAACGGTAGTACATGTAGTAAGCAGTAGCAAGTTTGCACTAAAGGCGCAAGATGCAGGCTGCGATGCAGTAGTAGCAGAAGGTTTTGAGGCAGGTGGCCATAACGGAAGAGAAGAAACCACCACATTTGTACTAATACCAGCTGTAAAAGAAAAAGTAACTATACCCGTAATAGCAGCTGGCGGCATAGCTACAGGCAGGCAAATGTTTGCGGCCATGGCATTGGGTGCAGATGGGGTACAAGTTGGTAGCAGGTTTGTTGCAAGCCACGAAGCTTCTTGTCACTATAATTTTAAAAATGCAATAATTTCATCTGCAGAAGGCGATACCCAATTATCCTTAAAAGCGCTTACACCTGTTCGTTTACTCAAAAACGAATTTTACCAAAAAGTAAAGCAAGCAGAAGAAAATTGCGCAAGCATAGAAGAATTAGAGACATTACTAGGCCGTGCTAGAGCAAAAAAAGGTATGTTTGAAGGCGATATGGCGGAAGGGGAACTAGAAATAGGGCAAGTAAGTAGTAGTATTAAACAAATTATGTACGCCAATGACATTGTAAATGAGCTATGGAACGACTATAACAGTTTGTGGGACAGCTATCGCAAATAACAGTATATTTGCAAATTCAAAAAAATTGTAAAATCAATCTTTACATACATGCATAGAGGATTTAGAAGCATATTTGCCTGTTTTATATTGGTAATTTTTATTATTTCAAATGGTTCTTCTGTTTTTGGTCAGATACCTCCTGGTACTACTATACCAAACTTACCAAATATAACTCCTCCAGTTAATATGACTAATCCTCAGCTTAATGCTATGCTAAGAGATCAAAATACTGAGGCTGGAAAAGATAGAAATGCAGAATTATTAAAAAATACTAAAGTAAATAAAGATAGCTTATTGCAGAATGATGTGAGTAGTTTTGCTAGTGGCCCTACAAGCACATATGGTGCTAACGTCTTTTCTAAGGCGGCATCTAACAGCATCTCAGAACTTTCTACCCCACCATTAGATTACCCAATTGGGGTTGGTGATCACATTGTAATTTCAGGATATGGTGGTGCTGAATTTCAATTTAACTACGTTGTTGGTACAGATGGAGCTATTTTCCCAAAAGAAATGGGTAAAATATATGTTGGTGGTAATACGTTTGAAAATGTTAGAAGATTACTTTATGCAAGATTTTCTACAGTTGTGCCAGAAGGTACTAATATTGATGTAAGCCTAGGCCAACCTCGATCTATAAACATAAATGTGGTAAACGAAGTAAATGACCCTGGAATAATTACCGTTTCAGCATTTAGCAATGCATTCAATGTTATTGCAAAAGCAGGTGGGGTTACAGAAAATGGTAATCTTAGAAACATACAAATAAAAAGAAATGGAAGGGTTATAGAAGAATTAGACATCTATAAATATTTACAAACTGGCGATATTGGCAGACAATTATATTTACAAAATAATGATTTTATAATTGTGCCTTTTTATGAAAAAAAAGTGTTGGCTACTGGGCAGTTTAAAAGACCCATGTATTACCAACTCAAAAAAGATGAAGGGGTAAAAGCTTTGCTTAAATATAGTGGAGGGCTTACTTCAGATGCATTAGCATCTTCCTTACAAATTATAAGGAGTGAAAACGAAGACCAAACCCTAAAAAATGTAAATGCTACAGCAATCATAAAAGTTAGTGGACAAGATGCTACCTTAAAAGATGGAGACATTGTAAAAGCAGATATGATTAGACAGGGTATTGTAAACAAAGTAGAAATAATAGGAGAAGTAAAATACCCAGATTTTTATGAATACCGCAAAGGAGATAGGGTATATGATATCATAAACAGAGCTGGCGGTGTTACTAGAAATACTTTTTTACAAAGAGCATACATTTTTAGAGGAGCGGGTGATAGTACCAATCTTCAGGCAACAGGCAAGTTAGAAATAGATTTAACTGAAATTAATAACAACAATCTAACAAGCAAAAATAATATTGAGCTAATGCCTAATGATGTAATTAAAATATTTGGCACATACGAATTTACTGACGCTGTTTTTGTAGAAATATTTGGCGAAGTTCGAAAAGAAGGTAGAATACGGAAAGATGGTAATATGACACTTGAAGATCTTATTTTTCTGTCTGGTGGTATTAAGCCATCCGCAGAGTTTGGCAGGCTAGAGATTTCAAGTATCGTAGATATTGATTCAGCTGCGCAAGGAATTAAACCAACACGTAATGTTATAAAATCTTATGCCATATCATCAGATTTAAAATTAGATTCCGCAGCTGCAAAAATTATTTTAAAACCCTATGACCAAGTATTTGTGAGAAAGAATCCGACTTTTGAATTACAGCAAAATATAGAGCTAAAAGGTCTTGTAAAATACCCAGGCTTATATCCTAGGTTAGATAAATATGAAAAGTTATCTTCATTTATTAGCCGTTCTGGAGGTTTTAAAGATAATGCCGACCTTGGCGGCGCTATTTTATTTAGAAGGCAGACAGAAAATTTTAGAGAAAAAATTGTTCGTCAACCAAAATATGATAATATTGGAAATCTTATTCAGGACTCTCTATCTACGGATGTTGTTTCAGATGAACCAGTTAGCATTGATTTATATAAAGCTCTCAGAAATAAGAATTCGAAATTTGACATAATATTACAAGCCAACGATGTCATTTTTATACCAGAAATAAATCCATTTGTTACTGTGAGAGGAAGAGTACAAGCACCCCTTAAAATATCATTTGATAAAGAACACACCAATGTGAGGTACTACATTGATAAAGCTGGAGGGCTAGGTGTAAAACCGTGGAGAGGAAGGATTTATGTAACATATGCAAATGGTAGAAGTAGACGTACTCGAAATTTATTTTTCTTTCATTTTTATCCACCAGTGGAACAAGGGTCTGTAATCACCATCCCTGTTAGACCAGAGGGGCAGGAGTTGGGAGATATTGCTAAATCAACAATAACTTCACTAGTACCAATATTAATTACAGCCATCTTATTAAAGTATATTAAATAAAACTTTGTGACTACTAAAGAACTTTTAAGAAGAATAATTACAAGGCTAGGGAAACTAAAATATTTAATTTTACTAGGAGGATTGCTATTTGCTGTTTTATTATTTTTTTATGCTAAAAGATTACCAACTACTTATTCTGCAAAATCTACAGTATTTCCGTTAACAACAGGTGCTGACAATAATTCTGCCACTTCAAAAATCACAGAATTATTAGGGGGGAATAAATCTACTAAAACAATATCAGATGAGGCTAACGTAAATATTGAAGAAGTAGGTAGAAGTAAAAAAACCAGAGAGGCAGTTGTATCTGAAAAACTACCAGAGTACAACAATAAAACCATTGCGGAGATTCTTATTGACCAATACAATAACACAAAAGCTTTTTATAAACCTGCAATAAAAAAACCAGTAACTGAAACTGATTTGATAATAGAAGGAGCTGAAATAATAAAAGACTACTATTCCGTAAAATTTAATAAAAATAATTTACTGGAATTGGTTTTTTCGAGTACAGATGAAAAACTTGTACCATTAATAAGTTATAAATTAATAGATAAAATTTCACAATTTTATATTGCATTAAAAGTTGAGAAAGCTAAAATGGATTTAGATTTTATTGAACTAAAATTAGATTCAATAGAAACTATTATAACTAATTACGATAAAGAAAGAATAGTTTTAAGCAGGACAACTTTATTTACACCTACCAATAGACTAAAGTATAGTATACCAAAAGAAAACTTAGAAGCGGATAAAATTAGGATAACTATGCAACGCAACGCTGCTGCTTCTAATAGAGAAGACGCATTGTATCGCCTTCAGAAAGTTACACCAATAATAAAAATATTAGACCGTCCAACACCTCCTTATAGTTTTGCAAAACCATCTAAAATAATTTATGCTGTAGGAGGTTTTATCTTAGGATGTATTTTGTTAACATTCATATTCATAGGAGGTCTCTTGTATAAGTATATCAACAATCAAATAAAAAATTCTATAGAACTACAATTATCGGATGAAAAAAAGGATGTAAACTAAAAATAAAAATGCCTTCAAATAATGTAGGCGTTTTGTAATATGGTCTCTAATTTTAAATTATTCTACAGCAACCTGTTTATTTATAACTGCACCTTCAAATACTTCGGGAATAAACGCTCGCTCTATAGCCAAATACCCATTTCCTTTTTCCAAAAAATGTACCTTCATATTTTCAATACTAATAGGGCAACCATCTGGAATATCTGCAATATTACTGTGTCTTATGTCATGTCCATCTAATATAACAACAAGCCCACTTCCTATTGCTTCCATTTTATTTCCATCTATAATTAGAACGCCTGTATCTTCCCCTAAACCTATACCAATACAAGAAGGATTGCTTGAAACGGCCTGTGCTAGCCTACCAAAACGCCCTCTTTTTTCAAAATGAGAATCAAAAATAACGTCATCCATAAACCCAAGCCCTGTAGTAATTTTCACTTCGCCTTTTAAATGAGCTTTTGCAGCATTACCTTCATAAATCATGGTGTTACTCATAGCCATTGCCCCAGCCGATGTGCCAGCTACTAAAAAATTTTCTTCATTATGGTAGCGATTTAATATAATTTGTAGGAATGTAGTGCCCCCAAATGTAGTTGTAAGCCTAAGCTGATTGCCCCCGCTAAACATTATTGCGTCACAGTTTTTTAACCTTTCAAGGTACTCTTCGTTTGCAGCATCAGCCCTATTCCTAACATGAATTAAACCAATATCTTTACAACCAATTTTACCAAAGGCGTTTAAGTAATTTTCACCAACTTCTATTGGTATCATACTTGCAGTTGTAATAACTTCTATGCGTTTGTTTTCTCCGCCTATTTCTTCAACAATTCTGCGAAGAATTGCTAGTTCAAAAAAATTGAGGTTATTTCGGTGTATTTGACCGGTCTCTAAATCTGTTCCCTTATCTTCTGCTCCGCCAATGGCAAGAAGTTTTCCTTTTGCAAATTGCATGCACGCTAATATTGTGGTTAATACAAAAATAACGCAAACGTTACTATATTATTATATTATTATCAACTTTATGTGGATATTGTAACGACTTTAACTATCGTTACAATCATATTAACTTCATGTAAGTTAAAAAACTATCTTTTTGCCATGGTTTTATTTTTCTTGTTAAAATGTTTTAATACATAATTGGATACCTAGGAACAATTTTCTTATGCAATTGTACTAAATCTCTAATTTTATCCCACTTTGTTTTATGCAATTGTACAATTCAAATCATCAAATAACTTAATTTGCACCCATGCAACAATACCTTTCTTTAGTTAAACATATAATAGATAATGGCTGCGATAAAGCCGACCGCACAGGTACGGGGACACGCAGTATTTTTGGGCATCAACTGCGGTTTAATTTGGCAGAAGGATTCCCCATGGTTACCACAAAAAAACTACATTTAAAAAGTATCATACACGAACTACTTTGGTTTTTGCAAGGAGATACAAACATTGGTTATCTAAAAGAGCACAATGTAAAAATTTGGGATGAATGGGCAGATGAAAATGGAAACCTTGGTCCTGTGTATGGCAAGCAATGGCGTAGTTGGGAGGGAGCAAATGGGGTGGAAGTAGATCAAGTAAAAGACGTTATTCATCAACTAAAAAATAACCCTGATAGCAGAAGAATAATTATTAGTGCATGGAATGTAGCAGATTTGCCAAAGATGAAATTGATGCCATGTCATTGCCTTTTTCAATTCTATACAAGTGCGCCAGATGCAAATGGAAAAAGAAAATTGAGTTGCCAGTTATACCAACGCAGTGCAGATGTATTTTTGGGAGTGCCTTTCAATATTGCATCGTACGCATTGCTTACGATGATGATTGCACGAGTATGCGATATGGAACTAGGTGATTTTGTACATAGTTTTGGTGATGTTCATTTATATAGCAATCATTTTGAACAAGCCAATTTGCAACTAAGCAGAACAACTTTTCCTTTGCCACAAATGAAAATAAACCCAGCAGTAAAAGATATTTTTAGTTTTAAATATGAAGATTTTGAATTGGTAAATTATCAAAGTCATGAAGGGATTAAAGCACCAGTAGCAATTTAGATTTTAGACATAAGATTGAAGATTTTAGATTGCTATAAACTAAATGAACTAAGCTAAAATAGGGGATGCTTCATTTTGAAAACATTATTAATTATTCATTACAAATTATTCATTCCTACATGATAAGTTTAATAGTTGCCACTTCCCTCAACAACGCCATAGGTAAAGCAAACGCCATGCTTTGGCACTTACCAGAGGATTTTAAATTTTTTAAAAATACCACTTGGGGTATGCCAATAATTATGGGTAGAAAAACATTTGAATCTATTGGTAAACCATTGCCTGGCAGAACAAATATTATTATTACCAGCAACAAAGATTGGGCAGTAGAAGGCACAATAACATCAACTAGTTTGGAAGAAGCCATTGTATGTGCAAATCAAACCAATGCAAAGGAAATTTTTATAACAGGAGGAGGAGAAATTTATAAACAGAGCATGCTAATAGCGGATAAAATTTATCGTACACTTGTGCATACAGAAATTGATGGCGATACTTTTTTTCCACAAATTGATGAAGAGATTTGGGAGAAAGTATTTGAAAAAAATGTAGCAGCCGATGAGAAGAATAAATTTGATATGAGTTTTCAAACTTGGGAGAAGAAGAAATGAATAATAATATGATTATTAAAGTTGCCAAACTATCCTTAAAAAATTTGTCAGGCTGAGCTTGTCGAAGCTGGTGCTATTTTTAAAGAAGCTCATTTTTGAAACTCACCCGCCTTCGACATCCGCCTATGGCGGAGACATAGTAAAATTTATAGCTTTTACAACCTTCAACCTTCAACTTTGTACACTCACTTCCAACTAACAAAAAAATACCTTCACTATTATTTAACTGCTGAAAACAGCAAAGGTCACGGCGTGCATTCCCCATTCGTTTTCGAGTTTATAAAATTTGTATTAAACGATAAAAAAAAGTATGAAATTTATTCAACCATAGAAAAGCAAAGACAAGTTTTATTAAACAATAAAGCAGAAATTGATGTTGAAGATTTTGGTGCAGGTTCTACTGTTATAAAAACCAAACAAAGAGTTGTAAAAGATATTGCAGCATCATCACTAAAGCCAAAAAAGTACAGCCAATTGTTGTTTAGAATGATACAATTCTACAACAAAAAAAATGTATTGGAGTTAGGTACATCTTTTGGTATTACTACTTCATACATTGCTTTTGCAGATAGCAATCCTGTTGTTACAAGTATGGAAGGTTCTCAAAGTATTGCATACATTGCACAACAAAATTTTGATGCTTTACAATTAAATAACATAAAAATAATAAGAGGCGATTTTGAGAAAACATTGTCTCCTTTTTTGGATAATGCTGATACAATAGACTTTGCCTTTCTAGATGGCAATCATCGAAAAATACCCACTTTACAATATTTTAAACAAATACTGCAAAAGTCTAATGATGATACGATTTTTATTTTTGACGATATACATTGGAGCAAAGAAATGGAAGAAGCTTGGGAAGAGATAAAAGCCCACGAATCTGTCACATCATCCATCGACCTATTCTTTATTGGCATTGTATTTTTAAAGAAAGATTTTAAAGTAAAGCAGCATTTTGTGGTGAGATATTAGTTGATTTGTTATTGGTTGATTGGTTGACTTTCATTATCACCTAAAAAATGTTCCGTAATCAACTATTTTACCAATCAACTAATAACTAATTTCCCTATCTTGTAGCAATAAATATATTTATGACAATTGGCGTTTTAAAAGAACCAAATGGCGAAACAAGGGTTTCCCTTTTACCCGAGCATATTGTTGCACTAAAAAAGCAACACGTAAATGTAGTGATGGAAAACGGAGCAGGGCAAAATGCCTTTGCATCGGATGAGCAATATACAAATGCCGGCGCTAAATGTGCTAGCAGAAATGATGTATTGCAACAAGCAGATTTAATTTTATCCATTAATGCATTAGCAGAAAATGATATTGCAAATTGTAAAGCAAAAATATTATTTGGGTTATATCAACCATTTTTTAATGCAGCACACATAAAAGCTTTAGCAGAAAAAAACTTTACCATTTTTAGTATAGATATGCTACCACGTACTACTCGTGCTCAAAGTATGGATGTACTAAGTAGCCAAGCAAACATTGCAGGGTACAAAGCTGTATTGCTAGCTGCTAATTTGTATCCAAAATATTTCCCCATGTTTATGACAGCTGCGGGCAGTATTCCGCCAGCAAAAATGTTGATACTTGGAGCAGGTGTAGCAGGCTTACAAGCCATAGCTACTGCAAAAAGATTGGGTGCAGTAGTAGAAGTATTTGATACAAGACCACAGGTAAAAGAAGAAGTAATGAGCCTTGGTGCAAAGTTTGTAGAGGTAGAAGGCGCAGCTGATGCAGCAAAGGCGGGCGGTTATGCAGTAGAGCAAACAGAAGAATTTATGGCAAGGCAAAAAGCACGTATTGCAGAAAGTGTTGCCAAGAGCGATATCATTATTACTACAGCTGCCATACCAGGTAAAAAAGCACCGATATTAATTACTGAAGAAATGTTGCATAGCATGAAAAGCGGTTCTGTAATTATAGACCTAGCAGCATCTACAGGTGGCAATACATCCCATACAAAAAATAATGAAACGGTACATTTGAATGGTGTTTCTATTGTTGGTAATTCTGCACTAGCTGCTGATATGCCAAGTGATGCCAGTAAATTATATGGGAAAAATATTTTAAATTTTTTGCAATTAATAATAGATAAAGAAGGTAATTTGAATTTGAATTTTGAAGATGATTTGGTGAAGGGAACTTGTGTGGCTCATGGGGGAGTGGTTACGAATGAGAAAGTAATTGCATTGTTGAATGGATAAACCTGCCATTGCTGACAAGCAAGGTTGTTTTATTTTTATATTAGTACTTTAAACCTATCGATTTCGAGAGGTTTGAAAAGGTATATTAAAACTAATTATGGCGAAATCGCCACAATTAAAAATTAAACAAGCGCATTAGAGTTTCAAAAGCAGAAATATCAATAATTTCTGATAATATTTATTTTAAAGTGGTCGAATTTCACCACTTTAAATATACCATCGAATTAGATGGAAATAAAATAAATTTTGGTGGATTCGTCGCAATTGAATTAACAATAAAACAATTAATCAGTTTAACAATAAACTTTCAACAATGCTAGAATTTTTCACCGCCAATCAACAAATCATTTATATGGTTATCCTCATGATATTTCTTGGAATAGAAGTAATAGGAAGAGTACCAAGTGTACTGCACACACCGCTTATGAGTGGAGCAAATGCCATACATGGTGTTGTAATTATTGGTGCATTAATTGTAATGGGCGAAGCTGCCTCAGATAATTATGTGGCATTAATATTAGGTTTTTTAGCAGTAGTGCTGGGTACTTTAAATGTAGTTGGCGGTTTTGTTGTAACAGACAGAATGCTAGAAATGTTTAAGAAAAAAAAATAACCAAATAAAATTCTCCAAACTATGGAGGCTCTTTAACCTTCAACTTTCAACCTTCAACTTTCAAATTCATGTTTTCAATTCTCTCCATCATCTATCTCATAGCTTCCGTTACATTTATTATCGGATTAAAAATGTTATCACATCCAGAAACGGCACGCAAGGGAAACCTTATAGCAGCAGGTGGAATGGGACTTGCTATTTTTGGAACTATTTTTTTATATGAAGATGCTGCGGGAAATCGTTTGCATAATCTTGTTTGGATGTTTGGGGCTTTGGTAGTAGGAGGCGTACTTGGTGCAGTAAGTTCACGGAGGGTAAAAATGACGCAGATGCCCGAAATGGTAAGCCTTTTCAACGGAATGGGAGGTGCATGTGCTATGTTAATCTCTTTAATTGAATTTAATAAAATAAGTGGAAGTGAAATTGAATTAGGGCATTACATTGCAATCATTTTTGGATTAGTGATTGGTAGTATTTCTTTTGCAGGAAGTATTATTGCTTATTTAAAACTAAGCGGCAAGCAAAAAGATATTAGCTTTAAGGGACAGCATATTTTTAATGCAATACTATTTTTAATAATTTTAGTAGGAGCTGTATTAACTTATTTTGCGCCAGCAGAAAATGCACATCTTTATTTTTATGCCACATTTGGTTTAGCAATTTTGTATGGAGTGTTTTTTGTATTGCCTATTGGTGGTGCAGATATGCCAGTTGTTATTTCTTTGCTCAATTCATTAACGGGTGTAGCAGCGGCTTGCGGTGGTTTTTTATACGACAACAAAGCCATGCTTACTGGCGGTATTTTAGTAGGTGCCGCTGGTACCTTGCTTACAGTATTAATGTGCAAAGCTATGAACCGTTCTTTGCTCAATGTAATTATTGGTAATTGGGGCGGAAGCAACGCTGCTGCAGCATCTACAGATGCAGGTGGTGCATACAAGGAAGTAACCATAAGTGATGCAGCTATGTTGATGAGCTATGCAAAAAAAGTGGTGATTGTACCCGGCTACGGACTAGCGGTTGCACAAGCGCAACATACATGCCACGAGTTAGAAAAGATATTGGCTGAAAAAGGTGTAGAAGTTACGTATGCAATACACCCAGTAGCGGGTCGTATGCCTGGGCACATGAATGTATTACTTGCAGAAGCAGATGTGGCATACGAAAAATTAGAAGAAATGGAAGATGCCAATGGTAATTTTAAAACGACAGATGTAGTATTGATTTTAGGCGCAAATGATGTAGTAAATCCTGCTGCAAAAAATGACCCTGCATCGCCAATATATGGTATGCCAATATTGGAAGTAGAGCAAGCTAAAAATGTAATTGTAAATAAACGTAGCATGAAACCAGGCTATGCAGGTATTGAAAATGCATTGTTCTTCCAACCAAAAACATCTATGCTTTTTGGCGATGCTAAAAAGGTATTGCAAGATTTGTGTGCGGAAGTAAAGGCGAGTTAATGACCTATTATTTTTTTCTTATTTTATACTTTCCATAACAAATCCCTTTGTACATTTATCTATGTTTCAAATTGTACCCCGTTTATTTATTATCCTTTTCATTGTTTTCATTTTTCCTTTTCATTCAAAATGCCAAAACCTATTTTTCAATCCCAATTTTGAAGAATTAAATTTATGTATTGAGTACAATCAGTTATGCTCTCCTGCTGCTTGGTTTTACATAAAGCCTGCTGCTACCCCGTTTATAAATGCAAATATGGTACCGCAGCCCTTTAGTGGAAAAGACCTACTAATACTGCCTGTGGAAAATATTTACAAAAAAATTTCCAAACGAGCTTTTGTAACAACTATGTTTTGTTGTGCATTGAAAAAAGGCAAAAAATATAAATTTTCATTTTACATGCACACAGGTGTAAATAAATTTTATGGAGTAGATTTTTATATGCGTAGTAATGAATTTCTATCCAATAATTTTTTCCCAGATAGTGTGAAACCTACTATTCATATTTCGTTAGAAAATATTGTGAGCGAAGTAAACGGATGGAGTTATGTAGAGACAATGTATACAGCTGTAGGTGGAGAGCAGTATTGTTTGCTTGGTAACCTCTGTAAAAATGCTTTCGAATTTCCTCCTACAAGTAGGATGAACAAAGTAGGAGATGTGTTTTATTTTATTGATGTTATATCATTTGCAGCTTTAGAAGAAGAAGCACTATGTAAAAACTATAAAGAAAATGTAGAAAAAACTTATGGGCAGCAGCTTAGGCATACAGAAAGAACAACGCTTGATATTGATACAATATTACCAGAATTTATTACGGACACCATTACTATACCAGCAGTTTTTTTTGAAACAGATAAAGCAGTTTTAAAGCCCGCATTCAAAAAATTGATAAATGACATAATTTATACATTTAAAAATAAAAATATTGCTAAAATCATTATTGAAGGCCATACAGATAATACAGGTACAGAAGCAAGAAACATAATTTTGTCAAACGATAGAGCAAAATCTGTACTACATTATTTTGTGCAACAATCACCTAATTTAAAAGATTATATTTTTGCTTTTGGCAAAGCTTCAAATTTTCCAATAGCTGATAACAATACAGCAAAAGGTAAATCTAAAAATAGAAGGGTTCAAATTTTTTTAACCTATAGCTTACCTAAATAATTGATACAATAGCATCAGTTTTTTACTATCAAAAATTCTTTTAAAATTTTCCATTTACCGCCGAGCTTTTGTTCTATTAAAAATATTGTATCAAAATATAAGGTAGCAGGTAATTTTATTTTTTGTATTTCCTCAAAAATAGTATCGGTGCAAGTTGCATTTCTAGGATGCATTAATGTTATATGCGGCTCGTGGTTTCTTGGGGCTACACCAAAATTTAAAATAGATTTTCTCAAATCATTAAAGGCCTTGTTATCTTCACTGGCAGGTATCATTACACCCTTGCCTTCACTAAATCTTGTAACAGCATTAAAGTTTATTTGTAATGCTACATTTAGCTGTATTGCATTAATATTAGAAACAACTTTTTCCATATCTTCAATTTCATCTTCTCTGCACAAAGTAACATGCGCAGCTATTAAGTTAAATTGTATGGGATTAAATGCTTCTCTTATTCGCTCAATATTTTCACTTTTGGGTGAAATAAATAATGTAAGTTGGCGTCTAACTTCGTACATGTTCATCACTAATCTAATAATCTATTTTTCATAGCATAAAACACTAGCCCTACAGAATTTTTTACACCAAAACGCTCCATTAACCTATCTTTTATAGCCTCTACAGTACGGGCACTTATAAATACTTTGGCTGCTATTTCAGAAGCAGTAAACTCCATAGCCACAAGGGTAAGTACTTCTTTTTCTCTTTCGCTAAGTACAGCTTCGTTGGCTAACGATGGGCTAAATTTTTGTTTATTGTAATTTTTGCGAATAAGAATTCTGTTTACAAACGGGCTTAAATAAAAGCCTGTTTTCTTTACATCGTTTATGGCTTTGTATACCTCGGCAGGTTCGGTGTTTTTTAGCAGATAGCCCGCAGCGCCACAGTCCATAAGATGCCCTACAAACCTATCATCTTCATACATGGTAAGTACAATAACCCTAATTTTTGGATACAGTTTTGTAATGGCTTTTGTAGCATCTATACCATCTTTTAAAGGCATTTTAAGATCGCAAAGAATAATATCCGGCATATTATCTGGTATCATTTGCAATAACTCTTCCCCATTTTCGGCCTCAAAAATAAAACGAATATTGCTGTATTGTCGCATAGAAAGTATTACTCCTTTGCGAAAAATCTTGTGGTCATCAGCAATACCAATTTTTATTTCTTCCAGCATACCCTACAAATGTAAGTTTTAAAATTAATTATTTTTATAGAATGTATTTTTCTGTGGTTATGTGTAATCTGTGGCCATAAATTTTGCCACAGAACCACAGTTTAGTTTGCAAAACATGTAATATTTTTTCAGGAAGATGGACTTTTCGAATAATTGAATTTTTTATGGCAGCTCACTCATGCAACTTTAAATTTTGAATTGCAAAAAAACTCTAAACCCCTAAACCTTCTAAACCCCAAACCTTCAACCTTCAACCTTTCAACCCTTCAACCCCTCTCCCTAAACAGGTATATCTTTCGGAATTTCTAATGTTACCTTATAATAGGTTTGACTTTCATCTATATCAAAAGATATTTTACCATGCAACACTTTCATACGACTACCAATATTTTTTAGCCCAAGCCCGCTGCCTTCATAACTTAGCTTATCAAATTCTGTTTGTACAATACCCTTACCATCGTGGTGTATACGCACATAATAATTGTTGTTGCTTACATTTTCGGTAAGGTGTATAAAACCTGCATTGCTGTGTTTTATAATATTGTTTACCAGCTCTTGTATAACCCTAAAGGCAAGCATTTCTTGCTCTGCGGTAAGGCGCTCTTTATAGTCGTGAAACCGGGCAGATGCTTTTATTACCCCACTGCCATTTATTTTTTGAAACAAATCGTTGGTAGCACTTTCTAGCCCAAAGTTTTTAAGGGTAGGCGGCATAAGCCCATGGCTTATATTTCGTATAAGTGCTATGGCTTCGTCTATAATTTGTTTTGCACTGTAAATACTTTGTGCAAGCTGTGGTTTTTCTTGGTTTACAAGGTTATCGTTTAGGTATAAGCGTACAGTAGCCAGTAATGGCCCAGCATCATCATGCAGATCCGATGCTATATGCTGGCGCTCCTCTTCTTGAAACCTTATGCTGGCTTTAAGCAGTGCCGTTTGCCTATCTTGCTCCATGCGGGCAAGTCTTTTATGAAAGCCTATAACCCTGCGCTGGTGCAAGGTTACAATTACAATAAGCATAAGGGCAAGCAATACCATTACCGATGTGCCAAAAATGATGGCCTTACTACCAATACTACTATCGACTCCTATTTGTAGAAAAAACATGTGTGTTTATGAATTGGTTTTGGTTAGAAAAGGTAAATCATCATCTAAACCTAAACCATCGGGTAGTTGTATAATGTCTGCACTTGTTTCTTGGCGCTCATAGGCTAACCAAGCTAGGGAGAGAATAATGTCTTTGCTAATATTTACCATAGAATAAATTATTCTCATTTGCTTTAAAAAGTCTTGCTTTTTGCTAGTTGATATCAATAGGAAATAAAAAAAATTACCAGTAAAGTATATGAAAAGACCCACACATAACCAAAAAGAAATCGATTTATATAACGGAACGATACTTACATTAATCATTTTCTCGTAAAGGTAGAAAAGTAGTATAATCATGAATACTAAGAATTCCAAAATAAATGGATGCGTATCAAAACTACCGGGAGATTGATTTATCCAAGCATATAACCAATAAATGAAAAAAGGAAAAATAGAAAAAAAGATAATTTTTTTGAATGTTTTTGTATTTAATAAAAAGGTAAAGAAAATAACGAATACTATATATTCAAAAAGTAAATATAGCCTAAGATTAATGTAGTAGCTATGTGTATCTTTTATTATGTAAACTAATAGTATACTAACTAAAGCAAAAATGAATAACCCACAGGTGTAAACAAAAAATACCTTTAAATATTTTGTGCTTATTTTTTTATAAAAAGCAACACAAAATAAGAAAGGTAGTAATTCTGAGAAATCAGTTAAGTAAGAAATTAGTTTCAAATAATATTAATTATACTCAAATGTAACTAACATATTTAAAAAGACAATGAAATTGGGTCTAAAAACTAAAATCTACTAGCATTCTGCAAAGTTCTTCAAAAAATAGTCCTCCGATGTGTCCAGCCATAATAATTAATTTTTGGGGTTAAGAATATTTAACTTTAGAAAACGAATATGGCTCAATACGTATTTATACGCAATAGCCAGTAGTCGAGATTGAACAGTAAAAAGTATTTAAATGTATTATTATCAATATTTTATTTTTTTAGTTGCTTATCTTGCTTGATGATAAAACGCAAATATACGAAATAATAATAGTAATTTTACTATTCAGTTTAAGTAAGTTTACTTGCAGTTTATACTTATAAAAAGAGTAGTTATGAACATTTTTTGACTAAAGTGGATATCTTTTTACCCATAAAAAAGTTAAAAAAAAGATATTTAAGCTCAATTTTGGGTGTTGCTTAATTTGTAACACATATTAAGATGTCAAAAGCTTTACCTATCATTTACCAACAGCAGAAATTATTAGCATAGCAATGTCCAACCTCCCCATTATTAAAATTGCAGTAGCAGACGATCATAAAATTTTTAGAGATGGCATTAAAATAGCCTTATCTGCCAAAGAAAATCTTAAAATGCTTTGGGAGGCTGCAGATGGTAAGGATATGATGCACAAAATATCGGTAAAACTACCCGATGTGCTGCTTATGGATATTCGCATGCCAGAAATAGATGGTATAAATGCCTTACAAATACTGCGAAAAGAGTACGAAACAATAAAGATAATAGTGCTCACCATGTACGATGATGAGCAAATGATAAATAAAATGATGGAAATGGGCGCCAATGCCTACCTCACCAAAACCACCGACCCCGAGGAAATATATACCGCCATACTTACCTGTATGAACGAAGAGTTTTATTTTAACGACCTCGTAAATAAAGCGGTAATGGGTAAGCTTATGCAAAAGAAAAATGTGCGCCACCATTATGCAGATGTGTTGCCCATAAGCTTTACCGAAAAAGAAACAAAAATTTTGCAATTACTATCCGAAGACAATACCACCGAAGAAATATCGCAAGCTGTATTCCTTAGCCCCCGCACGGTAGAAACCATAAGGCAAAACCTAAAAAGCAAAGTAGGCGCTAAAACTATTGGTGGGCTTATAATGTATGCTATGCGGAATAAGATAATAGAGTAGAGGGAGTGTACATCTTTATAATTTAAAAGAAGAGTCTACAAACCCTGGCGGCGGTTGCAAACCCCGCCAGCGGTTAATAATAAACATCCGCTTATTTAATTATATTTTTAAAATAAAAGTTACACCGATAATAAAAATTTTATTCGAATGTTTTTTAACGCCGAGAACGCAAAGGTCTTCTCTGCGAACCCTGCGGTTCTCTGCGAACTCTGCGATACTCCTCACACAACCGCCAACAGGGCTGAAAGCCGCTGTTGGGGTTCCCACAAATTCTTTTATAATTTAAAGAAAGGTTGCCAAACCCTGACGGCGGGTTTATCCCCCGTCAGCGGTTTAGTTAGAGAGCTAGTAATGGTTTTAGAATGATGATTCTAAAAGTTGGGACAAGTAGTGGAATTTTTATTACATTATTCTCCACCTTCTTTGCACCTCAGCGGTTAAACCCAAATAGCCACAAACCGAGGCGGAATTTTTTATGATACACCCTAAAAAGTTACTAATCCATGTTTTACTGCATAAATAGCCAAACCTACCCTGCTTTTTACATCAAGTTTTTCAAAAAGACTGTCTCTATAGCCATCTATAGAGCGGGCAGTAATTTTTAATGCCGATGCTATTTCTTTGTATGTAAGATCAGTACTGGCTAGTTTAAGAAAAGCTATTTCTTTTTCGTTTAACAATGCTTTTTCTATACCAGGTTGTTCATCATTATTTTTATAAAAAAACGAAGCCAGTTTACCATTGGTATTATTGCAATAATAATACCCATTGTCAGCCACCGAAAGTATGGCCGTTTTTAAATCATTGGGGTGAATATCTTTTTTAAGAAAGCCTCGCACGCCCAGCTGTAGTAGGCGTATAAGCGCCACCTCACTATCATACATAGTAAGTATCAAAATTTTTATTTGTGGGTGATTTTCTTTTAACCATTGTGCAGTAGTATAACCATCCATTAGTGGCATATTAAGGTCTAGTAAAACAATATCTGGTATTATACCTCGCTTTATTTCTGCTATAAATTCTACCCCATTTGCTGCCACACCTATTACTTTGCAACCCTCAAAATTATTTACAAGTGCTGCCAGTGCATCTCTCAATACAATGTGGTCGTCTGTTAAAAATATTTTATGCTTGGTTTCTTGTTTCATTATATTTTCTAAAATTACTAATTACTGCTTGTAGGTTGTTTCATTTATATTTTCGGTTACAGTGCCAATGGGTATGCTAACTTTTAAAGCAGAACCATCTTGCATGCTACTGGCTATGCTGCAAGTGCCATCTAGCATTTTTACCCTAGCCATTATGTTTTTTATTCCTTGTCCCGTACGTTTATGTTCTTTAAACCCATTGCCATTATCGCTTACGGTTATGCTCATATTATGTAGCGTAAAGTCTAAGGCAATATTTACCACAGTAGCACATGCATGTTTTATAATATTTTGCAATGCCTCTTGTACAATTCTAAAAAGAAGTAGCTCTTGCTTGCTTTCTAAGAAAACAACTTCGCCAGTTACAAACATATCTATAGTAAATAATGCTGTTTTGTTCAATTGCTGTACTTCAAAATCTATTGCATGCACAAGCCCATTAGCAAGTATAGCATCAGCACTCATGGTTCTACTTAAATCGCTCAGGTCGTTTATTACATAGCCAATGCTATTTATAGAATCTTCAAAGCGTATAGCTGTTTTCGTTTGTTGGGTAATAAGTTGCAGTTTTACAAGGGCAAGTTTTTGGCCAATATTATCGTGTATTTCTCTCGATATGTTTTTAAACGTTTGCTCTTGCATTTCTAACTGTGCCTGCATAATGGCATTTTCGTGTGTTGTTTGTATGGCAAGCAAGGCTTGCTGGTGGCTGTTTTGTTTTTGCTTGTATCTATAAATAATAAATACAATAAACGAACTTAAAAGTAAAAGGAGTACAGTAAAAATTATAATAAATAAAAAAATTATTTGTTCTGTGTTATGCATAAAAGTGCTTTTAGAAAAAAAAGATTCATAATTGAATAACCTAATGCTGTTAGCGAACCATACAAATAAACAGTATCAATTGAAATATCTATAGCTAACATATACTTATGCATAAGTCCAAAAGGGATTATTATACCAGTCCCTATTAGTAGGCCACAGCAAGTAATAAAAATTGGGTTTTTTGTTAAGTTTAAGGTAATGCTGGTCTTAAATAAATAATAAAAGTAGTAAATGCAAAGTATAAATAAGCTGCCATTTGTAAAGGCAAAAGGATTTATGGTATTCTTTTTTGGATATTGCCAAATAGTAATTACTAAAAATAGAAAAATTACAATGCTAGCGTATTTAATAAAAAGTTTTTTTCCAGTTTCCCTGTAAATAAAAGTGCTAAGAAAAGCAAAATGAAAGTTTAAAGAAATGATGTTTGTATTAACGCCAATATATTTTGGGATAATATGAAAGCGTGCTAAATAAATAAAAATCCCAACTCCAATACCTACAATTGGATACCAGTAAAATGATTTCATGCTGCTTGGACACTCTTTCATTTTTGAAGCTTTAATTGATACAAACAATTCAACTATAAAAATTAGGAAGGTAGTAAACTCAATAAATATATAGATACTTTTTCCCATGGTTGCTATAAAGTAAATGCTAAATTCTGAATAAAAAAGGGGAAAAACAACATTGTTTTATGTTGTTTTTCTCTCGCTGTTGTTTAGTTAGTTTTAATAGAGTAAAATTCTTTGCCCCTTTTCACACATAAAAGCCCTTTTATGAAAAATGCATTCATTATAATATACCCACTTTGAGTAACGCTAATTACTAGATAAAGAGAGTCTTTAGGAAGATTTTGTAGTCGCATATATTTTATCATAAGATTGCCAGGAACTATTAAACCACTTCCAATAAAAATTCCACAACATATATAAAAAAATGGGTTGCCGCTTAAATTAACTTTCTCTTTCCGATTTAGAGTAATAAAAAAATAATATAATGAAGAGAAAAATAAGCAACTATTTGCAAAAGCAAAAGCTGTATGATAAAAGGTAATAATATCTGATATTATAAAAAATATGAGAGTAGTAAAAATTAGATAATTTATAATTTTGAAAGTATTTGTTTTGTTAGTTGTATTGTATATAAAGTAAGTAAGAAAGGAAAAATGAAATAGCAGAGAAACCATGTTTATAAAAAATGGAATATTGCCAGTAATAGTATTAAAAATCTTTAGTAAGACAAAACTCCCAATTATAATGCCTATTAAGGGATACCAAAAGAATCGCCTCATTATTAATGGAGCATTTTTATTGTTAGCAACTTTTAGTGCAACAATCAATTCTAATAACCAAAGTAAAAATACTATTAGCTGACCAATTAAATAAATATTCTTTCCCATAATAACGGTAAAGTAAACGTTAAATCCTCATTAAAAAAGAAGAAAAACAACATTGTTTTATGTTTTTTTTCTCTTGCTGTTGTAAAGAAAGGGTTTGAGATTTGCAATAGTAAAATAAACACAACCATTTTCAAATTCAAAAGTTTAAGAAAAGGACATTAAGAAACCCTTTAGTATCAAAACATTTTGGAAAATAAAATGATTGTATTTCAAAAAGAAATATTTTATTGACGGAAATAATTATATATTTAGTTATTTATTCCACAGCGTCTAATCTGAAATGGCAAAACATAGAGTTGAACTATGAATGAGGTGCAAACTTCTTCAACAACAAATTTTTTATGAAAAAGATAATTAGTTTCTTTGCCATTTTAGCAATTGCTTGCTCTTTAAATGCACAAAGCTTAGTAAATTTACCAGAAAAACTATCAAATACCATAAAGCAACAAATTAGTAGTTCTGAAGCAAATGGGATTGTGATGACACAAAAAGACCAAGATGAGTTAATTTATAAATTAGCTTATTTACAAGATGCATTAAATGCTGGAAGTGCAAACCTTGATATGGCAGCACTAAGCAAAGCAGCTGGTCAAGATAAAGCAAACTTTGAAGAGTCAAAGTATTTTCAAATTAAAAATGAATATTTCAAAGGTGTGGAATCAATGGCTGATATTAAATCTAGATGCTTGATAGCTGTCAGTGAAAGTCGCCCAATGGATGAAATTAAATTCTTTACTTATTTAAGCTACTCTTTGCAAATTATAGAAAATTATAACGATATTAATGTTGCAGGAAAAAGAAAACCTTGCAATTTTTTAAACTACCTTGAAGCAGGAGCAATAGGATTTGCAATTTGTGGTCCTTGGTGCTCAACTGGTACAATCTTAATCTTAGCTTTTACTGGTTGTAATTAAAATTAAAAACATTTTTATGGTATTTATTAAAAAACATCAACTCTTAATTCTAGTTTCAATAATTTTATTATTAACTGCAATATTTAGAGACGCTTATATTTTTGAAATTATTTATAATAGGGAAGTTATAAAAATTAACGAAACTGTTTTAACAAAAATAATTTATTGGTGTATGTTAATTGGTGCTTTGTTTGTAAGGTGGTTGTTAATTTTAAATGAAGTTGCTAATCCGTACGCAATTTTTAAAAAGAAGGGATAAATATTTTTTTAGTGTGGTTAATTTTAACCACACTATTTTTATCCATACATAAGGGCAAACTTCTTTAAGATTTATGAGAGTAAAATTAGCAGTAAACTATAATTATTATTGGTTTTTGATTTGTTGTGTAAGCTAAACTTTTCAAGTGTAGTGAAATATGCTATTACTAATTATTAAACAATTGATATATGACACCGCTTAATAAATTTATTTTTATAGCTGTGCTAAACTTTTTTTTCTTAATCACAAATGGTCAAAGTCTAACAGGGGTATGGGTGGGAAATTATGCTAAGATTAATATTTCCAACAATCCTACATCATTAGTAGTAGAAATTAATGTAACTAACGATTCTGTAATTAGTGGGTTGAGCCATCTTTATTACCATAATAGTAAATACGAACACCATAAAATAGCTGGTAAAATAAATTTAAAAAATTCCTCCTGTAGTTGTTTTGGAGGATTTGAGATTTTTGTTTAAATAATGTTTGTTGAATAAAATGCCACAAGCATTGATACCGGGTATTTGAATAAGCTAAGCCACCAAAAAATTACACATCAATCAGAAATATTTTTAGTTTGCCTGCTGCATAAAAGAGCTTTTATAAAAAAAAGATTCATTATTATATATCCAACTTGAGAAATACTGCTGG
This sequence comes from Ferruginibacter sp., assembly GCA_031408295.1. Lineage (GTDB taxonomy): Bacteria > Bacteroidota > Bacteroidia > Chitinophagales > Chitinophagaceae > Ferruginibacter. The sequence goes on from JANNVW010000108.1 coordinate 29,151, forward strand.
CCAAGAAAAGAGAGTTTACTTGAATTTTTTGCTCGTACATATATTTAATCATAAGTGTAGAAGGAACAATTAACCCGCTACCGATAAAGATTCCACAACACACCAAAAAAATAGCGTTTCCACTTAGGTTAATTTTTTTCTTTTGTTTCAGAATAACAAAAAAATAGTATAATGAAAAGAGAAATAGGCCACTATTTGCAAAAGCAAAAGATGTACTATAATTAGTAATAATGTCTGATGCTATAAGAACGATGGTAATAGTAAAAATGACAGAGCTAATTATTTTGAAAGCTTTTGTTTTGTTAGTTGCACGGTATATAAAATAGCTTAGAAAAGAAAAATGAAATAGTAGAGAAGTGGTATTTGCAACAAAAGAAATAATACCAGCAATAATATTTAAAAATTGTAGTATCAAGAAACATCCAATTACAACACCTACTAGTGGATACCAAAAGAATTTCTGAATTATTATTGGAGCATCTTTATTCCTATTGACCTTTGCGGCTACAACAAGTTCTATTAACCAAATTAAAAATAATACCAGCTGGCTCAATAAATGAATATTCTTTCCCATAATAAACGTAAAGTAAACGCTAAATCCTCAATTAAAAAGAAGAAAAACAACATTGATTTGTGTTGTTTTTCTCTTGCTTTTGTAAGGAAGGTATTTGAGATTTGCGTTAGTAAAATAAACACAACCATTTTCAAATTCAAAAGTTTAAGAAAAGGATATTAAGAAACCCTTTAGCATAAAAAACATTTTTGAAAATAAAATGATTGTATTTCAAAAAGAAATATTTTGTTGACGGAAATAATTGTATATCTAATTATTTATTCCACAGCGTCTAATCTGAAAGGTTTTATCTTTAATATTATTTATATGAAACAAAAAATTTTGTTAATCACAATTGTTGTAATAGCTGCCTTTAAAATAAATGCCCAAAATTTGACAATAGAAAATGGAGCATTAAAATTTAGTTCAATTGATGTTTACGAAAAGTATGCTGAAAATACTTTTGACAGAAATGACATTAATATTGCTACAACTAATTTAATTACACTTTCAAAACTAAAAGAATGGATTACTCCAACATATTCTGAGGGAGAAGAGGAAATTGCAATGGATACACTTTATCCTGATTTTTTAAGAACAATTTTGAATGTAGATAAAATATTTGCTGTTGATTCATTTTTAATTAAGATGGATTTAGAAAATAATAGAGCACTCGTAATAAATTCAACGGTAACCAATGCATACACAACATTAACGAGTAATGATATTACAAACATTAATGTAATTGTATTCGATATTGACGAAGATTATGCCTTAGATGTTTTAAATGCTATCCAAAAAGGTACATTAACTCTTAGTGAATATAAAAATTCAAATAATGCTCAAAGAATAAAATGGCCTTGGAATGGCTGTTCTGGTGCACCTGGGATAAATTTACATGAAGTAAATACATGGGAGGTTTCGAATGATACAACAAGGTGTAGAGGAACTCAGTTTGTCTACTCTGGGATAAATGAGTTAAAATATCAAAAATTCATATTTTATTTCTCATTAATGGCATCAAGCCTCTCAAAAAAAGGATGTAGGCCAGGTACAAGAGAAATACACTTTGCAGATATAAGGCTACGTGCTGCTGCTAAATACATAAAAGTGAGCCACTGCCAATCCGAAGAATATAGAGGTTATAATAATACACTTATTAGTAGTCGTAAACATAAATGGCGTGCATATGAGGGAAGTAAAGCATTGCGGAGTTTTACACTATATACGACGTTTGGATATAGTCACGACCAAACTAATTTTACAGAATTTACTCACCAAATTTCGAGATAATAATTAAGAACAAAAATTAAAAACTAGAATAATAATATAAATTAATTCCTAATAGTTTGTATCTATTATTGTAAATTCAACCACAGATTAAAATTTAATTTTCAAGAAGTATGAAACAATTAATATTATGGTTATTAGTTTTAACATTTATAAAACCAACCTATTCACAGAAAAAGGAATTGCAAATTAGTATTGGTCCAAGCGTGGCTAGCACATGGAATCCAAATTTTAGTCTCCCAATTGGTGCTTCTTTTAAAAGTAGATATATGTTCAATAAGCAAAGAGCATTAGCGTTTGATGCAACAACTTTAAAATTAAATCCACAGTATAACACTAGTGTAGCAAACATTACTATTGTAATTTTAAAAGCTGGGGTTCTAACTTATATTAGGAACTCAAACTTTCTTATACAAGCCGATGCTGGCATTTGTAATTCAAATTTTAAGGGTATTAATAACGGAACAAGAACAGGTTTCGCCGGAGGATTAGGTGTAGGCTACTCAATTCCACTGAATAAGAAAAATGTGATTGATATTACATCAAATTTCAATTATATCCCTCAAGAAATTGAAATATCTAGAGGATGGTTAATTTTAAACCTAGCATATCGAATAAATTTCAATTCTGGGAAATAAAAAATTGTGAATTTGAATATTTAGAAAATAATGAATTATTTAGTTTACATCGTATTTTGCATTTCTGTACTAGAAATTACACCTTGTGCAAATGCGCAAGTAATAAATGAAATTAAAAAATCTAAAACTGATACTGACACTGCAAAACGTAAAGATTACAAACCCGAAATTTTCAATTCAGGCTTCATCGATATTGTAAACAACGGACAAGTAAATGCATCTGCCCGTTTAATTAGATTATTTATTGGAGAGCAAGGAAAATTTGCCATACCGCTTTCTTTTTATGGAGGTGTTAGTAGCAATAATTTTCAGAATCAAGCTAATGCAGGGCAATTGGTAAAAAGTAACGACCACTTATTTAATCAATACATTAATCCTTTGAGCGGTTTAATAAATGTGAGCATCGAAGATGTGAAATATTTTAAGAAATACGAAGGCGTTACAAAAACAGGTTTCCTATACCAAGTTGGAGAGCGGGTATTAACTGGTATAAGAACTGGTCAAATTTCAAATCCTCAAACAGGAAAACCTACAAACTTTTTGAATGGTTTTGCCGCCGCAGGTTTATATTTTCAAACGGGTGCATGGGAGCGAACAAACTCAAAGAATGTAGGAATATTTTGGGTGGCTTCTCGATATCATTTTTGTTATACAAATCCTAAGCAAATAAAACAGTTTCTACCAGACGTAGAAACAAATGGAATGTATACAGGCTACTCAATCGGTTTTGGAATTGAAATAAATAATCTTGTGAACATAAAAGCAGTTTATTACAAATACACAAAAGCCCCAGAGATAGATTATGGATTACCAATCTATCAGTTTTCGTTTAACTACACAATGAATAAAAATTGACGGAGATGTAATTGGGGCTAAAAATAACGAAGTGGTTCCAAAACTTTGGTTTTAAAAAACTTCCTACCTCTTCAACAACGAATCCATAGCATTTAAATAAATTTTCGTACCATTTATATTAATATGATTGGCCGCTGGTACTGTTATAAATTTATCAGTAGGTTTCAAAAATGCACTTAATCTTTTTGCATTTCTGTAGGGGATAACGCCATCATCTGTACCATGAAAAATTACAACAGGGTATTTTATATCTTGTAAATATTCGTAAGTGGGAATTTTATAAGTAGACATTGTATTTGTAGGATATATAAATGCATAAGTACTAAATAACGATGGTATGCTATAATAAGGTGTTTCTAAAATAAGTAAACTAGCGTTGGAATTACTAGCTACGTAGGCTGCAATACCTGTACCTATTGATTTTCCGTATAAGATAATGCTGTCGCTTCCGCAATATACATCTGCCATTCTTTTTACCTCCATGGCTTGTATGTATAATTTTTTTTCTGTTATATCGCCAGTGCTTTTTCCAAAACTTGGATAATCTTGCATCCATACCTCGTAGCCAGCGTTTGTAAATGGTTTTGTAAATGCGGCATATCGTTCTACATTATCCATATTGCCATGGTAGTAAATTAGTAGCCCTTTTTTTACAGTAGTATTTGGATAAAATTTTACCAAGCTCATGGTATCTGTTTCATTAAAAGCAATTTTCATTTCTTCAAATTTCCCATCAAACTTAAACGTATAATTGCTGGCTAATTTTTGTGGGTGAAACAAAAATTTTTCTTGCGAATAAAACAATATAATACCTACCAAAGCATATACAAATAAAATTATTTTTGCCCACCGAAATATTTTTTTTCTATTTATTGTCATCGCTATTTTTTAATACTGCAAAATATCTCTTAGTAAGTTATGATATTCATTAAAAGAAGGTAGGTTATTGTGCCCACCACCAATTATGCGCAGTAAGGTTATTTTATTAGGGCTTAAGCTTTGTAATTTTTCGCTATTGCTTATTGGAATAATAAAATCTTTTGTGCCATGTATAATATAGGTATGGCAGTTTACATGCTTTATCCATTTATCCGTCCGCAATTTATAACGCAAAATATATTTGATAGGAATGATGGGTAAAAACCTTTCGGTAGCTTTGGCAAAACTAAAAAAAGGAGCATCTAAAATTAAATACCTTGGCTTATTATCGCTTGCAATTTTAGCAGCAAACCCACTACCAAGGCTGCGGCCATATACAATAATGTGGTGCTCGGCATATTGAATGGCTAAGGTATCGTACACAAATTGCATATCATTAAACATATCATGCTCGTTTCGCTTTCCTGTGCTTTTTCCAAAACCTCTATAATCAACCAACACTACATCGTACTGATAACGCAAAAAATCTTTTGCATATTTTGCCCAGCCTTTTATGCTGCGGGAGTTGCCATGAAAATATAGTACTAAACCATTAGGTTTTTTTACTGTAAAATGCAATCCATTTATGCGCACACCAGGCTCTACATCAAAAAATAATTCGGTAAAGGGGGTGTCGTATTTATATTGAAAATCTTGCTTTAGTTTTTCGGGTTTAAAGATTACCCGCTCTTGTATAAAATATAAAATGGCCAACAAAACAAAATAGCCAATTATGATATAAATTAAAGTTGTATTCAAAAGATATTGAACAATTAAAGGTTAACATTTATGCTCCAAATTCTTTTCTCCAATTGTACATACCACCTGTAAGATTTATCAAATTCTTAAAATTAAATTTATCTTCTAGGCGTTGTATTACAATACTGCTTCTTATTCCCTTTGCACAATATAACACTACTGTTTTATCTTTTGGTATATTTTCTATTTGTTCAAATATTGTATTCATTGGTATAAGTAACCCGCCAATATTATAATCTATATGCTCAAAGGGTTCTCTTACGTCTATTAAAACAATAGCTTCATTATTGTCTAATTTTTCTTTTAATGCTATTGGAGTGATGGAATTCATTTAAACATTAAAATATTTTAAAAAATCAACCTTCTTTTACTAACCGCCGATGTTGCTTACAGCCGCCATGCGGTTTTGCAAATTTTATAATATTTAAAAGATTATAAAGTATTTCAAACTTCTTAATCAACCATTCAACTAAATCAACAACTTTCAACATTCTTCCCCTTAATACCCCTCCTCTTCATTATGATAAGCTCGTTTCATTTTCAAACCTGCTACAGGCGCTACCACTAGCGGAAATTTCTCTACCAACACATTACTTTGCTCTAGTCCAAAACCTCGCTCTTCGCTAAGCGACAATTCTTTTATCCAGAAATATCCTTTCATTACTAGCTGCTCAAAGAAGGGTAATTCATTATCTTGGCTTAAGAATTTTTCCAAAACAATAAATTGGAAATCGCCCACTACATTATTTTTTTGTTGGCTTTCATAACGGCTTGTAATGTTTACTTCTCTATTTGCCACCAAATCTTCTACTACTTTTTTAAACATTAAATTAATTCTTGGTGCTATTCTAAATCCTAGCCTAAATTCCACTCTTATAATATCGTTGGGAATAATATGTGTTACAGAGTATTCACAGGTATAGGGGTCGTCCAATGTATCTACATGTACAAACCAATAAATATCTGCACGCTTTGGTTTGCCACTAAGTACACTGTACATTATTTTATGTTCTATTTCTTTAGGGTTGTCTGCACTGGTTAAATACACCAAGTGTGTGGCATATTTAGGTACAGAAGAGTCGTTGCTTAATTCTTCAAGCTTAGGTACATAATCTTCTACCCTCACAAACTCCACATATCTGTTTTTAATTTTTCTAGCCCTATACCATATGTACATGACTGCAAAAAGCAAACCACCTACAATTAAAGCTACATAGCCTCCATGAGGAAACTTTTCTAAATTGGCTATTAGGAAACTTATTTCAATAGCAATAAATACTCCTAGAAAAAGATATATAAGTGCAGAATTTACCCTCTTTGATATTAAAAAATTAGCAAATAAAATAGTTGTAGATAACATGCATAGGGTAATAGCCAAACCATAAGCAGCACCCATAGCACTAGAGGTTTTAAAATACAAAACGATACCACAACAGCCAATGAATAGTAGTGTATTAATACCCGGTATATACAATTGCCCTTTTGCTTCGGAAGGGTAATTGATTTTCATTCTTGGCCATAAATTTAATCGTATGGCTTCACTTATTAAAGTAAAAGAGCCACTTATTAAAGCTTGGCTGGCAATAATGGCAGCAAGTGTGGCAATAGTAATACCTGGCAGCAAAAACCAATCTGGCATTAAACTATAAAAAGGATTTTGCATTTCCACGGCTGCTGGGTTTTCTTTTAAAAATGCACCAGCATTCTCTTTTAGTAATGATGTTGTAGCAAAAATCGTATTCTTATTATGGCTAAGCAAGTATGCACCTTGTCCTAGGTAGTTTATGATAAGGCATATTTTTACTGCTATCCAACTATAGCGAATATTAGCTCTACCACAATGCCCTAAATCGCTATATAGTGCCTCTGCACCAGTAGTACATAAGAACACAGCACCTAATAGCCAAAAACCTTTGGGATATTGGGTTAATAATTTAATACCATAATATGGATTAAATGCTTTGAAAATATCCCAATAATCTGATATATGTGCAAAGCCTAGTACTGCCAACATTCCAAACCACAAAATCATAATGGGGCCAAACATTTTACCTATTGAATTTGTACCAAACTGTTGCATAAAAAACAACAAGCTTAAAATACATATTACAATGATGACAATGGTACTAGTAGTTATTTCTTTAAAAATGGGGATATTACTTAATCCTTCTACAGCAGATGTAACAGAAATGGGTGGCGTTATCATACCATCGGCTAATAATGCAGCTCCACCTATCATGGCGGGTATTACCAACCATTTTTTTTGCCTACGCACCAGCGTGTATAATGCAAAAATTCCTCCTTCGCCCTTATTGTCTGCCTTTAGCGTAAGTAGTACGTACTTAATTGTTGTTTGCAAAGTAAGTGTCCAAATAATGCAAGATAAACCACCAATAATAAGTAGCTCTTCAATTACTTTTCCGTTTATAATCTCACTAAAAACGTAGAGGGGAGAAGTTCCAATATCTCCGTAAATAATACCTAAAGCAATAATAATACCAGCAGCGGAAACTTTGTTTACATGTTTTGACACAGAAGAGAAATTAAAATTAAAATTTTTGTACTGTAAATGAAACGTTCATTTATCATCAAAAACCAATGCAAATGTAGAATGAAAAGCAATATAAAATACAAGAAAATTATTACATTGTATTTATAGAAATGTAGTGCTAATTTAGCTGTAAAATTAAGTAGATGAGCATATTTATACCTGCCGAAGATTACGTTTTAGAAAACGATGTTGTACTTTTACGCCCACTTGTAGAAAGTGATTATGAAAATTTACTCCCATTTGCAATAAACGAACCTGAGCTTTGGAAATTTTCACTAGTATCTCCAGCTGGGGCAGAGGGTATGAAAAATTATATAGCTACAGCACTTGCCGAAAGAGCAAAAGGCATAGAGTATCCTTTTATTGTATTTGATAAACGTACACAAACATATGCTGGTAGTACAAGATTTTACGACATACAAATGCACAATAAATCTTTGCAGCTTGGTTATACTTGGTATGGTAGCGCCTTTCAAGGAACAGGTTTAAATAAAAACTGTAAATTATTATTGCTTCAATTTGCTTTTGAAACCTTAGGTTTGGAACGTGTAGAATTTAGGGCAGATAATAATAATGAAAGAAGTAAAGCTGCTATGCGCAGTATTGGTTGTGTGGAAGAAGGCGTGCTACGCAGCCATGTATCTACCTATACAAGCTTGAGAAGGAATAGTGTTATTTTGAGCATTTTAAAAGCGGAGTGGATGGGAGGGGTGAAAGAGAGGTTGATGGAGAAAACAAGAAGCTAAATATTTTCTCTTTTGCAATACATTATCTACAGACAATGATAAATACAAAAAAAATACTTCTTGAACCTTTCAAATATGTGCATTTATAATTAGCTACGCAGCGTGGCTGCAAAAAAGCCAGCATAACCTGTAAGACTGCCACTCTTCCATTTATCTATTTTAAGTCAGTACTTTTATTTTTTAAATCAAAACAGCCGCCATCCCAACCGGCGACAAACTG
>JANNVW010000109.1:0-9439 GCA_031408295.1 Ferruginibacter sp.
TAGCCAATACTCACCTGCTACGAGTGCATAGTTTTCGTAGCCTCCTACATTGTACGCACCTACATTATTGGGTTCCCAAATCGTAAAAGCATCTACCACTGTTGCTTTACTTACATTTCTAAAATCTATGCGTGAGGCATAGGGATTTCCAAAAGATTGAAAACTATTTGTCAATACAGAAAACCCTTGGTTGTTCATGCGTATGTTTCCACTCATGCGTAGCGTGGTAGCGCCTGTGGTACCGCCTGGGGCTATGCTTCTATCGCCTCGTACAAATACAAAATAACCTCGGGTATTGGCTATGCTTACATTGGTAGCTGCTATCTCCCTAAAGGTATTAGTGGTATCATTATAATATTTTAATGAGCCTCTTTGTGTATAGGCATCTACACCATTTACACCTATTGCACCTGGCCCTGTTATGCGTGTGCCATAGCCTGTAGATACGGCTATAGATGAATTGTTTTCTCTCCACGATTGTGTAATAGTGGGTGTGGCGGCTACGGCTATTGGTGTGGCTAAAAACCGCCATGCTAATCGGGGGAAAAGATATCGCTCTATGGTTACATTGCCTGTAACGCTATTGCCTGTGAGGGTATTGTTATCGGTAATATCAGCTATTTGTGCTGTTACACTATCGGCAGATTTTACGGTTAAAAAACCAGCGCTTGCTAGTGTGGAGTTGCTTACATTTTTAAAAGCAAAAGCATTTATTAAATCTACATTTTGTGCTAGGGTAAGTGTAGTAGGATTGCTTAGGTTGAAATTATAAAAAACAGTTTTGGCGGCAGTACCGCTTATCGTTTCTGCTGCTGTGCCATTAAAGACGACTGTACCTTTTTGGTGTGCAAATACGCCATTGTTTGTCCAATTGCCTGCTACATTAAAAGTATAGTTTAGTACTGCGGGGCGCAGGCCGCCTGTGTTATTATTTATGATTACATTATTAAATTGTGGCGTATTGCTACCGCCTAAAAACTGTATAGCAGTGCCGTTAAACGTAGTAGTGCCGGTGCCTGCGGGCATATTGGCTTTGTTGTTTGCAAAATTACTTGTGGTAAAAAAAATACCATCGTTTACATAGTCTGTGCTAGCACCTGCGCTGTTTATAAAGGGCACACTTGTACCCATATTGCCGCCTGTAAATAAATGCATGTTGCCAAAGTTGGTGATGCCTTGGGCGTGGGAGAATAAGCATAAATAAAATTGCATTATAATGAATAATGCAATTTTTTGTATAAACTGTTTTTGTTTGGTCATTTAATTATAACTTTTAATAATCTACTTTGGCTATTTAAAATTTTATTTTTGTTCCAATTTATCTAGCCTTTTCATCAGCACATTTAAGCTATTTTTTAATTCATCATTTTCTTTTTTTAATGCTTGAATACATGCCAATGCAACGCCTGCTGGGTCAATGGTTGAAATACTCTCATCATCTAACCCTACCTGAAAAGCCGCATAAAAATCTTGCGCCATTGGCCCAATATGATACTCGTTGGTACCTTTATATTTCCATCGGCTCAAAGGCATGTTCATTATTTTTTGTAATAAATCTTGTTCTTGTACAATAACAATATCTTCTTTTAAATTTTTGTTACTGGTATTTGTCCAAACACCACCATCGGTTAAATACGCACCATTTCCATTTCCTGCACCATTTCCCACTTTGAAAGCTTGGTTGGCAGGAGATGTTTGTCTGCCAAATACCCATTTTTCTACAGCCCCGTTTCCAAAGGCCATTGTGTTTATGCTGCTAACCCTGCTTTCGCTACCTATTACTGTGGTGTTAGATAAATTATTGGCAACTGTATTGGCATCATAGCCCAATGCAGTATTGTAAAAACCGCCAATGTTTACCGATAGTGCATTTGAACCAACAGCCGTATTAAAGGCTGCACTGTTACCATTGGTATTTAATAATGCACTATACCCCACACCTGTATTTTCGCCTGTTCCATCATCATCAAAATTGCTCAACACTTCATCTCCAATAGCCACATTTCTGTTTGAAGTAAATAAATCTTGTAATGCCCGTTTACCCATGGCTACATTACCTGTGCCTACTACAGATAGTTGCGTGGTTTGATAACCAAAGGTTGTATTGGTAAAGCCCAATACACCAGAGTGGATATTGTTTAACCTAAAAGGAACAGAAGCGAGATTTGTACTGCCAATAAATTGCGCCCCAGGCGATACTACATTACCCTGTACCCTCCAATCGTTGGACTCGGCAAAACGAATATTTAACTCTGATACCAATGCAACCCAAGCCGTATCGTTCCAATAGTAATACCCGCTTACTACATTGGCTGTATCTCTGGAATTAAATACCAGTAATGATCTTGCAGGATTTGGAATGGTTACATTATCTGAATCGCTCCTTAATTTTACACGGGGTATAAGCATGCCTTTATCTACAGCTGCCACTTCTAATCTTGCACTTGGGTGTGGGGCAATGGTGCCAATACCTACGTTTTGCGCATTTACAAAAAGTAGTTGTGTTACTAATACTAAAACAAAAATTATCTTTTTCATACTGTAAATTTTTAGCAGTATAAAAGTGGAATAAATTGTTATGTGTTTGTTCACCCAAGTGGGTGATTTTTATTGACCATTTAATTTTAAAACAACTCCTGGTAGTACATTTACAGTAGCATTGTTTTGTACCTGCAAACTTTTTATTTCTGAATATGCTGGCACTATAGGGTATCGTGGTGCACCAGTGGGTATAATTACATGGTTGTATTTCCAAGGTACTCCGCCACAACTCCAGTTGCCTGAGGTTTTCCAATCTGTGCTTACGTTGCCCGTCCAAGTAATGGTAGGCCCACATAAAGTTTTTACATAAAAACTGTTTACACTTGTAAAATCGGTTTGTAAAAAATAATTTATACCATAAGCACCATGAGTAGTACTTAATGCTGCTGGGGAAATGCCTAATGTAGATTGGCAGCTGTTTGCTGTATGTAGCAGCATTAAATTTGCAATGCCACTTACCGTAGAGTCTGCTATTTTTAGAGCATCTATCTCAGTATTTTTTATATACATCCTTATTTTTACTGTGGCATTATTGGTTGGCGTAAGCGCAATATTTCTGTTTAAATAAAACGTATCGTTTTGCTGCCTTACCAATCCTGTATACACAAAAACATTGCTATTTACCAAGCCAATATTATTACCATTGGCATAAACCTCTGCTATAATTTCGTTGCTACTATTCATTAAAGGCACCCACATAAAAATATTTCCTTGAGCAGAATCTATGGTAACGCTGTTGCCTGCTTTACAATTACCTACTGCTGCAATTGCGGGCAATACCGATGTGGTTTCATCCCATGCACAAATAGCAAATTGCTCTTCGCTATTTGCCAGTAATGGAGTAACCCTAAAATAAATTACTTCACCAAATGTTCTGCCAGTAAGTGTTATGCGACTGTGGTTGGCTGATGGCGCTGTTTCAGGGTTTCCATTATCGTCGCAGGCTATTTGTGTAAGTGCGCCGCAGGCGCCTGTGTGTGCAGACATTACTACATCATTGGCAGTGCTTTTTGCAGCAGATGTTTGTACAATTAAATTGCCCGTGGCAGGTATGGTGGCTTTAAACCAAATATCTTTTGAATTGTTGCTCACCGTACATGTTTGCATCCCAAAACCTGCAGATGTGGTGGCACCGTTTAATGAACTAATGGTTGGCGAAGTACAAAAACCATTCATTACTGGCAAATTTGTGGCTGTTATACATTCATCATTTTGCAATTGCTGTTGCAAACAAAATTTAAAGCTGCCATAATTATTGGGGGCAACAATATACAGGCGCAAGTAATAAACGTTACCCACCGTAAGCCCATTTAAAGCTACCGAGCCTGTGCTAAATCCAAAACTTGCACTACAACTCACAGTGGCAGTACTAGAAGGACAGGCACTATTATACAAAGCATATCCTAATGAGGCCACCCCAACACTTGTGGTAAATGTAGCATCGCTAAATCGTAACACAACTGTGGGAGTTGCTGCTGTAAAACTGTACCAAATATCATCATTGCTTTCTGTGGTACCACAAGAGGGGTCTGGCAAAGAATGTGTGGCACCAGTAGTATTTGCAGATATGGAAGAAAGGCAGGTGGTACCTGGAGGGGTTACAGCAACAGTAATAGCAGCACTACAATCATTATTTATTGGCGGGGCCGGTACATCCTATACACAAAAATCGAAACTGCAATAATTGTTAGTGCCTAATGAAAATAGTCGAAGATAATATGTATTGCCAATAGTAAGCCCAGTGATGATTTGATAGCCGCTGCCAAAACCAAAACTCGAACTACATGCCACTGTTGCAGTAGTAGATGGACAAGCACTATTATACAAAGCATAACCCAAAGAAAGTATTCCTGTATTGGTGATATAGCTACCGTTTGAAAATCTTACAATAACAGATGCGGAATTGGCAGTAAAACTATACCAAACATCATCGTTAATATCAGTAGAAGAACAATCGGCGTTGGGTGTTGATTTTGTAGCGCCTGTAGTATTTACATTTACAGATGCAGCACAGTTTATGCCAAATGGCTGGGTAGTTACTGGTATTACGCCAACACAATCATTATTTGCTGGCGGGGCAGGCACATCTTGCACACAAAAATCGAAACTGCAATAATTATTAGGTCCTAATGAAAAAAGCCGTAGATAATAGGTATTGCCAATAGTGAGACCATCGATGATTTGGTAGCCGCTACCAAAACCAAAAAATGGACTACAAGCTACGGTAGTGGTGGTAAATGGGCAAGCACTATTATACAAAGCAAAACCCAGCGAAAGTACACCTGTGCTGGTTGTATAAATGCCATTTGAAAATCGTAAGATAGCAGATGAAGAATTAGGTGTAAAACGATACCAAACATCATCATTAATATCGGTAGAAGAACAATCGGCATTGGGAGATGATTTTGTAGCACCTGCAGTATTTACACTTACGGAAGCAGCGCATGCTATTCCAAAAGGTTGTGTGGTTATGTTTATAGCGTTGGCACATTCATCGTTAGCTGGAGGCGCTACTGCATCTTGCACACAAAAATTAAAATTTGCGTCATTAATTGTGTTTGCTGTCCAAAAGCGAAGGTAGTAGGTATTGCCTATTGTTAATCCACTCACAATTTGATAACCACTACCAAAAGCTAAGTTGCTGTTGCAAAATAAAGATGTGGGTGCGGCACAGTTGCCGCTGTATATTTCAAACGATATGCTGGCGGTGCCAGTAGGAATATACACTGCTCCACTAACTCTTACTATTGCCGATTGTGATGCTGCAATAAAACTATACCAAACATCATCATCATTATTGCTGCCGCCGCAAGTAGTGGCAGGTGTGCTGGTTGTGGCATTTATGGTTGTAGCTGCAATAGATGACACACAAGTAGTGTTATATGCCGTGGTAGATATGGCTATTGCGCCGCTACAATCATCATTGGCAGGTTGTGCAAATGCATGCGAAAAAAATACGAATAAAGAAACCAAAAGCGATTGTATATATTTCATATCAAGTAAATAAAATTTTAAATGCATCCACTTCTATGTCTTCATATGCTTTATAAAATATGTTTAAAGACCCCTTGGGCAAATTAATTTTTTTACGGAATAGCAAATTGTTTCAACCATAGCCAATGCAATTTTGCTGCCTCCATCCAATGGTTATCGCCATTGGGATATGCATGCCCTAATTCACTTACCACTACAAAACTAAAAATATTAAGAGGGTCACCACTGGGTGCAGTATAGGTAGCTGTAAGTGCTGTAGTGCTGTCTCCTGTTAGTGTAAATGTATTGTTTAACCCAAAATTATTGATATACAATCGTGCTATTCTATATACTAAATTACCAGGTGTTTGCAATAAATTAGAAAACGAATCTAATGGTATAGCCGGACCAGTATTGCCTGGGCCATAATCTTGATTACCCACTTGATAGCCCACTGGTAATTTTCTTAATGGCGTATAAACGGTATTGGTGTAAAATGATACAGAATTACTAATTACCGCAGCCAATACATCTCCCATTAAAATACTGCATTTTGCAGCCATTTGCCCACCATTAGAAAAACCAACTAAATACACCCTGCTTGTATCCACATTAAATTTCAATCGCAATTCCGTTATTATTTTTCTCAAAAATTTAATATCGTCTCTTGGGGTTTCTGCAGCACAAAAAGTAAACTCTGCATCTGGCGGTGTATTCCACTTGGTGGTTGCTCTTGTACCAGTGGGTACATTAATGCAATACTTCCACGATGTAGGAAATACTGTAAGAATATTTTCATCTTCCCCCACTTCTTTCCAACCACATTTATCATACATAGTTTCGCCTGTTTGGCTAGTACCATGCAGCATAAACACCACTTTTGTGGGGCTTGTAAGATTATAACCTTGCGGTACATGCACAATGTACTCCCTGTCATCTCCATCCACCCTTGTGGTAAATTTATTCTTGCCTCGTATAAATGGGTTAGCGGTGCTAATAATAACATCCCAACTTTTTCCATTCCATACATAAAAACCAGTACCGCCCGGCAAAGTAATATTCGTATTGAATACCATTAATGATATAGCTGGTTTTTTAATGGTAATGCTGTCATTTAAACTGGTTAGTAATACCCTTGGTATTAAAAGGCCTTTGTTGGTGCTTTTTATATCTAGCATAGCACTGCTATCGGGTGCTGCGCCGTTGGTATTTATGCCCACAGATTGTGCGTTTATGGTAATGCTTATAGATAATAGTGTGAGAAAAAAGAGTAGCTTTTTCATTTTTAAATTTAGTTACATATAAAACTTGTTCTTTGTAATGATGATTATTTAGATGTACGTTTACTCTCTTACAGCTATAACCATCCACCTATCATCTGCACTACTGTATTGCATCGTAACAGAGCCATTGCCAATTGTTACTATATCTGTTCCACTTAATGTATTTATACGGTTTACTGCACTTGATGTACTACTTGTCTGACTTACAATAGTCATGTTTTGCCCTGTAAGATTGAGCACTGTAAGTATTTTACCATCTACACCTCCTGTAAAACCCGATAATGAAAAAGCTGCTGTTGGGCCGTCTATACTTATAAAACTGTACCTGCCAGGGTTTATATCGTTATTCGTACCATTTAAAACATTAACCGTGTTTTTACTATATGCTACATCACCCTTTATATCAATAAGCGTATTAGGAGTGGAAGTACCAATACCAACATTGCCATCTTTTCTTACCAACAGTGCATTACTTGAAATAAGAAAGCTACCATTGCCCACTATAAAAAGCGGGGTGTTGGGTGTTATATCTGTTTCTGGGTTAATAAGCACAGGGTCATTATATAAGCCGATAACGAGAGAGCTAAAACCCCTTGCAGTTGTAGCTCTGCCCATTGCAGTTGCGTTTTCACCAGTAGCAGTTGTAAAATTGCCCCAAGCGGTTGCATTATTACCAAAAGCGTTTGTGCTATTTCCCCAAGCGGTTGCATTTTCACCAGTAGCGTCTGTGAAATTTCCCCAAGTTGAAGCTTTATCACCAGTAGCTTCTGTATTATTTCCCCAAGCTGTAGAATAAATTCCTTTTGCCTTTGTATTATAACCGGCAGCAAAAGAATATTTTCCAATACTATCTTTATCCCAACGGTTTGTTAAAACATAACCAGCTCTAAATGCTGCTTTATCTGCATACCACATCATTCTTCTTCCTTCACCACTTATTGGTGGGTCATTGGGCGAAAAGCTAGCAATGTCTGAAGCTGAAAAAACCACACTACTATCAATCACATGCAGACGTGCTGCTGGGTTTACTGTACCAATACCTGTATTGCCGTTTTGTAATACAGTAATAGCATTGCTTCTTATTGAATTTGAAGTACCATTGCCAATTTCAAAAATTCGATTGGAACTAGCGATGGCAGTAGCACTAGCAGTGTATATTGTATCGTTGAAAAGCCCTGTGGCAAAACCTCCAAAAGATTTTGATTTTAAATATCTGCCATATGCAGATGAATAATCAGCACTTGCAGTAGAAAAACTTCCCATGGCGGTAGCACTTGTTCCTGTAGCGTTGTTAATAGCACCCATGCTTACAGCATAATTACCTGTACTATTATTATTGTATCCTATTGCAACAGCAGCGCTACCGCTTGCTATGGAAGTAAGCCCCATTGCTATAGTATTGAATCCGGTAGCCTGTGCATTATTGCCCATAGCAAAGCTTTCGTTTGAAGCTGCCATGCTGCCATATCCCATAGCAACTGAGTGCAAGCCAGATGCTTGATTGGTGCTGCCTGTGGCAAAAGAGTAATTGCCAATATTGTTTTTATCCCATTCTTGATTGATTGCATGACCTGCCCTAAAAGCCCCTTTATCTGCATACCACATCATCCTTCTTCCAGCCCCACTTATGGGCGGATTGCCAGGTGTGGCAGACGCTGCACCTGTAGCAGAAAACGCAACACTGCTGTCTGTTACATGTAATCTTGCTTTTGGTAATAAAGTACCAATGCCTACGTTTTGGGCAAATAAAATTATTGAAGAAAAACAAAAGCTGGTTAGGAAAAATATTTTTTTCATACGGTAAATTTTTAACCATATAAAAGTGTAGTAAATTCTTGTGTACTTATTCACCTACTTGGGTGATATTTTTAAAAAAGAAAAATCATTTTGTCATCAACTCCCTAAGTTTTGCCATTACGCCATAGCGAGTGTTTGCATCTAGTTTTATGTAGATACTTTTAAGGTGGGTTTTTACCGTGTTTTCAGAAATAAAAAGCTGAGAAGCTATTTGTTTATTGGTAATGCCTTCATAAACCAATTGCAGCACTTCAAATTCTCTTTCGCTAAATGGGTCTAAAAGTGCACTGTTTATTTTATGCGATAAAAGTTTTGGGAGCTGTTTATTTATTTGTGAGGACTGGTTAGCTATAGCAATTTCTACAGAAGCTTGTAAGGTTTTTTCGTTAAAGGGTTTTACTATATAGCCACTTGGGTTCACTTCTTTTGCCCTGTTTAATGTATGCTTATCTGAATGTGCAGTGAGAAATAAAAAAGGTAACTTGTATGTGTCGTTTATAATTTGCGCAATGGCTATGCCATCTGTTTCACTTTCTAAATTAATATCTAAAATAACCGCATCTGGTGTGTTTATTTGTAATTGTTGCAAAGCATCTTCGCTATCATAAGCAATACCACTTACTTCAAAATCTTCATTATCTAAGTATGCAGCAATATGCTCCGCTATTGCTGGCTCGTCTTCTACAATTAAAATTCTTAGCTTGCTCATGCCATGGCGTATTTTGTAATATTTATTTTTATAGAAGCTCCATTATCATTTTTAATTTCTACTACTGCTTTTAGTTTTTGTGCAAATGCTCGTATCATACGAAGACCAAAAGAGCTTGCAGTTTTTGAATCTAGTT
>JANNVW010000110.1:0-16927 GCA_031408295.1 Ferruginibacter sp.
TTTCTAGCCTTGAAAAAAAGCTTACAACTTTCTTCCGTTGCATAATTACTAAAGAAAAATGACATATTCATAACTAACTATTTTAGACAAACATACTAAATAAATTAGTTTATTCCAAATTGCGTACAGTCATTCAAAAATTCTTATATTTATATCTATCAAAGACTAGTGTTTTTATAATTTTCGATTGATTACTGTAATCTTTTTTGATTTACTTTAAAAACCCAATAAAATTGGTTTTTTCTGAAAAGAAAAGCCAAAAACTTCCAACAAAAAACTGAACCATATCAAGTGCTTTTAAAATCGATATAACAGGTTTGATTTTTATATTCTTTAATAAACAAAATAAAAAACAACAAAGCACTAAAAATATTATGAATATCTCATTAATCCACAACATAAAAAATGAATTTTTGCAAGAATCGTTTGAGCATTTTCCTACCACTATTATACCCCCGCTAATCGTTCTAGCATGAAGACCATTGCCGTACCCTATTTTATATTTCTAAAATTGCTTGTTTTGGCTTGCTCAGTTTTGTTGGTAGTGTAATTGCATAATAAATTGGAGCATTGAACAACAAGTAAATTAATCGAAAAATGAATAATTGGTGATTGTATTCACCAATTATTACTGTTTTTGGTGAATACAATCACCAAAATGTATGGTTAATGATAGATTAAATATGTATATTAAACCTTCTCCCCAACCCGCCACTCCTGCGGTGTAACCCCATACTCTTGTTTAAACACCCTCGCAAAATAACCTGCATCATTGTACCCACAATCCAATGCAATGCTTGCAATGCTTAGGGAAGAATCTTTTAACAATGCCGTAGCTTTATTTAAACGAATAATGCGTATAAATTTGTTGGGCGAATAACCAGTAAGTGCATCTAATTTTCTATGCAATTGTGAATGACTCATAAAAATATGTTTGCACAATTGCTCTACAGAAAAATTTACATCTTCTATATGCGCTTCTACAGCTTCTCTTACTTTTTTTACAAATTCATTTTCTGTAGGCTCAATAGGTAAGGCAATTTCCGATGGCGCAATTGTTTCTGCAATTTCAATTTCTGGTACAATATTTATACCTGCTTGCTTTATATAAAACTGTTGCAGTTTTTTTCTAAGTTCTAATAATTTTTTTATGCGTAGCAGCAACTCATCTTTGTGAAAAGGTTTTTCCAAATACACATCTGCACCACGTTCTAGCCCCTCGAGTTTGCTTTCTATATCGGCTTTGGCCGTAAGCATAATGATGGGTATATGGCTCGTACGCTCGTCTGCACGTAACATACGACAGAGTTCAAAGCCATCTACATAAGGCATCATTACATCGGTAATAATTAAATCAGGAATAATTTCTACGGCAATTTCAAAACCTTCTCTTCCATCTTTGCCTACAGCAAATCTATAATCTGGTAAGCAACTGGCAGTATATGCTACCACATCTGCATTATCTTCTACCAATAAAATTAATGGTTTTTGGGTATCGCCATTTTCTATAATATTGTATTGATTATGTATTGCAATTTTTGATGTAAATTCTTTTTCTTCAAAACTATTTACAATATTTATTTCTTGTGTATTTACTTTTTGCAATTGCAGCGACACTGTAAATTCTGTACCTTTATTAAAGCCTGTCGGTGGACTTTTTACCACAATATCTCCATCCATTAATTTTGCCAATTCTTTGGTAAGTGCCAACCCAATACCAGTGCCTTCTGCTTTTCGTGTATGGCTATTATCCAATTGATAAAAACGCTCAAATATATGCTCCAATTGGCTTTCGGGTATGCCTATGCCTGTATCTTTTACTTTTATAATAAGCGTAGTCGTTGTTTTATCTGTTTTAGCATTGGCTGCAATTGAAATATATACATTACCTTTTTCGGGTGTAAATTTTAATGCGTTAGACAATAAATTGGCAACAATTTGCCTAAGTTTTTCACTATCATAATCTACATACAAACTATCTATTTCCGATAAAAAGTGAAACTGCTTTTTTTGGCTTTCTGCCAAAGATTGAAAAGACTCTACAATATATCTTAAAAAATGTATTACATCGCCTTGCTGTAAATGCAATTCCATTTTTCCACTTTCTAGTTTTGATAAGTCGAGCATTTCATTTACAAGCTTGAGCAAGTTTTCTCCGTTGCGCATAATCATATTCATGCCATTCTCGAAATGAACAGAGGGCTTATCTTTTACTTGCTGCGCCATACCTAGTATTACGGTAAGTGGTGTACGAAACTCATGTGTAATGTTGGTATATAACTGCGTTTTTACGGCATCCAATTCTTTTACTCGCTTGGCTTCTTGCTGCTCAAAATTTAATTGGTTTTGTAGTTTTGCTTCTTTTACTTTAAATTTAAAATAAGCCCTAACACCTACAGCAGCTATCAACAAATAAAATAAATAAGCCCACCAAGTGCGCCACCATGGGGGCAATACAACAATTTTTAATTCTGCTATATGCTCACTCCATATACCTTGGCTATTGCTGCCCTGCACTTTAAAAACATATTTACCTGAGGGTAAATGTAAATAAGTAGCATTTCTATTTGTACCTGCTTGTACCCAATCTTTATCTGCGCCCTCCATCTTATAACGATACTTATTTTGTGAAGCAGTAGTAAAATCTAGCGAAGCAAATTCCAGCGTAAGTATATCCTGTAAATAATTAAGAGAAATAGTTTCTGTTTTTTCAATCGTATTCTTTAGTACACCAGTTTCATCATTTGGTAAAACTGGTATATTATTTACTAAAATATTTGTGATATAAACATTAGGAGTAAACCTTTTTGTTAATACTTCTTTTGGGTCAAAAATATTTATCCCATTTACACCTCCAAAAGCCAAATTACCATTAGGCATTTTTCTATATGCATTGGTATTAAATTCATTATCCTGCAATCCATTTTCTTTTGTAAAATTATTAAAGAACCACTTGTCATTTTCTCCTTTTTCATTTTTGCTCATACAAAAAATACCATTATTTGTACTTCCCCAAATATTGCCGGCATCATCGGCCAATAGCCCGTATATAACATTGTTTGGCAAGCCATCTTTTACAGTAAGGTGAAGAAAATTACCTGTAGATTTTTCCAGTCTATTTAATCCACCACCCTTGGTACCTATCCATAAATAATTTGCATTGGATGGGTCATCTAAAAAACAAGACACATGATTATAATTAAGCGAATTAGGATTATTGCTGTTATAATACCATTTTACTTGAGTTTCAGCATTTTTTGTACCAGCTAAAATTACTTTGGTAAAACCATCCAAAGTGCCAATCCAATAATCTCCATTTTTGTCTTCGTATAATGCGGTAGTTACGGCATACTCTGATAATGGTTTAGCAGTATTGGTATTAATATTTAGGGTAGTTATTTTTTCATCAGCAGTATTTAACAACATGATTGAACCGCCTAAGCCTGCAAACCAAATTTGGTTATTACTATCCTCAATAATGGGTTGTTTAGAACCCATTCCTTCATAATTATTTATAGATGGGTAAGGCGTTAATTTATTGGTAGCAGGATTATATTTAAAATAGCCTTTGTCATCACTTTTCAGCCAATAATCACCAGTTTTTGCTATAATAATATTATCTATTTGAGTTACTTGCGGTATTTTGGAAAAAGCAACTTCTTGTATTTCCTTATTTTGTATTCGTTTCCATCTATAGCCAACATCTCCTAAAAAAATATCTTTGTCAGTAACAGGCACAATGCTATAAATGCTATATGCAGTAACTTGAGTATTAAATTTATCATTAGCAATATTGTATTTTCTTAAACCATACCCTAAAGTACCGCACCACAACATGCCTGACTTATCAAATATATAAGGATAAACAATTCTTTTTTCTAGGGGAAGTTTTAAGCCCCACTCAATTTTTTTAGTAGGCATCCAAAAACTTACTTCATAAAAGGAAAGTTCCCTATGGTGTTTGTCCCACAACTTACTGTTTGGTTTAAAAACAATATTACCTTCTGGTATCTTGTTGGTATCAAACAAAGGCGTTACTTCTTTTCCATCGTATAAGTAAAGGTTATTGTTAATTAAAATATTTTCATCTTTTGTAAAATAACCATTGTTTAATATTTGTGCATTAGCTAATGGTATAAAACTATTTTTAACAGCATCAAATCTGTAAACTGCACCATCCATACCTCCTATCCAAGTATTTTTGTTTTTATCATTGCCTATAGCATATACCTTGGTGTTATTAGGTAACGATACTTTAGTGATGACTGGTTCTATATTTTTATCTAAAAAATTACTTGCAAGTGTTATAATATTTATTTTACCGTCATCTGTAGCTATTAACATTCTACCATCTGGTAGTTCTTCAATTATTTTTGTAATGTTGTTAGAAAGCCCCTTTGCATTTGTATTGCTATGCATTATTCTTAAGAAATCGCCGCTCTTTTTATCATAAATATTTAAACCTTCATTTTCTGTACCTACCCATATACGGCCTTTGCTATCTTCAAAAAGTTTATTAATGCTATTGCTACTTAAACTTTTGGTATTGTATGGGTCGTTTGTAAATACTTTAAAACTATAGCCATCATATCGGTTTAGACCATCTTTTGTGCCTACCCACAAAAAGCCCTCTTTATCTTGTAAAATGTCATATACCATACCCTGAGAAAGCCCTTGTGTAGCAGTAACAGTCTCGTAACCGAGTGGCGTTTGCGCACATACATTCATATATGCACATATAAGTGCAAAGCATACAAAAGTTTTAATGGTAGCAAAAGGCTTCATCATTCTACAATAAAGTTTTTTCTTTTTTGGTATAACATGCAAAATAAACCTGCTCGATTGCAAATGGGGGTGCATTCAAGTAAGATAAATCTATTATCTAGATTTTCTTCAAAGGGAAGGAGGGAAAATGCAAAGTGCGTAAAATTTTTTCATAAATAGCACATTTACATTGTAAATATTTTCAAAATGACGAATTAATCCTATTCCTGCACATTTTGTCCTACAATTTGATGAAAATGTACGTATTAATGGCGAATATGTATATAGTAAAATTTGTATTTGATTAGATATTTGCATTGTCATTTGTTGGCAGCTATAGTTTACGGGGGTGAACTTTATAGCTGCTACAAATGATTCTTAACAAAAAAGAAAATAATCCATATTAGTTTGCTGATAGCAGCACTTTTAAAAATAGCATTCAATACCATTTGATGACCAATTTGTCCATAAGGATAATATCCCCCATATTATTACAATAGTGCCCCCCAACATTATAAAAAACCACCGCCCCCTCGGTTAGTAAACAACAAGTTTGTGTTACCTATTTATTTAAAAAATTATTACCATGTATCATTTTACCATGTTTCAAAGTATTTCAAAAAAAGGGACGTCTGCATTGTTAACTTTTAAAGGAAAAAAAATTGCCTACACAGCAATTGTTCTGTTAATTAGCCTACTAAGTTTTACTTCTCAAACTGCTAAAGCACAAACTGCAGGTGATTATAGAAGTATTATAAATGGAGGCTTACCAGCTACTGTTTTTTGGGGTGATGCTTCTACTTGGGAGAGATATAATGGTGCTGCTTGGGTACCCGCAATTGTAGCACCAGATTTTAATAATGGTGTAATAACTGTACGAAGCCCGACTTATGTAAGAATAAATGGCGACTTAACGATAGACCAGACGATTATAGAAAATGGCGCTACCATACAACCAAATAGTGCAGGCGCTACACTTACAATAAATAATGGTGTGGGAACAGATTTAGAACTGAATAGTTTTTCTGCAACAGTGTGGGCAAATAATCATTTGCTAAATGTAACTAGCGGGGCATTAATTGAAGGTTTGAACTCCTCAATGGCATATAGGGGTTTAACCCTTATTAATAATGGTACGATTAATGCAGAATTAAACCCACGACCAGATGTAACTACAACAACAATAAATGGAACAGGAACTATTAATACTTTAGTTACTTCTAATAACAACGGTTGTATAATAGCAGGCAACCAAACAATTACTTCTTTATTAAATTTCAATTTTGGAAATGTAATATCTACGGGCAATCTTATTCTTGCAACTACAGCTACCATACAAAACAATTCAGCTACAGAATGGTTTGTAGATGGAAACTTACAATTAAATTATTCCGCAGGTACATCAACAAAAACATATCGTATAGGAGATGCAACAGGCTATAAACCTGTAACGCTTACCTTATTTAATGCAAGTGGTGTGGGAGGTATAAATATTAATACTACAAATAGTGACCATCCAAATATTGCCACATCTACCATTATACCCACTAAAAGTGTAAACCGTTTTTGGAGCTTTACAAATAATGGATTGGCATTTACAAACGTGCAAACAACTTTAAACTGGATAGCTGTAGATGTAGATGCTGGAGCAAATACAGCTCTTTTTAAAGTAGGTAAATTTGATGCAGGTACGTGGACTTATCCAACCGTAAGTAGCCCAACTGCCACAAGTATTACAACAACTGGTTTTAATAGTTTTAGCGATTTTCAAGTAGGAGAGCAACTGTGTAATTTAAATATTCCTGATGCTGCATTTAAAACGGCACTGCTAGCCAATGCTGCTATTAATACAAATGCAGATGGTGAAATACAATGTACAGAGGCGGCTGCTTACAGCGGAGCTATTTCTGTAAATAGTTTAGGTATTACTAGCTTAACGGGTATAGAAGCTTTTCCTTTACTTACAGGTTTAAATTGTGATGGTAATAATTTAACAACGCTCAATCTTTCTGCAAATACCAATTTGCAAAATTTGAATTGTAGCGGTAATAGTATTAGCAATTTAGTGCTTACAGGAAGTGTAAACCTAACCTCTATTGGCATAGGAAATAATGCATTGACAGGAACCTTAAACCTTGCTCCTTACACACAATTAATTTCGCTTAATTGTGCCAATAATCAATTAACTGGTCTAGTGCTTCCTGTAGCAACTTCATTCCTTTATTTGCAATGCCAGAACAATCAATTAGCTACATTAAATACATCAGCCAACCCAAATTTGCAATGGATTTATTGCCAAATTAATAACATTACAACATTAGATGTAAGTGCAAATATTGCTGCTGTTATTATACAATGCAACAGTAATGCATTAACCTCTTTAAATATTCAAAACGGTAATAATACTAACCTTTCTACTTTTGTTGCAACCAACAATCCATTATTACTTTGTATAAAAGTTGATAATGTTGCTTATATGAATACCAACTGGAGCGCAGGTAAAGATGCCACAGCTACGTACAGCATTACCTGCCCTTTAAATGCACCTGCAGCTGCGTTGAATTTTGATGGGGCAGATGACAGGGTCGTTGTTACCAATTCAAATGTCGATCTTGCTAACCGGTCATTCTCAGTAGAAATGTGGCTAAAGCGTAACTCAACCAATACTTATGACATTGCATTTGGGCAGGGAGATCCCGGAAATCCTGCAAACAATACTGCACTGCATATTGGCTTTACTTCAGGCAATGATTTTATATTTAATTTTTATAATGACGACTTGTATGTGCCGGATGTTTATGATGGCAACTGGCACCATTGGGCATGTACCTATGATTTTGCAACCAAAGCCAAAAAAGTGTATAAAGATGGCGTTTTAGTTGGCCAGAATACTGCTAATATTGGTTTTATTGGTTTTGGTAGCGATTATAAAATGTATATTGGCGATGCATCGTATGGTGTTACATTCCCCGGAAACGCATTTGATGGCAGCATGGATGAACTGAGGGTTTGGAATACAGCTAGAACCCAAACACAAATTCAGGCAGGATTGAATTGCGAAATTCAAGCCCGACCTGGTTTACTTGCAGCCTATCATTTTAACCAAGGCATAAGTGCAGTTAACAATTTTTCAGAAACAAGTTTGATAGAAGCTAGCGGAAATGGAAATACGGGAACACTAAATAATTTTGCATTGGCCGGACCAACATCTAACTGGATAGCCCCAGGTGGCGTAGTTACAGGAACCATTTGTTGTAATGTAACACTGACCACATCTGCAGCAGATACATTAATAGTATGCATTGAAAGTGGGCAAACTACAGGTAGCGTAACACTAGTGGCAACAGGCGGTACAGCTCCTTACAATTATGGCGGAAGCCCTACAACAAATCTTGCGCCTGGTGTTTACAATTATACAGTTACTGATGCTGTCGGTTGCACAGCTTCTACTACATTAAGGGTAATACGTACCAATTGTATTATTCCTTATTACGAACCACCAACAAATGATACTACCGCAAACTTAATAGGTGCAGAGCTTTCGCAGTTATTTAATTTTCCAAACTCGTTGGTGGATACAACTGCCACTAATAATGTTTTTCTTATTGAAGACAGCACAGTATTGATAGAAGTAATAATTACAAATGTTGCAAATTATCAAACAGTGAAAGCATTGTTGCAATCGGCAACGTATGGTATGACTAATTTTATTGACAATGGAGATTCAACGCTTATTATTACTGGCTTTTTTCCGATTGCTAATTTGCCATTGCTAAATGCATTGACACAATATATTAGATATGTACGACCTTACTTTACGCCCATTGCATCTAGCCATTTAGGTTTAACGATTACACAAGGAGACAAGTCTATGCGTTCTGATAAAGCAAAAGAAGCATGGAAAATTTCTGGAAAAGATATTAAAATAGGTGTAATTTCTGACAGCTATAATACCAAGTTTGGCAACCCTGCACAATTGGATGTACTCAATGGTGATTTGCCTGGCACAGGAAATCCTGTTCACACAATACCTGTAAAAGTTGCAGAAGAATATCCTTACGGAAAAGCAACAGACGAAGGTAGAGCTATGCTACAAATTGTGCATGATGTAGCACCCGATGCTGCATTATATTTCCGCAGTGGTTTTATAAGTGCAGGTAATTTTGCCGAAGGTATTTTAGCATTGAGGGATTCTGGTTGCAACGTAATTGTAGATGATATTACTTATATAACAGAGCCATTTTTTAATGATGGTGTAATTGCTAGAGCAGTAGATGAAGTTACGGCAAGTGGTGTAAGTTATTTTACCTCGGCAGGTAATTTTGGCAATAAATCTTACGAAGGTATTTTTGCTCCTATTGCAGCACCAGCAGGCTATGTAGGTGCGGCGCATGATTTTGGTGGAGGTAATGTTTATCAAAATATTTCGCTTACAAAAGGTACTTATACCATTACCCTACAATGGGATGATAAATTTTATTCCGACAAAGATGCCCTTGGTGCATTAAACGATTTAGATATTTATTTAGTAGATCAATTTGGTAGTAGAAAATTTGGTTTTAATAGAAATAATTTAAGTGGCGATCCATTTGAAGTATGTCCATTTGTGGTGTTGGCAGATGTAGATGCAAAAATTATAGTAACTAGAAAAGGCGGTAGCAGAAACGTACGTTTTAAATATGTAATTTATAGAGGAGAAGGGACCATTACTAACAACACACAAGGCACAGGTACTGTGCTTGGGCAAGCCAATGCTGCAGGAGCTATTACAGTAGGGGCGGTATTGTACACAAATACACCTGAGTATGGTAACAATCCAACAGTTGCTTCGTTCTCCTCAAGAGGTGGTACTTTGATAAATGGAAATAACAGATTTAAGCCAGACATTACTGCACCAAATGGTGTAAACACAACCGTAAATTTTGGAGGTGTAAATATAGATAACGACCCATTCCCTAATTTCTTTGGTACATCGGCAGCTGCGCCACATGCCGCTGCTGTAGCTGCTTTGCTAATGGAAGCAAAGAAAAAATATTTTAATGGAGAATCTTTTACCGGAACACAAATGAAAACCTTGTTACAAACCAGTGCCATTGATATGGATACACCTGGCTACGATGTAAATTCTGGCTATGGCTTTGTACAAGCAGATGCTGCTTTAAAAACATTCTCTACTTCTTTTCCATTAGTGGATAGTATGCGCCTGCAAGACTCTTCTTACACACCAGGTGTAAACCCTGTTACAGTAGTATTAAAAGGAGAATATTTTACCAATAATGCAAAAGTAATTTTCCGCTACGATACCATACCAACAGTAGTTACAAATAATGGAAAACAACTTACAGCAAATATTCCTGCTTTTGTGGGTAACCCACCTTTGGTAATTTATAACCCAGGTATTACTACCAATAATCTAGATGGTGGCAAAAGCGATTCATTGTATTTCTTTGGAACAATGCCTGCCAATGTAACCGTAACCGTAAATAGCGCAGTGAAAAAATTTGGTGAAAAAATACCTGCATATTCCTTTTCGGTAAAAATAAATAATGTACCATTAGACTCAACAGGAATATCACTTGAAGACCTTGGCTTAACAGATATTACCTACACATCTTCTGCAAATAGCCAAAGCAATATTGGTTTGTATTACAGGCGAGGTTCATCTTCTGTTACCAATCTTACATTGCCTGCTTCTATTGCTTTATCTGCATTGTATAATTACAATTTTGTAGATGGTTTGTTAACCATAAACAGAATGCCTATTACCATTACACCAAAAGATACTACTATAGCTTATGGTAGGGCTATAAAAGGAAAACAGTTACAATTTAATTATACCTACAATACTTCGTTGGTAGATAGTTTGGAGAGAAATGCTTTCAGAGATTCTTTGAGTAGTTCACACCAAGCTACTATGTCCAATGCTATTGTATTGATAAATGCAAATCAAGCAGCAAATGGATTGACTGCTACAGACTTTTTAAATATGAGCTTTATGAGCACTGACAAGGCAGCTATAAATGCCAAAGCTGCAGTAAATGCAAAGGCTGCGGTGAATGGTATTATTACTGACACAACCATATTTGTTCCTGTTGCACCTGCATCTATTTACGATTATCAAAATGATTCTGCAAATGCTACATTACGTAACGCAAAAGCAGCGGTGAATGCAAAGGCTGCTGTAAACGCAAAAGCAGCGGTGAATGCAAAAGCTGCTGTAAATGGTATAGCTACTGTAAATGCAAAAGCAATGGTAAATGCAAAGGCTGCTGTAAATGCAAAAGCCGCAGTAAACAGTAATAGCTTTAATAATGAAACCAATGAGAATGTATTATTGATTATTGATTCGTTGGATGTATTTACAGATCCTACAGATTCATTATCTGGTTTTCAATCTATAAATATGATAACGGGTTACACGGTTGGTAATTGGTTGATTGGCCCTGGGGTA
The DNA here is from genome assembly GCA_031408295.1 of Ferruginibacter sp. Taxonomy (GTDB): domain Bacteria; phylum Bacteroidota; class Bacteroidia; order Chitinophagales; family Chitinophagaceae; genus Ferruginibacter. The sequence continues at coordinate 11,216 of JANNVW010000110.1, forward strand.
TTGATATCTGAAAACTTTGATATCACCTACAATTTAGGACAGCTTACAATTGTACCTGATACTTTAGTTGTAAAAGCAAATGATACCATAGCAGGTTGTAATGGTGAGCAACCATTGTATAAAAATACTAAAGCAATTTATCAATATGAAGATGATGATAGTAGTGTGGTAGCTTCGCAGCCTATTTATAATGTGCTTACAAATGCTAATGTAAATGTGGGTACTGGTAATCTTGCTGCTGGCACTTATCAGATAGTACCTTCTGCAATGGTACAGCAAAATACAGTACCTAATTATCATGTGATTTATAAAAATGGAATATTATCGGTAGCAAATGTAGCATCTCCTACAGTTACAATTACTCAACCAGCCTGCAATCAACCAATGGGTATAATTACCATAACATCTCCAACTATTGGATTAATGTATAGTCTTAATGGAGGTAGTTTTGTGCCTTATCCAACCACAGGGTTTGTAGTGGCAGGAGGCAACTATACCTTGAAAGCAATAAATGCAATTGGTTGTACATCTGCAAATATTACTGTTATAATTGTTCCATACAATTATGTTATATATGTAAAAGATAAAGTAGAGCTAGGAGAAAACCATAAAATATATGGCAACATAGGTGTAACAGCTACTAATGGTGTAGCAAGTTTTAGAAAGAATGATATTCTTGACCCCAATGTTGTGAGGGCAAAAAATATAAATGTTGTAATGCCAGCAACAGTAAATAATAAAGTATTGGCATCCGCTACAGATGGGCCAACTGTAAACTTTCTATCACACTCATGTGTTTTATTATGGGGAAGCTACACACGAACTACAAACGGTGTGGTGCCTGCTGGTAATTATTTAAATCTTACCATTAAAAAAGGAGTAACAGCAACTATTAATGGTAGTAATTATGGAAACGTAATTATTGAAGATGGAGCGCAAGTAACCTTTACAAGTACCAATATTAATTTACTTCAATTACAATTAACAAAAACAAATTCAACAGGCATTACCATTGTAAACTTTAGCAATAGTGCTGTTGTAAAAGTGAGAGATTATGTGCTGGTATCTCAGCGCTCTCGTATAAATGTGGGTGGGCCTAAAGTGGTATTCCATCTAACAGCTTGCAATGTTTTTGAAGTAAAAGGAAATAATTCTTTAGTAGCGGTTGATATAAATATTCCTAATGGTACGCTATTGTTATCTGCAAACAATATTAGCATGACAGGCTTATTTACTGTAAAAGAAGTAAAAGCGGCTCTTTCATTTAATGTGAGTTGGTATGCTACTAATTATTGTACTACGACTACTTATTCTCGAAATAACGTTAGCCAACCTAGTGAAGAAATAAATGAAGAAACAATTTCTGCAATAACGCCATATATCGAAAAAGAAATGATTGAAAAAGTGATAGTAGAAAAAGAACTAACGGTTTCTGTAATGCCAAACCCAAGTTACAACGATTTTACTTTAACTATAAAAAGTGATGACATAAAAACTATGGTAACGGTGAGAATATTGGATATACTAGGCAATGTTATTTCTATACAAAATACGCAAGTGGGCGCTAATGTAAAAGTAGGAACTGCACAATGGAAAAGTGGAAACTATGTGGCTGAAGTTATACAAGGCAATAAAAGAAAAATGGTGAGGCTTGTGAAATTATAAATAATTATTTATGGGAGAGGTTGCTTTTTGTTGCCTCTCCCTTTATAATTTTTTTACAAAAACTTTTTAACGCATTAGGAAATGAGAAATAAAATTTCAAATATTATTTTATTAAACATTATTTTTTTAGGATGTTTTTGTACAACCGTTTTTGCAAATGAGGTTGATAGCCTAAAAAAAATATTATCAACCACCATTGCAGATAGTATAAGAGTGGATGTATTGAATGCTTTAAGTAAAAGTTTTTTTAATACAAACCCAGATACATCTATTGTAATTGCAACTACTGCTAAATCGCTGGCAGAACAGGTTAATTATAAAACAGGATTGGCGCTTGCTTATAAAAATATTGGTAAAGGATTTTACCTTGAAGGGAAATACAAAGAAGCCATTTTAAATTGGCAGCAGGCTACTGAGGTATATAAATTACTGCATGATAAAACGGGCGTTGCTAATATGCTAAATAATCAAGGGGCTGTTTACTTTAACCAAGGCGATGATGCTAAAGCGCTGGAATTGTATTTGCAATCTCTTAAAATGTCGGAGGTAGTTAATGATACTTTGCGAATACTTACATCTCTTACAAATATTGGAGGCGTATATTCAAATAAAGAAATTACTTGGAGTAAAGCACTTGATTATTTTCTTCGTGCATTTAATTTAAGCCTTGCTATTAAAGACGATTATTCAATTGGTACAACATCTGTAAACCTTGGTGAAATGTATTTCAAAATGGGTAACGATGCAAAGGCACTGGAATATTTGCGTCAGTCTGAAAAAGCATACAAAGGCACAGAAGATTTGCCTTATACACTTAATTATATTGGCAGGGTTTTTACAAGGCAAAAAAGCTTTGAAAAAGCAATACAAATACATACAGAGGCATACCAAATTTCTAAAAAGCTAGATACAAAATTAGACCAAACACAATCGCTTGTTGCACTAGCACAGGCATACAAAGCAAGTGGAGATCCCGCTTCAGCTATTAAAACTTTTCAACAATCTATAGAAGTAGCTACTACACTTAATGCAACTGTAGAAATGAAAGATGCATACCAAGGCTTGTCGGAATCTTATTCGCAGCAGGCAGATTATACCAATGCTTTCAAATACCAAAACTTATTGCTGGCTATAAAGGATACTATTTATAACATCAATACAGATAAAAAACTCGGAACGCTACAATTTACTTTTGATTTAGAAAAGAAAGAGGGTGAGATTAGTATATTAAACAAGAATAAAGAAATACAAAGAAGGGAAATAGAAAGACAAAAAATAGTAAAATATGGTTTTATAGGAGGATTTTTAACCGTGCTTTTATTTGCTTCTATATTTTTAAAGCAACGAAATAAAATAAGCAAAGAGAAAAAAAGAAGCGATGAACTACTACTAAACATTTTGCCAGCAGAAACCGCAGAAGAATTAAAAGCTACAGGTATAGCAAAAACAAAAAGGTACGATTTAGTAAGTGTATTGTTTACCGATTTTAAAAACTTTACACAAGCAAGTGAAATACTTTCACCAGAAGATTTGGTAGCAGAAATTAATTATTGCTATAGTGAATTTGATAGAATAGTAGAACGATTTGGAATAGAGAAAATAAAAACGATTGGAGATTCTTACATGTGTGCAGGTGGATTGCCAGTAAGCAATACCTCACATCCTTTTGATGTAGTGTCGGCAGGAATTGAAATGGTAAAATTTATTGAAAGAAACAAACAAGAAAGAATACAAAGTGGGCTGCCTTATTTTGAATTAAGACTTGGTATTCACTCAGGCCCTGTTGTGGCAGGCATTGTAGGCATAAAAAAGTTTGCTTACGATATTTGGGGAGATACCGTAAACACTGCATCTAGAATGGAAAGTAGTGGAGAAGTAGGTAGAGTAAATATTAGTGGTACTACATATGAATTGGTAAAAAATAAATTCAATTGTATGTACAGAGGCAAAATTGAAGCAAAAAATAAAGGCGTTATTGATATGTATTTTGCTGAAGACATAAAAGAAAATGAAGTGGAAACATTTGCCAATTATCATGCAGAGATACAAGCGAATTAAAAAACTTAAATGACAAAAAATCAATTTTATAAGGATGTCAGGGTGAGCTTGTCGAACCCGTTGTAATAAACGAACCCGCCTTCGACAAGCTCAGGCTGACATTCTATTAATTTGAAAATAATTATCTATCGTAAAATAAAAATAGATTATGGAAGATTTAAAAAAGAGTACAATACCAAGCAACTACATTTTTGTTAAAAATAAAAACGCACAAGCCAGCATGAAAAATAAATACAAAACCGATAGTGTAGATTGGAGAATTGTATCATCGCCAAAAAACATTTTACTAATATTGATAGGTACGGGCCTTGCTGTACTAGCCATGAAGGGCTTTATGATACCCAATAAATTTTTAGATGGTGGCATTACTGGTATCTCCATTTTACTCCACGAAATATTTCACATCAACATTAGTTTTTTGGTTATTATTTTAAATGTATTGTTTGTTTATTTGGGTTATAAACGAATTGGGAAAACCTTTGCTGTACAAACGTCTATTGCAGTTATACTGCTTTCTATAGGCTTGCTTTTTATAGATATAAACCCCATTACCCACGATAAATTACTCATTGCCATTTTTGGTGGCATATTAATGGGTACTGGCGTAGGGCTAGTAATACGAGGCGGCGGCGTAATAGATGGTGCCGAAGTAATTGCGGTTTTTACTGGAAGAAAAACAGGCTTTTCCAACAGCGAAATAATTTTATTAATCAACGTAATCATTTTTGCCATTGCAGCATTTCAATTCGGCATAGAAACGGCCATGTACTCCATCATTACATATTTTACGGCCACACGAGCCATTAATTATGTGGTAGATGGCATTGAAGAGTTTACCGCTATGAATATTGTATCGTGTAAGCAGGAAGAAATAAAAAATCTTTTGGTAAATGAGCTAGGCAAAGGCATAACGGTTTATAAAGGTGAGAGAGGTTACTTACCTGGCAGTTATGATACCCGTACAGATTGTGAGATTATTGTAACCATTATTACTCGTTTAGAAATAAAACAAATTCAAGATGCCATTTTAGAAATAGACCCCAAAGCATTTATGTATGTGCAAAGCATCAAAGAAGCTTCTGGTGGAATACTAAAACATAAAGCACATGCAAAATAAACTTACCATGAAAAAATTTGTAATTGACATGCTGAAAGAAAAATTACCAGCAAATTATTACTATCATAATTACGAGCATACTTTGTATGTATTAAAAAATGCTATTGAAATAGGTACACACGAAAAATGTACCGAATACGAAATAGAATTATTAACTGTAGCTGCACTGTGGCACGATACAGGGTACATACATACATATAAAGGACATGAAGAAGAAAGCTGTTTTTTGGCAAAAAAATATTTACCCTCGTATGGATATTCTGATAGCGAAATAGAAAGAATAAACGGAATGATAATGGCTACCAAAATACTCCAAACCCCCACCAATAAATTAGAAGAAATATTAGCAGATGCAGATTTAGAATATTTAGGTACCGCTGCCGCCGCAGATATAGCACATTTATTGTTTAAAGAATTACAATCGTTAAATCCAACTTTAACAGCGGAAGCTTATAATACTTTGCAAATAAATTTTTTAAATACACATCATTATTTTACTAATTATTGTAAAGAAAAGAAAGACCCTATAAGAAATGCTTATCATAAAAAACTGATGGAAGTTGAAAGATAAAAAAGTATCGTAAAATTTTTAAAAGAAAGCGTAAGAAAAACGGTTCCCCACCCCCAACAATAATCTGTCACCTAAAAAATGGCAGATTTTTCCTATTCATGCACAGTTTGTACTATACATAAATGAAAAAGTACAAATTAATGGTGAATATCTACCCCCTAAAATTTCCATTCGTTTGGAGATTTGCAATATCAATTTGCAGATTAGCTATACACTTCCGGGGGGTGGTTTGTAGCTACTGCAAGCTGATTTTTTAAAAATGTACCTTCTGTTAAACTATATCATTTTTTTTAACCAATAA
>JANNVW010000111.1:0-6852 GCA_031408295.1 Ferruginibacter sp.
TATCGTAGCTCTGTTGACTTGTAGAAATTGTTTTTGCGCTAGGTTCTGGAGCATTTGGGGCTGTAGGTGTACCAACAATTTTTGCAGCTCCATTTGCTTTTGTGCCTTGAATTTTACGATTAACAGTTGTTGCATTGGCAACTACTAAATTGGTAGCACCTGAAACAGATAATGCATTTATAATTTTTGTTGCCAACGGTTTTAAATCTTTAAAAGCAATTTGCCTTGCATTGGTTGCATTGTCAAAACCTGTCTTGTTTGTTTTTACTTGCTGCAAAATTTCTTTTGCTTGTGTTTGTAGCTCATTTAGTTTGGCTACTGAAAGCGATTCTTTACTTGGGTTGTAAGTAGCACCGTAAGCACTACAAAATGAGATTAAATCTTCAAAGTTGGCTACGTTTTTTGCGTGCCCTGTTTCTGATGTACTTGGCATGGTTTAAAAGTTTTAGTTAAGAAGCCAAGGTAGAAATGTGCTTGTTAAATATTTTTTAATGAGATGTTAATTAAAATGTAATAGTTTTTTTGAATTTATATATTGCATTCGAGTGAGACACGAACACATACATGGGAGCTAAGCGGAATATATTCACGCCAGGTAGGTGTCATTAAGTTATCGTTAAACACTCAAATATAAGTGTAGAAAGTTGTAACTACAATTCATCAATTGGATTGCCCACTCCAGTAAAGTTATTTATTTTATATTTTCCTTTATTTTTTAAAAGCCAATTTTTACAATTAATGATTAATAAATTATTTACGTCATCTTTTGCTTCATAATTAAAGCTTTCTGTTAACTTTTGAAAATCAACATTATTTATTGTTCTTTTTAAAATTGATATAATAAACATAGCTGTTTTATACTTTTTAGAGCGACCACTTGCCATGCGATTATTTAAGACTTTACTCGTATCCATCCACTCATTTATTTTGCAAACACTTTCTTGAGAAGATATAAAAAGCAATTTTTCTGCATCGCCATAAAGAAAATCATCAAGCCAATCCTTACGGTTTATGTCAGCTTTATTTTTACATCCATCGATAATTTTTTTCTGAAGTTTCTTATCCCCAAAACGTGCAAGTGCAAGTTCAACCCTATTCATGTGATAATGTGCTGGATTTTTAATACCATTTTTCAAAATTGGGATAGCCTCTCTTATATCTGCATAAGCCACTCCCAGTATTATATCATTGTTAACATAAAAATCCATTTTGGAATACTCTATTGCTTTAATTACTTTTTCTATACTATCATAAGATACTTTATACAAAGAGTCGCTTCCCTTACTGGCAATTTTTGCTAAAGTATCTACCCTGTAAAAGTTTTTGACATCATTAAAATAGACTTCAAGATAGGCATCAATTTCATTTTTAGTCCAACGCCAATCAAGATGGTACAACATTTTTTTTCTTACCTCATCAGTTACATTACATTTGTTTTTAAAAAGTAAATAAAACACATCTGTAAGAGGCTTTACACTCATTTTTTCTAATAGAGCCTTAGAGCTCACGGCATATTGGCAATCAGATTGGGCTATAGAAATTAATGTAAAGCCAAACATTAAGATGGTTAATAAATAATATTTTTTCATATGTTTTAAATTAATAGGTTAAAATCCATTGTGCATAAAAAAACATATTTGCAGTTGTTCCACCTTGTACAAAATAGTCCATAAAATTACGAGTAGTACTTTTAGGAATTAAAAAGTTTGGGTAATAAATTCCATTAAGAGTTTCTGGAAAAGTATGGTCATTATTTAGCCCATGCCCAAGCTCATGAGTAACTGTTCTTAAAGAAGCTGTTTTATAAAAAGCTCCATAAGTACCTCCAACGTTAAATGCTCCATTTGTCCAACCAAGCGGAATATGAACCCCTGTAGGTGTTATTGAGTCCTGCCTATACTCAACAGGTAAAATAAATGCAAATCGAATCCAATCACTTCCTGTGGAGGTACCATAACCTAGTTGTTGATTTATAAAACTTAGATTTATTCCTTTATGTGCTAAATAATAATTTTTTAATATTTTATTTATAACATCTACTGAATCGTAACTAAAATTTTGTGGATTAGCTATAAACTCGCCGCTTAAATCTAAAGTATCAGAATATGGTGTTACTAATTCCCATTCTCTAAAAATTTGGTTTTGAGAGTTTTCGTTAAGATAATTTTTCATACCTACTCTTTTTAACACACTGCTATCATAACCAGTGCCAATATTTACATAAATAAATTCAATTTTTTTCTTTATTGGTTTAGCACAACTTATATTCAATTTGCCAACTGTATCGCCAGTATTGGTTACTGCATATACTGACCTTATAAGCGAATCATACAGCCCAATCTTCCTCAAGTTATCTTGTGTTACGCACCATTGAGTAGCACCCAATGTTAAAGTATTTTGATTAAAAGTTGAATAATACTGCTTAGCTGAACTTATGGTAATATTATTTATTTGAGCCTTAAACTCTACATATCCGTTTTTATCTTTTTTAGCCCAAGCACTAAAATTAGCTAAGCTATCTTTTATACTAACAGCAGGTTGATTATGAAGTAAGCTTAGCCACGGTACAAAATAATTTGGATCACTCATTATAGGTTTTACTTCGTAACCTTTAGTAAACTTTGTATCATTTCTCATATTGAGGTATTGGTGTGTAACATCATCGAACCCATACTCACCATTGTAATTATTGCCTCGTTTAAAATACAAAGTAGGTACTTTGTAAATAGCCAATGGGTTTTTTATAAGCACTTTTGTAGTACTATCTACCCTTATAACAGTAACGCCCAATGTATTTGATGATACAAAACATTCTATAACATTATTACACTTTGTAGTATCTTTTCTTTTCCAAATTAAATCTGTAGGTGCAAGTGAACCGTCTACTTTATGTATTGTTAATTTTACATCTACATTTCTTTGTGGTACATAAATGGTATCATTATTATAATATTTTGTAGTGTCATTATTTAATGTTGTGTAATAGCTTGTGTTAGATGGAGTTTGTGAACATGGTGTTGCATTAGTAGTGCCACCAGTACAAGCTCCACAATTATCAATGCTAGCAGAACCATTTGGCACTTTTGCACAATCAAGCGTTTGGCAACTATTTCCATTTGAAGAATTAGTTCCAATTACACTATAGCCTGGTTGCGCAGGAACTATACAGGAATCTGGTAGGGTAAAAGAGTAACCTGCTAAATTATCTGGTACATTTTTGTAAAAATCTTCCCCTGTTGGTGCTAATTTAGCTTCCACAGAACTTAAACCACTAAGATTTGGGAAACAGACATAATTATATGAACCTCGTTTATTTCTAAGATTATATTCATAATTAATATAATCATCTGGACAATAAGTACTGTAGCCGTCATATTCAATTTTATTTTCTATTACATCATAAACGATGGCACGTTTATAAATATGACCATTATTAAAAGTTACAGCGTTTAAGCTGTTTTCACTAAAATTATAATTGCTAATATTGGCTAGTTGACTACTATTAAAATGAATAATATTACCCCCTAGTAAAAACTGATTAGAACACGGCAGATTTGTTGAGCCAAGTGATAATGGATTACTGACATATGGCGGGGCCATTTTACCTTCATAAAAATCTTCAAAAAAACTAATATTATACATGGTCTCCTCACAGGGTGGAATATTGTTAATGGGTTCTTGACCAGCAACATTACCCCACCATTGTATATTTGCAAATGCTTCCATTCGTTGTTCAAATCTTAGCATATCTATATCATGCTTAACCTGATTCCAATCGACATCTCCATCTGGATTAGGGTATTCATTAGAAGCAGGAGGTAATACAACATTATGACTTGTTAGATACTGATTAAAATCTGAATTATTTCGGTAATCAGCTGTGCTTACAAAATCTATGTTATTTGTAGTCGTATTTTGTAAGTCAACACGTTGTATTGCATTTCCATTAATACTATAATTATATCTATTATTTGGATAGGGTAAATCGGTAGACCTAAGATAAGCCAAAAGTTGCGGTAATGCCGTTGCTTGCGATGCTTGCGCTTGTATTGTACTTACTTGCAAAAATGTTACTTCTTCATTTTTCCACATTGGTAAAATATTGAAAAACAAAATTATTATTAAGCTAAATTTTTTCATGTTCTTACATTTTTTTATAAAAAATTGTCCTTTTATTTTATTGTTTTACAAGAATATTAGTAGTACTCTTTTTACCGTTTACAAGTAATTGAATATTGTAAGTACCCGCAATTAAATCGGCTGTAGGTAAACTGTATTTGTAAATACCCTGTGGCAGTAATTTTTCAGCATCTGCATAAATCAATACTCCACTTTGTGCAAATATTTTAAAAGAAATTTTTGCCGTTTTTAGGAGATTAAATTCAACCGAAGTATAAGCTAAAGCAGGGTTTGGGAATATTGCGAAATTTACTTTCTCTTTATTATCATCAAAATCGCCAATAGCTTTCTTTAGAATAATTTGTAACGGTTTCCCAGGTTCTCTACGTTCTTTACTATAAAATTGTACAAAGCCACTTAACAATATACTGTCATTTCTAAAAGCTAAGTTTAAATTAGCTTTATTAAAATCCCATGTCTCTGGGGTTCTAGCACTGTAATGATTATTTCTTTTGTATGAGTTGTTTTCGCTAAACTCAAATTCATTTCCTTTACTAGTTAAAGTAATAGTCGTTTCTTCATAAATACCCTCTTTCCAACTCCCATTATATTTGCCATTATTTTTATTGAGTTGCAATGTAAGTGGTTGTATTTCGCTTACAAACTTTCCACTCCAATCATAGTATACAGCATAGCCCAAATAAATACCTTCATAATTATTTTTATTGGCTGCTATAAATTTTTCTTTGTTGCTTCTTAACTGCAAAAGTTGATTTTGCAAATAAGGATTGATAGCACTAATATTTTCTGGTACTTCTTCTTTTAATTCTGCTGTAGCTAGACGACTATTTTTACTAGATGCTTTTTGTAACCATTCATTGGCAAGTGCTTTATTAGCAGGAGTCCCATACCCATTTTTATAACACACACCTAAAAAATACATGGAGTTTTCGTTACCCATTTCAGCCGATTCTTTATATAATAAAAATGACTTTTCATAATCTTGCTTTATTCCTAACCCTTTATAATACATATAAGCAAGTAACGTTTTGCATTCTTTGTCGTTTTGTGTAACTCCTTTGATGTAATAGTTTGTGGCCTCTTTAAAATCTTGTGGTATGTCTTTTCCAAATCTATACAAGTTTCCAAGGTTTATACATGCTCCTTCGTAACCACTGCTTAATGAGCGCTTGTACCAGTACAAAGCACTATCCATATTTTTATTTACAACAGTACCTTTAGCATAAATATTGCCCATAGCATTCATAGCTTTTGCATTGCCTAATGATATAGCAGAATCAAGCAACTTTTTACCAAGCTGTGGATTATATGTTCTTGTAATACCTCTTAAATAGCCAACCGCATTTTCAAATAAAATATTTGATTCAGCACTTGACTGAGCAAACAAACTGACTTGCATTACACAAAACAGTAGAATTAATAGTTTTTTCATGTTTGTTTAATTAAAGGTTGTAGAAATAATTAATGTTTTTTATTTATTTGTATCATTTGTAGCATCTTGTTTTTTTGCAACATCCAGTCTTTGTAATATTTCAGGCTTATTTTGTCTGTTTATTCTTGTTAAATTATCGTAAGTTTTGGTATCATATTTATACCGTTCCCACAATATCAATCTGGTTACTTGATAACTAATAATTGGTTGTATGACACTTGCGCTATCTAAACCAGTTGTAAGATTATATTTCGTAAGTTCAATCCAATTTTGATTTGCATTTGCAATAGCTTGAGGTCTTACTTCTATTTGTAAGAGCGAATCATATTGCCCTTCTCTTAATATGCCAATAAGTGTTTCATTTATGTAAAATGAATTGTCAAGGGTTGCGCCTTTAGTAGTGGCGGCATAATTATAAAGCATTATATCTGATTGCAAATTTGCATCTGCCAATAAATCTAATTGCTTTTCGGATAGTTTAAGTATTTGTTTATATGATATTGCAGTTGCAAATTTGGTTTTACTAAGTTGCGTATTGCCTAGTCTGATAAGTTCTTTTTTTATTTTAGCCCAGCTTTGTTCGTTTATTTCAGTTTGTAGGCTGTCTCGCTTACGATTAAACGCATATCGTGTATCAAGCCACGTATTTCTTTTTGCCTTGTCATACAAAATAGGAGCAATTTTATTTCTAGCTATGTTATTCAAATTATATTTGAAAACATAATTGTCTAATTCTATTTCACTTTGATTTTTTGCAACAATATTTATACTGTCTTGATAGAGCGTTTTATAGTAAATTGAATCACTTATGCAAAACTGCATAGCTGCATTAAAGTTTTTGTGAAAAGTGTCTCCACGTTTAAGACAAAGTATTTGGTAGTTCTTTCTTAGTTCTTCAATATCTTTAGAGGATAACTTTTTGACTATATTTAATTCTTCAATTTTATTTCTAAAATATTCTTCTCCTTCCCCTGCCGCAATATATTTACTAACGATAGAATCGTATTTGTGGTAAAAAGAAATATTTGAATCTGGCAAATTGGTTAAACTAGCTTTCGTAATCATTGCTTTTAACACTCTTTGATTTTTTGCGATGTTTAAATTGTAAAGAGCTGTCTCAATATCGTTTCCTATTTTGTATTTTTGAATGACTGTACGCAATTTGGAATAAACTAATTTATTTAGTATGTTTGTCTAAAATAGTTAGTTATGAATATGTCATTTTTCTTTAGTAATTATGCAACGGAAGAAAGTTGTAAGCTTTTTTTCAAGGCTAGAAA
>JANNVW010000112.1:0-15492 GCA_031408295.1 Ferruginibacter sp.
CGGTTTGGTTTTATTTCCACTTCCCTTATGGATTAGTAATTATGGGTTTTGGTTTATCGCTTTTATTTTTTTTGTTAGAGCCATTGGCGATTTTAAATATGCAGGCTTTTTTAAGAAAATAAAAAATACACTGTTTGCTAATATGGATACAAAATATTACTCACCGCTATGTTTAGCTGTGGCAGTATTAACAGCACTGTTAATACTGTTTAAATAAGTTTAAAAACTAAAAACCCTAATCACCCTGCTATTTTCAACCCACACATTTGCTTTTTCACCATCGTTTTTCTTCTCTTACTTACTACATATTTTGTTCCATCATTAAGCCATATCTCTCCATTCTCATCCATTCTGTTTATATAGGCCCTGTTTATAACATGCGACTGGTGTATGCGTATAAAATCATTTTCTTCTAATATGTGTACATAAGTACCTATTGTTTTAGCAATAAGCAATGCTGTTTTATTGGCAAAATAAAACCAAGTGTAATTGCTGCTGGCTTGGCACCTAATAATTTCAAGGGCTGATATTAACAATGTACCATTACTTGTTCTTAATTGAATATAATCGCAATGCATATTTTTATTTTTTATCTTACCTATTTACAAAAATTATTTTAAAAAAAAGAAAAACCAATACCATAAATAAATTTGACTAGTGGTTACAATTTCAACCACTAATCAAATTTACAAACTACTTTACTACCGTTAATGTAGCTCCAGTTTTTACAGTTGCGGTAGCCCCTGTATTAATTCTTATGGTACGGATACCTGTATTTGCATTTATTTGTGGGTAGTTTAATTTGCCAGCATCAATGGTTACATCTGTATTTACATCTGGTAAGCTATTGCAACTCCAGTTAGCAGGATTTTCCCATACATTGCTTACCGTACCATACCATACCATACCAAATTTTAGTAAGTATATATCGCTGTAAGTACTACCATTTACGAAGCAGCGGTACTGATAGCCGTACATAGAGGTAGGTGCATTGGTAATAGATAAAACAGCAGCAGTAGCTCCACTATACAAGGCACCATTGGTAATATTTGCATAGCCTGTGCCATTATTTACTTGCCACTGAAAACTAGCTCCGTTTAACTTAGCATCAAAACTTACATTACCATTCGGGCAAATTATAAATTGGCCATTACTAATAACTACACTGTCCAACAATTTCAACACTTCTACATTGCCAGCGGTATCCGTAGCTGCTACATAAAATTTATATTTATGGTCTGCAATGCCTCTAAATGTTGTATCGGCTTTTGTAAAATTGTTTACAAACAATTCCGGTGGGCCATTATTATCTGATACATAAATGGCATACCATTTTACACCTGAACCATTAGCATCGTCAGTACCTGTATAATGAATGTTCACTTCGGTATCGGGTGTTAAGTCTGGTAAATTTGTAATACTACTTGTAGGTGCTACCGCATCTATTGTGTTTTTATGTAAGTTGGTAGGTATTACAGCATTTTCATCAAATACAATAAAGGCTTTGGCTACTATAGTATCTAAAGTAATGGCAGTTTGTTTTGGTTTTATGCTAAAGTTTACAAAACCATTACCATACTCCGGCTTGCTAGTATCTTGTAAAAATAAAAAGCCTGCTAATGGATCTTCTGGCGGCATGAGCGTAAGTGGATCTATAGCTTGCAACTCCCAAAATATTTGATTGTTTAATACATCGTAGCCTGCAGTAATATCTACAAAAACCCCCGTGGAATCTCTCACATCTAACCTTTGCGTGTAGGAAGATAACCCTGTAGGTATTGTAAAACTTTGGTTATTAAAACCAAAACTACCCAACTCCAAACTTGCAGCATCTTGCTTAGGCTCTATTGGGGTGGTTATTTTTATATACCTTGCCCTTGCTGTTGCTGTGGTATCATTTTCAAATAAAATGGTATAAGGCATTCGGTCTTTAACACTTACCCATTTTTTATGGGGCTGGCCAGTAGGACCTATTATTTCGTTGGGGTCTTCTGCAAAGTAAATAAACATTCCTGTTACAGGATCATATCTGTAACGACCTGGGATTCTTGTACCTCCTTTTGGTGGACAATCATTTTTTCTACTTGCGGCATATTGAGCATTCAGCCTTTGTATTATTTGTATTTGCAACCAAAGTTCGCCTCTTCCTTGTCTCACAGCATCTAAATAAGCTTGCCTTTCAATTTCACTTGCCCCTCCGTCTCCAAAATACCAGTTAGCCGCAGCAGTAGTGCCTTTATCTCCTGCAAATATGGCACCTCCTATAAGACCTGTAGCTGCAACAAATGGTGCAGCAGCAGCACCGCCTACTGCACCCGCTGCAGCAGTAGTAATTGCTAAACCAATACTTAAACCACTTTTTAATGCATCACCTCCATGCATTACATCAGTTGAAAATGAGTTATCGGTGTTCATTAAGCCATTTATACTGTTACCAAATTTATATCCGTCTACTCCCACCCCAACAACATTTAAAGGGCCTCCAATACTAGGAGGAGTATCAAAACCTGTAATCCCCTCTAAATAAGTTTTCAAATCTGAGAAATAATCATACATCGCTAAATAATCATTACAATCTGGTTTTGAAGTTGGTACACTTGGAGGCGGAATATAAGGTGGTGGTTCAATCATGCCCAACAACCCCCACACATCGACCCCATTCCCCGGATTATTCCCCACATATTGGTACATGCCCATTCCATCTTCATATTCTATTAAATCTCTTTGGTTAAAAACTCCTGTAGCAGGCGAATAATTTCTAAAGAAAAAACGATAACTACCACTTGCACTATCATACTCTTGCCCTGTAAAACCTACACGGTTGCCTGCTATAGAACTTGCCAAAGTATTATTCAAACTATCATACCTAGTTGGCTTACCGTAGGCATCATATCGGTAACTTTCTACTAGCCTGCCGTTATTGTTGGTAATGGCCTCTACCGATCCTAGTTCATTTTGGTGGTAATAATATTTGCTGCCAGCTTTTTCGTTCATTACTGGGTTTAAAAAATTGGTAAACACCGTACGATTTAGCAATGCATTGCTGCTGCTTCTCTCTTCAATTTGTGCTGCACCGCTGTAAGTATATTTTAAGGTATTGCCATTTATAGCTTTTGTAACCCTTCGCCCTATTGCATCGTAGGCGTAAGTAATTACACTACCAGGTGCGCTGCTGTCTTTTTTTAATCTATTTTCTGCATCGTAGGTTTTGTAAAAAATACCATCAAAGGTTAGGTTGCCACGGTTATCAAAAGTAAAAACGGTACTATTCAAACCCGTAAGCTGGTTCATGTTATTTTTACCATAAGTTGTGGCTATTCCATTAAAGTTGGCAGCAGTACGGTTGCCTACAGCATCGTATGTATATGTGTTTTGTAAAGTAGGGCTGCCTACAATGCCTCTTTTATAATTAGTGAGTCTATACCCATTATCGTACGTAAACTGCTCAGATAATGTAGGGTTGTTCAATCTATTAATGGCGGTTTTATTTTGCTCCTTATCAAAAGTAAAACTAGTATTTTGTATGCTGCCATTTAAGGTACTAATATTACTAAGCCTGTTTGCAAAGTCATATTGCATGGCACTGCTTACGCCATTGGCAAAGGTTTTATTAATGGGTTGGTCTGCATTATTATAGGCATATTCTATAACCGTAACACTGTCTTTCGTTATTTTTGTAAGTCGGTTACGGGTATCAAATTCTTTCACAACCTTGGTACTATCGGGGTAGAAAATGGTTTGCGTTCTGCCTGCAATATTGTAATTATACCTTGTTGTTCTACCATCAAAAGTTTCGGCTGTTACACGGTTTAAATTATCGTAAGTAAAGCTAGTTGTACCGCTATTGTTAGTTGCGGTAAGCACCCTGCTTAGTTTATCATAGGTAAAGCTATATACTTCGCCGCTTGGTAATGTGCGGCTGGCTACCCTGTTTAAAGTATCATACTGGTAAGTAATGTTTGTAGCATCAGTAAGCCTTATGCTGGTTACATTACTTTTTTTATCGTAGCTGTAATTCATGAATTTACCATCGGGGTAGGTCATGGTTTTTCTGCGGTTCAAGCTATCGTACGTGTAGGTAGTTGTGTTGTTGTTTTGGTCTTTTAAAGAGATTATATTACTCTGTGCATCGTACCCAATTGTGGTTACAAACCCATTATTATCGGTATAGGTTTTTCTTCTATCTAAACTGTCGTAAGTAAAATAGCTTATCCTACCTTCTCTATCAGTAACAGAAATAATATTATTATTTTTATCATAGCTGTAAGATGCTTTGTTACCTAATGGATCGGTTATTTCTTTCATCCTATCTAGGCTATCGTAAGCCGCTGTGGTTATAGCTCCTGTACCACTTACATAGCTGGTTATGTTATTGTTCTTGTCATAAGCAAAGCTGCCAATTGTGCCAGTTGCATCGCTTACAGCGGTTACTCTATTTAGCCCATCGTATGTGTAATTAATAGAGCGGCCATTTGGTAAATTAACACTTGTGACGTTTCCATTACCATCATAATTGTAAGTAGCATTATTACCCTCCGCATCGGTTGTAGCACTCATTCGATTACGATTATCGTAACTCATTTTTGTTTCATGTCCTAATGCATTTTTTACAGCAGTCATATTATTCATACCATCATACGCATAGGTTGTTTGGTTACCAGTTGGCCCTGTTCCTTTTACTACCCTGTTGCTGGCATCATAATTCATGGTGCTGGTTTCATTGTTTTTATTGGTGTAAGTAATGATATTTCCTTGTGCATCATAATTAAATTGTGCATGGTTATTTATTGGATCCGTTATTTTTTTTAGCCTATCTAATATATCATATTCTGCTGTAGCATTGTTGCCTCTAGCATCGGTATAGGCAAGCATACGGCCTCGTGCATCGTAAGCTAGGGTAGCGTTATAGCCATTGGCCCCTGTTACATTCGTTGGGTTTCCATAAGCATCATAGTTATAAATGTAGCTGTTTCCTTTAGGGTCGGTACTACTAACAATATAGCCAGTAGCATTATAGGTAGCTGTATAAATATGATTACCCGGTGTAGTCATTTGTGTAAGATTTCCTTTGTTATCATATACCACAGTGGTCATGTTGCCCTTAGCATCTTTGAAGCTATTTATTTTTTTAAAGTCTGAAGTATATGTATAAGTACTCATCTGGTTTAATGGATCTTTAGCTGTAAGCATATTACCATTGGCATCATACGTATAATTGTACACTTGCCCGTTAGCATCTGTCATTTTTATTTGGTTGCCTTGGTCATCATGTTCGTAGCTCACATTATAACCGCAGCAATTGCCACTCATAGATGTTATCCAAGCTATGTTATCTAATTTTTTATACGTGTATTTTGTTACTTGGTTGCCAGCAGTTAAATGATCAGTTACTACAGTAGTATTAGAAGTGGTATCGTAAGAAAAACTAATCCGTTTATTGCAGCCTATTAATTCGCTTGTACTTAAATCGGGGAAGTATATAATATCCACCTTATTATTATTCTTATCAGCAAGCGATTTCATAGGGCCATTTGACAAATACGTATATTGGTATTTACCATTTAAAGGGTCTTTTACTTCTTTTAAATTACCTAAGCCATCGTAGCTATACGTGAACGTTCTTGTTGGCGTAGCAATAGCATCTACCACTGTAGCTAAGCGCCCTTGAGGGTTGTAGGTAAAACTGATACTTTGCCCAGCATTATTGGTCATAGATGAAAGTAAGCTATCGGTGTAATTAAAATTGATAAAGTTGCCATTGGGCTCTTGCATACGTGTAACCTTTTTATGTATGGCATTATCAAAAAAGTATTTTATGCTATCAAGCTCCGTTAATACATATTTATTGGGTTGATATTGTTTTAGTGTACTAAAAAAACCTCTTGGTGATTTATAGTTGGTACTAGTTAAAGAGTCGTAAGTATCTTCTCTACCATTGCCCCATAAAATACGCTTTCCGCCAGGCAAAGTATCACTACTGTATTTTATATTGTATTCAAAGGTCCACCCTTTGCCATAACCATATTCTTCCGTAAACAAATAACTGTTATAATAAAAACGAATATCCAAATCAAATGCTCTAGCAGGTATGTAAATATCTGTACGTGGTATAAACAAATTTCCGCTAAGGGTATTTACCTGTGTGCTGAGCGGTCCTCGCTTATTTGGATTATTTATGTTTTGAGCATCGGCTGTAGCTACTGTTACAACAATGAATAATAGCACTAACCATTTAGCATGTAATCTTTTTTTGTGCCCGCTATTTTTATTTATTATACAATACATTTTTTTCTTTTTTAGTCTTTATTTATTTCAATTTAAACAACACAAAATTGGTGGGTTCTGGTGGTCTAGCAGGCGATTTACTATGCACTATAATAGTACCACTACCACCCGCCCTTATAATGCCAGGAGGGCCTCCTGCTTCCACTAATTCCAGATACAATGATGTTGTTCCAGCAGGCACCCCTTCTTTTGTAAACGCCATTTTCATTCCTGCTTCACTGTATAATATTCTTGATTGTGCCGGTATATCGAAGTTGGTAGGGTTGGAATAATTTATTTGTATTACCACAGGTCTATTGGTTAAAACCCTATCTGGCACAAGCAAATCCACTACCAATTGTGAGTTTAATCCGCTTGCTGCACCGGGGTCGCAGCCAGGTTCATTACCATTACCAGAGCCTGTATTTACGCCTCCGCCCGTAATAAGCCCTCCATTATTTGCTGGTACAATGGAGAAACCATTTGCTAAAACGGCAATGGATGAATCTGGTTTTTGTAAGCTTACATTATATAAACCCAATGGCTTGCCCTGCAGAGGAAAAGTGGCGTACACTTCCGTACTATTGGTAAAATAAACTGCCGAAGCATTAATGGTAGTGCTTCCATTACTTATTTTTGCCGTCATGCCTGCTGTAAACAATGAGCCTTTTATTTTTACCGTTACATTACCAATATTGCCACCATTATTGGTTTGTACATTTAATATAGCGAAAGGCAACTTCACTGCTTTTAATGTAATATTTTGTACCGATGCGTTGGGAGATACGCATCTAATATTTATATAGTATATAGAACTGGTAACAGAGCTTATTACAATTTGCTGGTTGCCATAATTGGGTATTTCAAACTGGTAATCATAACGAGATGGGGTAGGCACATAACCACCACCAATAAACATTTCATTTCGTTTGGTTAAAGAATCATTGCTTTTTAAGGTGACTAAAAGCGTAGATCCAAGCAGAGAGTCTGGTATAATGAGTTTGTAATATCTATTAACATTAAACAAGGTATTCGTTTCCGCAATATTTAGTTTTAGCTCTTTTACCTTTACATAAATAGGCGTTATAGACATGCCAGTATTATTGTCTTTATCTGACTCCAAAATATTGTTTAACAAATCTGTTTTTACTACCACATTATAATTACCTTCTACTACACCCATTACCAAAGGCGCCATATTAATGGTATCTGATTGTAGCGGTGCCATGTTAATATTCTTATTTTTTACTCCCAACAAAGTAGCTGTTGAGTCAAAAAGATTACTAGAAGTTAAATACAGCCCATCTGACGTAACTCCCCTTGCTTCATTTGCCGAGGCATTTTTTATTATCCACTTTGCAGTATCCATAGTATAACCAAGTAATACGGTATCGGGTTTTAATACTTGTGTAACCGTTAAATCTGATATTGGAGGTGCAAATACATTGAGCAAACTAAAACCAAGGTTATTGTTGGTATTAGATTCTACCACTACATCGTTAGAATTTGCCTCACTTATCAATACATAGTTACCCGGTATGGTACTACTTGGTATAGTAACTGTTGTTGTATCTAAATAAGATTGGCCGGGTAATAAAACACTGTTTCTATAATCGGTTACTAGCAACCTATCTCCACCATTCAAACTAAGTATAAAATCTGAAGAAAGGGCTAGTTGATTTTGCCACTTATTGCCAGGGTAAGTTACTCCTGTGCCATTGTTAGTTACTTTATAAACAATGGTTATGGGTTGCCCTGCTGCTACAGATGTTGGCGCAGATATAATGCTATCAGTAAGGTCGGCCAAGGCGGGCCTAATTACATGTATTTTTTTTGCTGTACCATTTGTATTTCTAATAAAATTTACATTGTTGTTTAATATTTTTTCTGCCGAAATACTATTTACATGATTGGTATGTGCATATACATAATAATCACCAGTAAGTAATGTTGGGGTTACAGGAGATTCTGTTTCAACCTTTGATACATTTCTACCCAACGTTTGGTAAGATATATAATCACCGGCTTTAGCATCTGCAATATCTGCAATAGAATCTGTAGAAAAATAAATAGCATCTCTGTAAATAGCATAGCGATTACCGGGCGTTCTGTACCCAATATTTTTTACTATAAAGCTGGTAGGGTAAGCAAACCCAACCGTGGTACTATCGGCGGCGGTTATATTGGTTACAATATGATCTACCAATGGGTTTAATATTACCTTACTGCCACTGCTCGAAACATTGTTAGTCGTAGCAGATGCTTCATACAGCGTATTATCGGCATTTGTTTTTACATAAAAATAGGCCGGTGCATGCATCACCTGAGGAAAGCAAGCATTTATTTCATAACTCATGGTAGGGATGGTAATCGAAAAAGAATCCTTGTAATTACTTGCTGCTCCCACTACCCTTGTTTGTGTTCTTTTGGTAATAAAATAACTAGTGGCAGGGTTGAAAGTACTATTGCAACTTATAAATAAACTATCCGTCCAAGTACCAGATGTGGTACCGGTGCCTATGTTGGTTACTGTATATTTAAACGTAGTAGGCAGCAGGGTAAACACAGTATCGAGAGGTTGCACATTAGATACAAAAAGATCTACCGCTGTAGCCGCAGTAATGTTTGTAATAGTAGATACGCTAAGGTTGTTTGCAGCATTGGTTTCTTTAAACAGACTATCATAATTTGTTTGTACATAAAAATATTTATTGCCTGTAGTAGCAGGTGGAATGTTGTATGTAAACGTATGTGGCACTGCTGTGCCTACAGGAACATCTTCTGTAAATGTTTGTTTGCCTACCACCTGTGCACTTCCATCAAAGCTGGAAAAATTACTAACGTACAAACGATCCTTTCTTACATGGTTAAATACTGCACCAAGCCCATTATTTAATACACTATAATTAATATTTAGCATTGTACCACCTGTACTAGTTGGCGGTGCTGAAATAGAAGATACTACTACATCCGGTCGCTTTACGGTTATAGGTAAGGTGCTGCGTTTTATTTGTAGGGCACCAGGGTATTCAAATACGGTATTAGTTGGGTTGGTAACTACATATACATAATAATTGGCAGGTTGCAAATCAGATGGCACTTTAAAGTTTACTGTAGTAGGAAACACAGCATTAGGATGTAATGCCGTTTCAATATTTATTTTTTCGGGACTAGAAAAACAATATTCTATTACATCAGGATAAAGCAAGCCCATGTATTCCTGCGTACCATGCTTTACTTCTTGTATCAATATGGAGTTGGCTACATTTAAGCCTGTAGAGTCAGTACTTAAATACATCCTATCTAACCAATAACTTGAGCCCAATAAGGGATGATCTTGTAATACATTGGGTGGGGTACAAGTATAGCCGGGTGGTGCGTAGCAACCACAACTATATCTTACACCATACATATCATGCCCCTTACCTCTTTCAAAATTATCTGCAAAACCTTCATTTTTTATATTCCAATTTACGCCTATGGGTTGTGTAGTACTTGCATTGGTTACAGGTACAGTAAGTGAATTTATAGTAAGGTTGGGTGTAGGTGTAAGGTACACTTGTAGCTGTGCTTGGTTAATGTTATTATTACTCAACGCACCCTCGTACAAGTATTTATTATTGTTGGCTTTTACATATATAAACCATGTGCCAAATATAAAATTTGGTATTACTGCTTGTATGGTTTTGGTGTAAGCACTATCGGGTAATAATTGTACAGTATTGCTACCTATAGCACCAAATGTATTGGGGTAATAAGAGCCATTTGGTTTTGGCGCATTTAATTGAATAGCATTGGCACTATCAAATAATGGATTTTGCGATAAGTAAACGGCATCTCCCCAACCTACACCTACAGGTGTAACCACTCCATAATTTTTTACTCTATAGGTAACATTTACCGTACTTCCCGAAAAAGTAGAAGTCGGAGCAAACACAGCTTCTGTTCTTAAATCGGGCGTAGGTGCAAGGCTTACAACCATCGGACTTTGTTTTCTTAAACTATCATTTGCATAGCTAAATTGTAAAAGTTTTTCGCTAGTATTTTGGTTACCTGTAATTATATATACGTACAACGGAAAATTATAACTGAGTGGCAAGGTAAAACTGGCTGTATTGGTATAAAACTGACCACTATCCAAAGAAACAGGTCTATTTTTTGTACCTATCAATAAGGGTCTGCCATTTGCGGTAAGCGAACTAAAAGAACCAGGATCCCAATTTGGAGAGATTTGAAAACTAATATTAGGCACAGTATCTAAAGCTAGATAAGCTTTATCGGACCAAGTATCGTTTGTATTGGTTTTTCCTGGCCCAATATTGGTTACTTTCCAACTGATGGTTATGGTTTGGCCAGAAGTAGCTGTAGCAGGTGCTTGCACTTCGCTTACTATTAAATCTGGCAATGGTATTAGCCTAAATTGTTGAATAGGACCAACCGTTTGAGCACAAGGGTTTTTAGCAACTACCCGCCATTTGTAAGGTCGGTTATAAGGCAGCCCTGGCGATACTGGTATAATGTATTGTATTGTATTAAGGTTGGCTGCAAAAGGCGTTACAGGTTGTACTGTGGCCGAATCCCATACATACAAATCATAATTTACGGTATTATTACCCGGTATCCAAGATAAGGTAAGTGGTAGTTGTTGGTTTAAAATATTATTTGCTGGTTGCATATTGCTTACCACCGCCGGCACATTGGTAGAAGTATTAACCGTAAAACTTTGAATAGTTGTATAAACAGGATCACAATCTGTATTGGCTTTTACCGTTAGGGTATGTGAGCCCGGGGTTTGCCATTGTACCCATGCGGTATCTTTATTAAAAGTGAGTATGCCTCCGCTACTTAGCGTCCAAACATAATTTGCTCCCGCTATTTTTTGTGTATTATATCTATAGGTATTTAAGCATGGGTTTGCATCGCCAGTTATTGGTGTGAGTGTGCGTACGCCTACACAAAAAGTACGTAGTGCAGGCGGAGCTGCGCTATAATTAAACGAGCCTGGTTGGGTAGCTCTTACAGTAATGCTGCCTGCACCTGTAAAATAAATTTTGGTATCGTATTGAAAAATAATACCATTACCACTTATCAAATCATAATAAATGGGCTGCACCTGCTGTGTGGCAGATACTGCATTTAATTGTACAAAGCTGTTTGCAAGTATTTGATTTGGTATCGAATCTAGAAAAACCATTTGGCTTCCCTGAACTACCGTAATCGTATCATATTTATCATTAGCGGTACTAAATGTAGTATCGCCTGGTTGTGTTGCTTTTACAATAATTGTACCTACACCCGTAATTATTAAGCTATCGTTTACAATACTACCCAAGCCGCTTATTTTTTGGTAATACACTGGCAACCCCGAGCTAGCAGTAGCATTTAATTTCACCTTTGCTGTAGGCGAGAGGGTTACTGTGGGTACATGAGGGAAAGTAATATTTTGAGCTATTGCATTTACAGCAAAATTATAAGCTGTAGATATAGGCCCTTGTCCGCAAGGGTTGATAAACTTTACGGTATATGCGCCTGCCAATGTTGTTACATAAAAAGATTGTGTGGCACCTGCAATTAAAACAGCGTTTCTATACCATTGGCAGGTTGCACCGGGTGGTACAATAGAAACACTAAGTGTTCGTGCAAAATTAAATACAACAGGCGTTTCGGCAGGTGCTGTACTGTTTACAATTACCGTACGTATTTTTGATATTGAGCTGCCCGCAGCATTAGAAAGACCTAGCTGAATAAATCGATTACCAGTAGCATTCCATACTACTGTGGCTACACTATCTACAGTTGTAATGGTCCCGCCTCCCAAAGGCAGGCTCCAATTGTAAGTTACTGTTTCGTCGGGCAATATTGATTTTCGTGCAGTGTAGATTTTTGTACCTACACATACACTACTATCACCTTCTATTAAAAAGTTAGATGTGGGTTTAAAAGGCTTGGTAAAAAATTGATAATTGAAAGGTGCGGTAGCTTCAAACGCTAAATAAATAGTATCTGGTGCGATTACAAATATTTTAACGCTATCTAGTACAGTTTGGTTGGCCTGCACATTATTATTAAGCCCTAGTACTCTGCTAAAAATTTCTACTTGGTTTTTATTATATCCTTTTACCGTTATCCGCTTATTATTTTCGCAGCTTTTATTTATGGCTTGCAGCATTATTTTTACACTATCGCTCGTGCCAACAATTATTTTGTAGTAATCATATGAGTCTATAAGGGGATTGGAGCCATAGTATTGTATATGGCCTTTTTTTATTAAGGTATGCGGTGCAAAGGTAGCTTGCGTAAAAGTACCATTAGGTTCTACATCTACATCATTATCGGTAGTATCTGCTAATTCGTATTTTATTTCATACTCCCAAGCTCTTTCTGTGTTTAGAACAAAATAGGTTGTTCCAGTATCAAGGCCGCAAATTAAAAAAGTATCTCTATACACCTGATCTGGTATAATATGGCTGTAGGAAATGTTAGGTATCGTTCTGCCTATCCCTAATCCAGAAAAATTTAGCCTTTCGAAATTAAAATTATTATTTACAGTTGTGTCATTCCCCCTATATGTAGCTTTCATGTATAGCCTTACGCTACCCCCTTGTGGTATGTTGGTGCTAAAACCATCTTGTGGGTCGTACTGAATTGAGTTTTTATGAAAACGTAGATGTCCTTTTTGAGTTTGACCTACAAGTATGGGTGTTGTATTGGTTGAACTTCCACCATCATATGTTTCTGATGCCTCGCTGGCTGTACTATCTACCAATTGATATTTAAAATTATAACTAATTTTCCCAGGTGTGCCAGCACCTGCATCTGCATTAAGTTTTAAATAAAATGTACCTCCTACAAAAGCTCTTATTTTGGTAGTATCTAAAAGTATTGTTCCGCAAGCTGAAAAATTACTCCATTGAATTAAGCCAGCATCGCTCACATATTGCCCATTGTTATCCAGTACATCTACAGAAAGATTATACAATTCTTCTGTGCATTCATCATTCCTTCCTTTTACAAATAGTTTAATGGCGCCATCGTGTGGTAGCACAATTTTGTAATAATCTGCCTCATCAATAAAAGTACTTGTATTAGAATCGAATTCTCCAACATTACCTGTTACAATTTGATTTGGAGATATAGTAGGTGCATTTAAATAAGAATTGCCTGTTTCAATATCGGGCTCAAATTCATCTGGCATGCCGTATTTAAATCTATAACCAAATGCAGCATTTGCGGTGTATTTTACCAATAATATATCTCCCTGCTGCATATTATTCAATGGTATAGTAGTAAAAACTTCTTGACTAGGGTTTACAGAACTATTATTACCAATATACCCAGATGCGAAGGGTATGGCGTTACCATTTTTATAGCAAAAATATTGCATGCCTCCTGTGCCGTTGCAATTATTGTTGGCGGCCCTTATTCTCAAGCTTACATCATTGTAGTTAGCTGCTGGTAGTGTAGAGGTAAAATAATCTAATGTATCCCAATTGTAATTATTACCCCAAAATTCATATCCCAATGTAGCTTCTTTTTGCACATTAAAAGAAAACGTAGATGCTAAAGCTGCTGTATTATTATATCCAAAATAAAGGTCGTCTCCAATGTAAGAATTAAGGGTAAACCATTCTACACTATAATCAAATTGTGATAGGCCTTTGAATTTTAAATAAAAACTATCGCTAGCGAGCCCACATATTTTAATAGTATCCCTAAATGTACCACCTTGAGGTATTTGATATGCTGTATTAAAAAAATTACCAACGTACTCATCGTTGTTGGTAAGGGAATTATAAATGGTTAAATCGAGCTGTTGTGTACCGCTGCTTCCCGTGTTTGTTGCTTCCACCACTAAATAAAAATTGGCATGAGTATTAAATTCTAACCCATGGTAATCAACGGTATCTGCCCCGTCTAATGTGGCAGTGGTAGGGTCGTTTATTAATAATGGACTAGCAGTAGATATGCTATTATTGGGCTCTACTTCAACAGCTTGCCCAAACGAAAACAAGAAAGTAAAAACAAGGATTGTAACAAGATAAAATTTTTTCATACCAATGTGTTATTTACAAATGTTTAAACATTTTTCACAGGGGTAATGGATAGTTTGGGTATGGTTATTATTGTAAAAAGAAAAAAGTTTGGGTATATTTAAAAATATATCCAAAACTTGATTATTAGTATTTTACGATAAACGCCTCAATTAAGTAGATGCAAATATTTCTCAAAGACTGCACGTAATAAATAATCCTTTTGGATTATATGTAAAATAAAAATGTATGTTGTAATTTGAGACTTAATAACAAACTATTGAAATTTAAAATTTGTATACTTTATACCATTTTATTACTCGTTAATATTACGCATGCTTATGCCCAACCCTTAATTAGATACAACAGTTTTAACTATAGTGTAAATGAAGGATTATTACAAAGTACCATTGCAGATATAGCATTCGATAAAAATAATTTTTGTTGGATAAGTTACCCAAATGGAATTCAAAAATTTGATGGAAAAATTTTTTCTACAATAGCAATACAATCAGGATTGCCAGATGATAAACTGGTAAATTTATTTACTACCAGCAACGGTGATTTACTAGTAAGCCATTCTCAAGGCATTAGTAAATACAATATTAGTAGAAACAATTTTACACAAATATTTTATAATAAAAAAACAGAAACATCCGCTGCAAGATTTATTGGAGAGGTAGAAAATGTATTATACATATTCACCGAAAATGGCAACATTGTTGGTATTGATTGTAATAATTTTGAAGTGATATCCAAAAGTTCATCTGGGTTATCTACCAATACAAAAGAAACTAATTCCTATATAAATACTAGTAGCAATATTATTAATGGCAACGTGGCTTTTTTAGTAAAAAATACTGTTTATGTGTGGGATTTAAAAAAACAAATTTTTATTTACAAAAGAACTTTACCTGAAGAGGCAAGTGGTTATTTTTTATATCTGGTATCAGAAAATGAAATTATTTATGCGTCTTTATTAGGTAAAAACAACCTAAAAAAATATTCTTTTGCTAATAACAGCGTTAGTATTTATTTAAAAAGTTTAAACGAAGGTAAAAGTGCTTGGCGCTCCATATTATCTACTTGGAGCAATAATACTGTACTATCTGTTTACAACAAATTATATATACTAAATGCCGATGGAAAAACTGTAAAAAGTGAAATAGTTAATTACCAAAACAACCCAATAGGCGGA
>JANNVW010000113.1:0-26381 GCA_031408295.1 Ferruginibacter sp.
AGACTCTTTTCTAGCCTTGAAAAAAAGCTTACAACTTTCTTCCGTTGCATAATTACTAAAGAAAAATGACATATTCATAACTAACTATTTTAGACAAACATACTAAATAAATTAGTTTATTCCAAATTGCGTACAGTCATTTAGATTTTCTAATATGACCATTGTGTGCCCACACTACAATTTTGCTATTTGGATTTTGTTTAGCTATCCATTTTATATTTTCGGCCATACTCTCATCTCTATTTGGATTATCATGTAAACCTGCTCCATATTGCCAAAGTATTTTTATATTCTGATAAGCCCACTCAAAAGCAGTATCCACATTTGATTGAGGTAGTTTTGTAATACTATCTAATAAGATTTTTGCAATATTCTTAAGCTCTGGATACATAGCTTTTTGATAGTTTTTATTTTTCCTATTTGCTTTTACAATACTATCATAGCTGTTTAACAAAGGCAAAAGCGAGTATTTTGTTTTATACAAATATTGCCTTACAATACCAGTAGCCACATCAGGAAATTGCATATCAAAGCCAGTAAACATAATTTTATGCTCCGCAGTCTCGTTGTATTTTTTCATCCATACCACCATATCTAATACTTCTTGTGTATACCATGTCCAAAAGTACATGCCATTTATAAGTTTCTTTGGGTCGCCTTTTCCGTTTAAAACATATTCATTTAAAGCATAAGATTCTGGCATATTTGCCTCTATAGAAAAAATGGTAAATCCCTTTTCAACGACAAGATATTCTAACAGCCTATGTTTCATGCTAAATATTTCTGAACTGCCATGTGTACACTCTCCTAATGAAACAATTCTTGCATCTGCTACGATTTTACCAAGAGGTTTAAGGTCCTCAAAACTGCTGCCTGCTTTTAAAGATGTAATTGGAATAATATTTTTATTTAACCATGCAACCTCACTGTTAAATTTATTTGATTGAGCAAAAACAAAAGAGTTTAAATAAACAATAATTGAGAGTAAAAATATTTTTTTCATCAAATAAAAATAGCTTTAAAACCCACAAATATTCTTGAGCAAAACGGTTTTAACAAAAAAAATAACATTAATAGGCAGCAAAATAAACCTACTCATAAAACGCTGCTACCTCCCCAAGCCCCCTCCTCTCAATATCTGGCACCCAGCAATTGTCTGCCGCATAGCCAACAGGCACAAGTAAAAAAGGTTTTTCATTTGTGGGTCTATCAAGTACTTTGCTCAAAAAATTCATGGGCGATGGAGTATGGGTAAGCGCTATAAGCCCCGCCTCATGAATAGCTGCTAACAAAAAGCCGCATGCTATACCACAGCTTTCGTTTGCATAATACACGTTGGTTTTATTGCCCTCTGCATCTAAGTCGTAGCTCTTTTTAAAAACAATTATAAGATATGGTGCTATTTCTAAAAACGATTTATTCCAATCTGTTTGCAATGGCAATAAATCATTCTTCCATTCTTCGGGCATGCGGCTATTGTAGCTTTCGTATTCTTCTTTTTCTGCTTCTGTGCGTATTTGGTTTTTTATTTGTTGGTTACTTACTGCACAAAAAGTCCATGGTTGTTTGTGTGCCCCACTTGGTGCAGTAGATGCAGTTAAGATAATATTTTCTATTACTGCCTTTGGTATTGGTTTGCTGCTAAAGTCCCTGCAAGTTCTACGCTCATTCATAAAATGGTAGTATGCATCTGCTTTAGTTAGCATTTCAGCCTCGCTATAGCCTTCTTTTACATGTTGTACAAATGGGTAGCCATTTATTAGTTTTTTATTTTGCATTGGGCAATCTAATAAAATTAATTTAAACCTGTGATAAGCGACACACAAAAAGTTCTACCAGCTTGGTGTAGGACAGCGCAGAGTACCCCAAAGTTTTCTGCATGTGCTTGACAGTTCTTAATTACCCTACCGTAGCAATATAAAACACAATAAAAACTTATAAAAGTTTTACGGTACAGCCTAGCCCAGATAGTAGCGAAAATACTTTTTGAAGAACGAAAAAAGTATTGGAGCGCATAGCTGGAAACCGATGTTGAGTCATATTTTCTGCCCATGCTCCAAACCCGACAACTTAAGCTCCCATTCAAAAGTTCCCCATCTCAATACTAAATTCTGAATACTAAATACTAATTTTGCAAAATGAGCAAAGGGAAAGTTTTGATGGCAATGAGTGGCGGTATAGATAGTACCGTGGCTGCACTTATGCTACACAAAGAAGGCTATGAGGTAATTGGCATTACCATGAAAACATGGGATTATGATACCAGTGGTGGTGGTACAACTGGCAAAAAAGAAACAGGTTGTTGCAATCTAGATAGTTTTAACGATGCACGTCAAGCGGCTGTGCAGCATGGCTTTCCGCATTTTATATTGGATATAAGAGAAGAATTTGGCGGTTTTGTAATAGAAAATTTTGTAGAAGAATATATTGCGGGACGCACACCAAACCCTTGTGTAATGTGCAATACGCATATAAAGTGGCGTGCCTTACTAAAGCGTGCAGATGCGTTGAACTGCGATTTTATAGCCACTGGGCATTACGCACAAGTGCATCAACATACAAACGGCAGGTATTTTATTAGCAAAGGAATTGATGAAACCAAAGACCAAAGCTATGCACTGTGGGGGCTACAACAAGATTTGCTTGCCCGTACTTTATTACCGCTTGGTACTTATCATAAAACGGCTATACGACAAATGGCGCACGATTTTGGATATCCTGAACTGGCTAAAAAAAGCGAGAGCTATGAAATATGCTTTGTGCCCGATAACGATTACCGAGGTTTTCTTAAAAGAAAGGTAGAAGGCTTGGAAGAAAGGGTAAATGGCGGAAATTTTGTGGATACTTCAGGAAAAATTTTGGGAATACACAAAGGATACCCATTTTATACCGTTGGGCAACGAAAAGGCTTGGATATTGCCCTTGGCAAACCTGCATTTGTAACCGAAATTATACCCGAAACCAATACCGTAGTGCTAGGTGATGAAGAAGCGCTAAACCGCACGGAGATGAAGGTTACGGGTATAAATTGGATGAAATACGATGGCATAACCGATGGAATGGAAGCGGTTACAAAAATTAGATATAAGGATAAAGGGGCATTGAGTAATATGTACGCTAGTGATAATGGCATTACCGTAAAATTTTACGAAAATGTGAAGGGTGTAGCTCCTGGACAAAGTGCCGTTTTTTATGAGGGCAATGATTTGATAGGTGGCGGCGTTATACAGAGGGGGAAATAAGTTTTATATTAATCGTTTAATAATTAGCACGTTTTTGTTACATTGCAATATGGGAGTTTAGAGGTTTCAGAGGTTTAGCTTGCGCATAAATTGCAAACTATTAATAGCAGCAAATAACGTAAATAATAAGCCATTTAGTGAAAACCTGCCTTTGTAGACGTACAAGTTCGTATTATTTGTGGTTAAAAAAGTAATTTTGTAGGCAGCTATTTCCTTTTTAAACTCATCTATTTAAAATAGTTATATATTTATTGTATGAAAAAATTATTGCCAATCGTCTTATTAGTTCTCATTTTTGCTTCTTGCAAAAAACAGTCAGATGAATTACAAATAACACCCATTAGCGATTATGCGCCACTTACTGTAGGCAAATACATTACTTATAGTTTAGATTCGTTGGTCTTTATAAGTTTTGGAGCTACAGAAGCTCATCGCTTTTACGAAGTGAAATATTTGGTAGCAGACTCTATTAGAGATAACCTTGGTCGTAAAGCCTTTCGCATAGTACGTTATATACGCACATTACCTGCTGGCACGTTTACACCAGACAATACATTTATGGCAGTAAATACAGGCAATGGCTACGAGTTTACTGAAAATAATTTAAAATACTTAAAGCTTACCTTACCAATTAAGGAAGGTTATAGTTGGAAAGGAAATTCTTATATAGATGTAACCTCTAATGTAGACAACCAGTATTTATTTGATTGGGATTACACTTATGCTGCCGTAGACCAGGCTATACCTGCATCTTTAGGTATCCCAAATATTGCCAATAGCATTACAGTAAACCAAAGAGATGCTTCTACAAATTTACCAGTAACCCCAGCAACAAATATTGCCTCAAAAGATTTTAGCCAAGAAATATATGCAAAAGGTATAGGCATGGCTTATCGAAAATTTGTACATTGGGAATATCAAATAAGCACAAAATATACGGGCTATGGTCTTACTTTAAAAATGATAGATCATAATTAGATTCTTTGAGGCTTTGTGGCTCATACAATAATGTACAGTTGTTCGCCACCCACCTACTATCTTTTTGCCTCAAAGGCAGGCAAAAAGGATATCCGGCTAAGTGGCGCAGCCGCCAAGCCTTAGTAATTCTATATAACAATACTACAAGCAATATTAATATCTACTAAAAAAGTTTACAAGTAGCCTACACATACTTTTAAACTTTATAAACTTTTTATTATTTACATGCAAATACAAATACGCAAAGCCGTGGAGGCAGACTGCCTAGCTATAATGCAACTTGTACAAGAGCTTGCAGTTTACGAAAAAGAACCCAGTGCTGTAACAGTAACTATGGAGCATTTTATAGAAAGTGGTTTTGGCGAAAAGCCCGTATGGAAGGCGTTTGTGGCTACCTCACCCCTGCCCTCACCACAGGGTGGAGAAGGAGACGTGGAAGTGGTGGTGGGCTTTGCCCTTTACTACACACGCTACAGCACATGGAAAGGTCAGCGCATGTACCTAGAAGATTTATTGGTAACAGACGCTATGCGGGGCAAAGGCGTAGGCAAACTTTTGTTTGATACATTAATTGAAGAATGCAAAGCAAAAAAATATAGTGGCTTGGTATGGCAAGTATTAGACTGGAACGAGCCTGCTATTAATTTTTATAAGAAGTATGATGCTGTTAAGTTTGATGGTGAGTGGCTTAATTGTAGTATGGAGATAAACTAAATTATAAAAGGTTTTCTTGCAAGCAGCATTTATTTTCCAAGTAGCATCTATCTTTTAAATAAATAAAATCTTTTATGAACACAAAATTCTCCATCGCTAAAAAAATGCATAGGCTTTTATTTTTTATTGCAACAGCTGTTATTTTTCTTTCTTGTCAAAAGACCATTGGGAATTTAGATACTATTAATAATAGCACTATACTGCCAGATCTTGTTAGTACAACATCATCGTCTGCCAGTGGTTTTGTAACAGACGAAAACGAAGCTCCCGTAAAAAATGCCATTGTACAAGTTGGTAACTTTACAACTAGCACAGATAAGTATGGTTTTTTTGAAGCTAAAAATGTACAAGTTGTAAGAACAGCAGCTGTGGTTAGCATTACCAAAGCTGGTTACTTTAAAGGCATTAAAACCTATATTGTTACAGCTAATAAAGCAGCTTTTTTTAGAATAAAATTAATACCAAAAACCACTGCTGGTAGTTTTAATGCTACATCTGGTGGCGTAGTTACAATACCTAGTGGTTTAATTATAAATTTTCCTGCAAGTGCCATTGTAAACGCTAATACCAATGCCGCTTATACAGGCACTGTAAATGTGGCTGCGTTTTATATAAATCCTACTGCTGTTGATATTGATAGAATTATGCCTGGCGATTTGCGAGGTTTAAATACTGCTGGCGAAATGAAATTACTAACCAGCTTTGGTATGGCAGCGGTGGAACTAACAGGTGCTGCTGGTGAACAATTGCAAATAGCAACAGGTAAAAAAGCTGGCTTAACAATGCCAATACCTACATCTTTAAGTGCTAGCGCTCTTAACACTATACCACTTTGGTCTTTTAATGAAACCAATGGCTTGTGGAAAGAAGAGGGCATTGCTACCAAAACGGGTAATACCTATGTGGGAGAAGTAAGTCATTTTAGCTTTTGGAATTGTGATGTACCAAATAATTTTGTACAGTTTAATTGTACTGTGGTAAATACCGCTGGGCAGCCAATTCCTAATGTGCAAGTAAAAATATCTGTTGTGAGCACTCCACACAATGCCGCATATGGTTATACCGATTCTTCTGGTTATGTGGGTGGTGCTGTACCAAACAATGCGCAGTTGTTATTGAGTGTATACCCCAATAATTGTTACACAACACCAAGTTATACACAAACATTTAGTACAACCAATGTCAATCTTTCATTGGGTGTAATTACTATTCCAACTTCTACCTCAATTGCTACTTTTACTGGAACTGTAACAAATTGTGCTAGTGCAGCTGTAACAAATGGCTATATAATTTTAAAAGAAGGAAATATTTTTAGTAGATATTCATTAAATAATTTAGGTGCATATAGTTTCAGTAAGATATTATGTAGTTTACCTCAAACAATAACATTCATAGGAGAAGATGTAACAAATGCACAACAAAGCCCTAACGTAAATTATACTGTTTTAAATGCTGGTACTAATATAGTTGGAAATATACAAGCATGTGGTGTAGCTACCCAACAGTTTATTAACTACACAATTAATGGTGCTGCATATACCTTAACAGCCCCAGTAGATACTTTCTTCTATAATAATTTTCAAACAGCAATTTCAATTGAAGCTAGTAATTTAATAACCTCTCCTCCAAATGCTACCCGTGCTAATTTTAAATTTAGTAATCAATCAATTGCTGCTAGCAGTTCTCAAAACTTACAGCTTTTTCGAGCTAACCAAATACCAGACAGCATTACAACTATGCCAACACCAATATCTGTAAATATAACCGAATATGGCGCTGTAGGGCAGTTTGTAGCAGGTACATTTACAGGAACATTAATAGGGCTTCCTCCGGCTAATACTACATATAATGTGAGTTGTAATTTTAGGGTAAGGAGACGGAACTAAATAATTTATTTGAATATTAGAAAAGCTTTCTGCCAAAAACAGAAAGCTTTTTTTATGGTAAAAATTTAAAACATATTGTTTTACTTTTGCAGCACTAATTAGATTTGAGGTTATAGATATAAAACACAAGACTAAAAAGCAAAACAATAAACTTTAAACCATCACAAACCAATCTTTATACTAAATACTCAATACTAATATCTATGAACAAAATAACCATGCAAAACGGCATTCTTACCGTTCCCAACAACCCCACAATACCGTTTATAGAAGGCGATGGCATAGGGCCAGATATTTGGAAAGCAAGCGTACGAGTGTTTGATGCAGCTATTACAAAAGCGTATGGTGGCGAAAAGAAAATAGAGTGGTTAAAAGTATTGGCAGGTGAAGAAGCATTTAATGCCACTGGTAGTTGGATGCCCGAGGAAACCATGAATGCGTTTAAAGAATATTTGCTCTCTATAAAAGGGCCACTTACAACTCCAGTGGGTGGTGGTATTCGTAGTTTGAATGTTGCACTACGCCAAGAGCTAGATTTGTATGTGTGCCTGCGTCCCGTAAAATATTTTGAAGGTACCCCAAGCCCTATGTGGCAGCCGGAGAAAGTGAGCATGACCATTTTTAGAGAAAATACAGAAGATATTTATGCTGGTATTGAGTTTATGACTGGTACACCTGAGGCAACCAAATTATTAAATTTTTTAGTTGACGAAATGGGTGTAAAGGCATTTCGTTTTCCAGAAACAACATCGCTTGGTATTAAGCCTGTGAGCAAAGATGGTAGTGAAAGATTGATACGCTCTGCTATACAATTTGCCATAGAACATAAAAAGCCAAGTGTAACTTTAGTACATAAGGGCAATATCATGAAATATACCGAAGGCGCTTTTAAAAATTGGGGGTATGAATTAGCAGAAAGAGAATTTGGTGGGCAAGTTTACACATGGCAGCAATGGGAAAAAACAAAAAAAGAAAGTGGTGAAGCAGTTGCTAATGAAGAAATGAAAATAAGTGCAGTAGGGGGTAAAGTAATTATTAAAGATGCAATAGCTGATAACTTTTTACAACAAGCATTATTAGCACCACAAGATTATTCTGTAATAGCTACGCTAAATTTAAATGGCGATTATATTTCTGATGCATTGGCTGCACAAGTTGGTGGAATTGGTATTGCACCAGGTGCCAATATTAATTATCTTACAGGTCACGCCGTGTTTGAAGCTACACATGGTACTGCACCAAGGTTTGCCAATACAAATACGATGAATCCATCGTCTGTAATACTAAGTGGCGTAATGATGTTGGAATATATGGGCTGGAGAGATGCTGCTGATATGATTACAAATGCAGTGGGTAAAACAATACGTAATAAAACAGTAACGATAGATTTTTATAACCTTATGAAAGATGCAACTTTGTTGAAAACGAGTGAGTATGGAGATGAGATTATTAAGAATTTGTAAAATAACAGATGTGCATATAATAAAAAATAGAATCATTTTTTTTGTAATACTACTATCTTTTGGCTGTAACCAAAACAAACTGTTATACCAAAAAGCATCAACGCATACTAGCCTAGCAATATTACCCTTTGATGTAAAATTGAATTTAACAAAAGGGCAAGAAAAAGTTTTATCAGAAAAAGACAAGGCAGTATTAAGCCAAACCTTATCCGTTGATCTACAAAAAAAATTATTTAATCATTACAAAAAATATCTTTCAAAAAATAAAACAAAATTATCTCTACAAAATGTAGATGAGACAATAGCAATACTTGCTGCAAATAAAATTACCTTTTATGATTTACATTCACTGGACAAAACAAAAATTCTCAATTTGTTACGTGTAGATGCCGTAATAGATCCTAAAATGACAATTACGCAAAAAGGTGCAGCTTTTTCTGGTATCGGTATCATCCCTTTGCCAATTCTTGCTATTACATCTGTAGATGTTTATAATCTTTTTATAAACTTTAGTGCTGAGGTTAAATTACAATCGTCAGATACCGTTTTATGGAAATACAATGTTTTGAATGGTTATCAAGCCAAAAATAAAATAATAAAAAATAAAGTGGAGGCATCTGATAATTTTTTGCTGCCGCTATTTTTGAATGTCGATGATCTGTTTAAAGTATTTATAACTAAACAACCTTATGGAAAGTTTGCCAAAAATTAATATAAAAAGTAGAAAAATATAGTTTTTTTGATGTGTATAGAATTTGATATATTTGTGTATAGTAAATTTAATAAAATGAGAACAAATATTGACATTGATGATGATTTGATGGAAAAGGCGCTGAAATATTCAAATCTAAAAACTAAAAAAGAAATAATTCACGCAGCTCTAGATGAGTATGTTAAATATCAGATGCGTTTAAAGTTGCTCTCACTTCAAGGTAAAGTAAAGTGGACAGGAAGCTTAAATAAAATGAGGAGAAATGAAAATTAGTGTAGTAGATTCTTCAGTATGGATTGACTTTTTTAATAAAAAAACTACTCCACAAATTGAAATTGTAAAATCTAACTTATACATTTCTACCAAAAGTAGTCCTTTTGTTATTTTACCTATTATCTATCAAGAAATTTTGCAGGGAATAGATAATGATAAGCAGTATTACTTGGTAAAAGAGGTGTTGCTAGGATTAGAAATGATTGAAATAGACCAATTTTTGTATGCAGAAAAAGCTGCTGATTTGTATAGGAATTTAAGAAGAAAGGGAGTAACAATAAGAAAGGCAAATGATTGTTTCATTGCAGCGGTCTGTATAGATTATAAATATCCCATTATACACAACGATAAAGATTTTGGTAATATAGCAAAACACACAACACTTAAAATATATAAATAAAACACATGAGTAAAATACAAGTAGCAAACCCCGTTGTAGAACTAGACGGCGATGAAATGACAAGAATCATTTGGAAATTTATTAAAGACAAATTGATACTTCCCTATGTGGAAGTGCCTATTCAATATTTTGATTTGGGCATGGAGTATAGAGATGAAACCAACGACCAAGTAACCATAGATGCAGCCAATGCCATAAAGGCTTGTGGTGTGGGTATTAAATGTGCCACCATTACACCCGATGAACAAAGGGTAGAAGAGTTTAAGTTGAAACAAATGTGGAAATCGCCAAACGGAACGATTCGTAATATTTTGGATGGTACAGTTTTTCGTGAGCCGATTGTAATGCAAAATGTACCACGCTTGGTTACCAATTGGACAGCTCCAATTATTGTAGGTCGCCACGCATTTGGAGATCAATACCGTGCTACCGATACCGTAATAAAAGGCAAGGGGAAATTGACAATGACTTTTACACCAGAGGGTGGCGGAGAAGCCCAGGTATTTGAAGTGTTTAACTTTAAAGGCGATGGTGTAGCCATGAGCATGTACAATACTGATGAAAGTATTTATGGTTTTGCAAGAAGCTGCTTTAATATGGCTTTGAGCAAAAAATGGCCTTTGTATCTTTCTACTAAAAATACAATTCTTAAAAAATACGATGGTCGTTTCAAAGATATTTTTGAAGAAGTGTATCAAAATGAATTTAAAGAAAAATATACAGCAGCTGGTATTACTTATGAGCATCGTTTAATAGATGATATGGTAGCGAGTGCATTGAAGTGGAACGGTAATTTTGTATGGGCTTGTAAAAATTATGATGGTGATGTACAAAGTGATACTGTGGCACAAGGCTTTGGTAGCTTGGGTTTGATGACATCTGTACTCATAACTCCTGATGGGAAAACAATGGAAGCAGAAGCCGCACATGGAACGGTTACTCGTCATTACAGAGAGCACCAAGCTGGTAAGCCAACCTCTACAAATCCAATAGCATCTATTTTTGCATGGACAAGAGGTCTTGCTTTTAGAGGTAAATTAGACAGCAACCAACCATTGATAGATTTTTGTAACAACCTAGAGCAGGTTTGTATAGAAACAGTAGAAAGTGGAAAAATGACTAAAGA
This sequence comes from Ferruginibacter sp., assembly GCA_031408295.1. GTDB lineage: Bacteria > Bacteroidota > Bacteroidia > Chitinophagales > Chitinophagaceae > Ferruginibacter. The sequence continues at coordinate 10,795 of JANNVW010000113.1, forward strand.
TTTAGCCGTTTGCATTCATGGTAATAAAGTAGAACATGGTGCACATTATTTATACACCGAAGAATTTTTAGATGCTATAGACGAAAATTTGAAGAAGAAGATGGCGTAGGATAAAGAATAATTTTATATTGAATAATAATAATGAAAACGCTTCTCAAAATTGGGAAGCGTTTTTTATTGAAAAAATTATCATTTCAATGATAGAAGTAAAATTAATAAAAGAGGTAAACAACAATTTAACAATGAAACAATTTAACCCTTCTTAACCTCCCTACTCCCCGCATACAGTTCATACTCCAACAGCCTACAATCAATTTTACTTGTAAAAAATTCTATTCTTCGTTTTGGTTTGAGGCCTATTTTTTTTGCTAACTCTAAGTTGCCTGTAAAAATATATCCTGTATATCCTTTACATTTTTTCTTCATAAAATCTCCCATCAAAGCATACGTTTCTTCTAGCTCAAGCTCCTCTCCTAACCTATCTCCATATTCAGGATTAAAAATGATTACACTACCTTCTACTTCAGGCAAAGTAGTTTGCTGAAAGTCGCATACTTCGTAAGTGAGCATGTCTTCTACACCAGCCATACCAGCATTCACTTTTGACACATTTATAGCATCTTCACTAATATCTGAAACGGTAATTTTTAATGCAGGATTGTCTACAACTTGTGCTTCTATTTTTTCAAATTCAGCATCATACATTTCTTTTTCGAAACCTTGCAAATGCATAAAAGAATAATTGCTACGATACAAACCTGGCACTCTGTTAGTAGCCAGCAGTGCAGCTTCTATAGCAATAGTACCAGAGCCGCACATGGGGTTTATAAATGGCGTTTCTCTATTCCAATTGGTAGCATAAATAACACCAGCAGCAAGGGATTCTAACATCGGTGCTTTACCCGGTATTTTTCTATACCCATGTTTCGATAATGTTTCGCCAGAAGTATCTATAAAAATTTCTGCCGCTTCTTCTTTCCAATATAAATGAATAACCACACCATTTAATGTAGAACCAGAGTCTGGTCTAGCACCTGTCTTATCTCTAAATCTATCCGCAATGGCATCTTTCAATTTTACATTGGCAAACAAATTATTGGTAATGGTTTCGTTACTCACATTACTACTTATAGAAAAGTACCCCTCAGCAGGAATTACGTTTTCCCATTCCACATCCAATGCTATTTTATAAACATCATCTGCATTTACTGCTCTAAATTCCTTTAAGGAAAAAAGTACTTGGCTGGCACAACGAAGATTAAGATTTAGTTTTATGCAATCTTGCATTGTACCTTCTAATTCAACACCTGTTTTAAAAATTCTTATAGGGGTAAAACCGAGTTTAATAATTTCTTGCTGTAAATAAGGCGATAAGCGATTGCTACAGGTAACAATAATGCGGCTTGATGTATTAAATATTTTCACAACGCAAAAGTATTGCTTAATTACCTAATTGCTTAAAAGTTTTGAGAGGCACTTTTGTAAGCTTATTTTCCAATTAGGTATTTCAATATTAAAAGTATTTTTTGTTTTACTTGTATCTAAAACGGAATAAGCGGGTCTAGCAGCTGGGGTTGGAAACTGTGAAGTGGCAATTGCATTTACTATACAGGTAGAATTTATCTGCACGGCTATTTCTTTGGCAAAATCGCACCAGCTTATATTTCCTTTATTGCTATAATGATAAATGCCAGCTTCGAAATTATTTTTATCAATTATGTGCATAACAGCATTGGCTAGGTCAGCAGCATAAGTAGGTGCGCCATGCTGGTCATTTACTACTCCTATACTTGCTCTTTCACTCATCAGGCGCATCATGGTTTTTACAAAATTATTTCCAAAGCTGCTATACACCCATGCTGTACGAATTATAATACTATTTGGGTTTTCTTTTAAAGCGTTTAATTCTCCATCCAGTTTTGTTTGTCCATAAAAATTTACTGGGTTAGTTTTATCATCTGTTTTATAAGGCGAAGTAGCTTTTCCATCAAAAACATAATCTGTGGAGATATGGATAAACTGTATGCTATATTTTTTACATGCCCTAGCTAAATAGCCAACCGCATTTGCATTTACATCTATGGCTAATGTTGTTTCTGTTTCTGCTTTATCTACTGCTGTGTAAGCAGCACAATTTATACATATATCAATTTTATTTTCTGCAAAAAAAATATCTATTGCGTTGGCATCTGTTATTTGAAGCACATTTCTATCAGCAAACAAAAAATGATATTCAGAAAAAGAATTTGATAATGCTTGAAAGCATTGCCCTAACTGACCATTAGCACCTGTAACCAATATTGTTTTAATAGTACTCATTAAAATTCAAAATTATTTTTACAATTTTCAAATGTAGGTTGTACCACATCTTTTTCAGAAATAATCTCTTTACCTTTCTCTATTTGCCAATCAATATCTAAAATAGGGTCATTAAATAACAATCCACCTTCTGCTTCTTTGTTGTAAAACGCATCGCACTTATAAAACACTTCGGCTGTTGGGCTAAGTACAGAATAGCCATGTGCAAATCCTTTTGGAACGAGCAATTGTTTTTTATTTTCAGCAGACAACTCTATTGAGAATGATTTACCAAAAGTTGGAGAGCCTTTTCTCATATCTACTACTACATCTAAAATAGAACCAGATAATGCTCTAATAAATTTTGTTTGTGCATAAGGTGCAAGCTGGTAGTGCAAACCACGTATTACTCCATACTCAGAACGTGCTTGGTTATCCTGTATAAAAATCATTTCTACCCCATCAGCCTTGCAAGTATTTGCATTATAACTTTCAAAGAAGTATCCTCTGCTATCTTCAAACACTCTTGGTTCAAAAATTAATAAATCAGGAAAATCTGTTTTAATAAAAGGCATGGGTATAATTAATAATTTTTAATGAATAGTTAATAATTACTCTACTTTAAGAATTTATAATGTGGCGGGTGTTCCCACCCACAGCTTTAAGCATTATTAATTCTTATATAGTTTTTTAAAGAACTCTATCGTCTCCACCAATCCATCTTCAAATTTTTTTGTAGGCGCATAGCCTAATAAATTTTTAGCTAGCGAAATATCTGCCAACGAATTTCTAATATCACCTGCTCTTTCATCTCTATGTGTAGCTTCCCAATTGCTTCCTATGTTTTCTTTGCAAATATTATACAAATAATTTACAGTAAAATTTTCTCCAACTGCTACGTTATACACTTTGCTTAATGCATCAGCATTATTCGTAAGCATTCCTTTTACATTTATTTGTACCGCATTATCTACAAAAGTAAAATCCCTTGTTTGCTCACCATCTCCATTTATATACACAGGCGTTTCCTTCATAATCCCTTTTACAAAGAGTGGGATTACAGCTGCATAAGCTCCATCAGGGTCTTGCCTTGGTCCAAAAATATTAAAATATCTAAAGCCCATTATTTTTAAGCCATACACATCAGCAAAAATTTGTGCATACAATTCATTCGTTTTTTTTGTAGCCGCATAAGGCGATAAACAATTTCCAATTTTTGATTCTACTTTTGGCAATGTTTTTTCATCGCCATACACAGATGATGATGATGCATATACAAATTTTTTTACACCATTATCTACAGCAGCTTTTAGCATGTTTACAAAACCTCCTACATTTACTTCATTAAAATATACTGGCTCTTTTATGGAACGAGGTACAGAACCCAACGCTGCTTGGTGACTTATATAATCAATGCCTTCGGAAGCTTTCTGGCAAGTATCAATATCTCTAATGTCTCCTTGTATAAATTCAAAAGCAGGATATTTTTTTAACACATCAATATTACTTTCAAAGCCATTCACCATATTATCTAGCACACGCACTTTTGCTGCACCATGTTGTAGTAAGTATTCTGCCAAGTGCCCGCCAATAAAACCAGCACCACCTGTTACTAAAAATGTTTTATCAGCTAAACTTCCTTCGTGAAATAATTCCATAATATTTTTTAATTATTCAATCTCCAAACATTCGCAAACTTTCAATCTTTAACAATATTCAACAACTTTCAACTTCTTTACAGGCTCTTATAAGCCCTACTCTTTACCCCATTCCTATACGTTCCTTTCAAATCAAATATCAATGCTTCATTTTTTGAGATAGAAGCAAAATATGCATCATCATATTTGGCATAATCGCCATGAGGCACGGCTACAATAATTGCATCATAATCTTTTCCAATGTTTTCTGTCAATCCAAAACCATATTCATGTTGCAACTCCTCGCTACTAGCATGCGGGTCAGTAATATCTACATTCAACGAAAATGATTTTAATTCTTTTACAACATCTGCTACTTTACTGTTTCGTATATCACTTACATTTTCTTTAAATGTTGCACCCATTATCAATACTCTTGCTTCTTTTATGTTGCCATTATTTTGAATAATATGTTGCAATACCTTTTTCGCAACATAGCCAGCCATACCATCATTTATATTTCTGCCTGCTAATATTACCTGACTATCATACCCAAGCTCTTTTGATTTATAAGTAAGATAATATGGATCTACACCTATACAATGCCCACCTACAAGCCCAGGTTGAAAACGAAGAAAATTCCATTTTGTACCCGCAGCTTCTAATACTTCAAAAGTATTAATATTCATTTTATCAAAAATAATAGAGAGCTCATTCATTAATGCAATGTTTAAATCTCTTTGCGTATTCTCAATAATTTTTGCAGCCTCAGCTACTTTTATAGATGATGCTCTATGCACTCCAGCCTTTACAACCAGCTCATACACTTTTGCAATTACATCTAGGCTTTCATCATCACAACCACTCACTACTTTTATAATTGTTGTTATGGTATGTTCTTTATCGCCTGGGTTTATGCGCTCTGGTGAGTAACCTATTTTATAATCCGTTACCATATCCAACCCAGCTATTTTTTTAATAACAGGAACACAATCTTCCTCAGTACAACCAGGATACACCGTACTTTCATACACTACATAATCTCCTTTCTTAATTACTTTTCCTATTGTTTCGCTTGCACGTAACACAGGCGTAAGGTCTGGTACGTTATGCTCATCTACGGGCGTAGGCACAGCTACAATAAAAAATGTAGCTTCACGTAATACATCTAAATCGTTTGTAAATTCTATATCACAACCTTCAAATGCAGCTGACGTTAATTCTTTACTAGGGTCAATTTTATTTTGCATCATTTTTACACGATCTGCATTTATATCAAAGCCTATAACTTTTATTTTTTTTGCAAATTCTAATGCAATGGGTAAGCCTACATAACCAAGCCCTATTACAGCAAGCTTTTGTTTTTTCTCAATTAATTCTTCGTACATCTTAATAAACTGTTTGTTGTTTTGTGTTTGTTGTTATGCGTTAATTGTTTTGTAATATTCTATTTTTAGTTAATACCCTACTTATTTCCTATTAACAAAAACCAATTAACTTTTTTTTATTTAAATTCTTTAGGCAATTTATTCAACTCTTCTTTAGGCAAATTTTTAAAATATTCATATGTTATTTTTAAACCATCAGCTCTATTTACCTTCGGCTCCCAACCTAATATTTCTCTAGCTTTTGTAATATCTGGTTGCCTTTGTTTTGGGTCATCTACAGGCAAATCTTTGTATACAATTTTTTGTGTTGTGCCTGTCAGTTTTATAATTTCTTCTGCAAAATCTTTCAAAGAAATTTCATCAGGGTTACCAATATTTACTGGTTGTGCATAATCACTCATTAGTAATTTGTAAATCCCATCTACCAAATCATCTACATAACAAAAACTTCTAGTCTGGCTGCCATCTCCAAATACAGTCAGGTCTTCGCCTCTCAATGCTTGCCCAATAAATGCTGGTAAAGCACGACCATCATTAAGCCTCATACGAGGGCCGTAGGTATTAAAAATTCTTATAATCCTCGTTTCCACATTATGAAAAGTATGATAAGCCATGGTAATAGCTTCTTGAAAACGTTTTGCTTCATCATATACACCCCTTGGCCCAACTGGATTTACGTTGCCCCAGTACTCTTCAGTTTGTGGATGCACTTGTGGGTCACCATATACTTCACTTGTGCTTGCAACAAGTATACGTGCATTTTTTGCTTTAGCTAAGCCTAGGCAATTATGTGTACCAAGTGAACCAACTTTTAATGTTTGTATAGGTATTTTTAAATAATCAATTGGGCTAGCTGGCGATGCAAAATGAAGAATATAATCCAACTCTCCAGTTACATGAATAAACTTTGAAACATCATGATGATAAAATTCAAAATTGGGTAACTTAAAAAGATGTTCTATATTTTTCAAATCGCCAGTAATCAAATTATCCATAGCTATAACATGAAAATTTTCTTTTATAAATCTATCGCAAAGATGAGACCCTAAAAAACCTGCTGCACCTGTTATGAGTATTCTTTTTGACATTCTTTTAACAGTTATTAGTTAATTGTTATTAGTTATTTACAATCCTTTATTTGTCACTTTTATTAAAAATCTTCAAGATTAAACCATTCAACTCTTAAACAATATTCAACAACTTTAAACTTTCTTCCTTCCAACACTTTCATAATGAAAACCTAGTTTTTCCATTTGTGAAGGGTCAAATAAATTCCTACCATCAAATATTGCTTTCGTATTCAAAGTAGCACTTATTTTCTTAAAATCAGGTGTTCTAAACTCATTCCATTCTGTAGCTATAATTAAAGCATCAGCATTACTTAAGGCATCGTATTGGTTTATAGCATAATTTATTTTATTTGTATAATTTATTCTTGTGTTATTCATTCCTTCAGGGTCAAATGCACTAACAGTGGCACCAGCGGAAAGCAAAGCATCTATAATACTAAACGCTGGCGCTTCCCTTACGTCATCTGTATTTGGCTTAAACGACAAACCCCACAATGCAAAATGTTTCCCACTAATATTACCTTCAAAAAATGCTTTTATTTTTGGAATAAGATGTACTTTTTGTTTTTCATTTACATCCATTACCGCATCCAAAATTTTAAAATCATATCCAACTTCATGTGCGCTTTTAGCCAATGCTTGCACATCTTTAGGAAAACAACTTCCGCCATATCCAATACCAGGAAAAAGAAAACGCTTACCAATTCTTTCATCACTTCCAATTCCCCTTCTTACCATATCTACATCTGCATCCAATAGCTCACACATTTGAGCTATCTCATTCATAAAACTAATTTTTACTGCAAGAAAAGCATTGGCTGCATATTTGGTAAGTTCTGCACTTTTTTCATCCATAAAAATTAATGGATTTCCCTGTCTTACAAAAGGCGCATACAATTCGTTCATTATTTTTATTGCTCTTTCAGAACTAGTGCCAATAACGACTCTATCTGGCTTCATAAAATCTTCAACAGCTACTCCTTCACGTAAAAATTCAGGGTTGCTAACTACATCAAATGCAGTAGCAATGGCATCAGAACCACTATTTAATATAGCCGCTTTTACTTTATCTGCTGTGCCAACTGGCACGGTACTTTTATCAATGATTACTTTATAATCGGTAGGTTTTAGCAATTTTCCTAAATCATTAGCTACACCTAGTATGTATTTTAAATCTGCCGCTCCATCCGCACCTGGTGGGGTTGGCAATGCTAAAAAAATAATTTCTGCATCTACAATTGCTTCGCTTAGCGATTGTGTAAAAGTTAATCTACCTTCTTTTTGATTTCTCAAAAAAAGTTTTTCCAAGCCTGGTTCATAAATCGTTATTTCACCAGAAGCAAGTTTCTCTACTTTATCTTTATCAATATCTACGCATACAACATTGTTACCTGTTTCGGCAAAACAAGTACCGGTTACCAATCCTACGTATCCAGTTCCTACAACAGCAATTTTCATAATTTTATTTATTTACAAAATCTAAAACATGTTTTACAATAAATGCTTGTTGCTCCTCGTCCAATTCCGTATGTATTGGTAATGAGATAACTCTTTCTGTTAGCCAATCTGTTACAGGCAAATTAAAATCCCCACCACCAAATGCCTCAAACATTTTTTGCTTATGTGCTGGCACAGGGTAATAAATCATTGATGGCACAGCCACTTCTGCTAAATATTTATTTAAAGCATCTCTTTCCACGCCATTTAGTGTTAACGTATATTGGTGAAAAACATGCTTATTATTAGTACCTCTAAAAGGAACAGAAATTTTATCATTGGCTGCAAAAGCAGCATCATAATAATCTGCAGCTTTTCTTCTTGCAGCAATATACTCGTCAAGTTTTTTTAATTTAATATCCAATATAGCTGCCTGCATAGCATCTAATCTAGAATTACAGCCTACCACGTCATGATAATATTGTTTGCTTTGTCCATGAGAGGCAATCATTCTCAATTGTTCTGCCAATGTATCATCATCTGTAAAAATTGCTCCCCCATCTCCAAATGCTCCAAGGTTTTTTGATGGATAAAAAGATGTACAACCAATATGCCCTATGCTCCCTGTTTTTTTTATTGAACCGTCGCTAAAAGTATAATCATTACCTATACCCTGTGCATTATCTTCTATTACAAAAAGGTTGTGTTTTTTTGCAATAGCCATTATTGGCTCCATATCTGCCGCATGACCATAAAGATGTACAGGGATAATTGCTTTTGTTTTTGGCGTAATGGCTTTTTCAATAACTGCCACATCCATACAAAATGTTTGCTTATCTACCTCCACAAATATTGGCTTTATGCCTAACAATGCGGCTACTTCTACGGTGGCTATATAAGTAAACGAAGGTGTAATAACCTCATCGCCAGCTTTTAAGCCCAAAGCCATCATAGCTATTTGCAAAGCATCAGTGCCATTTGCACAAGGTATAGTGTGTTTACTACCATGGTACTTTCCTAAATTATTAGCAAAGTCAGTAACTACCTGCCCGCCTATAAAACGAGAACTTTCCATTACTGCTATTACCGCAGCATCCACTTCTGTCTTTATTTTATGATACTGTGTTTTAGTATCTACCATCTGTATTTGATTCATAATAGGTTTTTTGCGGCTGCAAAGATACTAATTTGACTTCTTTAAAAAACCAATTGCTAACATTTGGGTTCTACAAGCTTTTGCCACTACATTTGCTTCAAAACTAGGCTTTGGCATTATTTTTCTACAATATTTTTCTTGGATTGTATTTTATGGGCGTGCGATTTATGTCGTGGCGTAGCCCAAAAGCTCGTTTATGGTTAGCAGGCAGAAAAGGTATTTTTGACAAAATTACAATTTGGAAGAATAGCCTTTTACCCACAGAAAAAATTATTTGGATGCATTGTGCAAGTCTTGGCGAATTTGAACAAGGTAGACCAATTTTAGAAAGCATAAGACAACAATTTCCTTCGTATAGAATTTTACTTACTTTTTTCTCTCCAAGTGGCTACGAAATTAGAAAAAATTATGCAGGTGCAGATGCTATTTTCTATTTACCTATGGATGGCTTTGTAAGTTCAAAAAAGTTTATTGAAATAATAAACCCCACTTTAGCCATTTGGGTGAAATATGAATATTGGTATTATTATTTAACCTTCTTAAAACAAAAGGCTATTCCTGTTATTTTAGTGTCTGCTATTTTTAGACAAAGCCAGCCTTTTTTTAAATGGTATGGAGGTTTATGGAAAAAAATATTAGAAAGCTTTAAACATATATTCGTACAAAATGAAGCATCTTTTGCACTATTGCAAAAAATTGAAATGGATACTAATGCCACCATAGCAGGAGATACAAGATTTGATAGGGTTATTAGCATTGCAGAAAATAAAAAAGATTTACCCGATACCTTAATTCAGTTTTGCAAAAATCATAAAGTAATTGTTGCTGGCAGTACATGGGAAGAAGATGAAGAAGAAATAGTACACTATGTAAAAACAAACAAGCAAATAAAACTGATAATTGCTCCTCACGAAATTGATGAAGAAAGACTTTTAGATATTAAAAAACTTTTTACCAACTCCATTTTATATAGTGATTTTTTAAAAGTAAATACCGAAGCACAAATAATTATTATTGATAATATTGGAATGCTATCCAGTTTATATTCTTTAGCGGATGTTACTTATATAGGTGGCGGCTTTAATGATAGTGGTATACATAATATTTTAGAGGCGGCTGTGTATGGCAAGCCAGTGATTTTTGGTCCAGAATATGAAAAATTTTCTGAAGCAATAGCGCTTGTAGAAGCTGGAGCAGCATTTTCTATTGAAAATGCTTTGGAGCTAGAAGCATTGCTAGATAAGCTTTTGATTAATAAAATTCTACTAAAAGAGACTTCGTCAATAGCAAAAAATTATGTTTATAAAAATAAAGGAGCTACACATAAAATCATACAATACATTTACGAAAACCGCCTTCTTATCAATTGATCAAACTTCTTCACAGTTTCATATTTTTCATCCCATCCTAATTTTAATTTTAATTCTCTTCGTATCCAAAATTCAGCTTCGCCATAAATTTCAAAAGCATTAATTGTCTTTATACTGCGCTCATACATCACCTCATCGCCTCTAAACAATTCATTCAAATAAAGAAAACGATCATTTACCCCAATTGCCTTTTTCAAGTCTTTTACAGGAGTCTCCTGCATAGTATTACTTACTTCAATTTGAGGTTTTACCAAAATATCGTTTAACGAAGTACCGCCAGCATTAGGTAGTACTTCATTTAATTCTTTTACCGCAGCAATAGTTTCTTCCTTCGTAAAAAGAGATTGCCTATTTACAAGTGTCGGAATTTCCTCCTCTGGGTTAAAAGCAATTATTGGTTTATGCTGTTGTCCCATCATACTTCTTTCCTCTGCAATCTTTTTTATTTCCTCCAACTCTGCTTCCACAGCTGCTTCATCTATCTGCAAAATTTCTATTGTCTTTTCCGATTCTGCAACAATCGTTTCAAAATCTTTTTCAGGTACATCCTTATTTACTTGTTTTGCAATAGCAATAGATGCCCCAGATGCATCCATTTTTAATGCTGGGGTAATATTTTTGAGGTGCATTAACTCAGACTCCATCATTTTTAAAGTAGTAAGCAACTCTCCTATCGGCGCTTTGTTTTGTATTTTTTGCGCCAATAAATTACAAAGTGTTTCCACTCGTTCCATATTGTTTAGTTTTAATTAATAATTCAAAGGATAAATGCCTAATTTTTTATTCAGTGTTTCTTTGCCATGTTTCGTGTTTAAAGAAACATAGGGAAGCGTAAATAATTGTTTTGCTTTTTTTGCGATAATCATTAATCTTTGCAACCCTGCGATAAAGTTACGCAACACAATCATAAAAATTTAATAATGTTCATAGAACCAAACTTAAGAGGCGACAGAAAGGGCTGGATAGAAGTAATTTGCGGCAGTATGTTTAGTGGAAAAACCGAAGAATTAATTCGCAGATTAAAACGTGTAAAAATTGCCAATTTAAAAGTAGAAATCTTCAAACCTGCTATAGATGTGCGTTACGACGAGGTAAAAATTGTAAGTCACGATACAAACTCCATACACAGCACCCCTGTAGATAATGCACATGCCATACTTTTAATGAGCGAAGGTGTAGATGTAGTAGGCATAGACGAAGCCCAATTTTTTGACGAAGAAATTGCATTTGTTTGCGAACAATTGGCACTAAAAGGCATTAGGGTTATAGTGGCAGGGCTTGATATGGACTATCAAGGCAAGCCTTTTGGGCAAATGCCTAACCTTTTAGCCGTAGCAGATTATATTACAAAACTCCACGCCATTTGTATGAAATGTGGAGGCATGGCAAGTATTTCTTACCGTAAGATAGCCACTGGTGGGCAAGTACTTTTGGGCGAAAAAGATGTATACGAAGCAAGGTGTAGGGAGTGTGCTCAGGATTAGTTGATTGGGCGATTAGTTGAGTGGTTGAATAGTTGTTTGAGGAATTTGTTCGTAATTGCAATTTATTTTTAATATCGGGCTTTGCAAATTGCCAACTGATTATTGCCAACTGATTTTTTGGAGCATGAGCATGCAAGCCTTGATGAACATTTGTTTCCCGCTTTTCGTTGCAAAGGGTTTCGTACCTCACCCTTTTTCACTTCAATCGGGGCTAGCTTCAGCAGTATAACTTTTTTCAACTTTTATTGTGGAGGATATTTTTGAAAACGTTTTGTGGAGAGAGGAAGTGACTTGATGATATTTTGAGATGGCAACTGTTAAAAAGCCCAAAACGTTAATAATTATTTATATTGCGTATATTTATTTACTTATTGAAAAACATTCACTTAAGTAAATTGTCGCAAGTTTGGTGAATTAAAAACATGCGGTCATATTGAGTTAATTGCTATAATATTTAAACCTCACGATTCAATGAAACATTTCTTATGTCCTATACTTATGTTGGCTCTTATAAGCTGCTATTCCTCAACAAAAAAAGAGGAAGTCTTAAACGATATAATTAGTTATAATAAAGCCATTTTTAATATTTCAGTATCAAACTGTAGTATTATTGATAACGATGCTTCCTGTGCTGGTAAAACAGAATCTTATTTGATAAGTTGCGATGAAACTTCTGATACCTTTAAATGGGATAAGATGCATAACTTCCAATCAGGTGAAGACGAGATTTACGTTTTTCTTATTCCTAAAAACGAAAGTAGTTACCATTGTAATCCAGAATTAAACTATAAAAAAAAATATCAAGGGCATAAAAAGAATTGGGAAAGTTGGGTAGCAAACAATTACAACGATTAATTACAGCCGCCAGCAAAAAAATATTGCTACATGCATGCTGGGAATTTTTACGTGCATTGGTAACTTTGTAATATAGTGAGCGCCCATCAGCTCCACGCTTGAGTCGTCATGGTCTCCGACCAGCCGAACTGCCATCTTAAACTCTTATGTTCGCCGCAGGTCAAAAGACCAAGCGGCGGCGAAGATTATAGCGAAGAGCTAAGCGATATTGAAACGGGGGCAGAAATTGTAATTTATTTTAAACTAGTTAGTGTATTAAATAGTCGGCAAAACAGTAGTTCTTTCAATTATTTTATTCCAAAAATGTCTATGGAAAGAAGTTTGCGAAATTGTTAAGCTAGATATTATAATTTCTTTGTCGATAGTTTTAATTTTCCATTTCATTATAAATCCCCATGGTGTTTTGCTTGTTGAATATTCTACAATTTCAGTTATATCGCAAATTTTTGAAGAATATAAATTCTCTTTTTCTTTAACTTGAAATGTTTTATCTAGAATTATCAATTGTGTTTTTTTTGCAAATGGATAATGATTTAAAAATAAATAAATAAATATTCCAACTGTATAGATAAAAAACAAAACCCAAGCAATACTTTCAATAAATGTTAGTTCATTAACATTATCAAATCTACTATAAATAATAAATGTAATAAAAAAAGTGAGCAAAATTGGCAATATCCAAAGTTCAAAAAATCGAATTATACTAAACTTGTATCTCTTATTTATCACAATTAGCTTTTATTAGAATTAGTTATAGTTGGTTTTTACTATTTTAAATATGAATTTTTAATGATTATTAAACTATTAACAGTACAATTTTAAAGGTTCTGTTAATAACCAACTAGTTGTTGAATAGGTATTATTTCTTAGCACATAATACAAAGACAGCATTTTGTGTTATAGTCATTGATTCCCAAAAATTGTCAAGATTAAAATTTTCGTACTCTAGTCCTATTAAATTCTTTGCAAACTTTGCTCCTTTGTGTCTTTGCGTAAAATAATCAAGCTACATAATACTTGTATTTGGTATAATTTTCTAATGAGCATAATCCATCTCAAAATCTCCTTTAATCCGCTCCATAGATGGATTAAAATATCCAAATTTTAAATCAGGAAATTCTTCTCTAATCAGTTCTAGCATTTGTTTCATACCCATGCACTCGCCTGTATCTGTTACGCCAATTTTTCCAAGATACCAATCAGGGTCTATATTAAAATTGCGCCACTGTATCATTTTTAAGCCTGTTTCTTTTATCAGTTTTCTCAAAGCTTCATATTCTGCAATACTATCTGTCATACCAGGAAAAACAAAATAATTTATACTTGTCCATGCACCCATACTTGTGGCTACTTTCAAACTCTCAATGATATCAGAAAATTGATAATTATTTGGACGGTAGTATGGCGTATATACTTCTTCTCTAGCAGAATTTGTACTCACACGTATGCTCGTAAGACCCGCTTCGCACAAAGCTTTCACCGCTTTTGGCATGCTTCCATTTGTATTAATATTTATACTTCCCTTTTGTGTGTGTTTTCTTATTTCAATAATTGATTCTCTTATCGTTTCCCACATTAGCAATGGCTCACCTTCACAACCTTGGCCATAGCTAATAATCGGAAAAGGTGCTGTTTCTAAATGCGGCACCGTAAACTCTACAATTTCTTCGGCAGTTGGTTTAAATGTCAATCTATCTTGTGTACTCACAATCGTTTCATCACTCGGTTGAAACGAAATACAACCAATACAATTTGCATTGCAAGCTGGTGATATTGGCACTGGGCATTCCCACCTACCAAGTGCAAGGTTTCTTGCAGCAGGGCAAGTATATGTCATGCAGCAATTTTCCATCAAATGTTTTATCAATCGGTTGTTGGGATATGCTTTTAATAAATGCTCCGTACCCACTTCTATTTCATCATCATGATAACCTTCACTTTCTTGCCGAATATCTTTTTCTATTCTTACTGCTGGTACATATATTTTTTCATCTTGCCAACCCGCAGCGGTATAACAAAACAGCGGCAACGTAGGCGCATCGGGCATTGTCTCGTATGCCGATATGTATAAACCTGTGTGTGCTGGAGGAATAAAAGCCGCTACAGCCCAACCTTTTTCGCAAATGCGCATCTCCCCTGTTTCTACATCAATACCAATGCCTCTCCTACCCGGCAGTTCGTATAATTGCCCACCTTCTGGCAATAAAATCCATTCATCCGTTGGTATTGGCAATGCGTCCCAACCACTTCGTCCTGCGGTATATAAAGTATCATCTTCATAAATGCCACCTTTACCATCGGAGTACATTAAAAAAGGCGATTGTGTAAGTGTAGTGCTCATGCTGCAAAAATACTGTTTAATGATTAAATTATTTCAGGAAAGAAGACGACAGACAACGTACCACGGACTACAACTTTACGATGAATTGATATTGTTTTTATTGACCGAGCAAAGAAGTAGCAATATTCATCTTCGGTGGCGACGCTCCTTTCAAGTTTAGTTTTTCAATTTGGCTTTATAGATGTATTAGTTGATGCAATAGATTATGAAATAGATTGTGTAAAATCATAAGCCTGTTAAGAGATTCAAAGTTGATTTAAATTGTAGTACAGCTACAACAAAGTGTCCTCGTTTTTTCTTAAACAAATAAAAATGAGTAACCTAAAAAATTGTTGTAAAAAAAGTAGCGTATATTAGCTTGTTGCCTGCAATTTATAACCACTAAATATGAAACACTTTAATTCATTATTAATCACTATTGTCCGACAAAAATTTTAAATAAAGGGTGAGATTTTCTCACCCTTTTTAGTTATGTTGTAGTTCTCACACAAACAATATAACCATGAGTGAAGATAATAAATTTGTCGGACAGCCGATACTATCTCAAATAT
>JANNVW010000114.1:0-13647 GCA_031408295.1 Ferruginibacter sp.
ACAAGTATCGGAAAACTATGCCCCATACTTCGGTTTAGATATACAAAACTTTAGAGAGTGGATAGAAATTCAGTTCACGGAAGATTTGAATTGGGAAAACTTTGCTTCTAAATGGCAGTTTGACCACATAGTACCTGTGGCATACTTTGATTTTGGTATTGAAGAAGACCTAAAACTTTGTTGGAACTTCATTAATATTCGAGTAGAAAAGATAGAATTAAACAGAGTAAGAGGTAACAGAATAGATGTGATAGCAGTAAAAACATACTTTGAACGCTTATACAGTAAAACAAATTACTTCCTTTGTCCAAAGATGTTGGCTAAAATTGATGAGATTGAAGTATCAAATATTGTGAGTGAGCCCAAAATTGAAGATTTTATAAATGCTAGAAAAGCTGATTTTGAGATAATGTATAGCTTAACCGCAGCAGAATTTGCCCAAATGAACAGAGGTGTATCATTTAAAGATGTTTTACTGGAAAGAGAAATACTTAGAAAGTTTGGATAGGGCTTAAATTATACAAGGATTTAACCCGTAACCCATAACTTTTCAACCCATAACTTTGTATTATGTTTCCAAAATACGATATAATAGTAGTAGGCGCAGGGCATGCAGGTTGTGAAGCTGCTGCCGCAGGTGCAAATATGGGCAGTAAAACTTTGCTCATAACGATGAATATGCAAACCATTGCCCAAATGAGTTGTAATCCTGCCATGGGAGGAATAGCAAAAGGACAAATAGTAAGAGAAATAGATGCACTTGGTGGGTACAGTGGAATTGTTACCGATAAGAGTATGATACAATTTCGTATGCTTAACCGTTCAAAAGGACCAGCTATGTGGAGTCCAAGAGCACAAAGCGACCGAATGCTCTTTGCCCAAACATGGAGAGAAATGCTGGAGCAAACAGAAAATGTAGATTTTTATCAGGACACCGTATATAATTTAATAGTAGAAGAAGGAGTTGTAAAAGGAGTTGTAACAGGACTAGGGCATAAAATATATAGTAACTCAGTAGTGCTTACCAATGGAACTTTTCTTAATGGCGTAATACATATTGGAGAAAAAAACTTTGGTGGAGGAAGGGTAGCGGAGAAAGCAGCTACAGGAATTACCGAACAATTGGTAGAACTTGGTTTTGAAACCGCTCGTTTAAAAACTGGTACACCACCACGTATTGATGGTCGTAGCCTTGATTATTCCAAAATGGAAGAGCAAAAAGGGGACGAAGAACTCGTTGGGTTTAGTTATGTAGAAAAACCTACCCTTAAACCAGAAGAACAAAGAAGCTGTTGGATTACTTATACCAACCAAGAAGTACACGATATTTTAAAAACAGGTTTTGAAAGTAGCCCGATGTTTCAAGGTAGAATACACGGAACAGGGCCAAGATATTGCCCAAGTATTGAAGATAAAATAAATAGGTTTGCAGAAAGAGAGCGCCATCAATTGTTTGTAGAACCCGAAGGTTGGAATACAGTGGAGATATATGTAAATGGATTTTCGTCTTCTTTACCTGAAGAAGTACAAATAAAGGCATTGAGAAAAGTACCAGGTTTTGAGAATTGCAAAATGTTTAGACCCGGTTATGCTATAGAATACGATTTTTTTCCACCGACACAGCTTACGGTGAGTTTAGAAACCAAATTAATAAAGAATTTATTCTTTGCGGGGCAAATAAATGGAACAACTGGCTATGAAGAAGCCGCTTGCCAAGGATTAATGGCAGGTATAAATGCCCATTTGGCAACGAAGGATGAACCAGCATTTATACTAAAGCGCAGCGAAGCATATATTGGAGTACTCATTGACGATTTAATAAACAAAGGAACGGATGAACCATACAGAATGTTCACGAGTAGAGCAGAATTTAGAACATTATTACGCCAAGATAATGCAGATTTACGCCTTACTGAGCTGAGTTATAGGTTAGGATTGGCATCTCAAGAGCGAATGGATAATGTTTTGGCTAAAAGAAAGCAAGTAGAAGAAGCCATAAATATTATTAACTTATTATCAATCAAAGCAATAGATGCAGATGAGTATTTAATTTCGGTAAATTCTGCGCCATTAGCATTTAGGCAAAAGTTGGGGCAAATATTATTGCGACCAAATATTACCCTTTTTGAAATGATGCAACAAGTGGCTGTGGTGAAAGAAGCGCTGCTAGAATTTTCAACAGAAGTAATAGAACAAGCCGAAATACAAATTAAATATTTTACTTATATAGAAAAAGAAAAAGAATTGGTAGAAAAAATGAGCCAATTGGAAAACCTTGCCATACCACATGATTTTAATTATGAAAAATTGGTGAGCCTTGGAAACGAAGCAAAACAAAAGTTTAAAAAAATACAACCTCGTACGCTCGGGCAAGCAAGCCGTATAAGCGGAGTAAACCCAAGCGATGTGCAGATATTGATGGTGTATATGGGAAGATAAAAAAGATATCTATAAAGTTTATGTTTCTAATAAAACTACAACAATGGAAGAATTAATAGCAGGCGATATTGTGGAACTAAAATCAGGTAGTCCAAAAATGACAATAGCTTTTGTTTCCAAAGAGGGTTATTGTTATTGTACTTGGTACGATTTTAATGCTTTTACTTGGCATGAGCAAGTAAAGATTTATAATGTATTATTGAAAAAAGTTTCGTAACAATAAATTTTTAATGGAGGTGATGCGGACAATTAATTTTGTTCGCATTTTTTATAAAAGAAATAGAAATAAATATTATCAATACATTTACAATCTAAAAATTTTCCAATGAAATTATTATTATCACTTTTATTTTCGGTATTATTTATGATGAATACAAAAGCACAACTTACATATCCTATCACAAATAAAGTAGATACCATAGACCAATATTTTGGAAAAAAAGTGCCCGACAATTACCGATGGTTAGAAGATGATAAAAGCGATGAAACCAAAGCGTGGGTGACAGCACAGAATAAAGTAACCTTAGGGTATTTAGAAAAAATACCCTACAGAACAAAATTTAAAGAGGCAATAGAAAAAGTATTTAATTATCCAAAGTACTCAGCACCTTTTAGAAATGGGGAATGGTATTATTTTTATAAAAATAATGGCTTGCAAAACCAATCTGTTTTGTACAGGCAAAAAGGTCTTGCTGGAAAAGTAGAAACAGTTATTGACCCGAACACTTTTAGTAAAGATGGTACAACAAGAATGACAGGCTTTACATTATCTAAAAATGGAAAGTATGCAGTAATAGGATTAAGTGAGGGGGGAAGTGATTGGCAAACATATAAAGTGAGGGATATGGCAACGGGCAAAGATTTAGCAGATAAAATAGAGTGGGTAAAAGTAAGTGGTACTGCATGGTGTGGGAATGGGTTTTATTACAGTCGTTACCCGTCGCCAGATAAAAACGCTAGCGCATTAAGCAAAAAAAATGAAAACCATCAAGTGTGGTTTCATAAAGTGGGAACAGCACAAACAGGTGATGCATTAATTTATGAAGATAAAAATAATCCTCAAAGATTTCATACAGCAAGCACAAGCGAAGATGAACATTTCCTATACCTATACATAAGCGATAGGGGAAAAGGTTTTGACGGTAACGCTATATCTGTAATGGATTTAAAAGGAGAGAGTCGAGTTTTTAAACCATTAATAAAAGAAGTAAGCAACAGCAACTTTAGCATAATAGAAAATACAAAAACAGACTTTATTATTCAAACAAACGACAATGCAGCAAATGGAAAAATAATTTCGATAGACATTAAAACCTTAGATGTATCAAAGGCAAAACTATTAATAGCTGAAAAAGAAGAGCCATTGCAAAATGCTAATACAGGTGGTGGGAAATTATTTTTAGATTATTTAAAGGATGTAACTACTCGAACCTATGTATGTGATTTTACGGGTAAACAAATAGGCGAAGTAAAATATCCAAGTCTTGGAAATGGGGGTGGACTTGGTGGATATAGAGACGATACATTTTTATTTTATGTGTTTACCTCTTTTACATTTCCCCCTACTATTTACAAATATGAAATAGCCACAGGTTTAAGTTCTGTTTTTAGAGCACCTGAGGTAAATTTTAACCCTAAAGAGTATGAAACAAAACAGGTTTTTTATACTAGCAAAGATGGAAGTAAAATACCAATGTTTATTGTAAGTAAAAAGGGAGTAAAACTAGATGGTAATAATGTTACTTTATTATACGGATATGGGGGCTTTAATGTAAACCTGGAGGCTGGCTTTAGCGCTACACTATTACCATTTTTAAATGCAGGCGGCGTGTATGCACAAGCCAACCTTAGGGGCGGTGGAGAGTATGGAGAAAAATGGCATCAAGCAGGAATGTTACTAAATAAACAAAATGTATTTGATGATTTTATAGCGGCGGGAGAATATTTAGTAAACCAAAAATACACCAGCTCTAGTAAATTAGCGCTTCGTGGTGGAAGCAATGGCGGAACATTGGTTGGCGCAGTTATAAATCAAAGACCAGATTTAGCAAGGGTGGCCATACCTCAAGTAGGTGTTATGGATATGCTGCGATTTCATAAATTTACGATTGGTTGGAATTGGATAGCAGATTATGGAAGCAGCGAAAAAGACGAAGCAAATTTTAAAAATCTATTTGCTTATTCTCCTTTGCACAATATAAGTAGCACAGCAAAATATCCATCAACACTGGTTACAACTGCAGACCACGACGATAGGGTTGTACCTGCGCACTCCTTTAAATATATAGCCACATTACAAGAAAAGTATAAAGGTGAAAACCCTGTAATAATAAGAATAGATACCAATAGCGGACACGGAGCTAGTAATACAAAAAAGAACATAGAAACGATAGCTGATATTTATTCTTTTATTTTTAATGAAATGGGAGTTGAACCTCAATTTTAATAATAAAAATATGAGCCAAAAGAAAAGCGATAGTTTTAAAACTGTCGCTTTCCTTTTAGAGCATAACCTAAAAATTTACTTTGTAATACTTATTTTATAAATTGTAATACTTATTTAATACACGAAATAAATTTTCTGGATTAAAAGGTTTACTTATATAGTTATTAAAACCGTTGTTTAGTAATTTTTGTTGTGTATCTACAGATGCGTTTGCTGTTAGTGCAACAATCGGAATTTTTTTTATTTTCTCATTTTCGTGTTGACGAATAATTTTTGTAGCCTCTTCGCCATCCATTTCTGGCATATGTATATCCATCAATACCAAATCAAAATCTTCTTTATCTATCATTTCTAGCGCATTTTGGCCATTGCTAGCAACCTTATAATAAATTCCCCATTTTTCTAAAAAGCGTTTTAATACAAGCACATTTATATTATTATCTTCTGCCACCAAAACTTTCATACCCGTAAGGTCTTTCTTTATGGAAAAAGAAGACCCTGTACTGCTAGGTAAAATATTATCATACACATGAGTCTCAAAACTAAGATAAAACGTAAACGTTGTACCTACACCAAGTTTGCTTTTCATATCAAGTTTACCAGCTTGCAATTCTATAAGCTTTTTACTAATAGCAAGCCCCAATCCTGTTCCACCAAAGCTGCTGCTTATCTTTTTATTTGCTTGAGAAAAACCATCAAATATTTTACCTTGCTCATCGTCTGCAATACCAATACCAGTATCTGTTACAAAAAATTCTACAGTACAATTATTTGTTGTTTTTGATAATAACTTGTAACCAAACGAAACGATACCATCACTTGTAAACTTAATAGCGTTACCTACTAAATTTGTCAAAATTTGATTTATTCGCACACTGTCGCCATAAACAGAATTTGTAACTGTAGTATCTGGTAGATATACTAATGAAAGTTTTTTAGCATCAGCAGTAATTTTAAATATTTGAAAAACAGCATTGCAAATTGCATTTAAATCAAAAGATGTAGATTCAAATTCTACCTTGCCCGTTTCTATTTTAGAAAAATCAAGTATGTCTGACACAAGTGCAAGTAGGTGTTTGCTAGAATAATTTAAAATATCAACATATTCCTTTTGTCTGGGCGTAAGTTTTTCATCCTTAAGTAAGTTGGCAACACCTATCACTCCATTTATTGGCGTACGAATTTCATGGCTCATGGTGGCCAAAAACTCACTTTTTGCATCTGCAGACTGTTCTGCCCTTACTTTTTCTATAGTGGCAATTTCTATTTGATTTATTGCCCATTTCAACTCTGCCTCAGTTCTAATTCTATTGTCTATTTCTTTTTGAAATATTTCTGTTTGTTTAAAAGATTGATCTATCATTTTTGCAACCTTACCAAGCTCGGTATTTTTGGTAATAACATTACTAATAGCCATAGATTTATTTTCTTCTAGAGCAACAGTAATTTTTTCTAAAGGGTTAAAAAAATATCTAAAAAAATAACGGTAAAGCGCAATAATTATGATACCAACAAAAAGAAGGTATATAAATAGTGCAATGCGCAAAAAATTAATATAAATTTTGGTTTCGGGTAAGAGGTTGGTTATTTTTATTATTATGGGAGACCCATTTAAACAGTCAATCTTTTTATAGCAAGTTAATTCTCCCGTTTCCTTATTAATAAAATCCTTCGGGGTTATTGTATTTTTATTAGGCTTTACAAACGAGTATTCAAAATCAGTATTTATTTCTTTTAAATGTTTTAAATAAGACTCATCTACAATTTCTCCCACAAGCAAATATCCCTTTGGTTTGGTTTTTTTTGCAAAGTCTATCCCTGGCACTACAGAGGCTATATACCCTTCAATATATATATCTCCATTTTTATAGCAAAAACTTTTTGTACCACTAGTACCAAGCATGTTTAAAATAGGGGTAAGTGATATAACATTTTTAATTTTACTATATTTATCAGTATTAAATACGCTGTTATATACATAATCTCCCTTTTCATTAAGCACACAAAGCATATTGGCTCCATACAAAGATGTTTTAAGTGCTTCAGTCATGCTGCTAGATATCCATCCTGTATCTTTTTTTTGAATAGCTGTACATAACTCGTCCCAGTAAGAGTTTTCTTCCAAATAACCTTTTATTGCAGCACTGTGTATAAAAATTATTTTATCCGTTTGGTTCGCCACATTTGCTAACCTTGCCTCTAATAAAACCTGAAGTTTATTAGAAACAACCCGCTCCAATACAAACGCAGCAATAAAAAAAAGAATAATACAAGAAAATAATATGACCTGAAGGCGTCGTTTCGTTTTCATTAGTTTGTTTTGATATATCTATAGATGTAATATTACAAAATTAAAATGTAATTAAACATTGATTTTAAATAGGGGTTAAATTTTAAAATAAAAGAATAGTTTTAAATATATCCCAGTAAGCCATTTTTAAAGAATTATTAAAATTTATAAAGATCTACAATTGATGTACTTTCGTATTTGTTTATAATTCAATGTACTTTAATATGATTATTCTTATATTTTTTCTTTCACACTGGTTTTTGTCCCTCTTTTGTCAAACATTTTTTTTGCATCGCTATGCATCGCACAAAATGTTTACGATGAATAAGTTTTGGGAAAGATTTTTTTATGCTTTTACTGTATTGGTGCAAGGTGCATCGTTCTTAAACCCAAGGGCATATGCTATTTTACACAAAATGCACCATGCATACAGCGATACAGAAAAAGACCCACATTCACCACATTTTTTTAAAGATGTGTGGCATATGACTATGCACACAAAAGATGTGTATTTAAATTATGCCAACTACAGCGTAGAACCCGAAAAGGCTTTTAGGGGAATATACCCAGAGTGGAAACCTGTAGATAAAATTATTAACCTTTGGGTTGTACGTATTTTATTTGCAGCGTTGTATTTATTGTTTTATGTAAAATTTGCAACAGCTTGGTGGATGTTTGCCTTGGTACCTATTCATTTTTTTATGGGCCCAATACATGGTGCAATAGTAAACTGGTGTGGTCATAAATATGGCTACCAAAACTATAACAATAATGACCACAGCAAAAACTCTTTGCCGTTAGATTTTCTTTTGATGGGAGAGCTTTTTCAAAATAACCACCACAAAAACCCTAACAATGTAAACTTTGCTAGAAAATGGTTTGAGTTTGATCCCACATATCCCCTCATACTTTTATTGAATAAATTACATGTAATTAAACTCAGAAAAAACTTTTAAAAAGATAGCGTTCTGTTTAAAATTTTTTTCTAGTAAGCCTATTCTTTACTACTCGTGTTTGGGCTCAGATAGGTTAAAGTAGTCACCCTTGGTTTTATTGAGTATAGATGAAATTATGCCGAAGTTTTCGGCAGATGCTTTAATGTTAATAAATTTGTCAACAATCGTTCTGTGTTTGAAAATCACAAATGTATTTTCTACACTAGGGTTTATTTTGTTTAGATTTACCTCGCTTTCAATATCTGTCATCGATGGCACAAAGGTTAAAGCAACATTTTTCAAGTTTAGTTCAAGTCCAATATTTTCTAACAATCTCTTACTTGAGTCTTTGTTATAATCCTTTTCATTGCCATAAACAAAATAGGCTTTCAAATACTTACTTCGTGTAACACTTTCTTGTTCTAAAAAACGAAGCCACTTTTTTATATCCTCCCAGTTTGGATTGTTACCAACAAAGTAAACGATACCATGAAAACGACCATACTTACAAACTGGGCAAGTTCTTGTTCCTTTGTCTGGCCCCCAAGCGTGGTAAGGAATAAAAGAAGGGTTGTCTTCACCAATTTCAAGCCCAGATTGGTTTTCAATATTTTTTATTTCTGGATAATTTGGAATATTAAACCCCAAAATAATATTATGTTCTGCAATTTGGGTTTCATTAGAAATCAAAACCCTTAAAATGCCGCTTCCTCCTCGGTTTTCAAGCGCCTTTCTTTTTTCACTGGTCAAAAGTTTATCATCATCAAAAATAAATTCGTCTATGTAATATTCGTTATCAATATTTGGTTCTTTAATAGATATGTGAATGTGGGCAGGAATATTATCGTTAGGATACGGAGCAGGCTTAATAGTATAAATAGAGTAGCTTCCATCTTTATCTGTTTTTACCCAACCCCTTATATGCCCATGTCTTTTTGCTTTTTCGTTTAACGTTTCTGATGGAGAATAGTAACCATTGTTATCTGTTTGCCAGTAATAAATGACAATATTTTGTGCGGGGGTTTTACCATCAATTTTATAAACCTTGCCAGTTATTAAAAGTTTCTGTCCCTTTTCTGTCCATCCTTGGCTAGTGTCTATTGATGATATATTTTTCGGCATAGCAACAAACATAATTTCGCAACCATCACAACCACCACCAACAAGCTTTTTTGTTTCGCTATTTTTTTGTGTTGATGTGTTGCCATTTGTTTGCCCTTTACAACTTGTTAAAAAACTACAGAGAGAAACAAAAAGTAAAAGATTTATTGTTTGTGACATATTTTTAAATTTATATGATTTAAAAAATATAAAACAGAATAGTTGAAATTTATAATCTGAATAAGTTGCACTATTATTTTGATAGCCTCAATCACAATGACCAATGCAAAAGGTACTAATTTATGTGGTCAATTTCACAAATTTTACCGAAAATATTTTATAGGAAATGCTTTATGAAGATAATAAAAACGATACACTTTTTTCTATCACTGCATTCATCTCCGCAGGCAGTTTATTATTATTGCACGGGTGTGTGCGACCAAATACATGGTCGCTTGCTATGGTGAATAAAATAGCGGTGGGTTGCCAATTTTGTAAATCGTAGGCCTTTTCTATAGACACAGCATTATCTAATGTACCATGGCAAATTAACAATGGTATTGTAAGTTTTCTTATGTTATTTTCAATATGCAGTACAGATTCGTTTTGTACATAATCTTCGTACAATTGGTAATACAATGGCATTTGTTGTTTAGTGCGCCCATTGGTATAGTATTGCACACCTGTGCTTTTCCAATCATCTAATTTTTGTTGCGACCAAGTGCCCCAAGGTGTTTTGCATTCGCTTACACTAGCCCAAGTAATGAGCTTTTTTACTCGCTTATCTCTTGCCGACTGAAGTATAGATATGCCGCCTCCCATGCTATGCCCAATCAAATAAACCTTATTGGTATCTAAAGCAAAACTGTGTATGTTTTTATTGTCGCAAACCCAATTTATTACCGTGTTTAAATCTTCTAATTGTTTTGTATAATTATTTTGCCCAAAAGTTTCTAAATCGGTAAACTCTTCTGGAGTTAATGGGGTGGTACCATTGTGCGAAAAATTAAATTTAACAAACACAAACCCAGCTGCTAAAAATTGTGATGCAACCAAATCTGCACAGCCCCAATCTTTAAAACCATTAAACCCGTGTGCATAAATAACCACAGGTTTTTTTATTGTAGCGCCACTGTAAAATATATCTAGCCCTATGGGCTTACCTGCTGCTCCAGAAATGATAATATTTTTGCTTATTGGCATTAAATAAAATTTTTACTGTTCTCCAAACCAGAGATTGTGTTGTTCCTCTACCCTTATAAAAGTAGTGCGTTTGGTAAGTTCTTTAAGTGATTGTGCGCCTACGTATGTGCAAGTAGAGCGCACACCACCCAATAAATCTTGCATGGTATCGTTTACAGATCCCCTATATTTTACAGCCACCGTTTTACCCTCGCTAGCTCGGTATTCTGCCACACCACCTGCGTATTTATTCATAGCGGTTTCGGAGCTCATGCCATAAAACTGTTTATATTTTTCACCATTTTTTTCTATAAGTTCACCACCGCTTTCGTCGTGGCCCGCCAGCATACCACCTAGCATTACAAAATCTGCACCTGCGCCAAATGCTTTGGCCACATCTCCAGGTACTTTGCAACCACCATCAGAAATAATTTGCCCCTTAAGACCATGAGCCGCATCGGCACATTCTACTATTGCAGAAAGTTGTGGGTAGCCCACACCCGTTTTTACCCTTGTGGTACAAACCGAACCTGGGCCAATACCTACCTTTATAATATCTGCACCAGCTAGCAATAACTCTTCTACCATTTCGCCAGTTACAACATTGCCTGCTAGTATAATTTTATCTGGAAAAGTGGAACGTGTTCTCTTCACAAAATCTACAAAATGCTCTGAGTAGCCATTGGCTACATCTATACAAATAAATTCTAAAGTTGGGCATTGTTCCATAATAGCTTTAAGCTTTGCAGCATCCTCTTTACCCGAGCCTGTGCTTACAGCAATATGTTGCGCAATATTTTGCGGAGCGGTTTGCATAAAGCTTGCCCATTGGGCTACACTATAATGTTTATGTATTGCCGTAAAAGCCTTGTGCTGTGCCAGTGCTATAGCCATTTCAAAAGTACCTACAGTATCCATATTGGCGGCCATTATAGGCACACCCTTCCATATTTTACCTGTGTGCTTGCATGTAAAACTTCGCTCCAAACTTACCTCTCCTCTCGACTTTAGTGTGGAGCGCTTGGGTCTTATCAATACATCTTTAAAACCTATTTTAATATCGTTTTCTATTCTCATGGTTTATTATTTTGCAGCTGGTAAGTTAATTAAAATAGGAGAGATACGGACGCCATTTGGTTTAATATATCAACTTGTTTTTTCTCCATTGCCCCAGAGTTTTAAGAGCTCTTCTATATTATCTTTAAAAGCCACCGAAGCATCGTCAAAAAAATTATCTTTCGTTTTTTTAGATAGCTTGTTATCTGTAGATTTTTTTATGGTAGTTTTTATATCTTCTACAGCATCAAAAAAAGGAGGAATATTTTTTTCATAGAATGCATTTACTGCTTCTATGCTAATGAGTATGTCTTCGTATTCCGCTACAATACTTTTTATTTCTTTTACATTTTCATCGTTGTGCCTGCGGGGTATGCGGGCAAATAGTTCGTTGAGTGCGGCGGTTGTGTTCATGTAAACAAATGTACGGGTAATGACTGATGAATAGAATTACCAACCCTCAGCGTAGCCCTGATGGCAGCGGCACCGAAGCGATAGCGAACAGCAGGAAACCAATGCTCATAAATGCTTCATCGCCCATGCTCCCCCAAACTTACTTCACAAACGAGTCTTTAAAATAATTTAAACGCAGCGTATCATTCCAGCCATTGGGGTTTTTATCAAAGGTTTTGCTGCTAAAAAATAACATTCCATTGAGTGCGGGTAGGCTGCGAATTTTTTGTATTTGGCGGGGTAGTTGTGTTTTGTCTTTCCATGCGGGGTTGCTGCCAGCACGGTATATGCCTATGCCTACATAACAATCTTTACCATAGCTATGTGTGGCCCACCAGTCTGCAAGTATATTAAAATCGCAAAGCGGGTGGTCTATTTCCCAATAGAGTTGTGGGGTTACATAATCTATCCAACCTTTGCGCAGCCAGAGTAAAATATCGGCGTAGAGGTCGTCGTAGTTTGTTTGTGATGCTTTGGTATTGCTGCCATCGGGGTCTTGTGTAGCATTGCGCCACACACCAAATGGGCTTATACCAAAGCGGCATTTTTTATTTGCTAGCTTTATTACTTTGCTAATACTTACAATTATGGAATCGGTATTGCTACGGCGCCATACATCTTTTGGTAAGCCTTTGCCATATTGTGCATATGTTTTACTATCCGGAAATTCTTTGCCAGCAATACGATAAGGGTAAAAATAGTCATCCATATGAATGGCATCTACTTGGTAGCGTGTTACTATATCCTTTACTACATTGGTTACAAATTTTTGCGCTTCTTTATTTCCTGGGTCAAAATATTTTTTTTCTCCATATGCTATAAACCAACTTGGGTGTTGGCGGGTTACATGCATGGTGGTAATGTTTGGCTTTTTTAAATTAAAGACAGCTCTATATGGATTAAGCCAAGCATGAAATTCCATACCACGTTTATGTGTTTCGGTTATCATAAAAGCTAGTGGGTCGTACATTGGGTTGGGCGCTTGCCCCTGCACCCCTGTAAGCCACTGGCTCCATGGCTCGTAGGCCGATGGGTAAAATGCATCTGCTGCTGGCCGCACTTGCACTACTACAGCATTCATACCATTGCGCTTGTGCATATCAAGCAATTGTATGAACGATGATTTTTGTAACTCTACACTAGTTGTTGGCATTGGTGGCCAATCTATATTATCTACCGTAGCTACCCACACGCCTCTAAATTCTTTTTTTGTTTGCGGGGTTTGTGTAGTTTGTATTTGCGCTTGGGTAAAATAACATGTTGATATAAATAAAATGGATAGTATAAATTTCATGTGAGGTTTTGTTTGTTGTAAAAATAGTGGAAGAAAAGGAAAGAAAGGCTAAGAGGACAAAAGAGAAAAGGATTAGAAAAAAGGACTAGGAGTAAGAGAGAGTAACTGAGAGAAAGAGGAGCTAAGAGGATAAAAGAGAAAAGGAGTAGGAAAAGAGCTAAGAGCAACAAAGCGTAAATTGTAAAAATGGTGGAAGAAAAGAAAGGCTAAGAGGACAAAAGAGAAAAGGAGTAGGAAAAGAGCCAAGAGCAACAAAGCGTAAATTAGAAAAATAGGAGAACTGTAAACTTTAGACCTACCTAACAACAAACAATTCAACAACAAACAATTCAACAACAAACAATTCAACAACAAACAATTCAACAACAAACAATTCAACAACAAACAATTCAACAACAAACAATTCAACAACAAACAATTCAACAACAAACAATTCAACAACAAACAATCC
>JANNVW010000115.1:0-6632 GCA_031408295.1 Ferruginibacter sp.
CTAGTACAAATTATTTGTTAAGGACGCATAAAATTGGGGTGTATGGCAAGTAGGGAGAGAAATTTTGAAACACTTTCTTATTAAGCTAATTTGCAAGTACGCCAACGCCTCATTTTCCTTACATCGATACCTGCAATGGCAGCCAATGGATTTGTTTCTAATTTATAATAAACGCTGCAACACCACCATCCTCAAACCTTAACTGGTACACTCCTTTGGCATAGCCTTTAACAGCAAGTTGTTGAATGAGGGTTGTTATTTGCTTGCTTTGCATCAGTTGCCCAGTTGCATTGTATAGCTGTACTTTGGTGTTTAGTAAATGATTACCTACAGTTAAATTTACAAAGCCTGAAGCCGGATTAGGATAAACGCTGGTACCGTTTTTTCCCCCGCTGCTTAACGAAATAATGTTACTGTAAGTAAAATTGCCATCGGTATCTACCATTTTTAGCCTGTAAAAAACTGTACCGGCGGGTGGGTTATTGTGGTTAATGGTATAGCTATGGTTGCCGCTGCCATAAGCAGTTACGTTACCAAGTGCTGCCCATTGCCCACCGGCCTGCATCCATTCTACATTAAACTGTTTGGTATTGGTTTCGCTGGCTGTGTTCCACTCCAGTTTGTTGGTATTGTTTTTATTAGTGCCGGTAAACCCCAGTAACCTCAATGGCAAAACGGTGGTGATTGTTTTTACAAAAAACCCACTAAAGCCTGCTACATCAAAACTTACTTCCCAGCGGCTTGCAGTTGCATTCCAAATAACATCAACATCGGCAGGGTTAATGCTTATAATGCTACCTGTATAAGTGGTAGGCAAACCTGTACCATCGCTGCTTACACCATTTCTTTTTTCAATAAGAAGATTAGCGATACCTGTTGCATCGGCAGGGGAGGTAGGTAACTTTACTAAGTTTACTGCATTAAAATCATCAAACTCTGCTTGCGAAAAGTATAAGGTTACATTACTAGTGGCAGTTGTAGCACTTGTGGCAGGTGTTATTTCGTAATGCCTTTTTACAAATTGTGTAGGCTGTGTAGTTTCTATCCATATTGAAGCCGTGATACTACCACTTACAGGGCTTGCGCCATTTGGGCTAAGTTTTGCTATTAAAGCATCGGTACAGCCATTGCTGAAATAAGTAATACCTGTTACTGGTAATGTTTGTGTATTATTCACTGTTGCAATAGTTGCATCGCTTGACGGATTTACTGTTATACTAAATATTTGTGCTGTACCTACACAACTAGGCACATTTGCAATAAAATTACCCAATGAACTAGGACCTGAACCCACCGCCACCGTAGCTACCAAAGCAAGGTTAGTGGTATTTATTACAGATACATTGTTCGAACCAAAATTGGCCACATATAGCCTGCTGCCATCGGGGCTTACAGATACTCCATAAGGAAATGTACCCACCGTCACCGAACTTACCACGGTATTTATAGAGGTATTTATTACTGATGCCTTATTGGAAGTATTATTACTAGCCACATATACCCTGCCGCCATTGGGGCTTACCGATACGCCATATGGTGAACCCAACGACACCGCCGCCGTAGCTACCACGGCATTGGTAGTGGTATTTATTACTGATACTGTATTGATAGCATTATTACTCACATATACTCTGCTGCCATTGGGGCTTACCGTTACGCCAGTAGGGCCTGCACCCACCGCTATTGTAGCTACCACAGTATTGGTAGCGGTATTTATTACTGATACATCATTGCTCGAATTATTAGCCACATATACCCTGCTGCCATCAGGGCTTACCGATACGCCAGTAGGAGCCCCACCCACTGCTACCGTAGCTACCACAGTATTGGTGGTGGTATTTATTACAGATACATTATTAACAACATTATGATTGGCCACATATACTTGCGTTCCATCGGGGCTTACCGATACGCCAGTAGGACCTGCACCCACCGCCACCGTAGCTACCACGGTATTTGTAGCGGTATTTATTACTGATACAGTATTGCTACCATTATTAGTCACATATACCCTGCTACCATCGGGGCTTGCCGATACTCCTTGAGGAGCTACACCCACCGCCACCGTAGCTACCACGGTATTGGTAGTGGTATTTATTACAGATACATCATTAGAATAATAATTTGCAATATAGGCAAAAAGACTCCTAAAAGTTGGGGTAACCGTTATTGTAGCCGTAACTGGGCTGCTGCTGGTATTGGTAGCTGTAAAGGAGGCAATATTGCCTGTGCCGCTTGCAGCCAGGCCAATGGAGGTTGTATTATTTGTCCAGTTAAATACCGTACCAGCTACTGCACCTGTAAATGCTACTGCCGCAGTAGCAGTATTATTACAAACTGATTGATTGGTAATTGGGTTTACAGTGGGTGTGGCGTTTACATTACCAGTTGTAGCAACCAATACCGAAGTAGCACCTGTACTTGCCAATGTTATATTACCAGATATTACCCCTGAAGCTGCTGTGGCAGCAGACCGTATATAAATTACGGTGCTTGCAACTGTACTTCCGCTTCTGATGAGTGTGAGGGATGCACCATAGCCGCTTGCGGCTGTGGAAGATACTTCAAAATCTATAGGTGCTGTAACGGTTATATTAGCCGTAAGACCAGTACCCGATGCAGTAAACTGTTGTACTAATGGCGTTACGGATGCATTTCCAAAGCATGCAGATATGCCACCTGTAGCTGCACCAGCAGTAATCGCTTGTGCATTTGCAAATTGCAAACTGATAAGCATTGCAATAAATAGTAAAAGTTTTTGTACCATTTTAGATAAAAGCGTAAATTTTCTCATGTTCTTTTTTTTAATATTTTGCCTTTGTGTTTACTTAACATGGAGGCAGATTTGGTAAGAATGTTTTGGGTTTGCAATATCCCTGCAATATTTTTTTTTATTTTATCGGTGGGTTTCCACACACACCGAAACCTAAGTCATAATTGTTGGTTGGCTAGTAGATATTTTTTTGCTAGATGTGGGTTGGTAGAGTTTATAGAATGGTTTCTGATGCAGCGGAAACTTAGTTTTTTGGTTCAGGAAGCTTTTGGATGTACTCCGCCTCGGTTCCTTTCTCACCAAACAAAAGCCATAGCTCATTCCTTCTCTTTAATAAACGTAGCAACACTGCCATCCACAAACCGTAGCTGATAAATCCCGTTGGCATAGCCTTTAATAACAAGTTGTTGATTTAGGGTTGTCATTTGTTTGGTTTGAATTAGTTGTCCTGCTGAATTGTATAGCTGTACTTTGGTGTTTAGTAAATGATTACCCACGGTAATATTAATAAACCCAGAAGCCGGATTGGGATAAATGTTGATACCATTTATACCCCCGCTGCTTAACGAAATAATGTTACTGTAAGTAAAATTGCCATCCACATCTATCATTTTTAACCTGTAAAAAACGATACCGGCAGGTGGATTAGTATGGTTAATGGTATAGCTATGGTCGCCGCTGCCGTATGCAGTTACAGGACTCAATACTGTCCATTGCGCACCGGCCACCATCCATTCCACATTAAATTGTTTGGTATTGGTTTCGCTGGTGGTGTTCCATTGCAGTTTGTTCAGCGTATTTGCTTTGCTGCCAGTAAAACTTAGCAACCTCAATGGCAAAACGGTGGTGATTGTTTTTACAAAAAAGCCGCTAAAGCCGGTTAATACATCAAAGGTTACCTCCCAACGGCTGGCGGTGCTGTTCCAAAAAACGGGTGAAGGCGTAATGGTTTCGGGTGTGCCAACCGGGTAGGTATTGGGTAAGCCACTGCCATCGCTGCTGGTGCCGCTGCGTTTTTCTATTCGCAAATTAGCTTTGTTATTGGCTGCATCGGTAGCATCTACCGGCAGTTTTATGGCGTTTACGGCATTAAAATCGGTAAATTCCTGCTGGGTAAAGTATAAGGTTACTTTGGCAGTAGCCGTGGCAGCGTTGGTAGCAGGCGTTATTTCGTAGTGGCGTTTTAGGTATTGGGCAGGTTGTGCAGCCTCTAGCCAAACGGTGGCTTTTACACCACCTGCAATGGTGTACGCCCCAGAGGAATTTATAGTAGCTACAAGATTACTGCAAGTGGAATAGTTGGTAATGCCAGTAGCATTTTGGGTTAAAAGCACTTCGCTGTTAGCCGATGCTATTGCGGAGGGGGATATGTTTTGGCTACCGCTTTCGTAAGCACCTATATCTGCTATGCCTACCCTGGTAATACCCATTATATCTTTTGTAAGCACAGTGGCAGGGTCGCTTGCATTTATAGCCGGGCTGCTGCAGGATATACGCAGGCCATCATCGGCATTACGCCAAATATTATCGGGGCCGTCGCCATCATTTACATCTGCTACTAATGGATTTGCAAGGGTGTTTACGAAATTAATACCACCCCAGCCAGCTTGTATCAAAGAATTAGAGGCAGAAAAGTTGGAGTTAAGTATTTCCATATAATACCCGCTAGGGCTAATGTCCGTTACCCAAATCACTACGTTTTTCATCTTTACGTCAGAAAGTTCAATATAAGCAAGATAAGCATTGGGTGCACCAACAGGATTGGTGGCATGGTTTTTTGAAAAATTACAATTTGTAAAATTTGCGTTCCAGGTAATGATGGTAAATGCACCCCCAAAGCCTGCTGTATTATTGTAAAATATGCAATTGATAAAACTATGTGCAGTATTAGTACTGGCACCGACGATTTCAATAGCTCCACCGAAACCATCAGTAAGATTATTGTCGAATACACAGTTTGTAACTGTGACTGCACCTGCTGGTTGTAAACTTATTGCCCCGCCGCCACCCTGGGCATTGTTGAGGGTGAATAGGAGATTATTTAAAGTTGGAGCACTGGTACATAGCATTCCCCCACCAGATTGTGAACTGCCGCCATTGGCATTGCCTTTTGTTATGGTAAAGCCATCTAATACTGCTGTGCTATTGAGAGATGTGCATATTATTACATGGTAAGAATTTTCGCCGTTGTTGGTAAAACCTACATCATTGCCCAGCAGGTCGCCACTGAGTATCGTAGCATTGTAAACAAAACTTCTTTGGTTCAGCAGCGTTTCTGTACCTACAAAACCGCCATAAACAGCTACGCCATTTTTTAGGGTAAACGAAATGTTACGGTCGGCTCCCGTTGTGGGTTTGTAGGTTCCGGCTTTTACCCATACCTGGTCGCCACTTACGGCTTCGTTTATGGCTACCTGTAATTCCTTTTCGGCAGTGGCCCAGGTGGTGCCTGCACCGCTGTTATCGGGCCGGGCGGCATCTACATAGTACGTTATTGCCTTTACAGGTGTAAGGCTTACAAATAGTAAAATGGCTAAGAGTAATTTTTGTTTCATAAAGTTTTTGGGGCGTGGTTGTAGCAGCCCTTGTTGTAAAATGAATGTTATTTTCATTTAGTTACTGTTTTTATGATTTACTTATTTTGTTGAAAATACAAATAAGAACATATCCCTATAATTCAAACTTTAGCTTTACTTACTTTTAACCTAAAGCAATAATTTAAAAAATAGAATGACTGATTCTTAAAAATGAAATAACAAGTGTAATGTACAGTTAAGTTGAAGTAAAACTGGTTTTAACCAAATTATTTGACAATTGTCAAACCCCAGCCTTTGAAAAAGTTTTCTTTTTTGCCCTCACCCTGCTAAGCGTTTCTAAGTTCATGCCTAAAAAAGAAGCGATATAAGTAAGCGGAATCCTATTGGCAAGGTGGCTGTATGTTTGCAAAAAGAAATCGTATTTTTTTTCGGCACTGCTGAACCGGGCAGTTAAAGCCCTCACTTCTGCATCGGCATAATATTTTTCGTAAATACGCCTTGCCAGTATATTGGCTGTTGGCTCCAGTTCGTACAGCAGGTGCATGTTTTTATGGCTCATGGCCAGTAGCTGGCAATCTTCTGCGGCTTCCATATTTTCAATGCTGGGCATCTGCATTATAAAACTGTAAATAGAAGCCACCATTTCATTTTCTATAGAAATCCAGGTAGTTTTTTCTTTTCCTCCCTCTTTAATAAAACCCCTTACAGCGCCGCTTTTTATAAAATAGATATACGCACATATTTCTCCGGCTTTGTGCAGGGTAGTGCCTTTGCTTATTGTTACAGGATAAATATTTTGTGTAATAAAGTTTGCAGTGCCTTGGTTAATAGGATATATGTATGCAAACAGCTGTAAAAGCGGGGCAACCTCTTCGGCAGTAGCATGCATGATACCCTGAGGTAGTAAGCTCATTGTATTTTTTTAAAGATGCATAAAGATAAGTGGAAAATGACCCCAAAATGAGTTCACTTTTAAGCGTTGTTTTATCCATTTAAAGAATAATTCTATTTTCCAACGATTGCTGCTAAAGTTTTTTTAAAGCTATAAAAATCAATTATTTAATTTCAGCATTAAAATTAAATCTTTAAATGTTGCATAGATTTAAGTAATGCCTAGGGCAATTGCAGTTTATTTTTTATTCTCATCTTTAACCAAAATATAACTTAAAGCTCCCGATGGACATTTTTTCACAGCCTCTATTATTTCATTTGTAGTGGCATTATCTACATTTATCCATGGCGATTCTTTTGGTTTAAACACACTAGATAAATTTTTTACACAATTGGCCGAGTGTATGCATAAATTATTTTGCCAAATAATA
>JANNVW010000116.1:0-32934 GCA_031408295.1 Ferruginibacter sp.
TGCTTGGCGCTCCATATTATCTACTTGGAGCAATAATACTGTACTATCTGTTTACAACAAATTATATATACTAAATGCCGATGGAAAAACTGTAAAAAGTGAAATAGTTAATTACCAAAACAACCCAATAGGCGGAAACAATTCTGCCATCGCAAAAATAAAAGAAGACAATTATGGCAATTTGTATCTTGTAACAATAATGGATGGAATAAAAAAAATTATAAAAAATAACCATCCAATAAAGTATTATGGCACTAGTAGCAAAGAAGATAATTTTGTAGTAAGTGTATTGCCAGACAAGGTAAATAATAGAATACTCGCTGGTACATTGGGCAGTGGTTTACTGGTATTTGATACCATGCAGCGTTTTGTTAAATGTATAAAAACCCTTCCTGGGCAAATAAAATCATTTTGTACAAACAGCATCGTAAAAAATAATAATGGAGAATATTTATTGTATGTAGTTGGGCAAGAATGTATTTGGAAACTTTCTGCTAATCTAGAAAAATTAACCCCTATTAAAATTAGCAAAACACAAGATAGTATATACGCTGGCATAAGTTATTTTGGAAATGTTATTTTCCAAAACAATGTGGAAGTAGTTTATCAATCTCAAAATAATATTTTTAAATTTAATTTTAAAACAAACACTTGCACATCTCAAACCTTTACCAACGGTTTTCCTATGAGTGGTATGTTATATAAAAATATGATTGTAACCCATGCCAATGATGAATTATATTTTTTAAATAAAAACAGTTTTGCCGAAATAAGAAGGGTTGCTTTTAAAAACACAGGGTATGTAAGGTGTTTTGCTAAACCAAATCTTTATACTTCAGGTAAGGATACAAACAATATTTATGTAGGTAGCAATAAGGGAATTTTTGTAATTGATAGTACAGGAAAAATACTGTCGCACTTAACAAAAGAAACGGGATTGCCAGACGAATGTATTTATGCAATGGTATTTGATGAAGAAGGGTTTTTATGGTGTAGTACCAACAAGGGAGTTTTTAAACTCAATATAGACAACAGTATTTTGCAACTTAAAAAAGAAGATGGGTTGCAAGAAAACGAATTTAATACAAATGTGGTAGCAAAGTCCGAAGATGGAGAAGTTTTTTTTGGCGGCGTAAATGGAATAAGCAGTTTTTACCCAAATGCAATAAAGGGTTTTAATGAACAAATAAACTTACTCGTAACACAAATAAAAGTAAACAACAAAATAGCGTTTGCAGATACCTCTGTAGAAAATATGACCGATATTAAATTGCCCTATGACCAAAACTTGTTGTCGTTTGATTTTATTGCCATGGGCAACAATAATCCCGACCAATATGTTTACCAATACAAAATGGAAGGTATAGATAAAGAGTGGTTGCAGAATAATGATTTACAAACGTTGCGCTATTTTTTACCCCCAGGAGAATATGTATTAAAAATATACGCCTCTAGGATTTTCGATAATGATGCAAAACCTTTAAAAGAAATTACAATTACTATTCACCCACCATTTTGGAAAGCATGGTGGTTTATTACAGGTTTATTTTTATTATTTACTGGCGCACTAGGCTTAGGCATTAGCTATTACAACAAAACTAAGTACAATAAAAAAATTGCAGATATAGAAAACGAATACAAAATACAAATAGAGCGGGAGCGCATTTCTAGAGATTTACACGATAGCATTGGTGCTTATGCAAATGCAGTTTTATACAAAACAGAATTGTTGGAAAATGAAATAAATGCTACGGAAAGAATAGACTTAATGAGCGATTTAAAATTTGCATCAAAAGATATTATTACCTCGCTTAGAGAAACCGTGTGGGCATTAAAAAAAGAAACTTATACAGGAGAAGAATGCTTGGTAAGAATTAAAAATTTTATACAACCATTGGCTCGTTATTATAGTCATATAAATTTTAAAGTAGATGGCGATGCTCCTGCTGATACAACTTTTCACTATACCAAAGCCCTTAACCTTGTAAGAATCGTACAAGAGGCTGTAAGCAATAGTATAAAACATGCTACAGCAAATAATATTGTGGTAATTAGCAGTAAAGAAAGTGGCAGGTGGAAACTTACCATACAAGATGATGGAAAAGGCTTTAACTATGAAGAAGCAAAAAAACAAGAATCTGGCAATGGTTTAAACAATATGCAAAAAAGAGCCAGTGATGGTGGTTTTAATTTTACAATAGAAACGGCGGTTGGTAAACATACCCATATTAGCATTTTGGTATAATGCACTTTTGTGTATTATTCTTATCCTTTAGGATTATATGTTTTCTTTTAAAAAAAACAGATATTTGAATTAATATTTTACACACATGCCAGTACAAATTGGAATAGTGGATGATAATACAAGTAATCGCAATATTCTTAAAAATAAGTTATTGCGCCATGGGCATTTTATAGTAACACTCACCGCAATAGATGGGCAAGATTTTTTAACCAAAATGCAAGCTACTCCATTTGATAAAATGCCCGAAGTGGTTTTAATGGATTTGGAAATGCCCAATATGGATGGTGTGGATGCTATAGCCGCTGGTTCTTTTTTATATCCTTCCGTAAAATTTGTAGTGCTTACTATTTTTGATGATGAGGATAAAATTTTTAGTGCTATAAAAGCAGGAGCATTTGGTTATTTATTAAAAGATGAAAGTGCAGAAAATATTACGGATATGCTTTGGCAAATGCACGAGAGTGGAGCTGGGCCAATCTCTCCCGGTATTGCGCATAAAATACTACAGCTGGTGCAACATAATGAACTTACCATGCTTCAAAAAAAAGTAAGTCCGCCAAAAACTTTTTTCGACCTTACACAAAGAGAGCAAGAAATTTTACAATTATTAGCACAAGGTTTATTGTACAAACAAATAGCCGACCAACTCGGCATTAGTGCAAATACTGCTAAAAAACATGTGCTAAACACCTACCACAAATTGCATGTGAATACACGCACACAAGCGTTACAAATTGCCAAGGAAAAAGGGTTGTTGTAAATAATACAACCAATAAATTTTTCACTCCTAGCTAATTCAATCAATAGAAGATTACGATAATTATTGGTTTACAGATTATCAAATAAAAACACCGCTTTACAATAAAAGTAAAACGGTGTTTCATTTTCAGTAGGGGTAATAATTTTTATTATTGTGGCAACAATACTCTATCTATTACCTGTATAACACCATTGGTTGCCAAAACATCAGCAGGTGTAATTTTTGAATACATATTATTTGCATCACCTCTTACCCATCCGCTATTGTAACCCAATATAGTTGTTACTTTATTTCTTGGAGCAGCGGCAAGCGTAGTTACTCTTCTAAAAATACCAAGGTCCCAAGCAAAGTTTCTCCTTGGTACTACATGGTATTTTAAAATATTAGCAAGTGCTGCTATTTGTGTAGGATTGCTTATACCATTTATGTTTGCTGCATTATTAAATGGCGCTGGCAATTGTGCAAACGCCGCATTGGTAAGTGCAAATACGGTAAAATCTCCACTGCCAGTAAACACAGAAACCAAATTCGCTTTTGCTAAAGCCGTTACAAGTACAGAAAAATTAGCAGAGTCTCCAACCGCTATTGCAGCAATTGTTTTTGTTGGAAAAATCAATACTTTGTTTATTACATGAATAACCCCATTACTCGCTTTTATGTCAGCAAAAATTACATCGCTGCTGCCATTTACTTTTATAAAGCCAAATGTTTTTGAAAAATAAACAGTATTATCATTTGCTGCGCCTGCAGGTTTTATGGTTGTTGCATTGCTTCTTCCATCAGCTATTTGATTGGCTTTTACTTTTGTACCCAATACATGATACAACAATACCGATTTTAAAAATGCAATATTTGCTGCGCTTGTAATGCCCGCAATATTTGTAGCATTGTTAAATGGTGCGGGTAATTGTGCAAAGGCATCATTGGTAGGTGCAAATACCGTAAGCTTTGCTGATTCATCTGCCAATGCGCCTGCCAAGCCCGTTTTTATAACGGCAGCTACCAAGCTAGAAAAATGTGGATTAGCAATGGCAATTTCTACAATATTCTTTCTTGGCCCTCTTTCAAAATCAGTTTCGCTTGTTTCTGTAAAACCAAGTGCACGTGCTTGCTCGCTTGCGTTGTTTGGTACAGACTGT
Source organism: Ferruginibacter sp. (assembly GCA_031408295.1). GTDB lineage: Bacteria > Bacteroidota > Bacteroidia > Chitinophagales > Chitinophagaceae > Ferruginibacter. The sequence goes on from JANNVW010000116.1 coordinate 4,145, forward strand.
TCTAGCCCTCTAGCCGAACTGGCTGCGGCAGCTTCATTTTGTGCTGGCTCTTGGGTTGGATCTTCGGGTTGGGTTACTTGTTTTTGGCAAGATGTGCCTAGCGTTATCACTAAAATTACCATGGCTATTGCTTTAGCAATATTTCGCCATTTCAAAATAAATGTTTGCATAAAATTGATTTTTTTGTTTTGCTATACAGAACAAATTCAACACCAATTTTTGCGCTAAGGGAAACTTTTTTACCCAATCGTATATTTTTGGGTGCGAAATGTTTTCATTTACAAGTGAATTGTATCAACATTAATAAATCGTTACATATTTATTTTTAATAGCATGCAATTATCTTAGTCAATATTTTTTTTATACTTTATTAGATATTAATTTCGTTAAATATTAAAAATCTATTATTTCTGAAAAAGTATTTACTATTTATTTTTACTGCTACCCTTTTTTCTTTAACTGCTGCTGCTCAATTTGGGTTTGTATTTAAACAATCCTACCCACAAAGAGCTAATACTATCGATTCTTTATATTCTATTTTAATAGCAAGTGGAAAAGCAGATAGTATAGCCTTTATTACTATTCCGCTTAAAAAGTTTGCCAAAGCGGCCAATGATGAAAAAGCACTTTTACAAATAGAGTTGGGTATATTGGTAATGAGAAGATATCAAAATGGAACTAAAGATTATGTTGCATTGAATGTGACAACAGATTCTATCATTAGTATAGCAAAACAAACAAAAAATACCTATGTACTTGCTGGTGCATACACACAAAAAGCATGGATAAATGAAGATACAAAGCAATACACGGTTATGTTTGATGCATATTTAAACAGTGTAGCTGTTATAAAAGACCTAACAGAAGATGAATATAGAAATAGAAATTTTTCTTTGTATGCAGCAGCGCATAATTTTTATCGGTTTAATGATTATGAAAAAGCCATTGAAATTGGCAAACTAGTAAAACCATCATTTCAAGAATTTTCAACAACTACGCTTACCTATAATTTAATTGGATTAGGGTATTTAAAAAATAACCAATTTGACTCAGCAAGGTATTGGTTCAAAAAAACATTAGATATTCAATTAGAGCATGCATCCGATAATAAACCCCCTGAGTGGCAAGGCATTTTAAATGGTAATATTGGCTACAGTTGGTTCCTACAAAAAGAGTATGAGAAAGCCATTCCTTTTTTAATGGAAGGTATAAGCCTTTGCACAGAACATAAAATATGGGATAATGTAGCAAGCTTTAGCTGCTACTTGGCAGATATTTATTTGCAAAAAGGTAATACGGCTAAAGCAAATGAATTATTACAAAACGCCAAAGCCGTTGCACCAAAAAATGATGATGATAATTTTTATAAACTTTATAGTGGTTTGACTAACTATTACAGAAAAATAGGTAATGCTGCACAAACATTGGCTTACCAAGATAGTATGCTTTTTTATAAAGATAAAATAGCTATAGATAGAAATGCCAATAAAAAAATAACCGCTGAGTTTAATTTTGAATTGGAAAAAAGAAAACAAGATGAAGCTTTGTTACAATCTGAAACGAATAAACAAAAATGGGTGCGCAATTTTATTATTGGTGGATTATTTGGTATCATGCTTTTAGGATTGTTGTATTATAATCGCCAACGCATTCGCCATTTATACAAACAAGAGCAATTGCTCAATGAAAAATTAGTGGCAGAAGAAGAATTGCATATTGCGAGTGTGCAGCTAGATGATTTTACAAAAAGCTTAAAAACAAAAAATGCTTTAATAGAAAAATTTACGGGAGAAATAGAAAAGCTACAAGCTCTGCCTTGCAATATTGTTACGCCTGAGCAAACAGAAACGTTGAACCAAATAAGAGAATCCGCCATACTTACCGATGATGATTGGGATGGATTTAGAAAAAGTTTTGAAAAGGTACACAGTGGTTTTTTAGAAAGATTAAAAATAGCCCTGCCTGACCTTAGCCCTGCCGAGACCCGTTTTATGGCTTTAGCAAAACTCAATTTATCTAACAAAGAAATGGCTAGTATGCTTGGCGTAAGTGTAGATGCCATGCGCACCACCCGCTACCGCCTGCGTAAAAAACTCAATTTATCGGAAGAGGGAAGTATTGAGGAGTTGATAAATACGATTTAAGGCGTTTTTAGGGCTTCTACTTTTCTACCTTCCTGCGTGGCTATGTGTTTATATGGTACTCCGTCTTTTACAAAAAACTCCACCATTACTTCGGGTGAAAACCCAAGTACCTTAAATGTTGTTGTTGTTATTGGCTCTAATGCTAGTTGCACTTGTTCGTTTACTTTAATGTACAATTTGTTTTCTCTCATAAAAAAAGATTTTATGTTTCCCGCACTTGTTCTATAATTTCCCGCAAAAGCTTTTAAGTCATTTATTGGTACATCTATTTTGGGCGCTGTTTTTAACCCGTACAAAATGGCTCTTATTTCTTTTATCGGGTTAGATATATTTGGGTTGTCGTTATTTTCTAAAAAAATAATTGTTTTGTCATTATCTAAGTGTCTTTCAATATATGTTTTGTAACCTGGCCAACTGCCACTATGCAAAACAATGTTTCCAAATGGTTGTATGTTTTGTATTCTCCACCCAAAACCATAATCTGTTTTTGTTTTATTATTTACAATGCCCGATTGAAAAATATCTTTTATACTTTGTTTGGATATTAATTTGTCTGAGTATAAAGCCCTATCCCATTTTAATAAATCTTCTGTAGTTGAATTTACTGCGCCATCGCCCACAATACCATCTAGCGTATATACGTATAAGCTTAAGCCCTCACCTGCATCATCTGGCAAAATATTTTTTTGTAAACTGTCTGAATAAACATACCCAAAAGCATAATTGGTTATTTGCCGAGGTTGCAACCTTCTGGTATATACAAATGAGTATGTCATTTTCAAAGGGTTAAATATATTTTCCTTTAAAAAACTAGCGTATGTTTTTCCCGATGCTTTTTCAATAATACTAGCTAGCAGGGCATAGCCTGTATTACTATATTGCCATTTTGTATTGGGTGCAAAAAGTAGTGTTGGTTTATGTTTTGCAAATATTTGTATAATGTCTTTATTGGTAGCTATGTTGGTTTTTGCATCCCAAGTAGAATCTATTAATAAAGAATCGAGTATGGCTGCATACTCAGGTAAGCCGCTTGTATGTTGTAGTAAATTTTTAATGGTAATGTTTTTTGAGTAGCCTATAAACTCGGGTATATACTTGCTTATTTTATCTTCATAAGCCAATTTGCCTTTTTCTTTTAAAAGCACAATAGCCATGGCGGTAAATTGCTTGGATACAGATGCCAATTCAAAAATGGAATGCTGGTTTAGTTTTTCTCCTGTTTGTTCATTAGCAACCCCAAAACTATTTTGATAAACAATGCTTCCTTTTTCTGCCACTAAAATATTACCATTAAATTTTTTAGTATAGTGCAATGCTGTAAACAAACTGTCCAATTTTGCTGTTTTGTTTTGCCCAAATAAGACGCACGGAAGCAATAAACCTCCAATAATTAAAACCTTAGCTAGCATTTTCATCTTTCAGTTTTAGACATTAAGATGCTGCTTTAACTAGTTTCCACAAATACAAGTAATAAGTAGGGTATTTTTCTTTTTCTAATATTTTATTTTTCAGTGCTTTATAAAGTTGTCACGTTTTTGTTACGCCTTTGTTACGTTATTGCCACGGTATATATTAGTATTTAGGTTTGGTGGGTTTTAATATTGTGCTATCAATTTTTTTTACCAAAACTAAAATTTATATCATGAGAAAAATAACGCTGCTTATATGTTTATCAATTGCTATTTTTAAAAATACGATTGGGCAAAATGTAGGGATAGGTTTAAGCAACCCAACCCAAAAATTACACGTAAATAATGGAAATATTCAAGTGGGAAGAACTAATTCTTGGTACACACCCGCTGATAATAGGTTTTTACAATTTGGAGATTCAAATTTTGTAAGGCTAGGAGAAGCAGGTGCACTAGATAGAATGGAATTATATGCTAAAGAATTTTTATTTAAACCAAGTGACTTTTATGGCTATGAAGGTAGAGTTGGTATGGGTATTACAGCAAGCCCTGCAGGTGCTTTAGATATTCAAAGCAGCGGCAATACCCCACTATTTGTAAGAGGTACAGATAGCCAAATAAGAATAATAGAAACAGATAATGCCCATAAGCAATGGAAACTAGAAGCACAAAATGGCAACTTTAGCATTACAGAAAATGGTGTAGCTATACCTATTGTAGTAAAAGCAGGCAGTGATGCCAATGTTTTGGTAACTACCAACGATACGGTACAAATAAAAAAATTGCAAGTGGGTAGCAATGGCACCGCTATAGCAAAAATGCAAAATGGGCAAACTACATTAGGTACAGGTACAACAGGTGTAAACAATTTTACCATCGCATTTCCAACAGCATTTACAGGCATACCAAAAGTAACCGCTACTTTAGAAACCACCAATGTAAACGATGTATTTACCATGAGTGTAAAACAAATAACGGCTTCTACTTTTGTTGTGCAGGTATATCGTATTGATGTTATTGGCGGCGCTTGGGGGCAAAGTTTAAAAATAAATTGGACAGCTTGGGAGTAATTTTTTTTAAAACTAAGATCCATAAAAATGACAGCTAAATATAATAATGAAAATATTCTAATACTGCCCGTATGCAATGGCTTAGAAATAATAGACATAAATACCATCATTCGCATAGAAGCCATCAGCAACTACAGCAAATTATATTTTACCAATGGAAAAACATTGGTAGTAGCCAAAGTGCTGCGTTGGTTTGAAGAGCGTTTGAAAAACAATAAAGAAAATAACACTCTTTTCTTGCGTACACATCGCACACACTTGGTAAACAAAAATTTTATTAGCCGATACACGAATGGCAAAATAGAATTACAAAACCATCAAATAATAGATGTGGCAAGAAGAAAGAAAAATAATTTTTTGCTACAGTGGTATAGTAGTGCGGCATAAAATATTGCTAACATTATTTAAAAAAACAAACATGAATGCCTCTACAACAAAACAACCATTTATAACCCCTAAGGCCTCACGCAATATGCTGCTTATAATTTTAAGCTTTGTATTACTAAGCATTGTGGTGTGGCGTTTGTTCGATTATAAAATTGAAAAAATACAACAAGAAACAATAACAATTAAGCACTAAAAGATTATTAACTATTATTTCTCCTAAAAACCATAAATACTTTTTAAATTTTTATTATGAAACGATTTTTCAAATTTTTGCTTACACTGGTATTGAATATTTTTATTTTACAGAGCCAGAGTTTTTCGCAAACGGTTTCTGAAATAACCATACCAAATGATGTAAATAAAGTAAACTTTATTGTAAAAGGGGCAGCAGGTGGCGAAACCTATTTGCGAAGCTATAATATTCTTACGAATACAGTTTCTGTATGTAATCAATTTGGTGGCAAGGGTGCAGTAGTTGAAGCAAGCTTTGCGGTGGGTAATGGGGCAAATGAAATACCAGCAAACTCCACCCTACGATTAATAGAAGGCAAACAACCTTACTCAGCTTATAAAGATGCCATATTAGGCGTAGGCACCTTAGGTAGTGCTGGCGGTGGTGGTAGTGCCGTATTATATAAAGCACCTTCAAGCTCTATTTGGGTAATATTGGCCGTGGCTGGCGGTGGTGGCGGTTCGTATTCAGGTATGGCTGCTTATGATTGTGTTGGTAGCCGATTTGGAATAAGTGCAAGTTTATTTGAATATGGTTACAGCGGTGGTATTTTAAATTTAGGTGGGGTTACAGTAGGCACTAATGGTTCAGGTGCCACCAATGGCAATGGCGGCGAAGGCGGCGGTGTAAACCAATCGGCTTCGGGTGGTGGCGGTGGTGCATTTACCGATGGTACAAGCAATTTAAATTGCAGCATTAATGGACAAACGGCGGGAGGTAAAAAAGGGTTTCCAAATGGCGGTGCGGCTTCTACATGTTTTGCTACTATAGTATCCGCTGGCTTTGGAGGCGGCGGCTTTGGGGCTGGTGGGCAAGGTAGAGATGCTGGCGGTGGTGGCGGTGGCTACAGTGGCGGTGGTGGTGGCGAGTCTTTTTTTGGCGGTGGTGGCGGTGGCAGCTATGTAAATGGTTTTGCAAGTATTAGCCAATATAGAGTCCTTAATAGCGTAAGAGAAGATGGAGATGTAATATATGGTTTTGAATACACTGCTTGCGCTGGCCATAGCCTTACTAGTAGTATAGGTACGGTAACTAATGTAGGTTGTAAAGGCGGCAATAATGGTGCAGCTATTATTAATTATACCACTACACACCCTGCTAGTACTACGTTTGAGTGGTTTCCGTTAAGTGTTTCAGGGCAAGGTACCAATAGCGTTAGCAACCTTAGCGCAGGTACATATTTTTGTAAAGTAAAACTAACCAATCCCTCAGGTGGTACTTGCGATAGTATGTTGTATACAATTGTAATAACAGAGCCCAATGTACTTGCAAGTTCTACAGATAGCATTAGCCAAGCAAAATGCAATGGTGCAAGTAACGGCTATATACGCATAAAAATAAGTGGAGGTACAAAACCTTATAGTTCTACTTTGGGTGTGGTAAATAATGCCGACTCTACCATTACAATTATTAACTTGGCAGCAGGCAATTATAGTACTACCATTACCGATGCAAAAGGTTGTACTAAAACACACAGCTTTACCATTACACAACCTGGTATAATAACCAATAACCGAGTGTATGTAAATAAAAATGCTACAGGCAATAATAGTGGGGAAAGCTGGGCTAATGCTTTTGTAGATTTACAAAGTGCTTTAGCATTATCAAGAAATTGTACAGGTATAGGTATTAATCAAATATGGGTAGCAAAAGGTACATACACACCCACAAGCGATAACAACAGGTCAGCCTCGTTTTTGGTAAATGGAAATGTAACGGTATATGGTGGTTTTGCAGGCAATGAAACTACGCTTACTGCTCGTAATGTAGGGCAAAACAATACTTTTTTGAGCGGCAATATTGGCAACATAGCCATTAATACCGATAATAGCTACCATGTAATAACTATGAATGGCGTAAGCAATACCGCCAAAATAGATGGCTTTATTATACAAGATGGGTACAATGCTAATGCAACAGGTGTAGATACGTTAGGTGCTGGTTTGTATTTGTATAACACAGCAAGTACAAGCAATAATGTACTCATACAAAATTGTGTTTTCAGAAATAATTTTAGCAAACAAGCTGCTGCTGTAGCCAACGATAGCAGGGCATCTAACAATGCTGCCAACGCTTCTAAAATTGCATTAGAAAACTGTTTATTATACAACAACAATATTACGCCCGGCAACCAAGGAGCAGCCGTTGCAAATATTGGCAACATACCCTCTTATGGCGAAGTAAAGTTGAATAATTGTACCCTTACGCAAAATACAGATGGCGTAAACCATCTACAAATACTCAAAGTGGGTGACGCATACATATATATATTTAATTCCATAGTGCTGGGAGCAAAAAACTATAATGCCATAAGCCCTAACTTGTGTACCATAAACAGTTGTATTACCACAGCCACGGGTGTAGTGTACCCGCCCCTTACAGGTATAAATGTAGTAGAAGATAGGCCATTTGTAAATGCTGCAAACCCCGAAGGTATAGATGGTAAATTAATGACCGCAGATGATGGCCTTGCACAGCAAAGCTGCAGCAATACGGTAAATGCTGGCAACAATACGTATATGGGCGGTTATACCACAGATATTGCAGGCAATCCAAGACGATACAATAATGCTACTCTAGACATTGGCGCTTATGAATTGCAAGGTACAGCATCGGCTGCGCCTGCTACCATATTTGTAAAAGCAAATGCAGCTACAGGTGGCAATGGCGCTAGCTGGGCTTCGGCTTTTAATAATTTGCAAGATGCTCTTACGCTTGCAAACAACTGTACAGACATTAGTGAAATATGGGTAGCTGCTGGTACATATACTCCAAGCACCGCAGATGTTACAAAATCTTTTAGCATGGTGAGCAATGTAAAAATATATGGTGGCTTTGCAGGTACAGAAGCTACCCTTGCACAAAGGGATTGGGTAAATAATAAAAGCATACTTAGCGGCGAAATAGGCACCACAGGCTTAGCCGATAATAGCTACCATGTAGTAAAAAATACAAATATTACCAATGCCTTACTCAATGGTTTTAGCGTAGAAAGAGGCTATGCATTTGCAGGCGGTATAAATAATTTGGGTGGGGGCATTTACAATAGTGGTGTTACCAATACCAAGTTTGAAAATATTTATTTCAATACCAATAGAGCCAATGGAGGTGGAGCTATGTATAATACCAATTCGCCTGTAGATATTCAAAACTGTGTATTTGATGTAAACAGTGCATTAAGTTTTGGTACTGGTGGAGCAATATATAATTCCGCTTCAAATAGTACTGTTACCAACTGTGTATTTAATGCCAATACTTCCGACGTTGGCGCAGGTGCCATATTTAACAACAGCAGTAACACAACCGTACGCTACAGTACTTTCAATAAAAACGAAACCTCCTTCTCTACCCAGGCTTCGGGCATACAAAATAATACGAATAGCACCCTTACTATGACCAACACCATTATGTGGGATACCGTAGGTGGAGCTAATATTGTAAATACCAACGGTGGTATAGCCGCAGTAACCTATAGCAATATACAAAAGAGTGGTGCTGCATATACAGGTACTGGCAATGTAAATGTAAACCCCATTTTTAACGACCCTACCAATGGCAATGGCAACGATAACAAATGGTTTACTATAGATGATGGCTTGCACTTGCGTAAATGTGTAACCACCATAAGCAATGCTGCTACAAATATTGTGGGTATAACTAGCGATATTATTGGAGCTGCAAGGCCACAAGGTACAGCACCTGCTATGGGAGCTTATGAAACTGAAATATTACCCAATCAACTTTACCCCCCGAGTATAACTAAATTGTACGTAAAACCAACTGGCATTGTTACAAATGCTGGTTCATCATGGATTGACGCCTTAAAGGAAGTAGGCGAAGCCATTCGTATTGCAACCCAAAATACCCAAATTAAAGAAATATGGGTAGCCGCAGGTACTTACAAACCAATTTATGATGAGTTTTACAATGCTTGCGGCGCAAATGCCAGAGATAAAACATTTTTAATACCCAATGGGGTGAAAATATATGGAGGTTTTGCTGGAACTGAAAATAATATAGCGCAAGCTAACCCTACTGATAACCCTACTATTTTAAGTGGCGATATTGGGGTGGTAAATAACCAATTGGATAATGTATATCATGTAGTTTGTATAAATAACCCAACCGTAGCAACCGAACTAAATGGGTGTACAATAACAAAAGGACAGGGTGAATTTACTGGCAATAATATAATTTTTTTAAATTTGGGTTTATCGCCTTGGCAAGCCTACGGTGCAGGGGTTTTTATAAACCAAGGTGGTGAAAATGTAAAAATAACCAATTGCAATATTACTTTTAATGAAGGAGACCCTAACACTTTAGGTGGAGGAATATTTAGTAATAATAGTAGCCCTATTATTGAAAACACTAGAATACAAAGCAACTTAGCGGGTAATGGTGCAGGATGCTATATAACTGGCAGCGGCCCACAGTTTAATAGAGTAATTTTTGCAAGCAATAGTGTCTATACAAATGGTATAGGTGGTGCTATTAACTCCTATAACGATTCTAATATGGTTATTAACAAGTCTGTTTTTGATTATAATGTAGCAACTACAGGTGGGGCTATTTATCGTAATACTAATGGTCCTTTAAACATAACCAATACAATTTTTAATAATAATTATTCCTCGGCAGAGGGGGCTGTTTTATATCAAGGAAGTGGCACTACAAATTTTACCAACTGCACAATTAAACCAAACACTACCACTACAGCATCTACTTTTTGGGTAGGGAGCAGCGGTTTAAATTTGGTAAATAATATTGCATACTATAGTGGTACAGTACCGCCATTATTTAACAACAATACCAGCGCAAACTTTACCGTAAACAATAGCAATATTAAAACCACCGAAATCCTAAATGGCAGTAATAATATAAATGCCGACCCATTGTTTACAAATTTAAATAACCCAGCAGGCGCAGATGGCATTTGGTTTACTGCCGATGATGGGTTGCAACTGCCTTGCAATAGCCCTTCTGTAAATACTGGTACCAATACCAACGCACCTTTAGATGATATATTGGGAAATAGTTTTATTGGTGGCAATAAAGATATGGGAGCATACGAAAGCAAAGCAACTGTACCAACTGCACCAACTCCCACAAGCTTTGGTGCTACACAAATTCAAACGGGTACTACGCAATATGGCGATTGTAGTAATTTTATTGCAACCGTAACATCTAGTGGTAGTATACCAATAGCAGGTATTACCAGTGCAAAAGTGTGGGTAGAGTTTATACAAAATAATGGCTACGTAAAACGCCATTACGAAATTACGCCAGCAAACTTTGCATCATTTTATACAGGTACAGTAACCCTTTATTTTACCCAACAAGAGTTTGATGATTTTAATGCTGTAAATACCATAAAATTACCTACCAATGGTAATGATGCAGTAGGCAAGGCAAATATGTTGATAGAAAAAAGAGGAGGCTTTAGCAATAACGCTACTGGGCTGCCAAGCAGCTATACAGGTACCATTAGCAACATCGACCCAGTGGATGCAAATATTGTTTGGAGTAACACTTATAGCCGTTGGGAAGTAACCTTTGATGTAACTGGTTTTAGTGGCTTTTTTGTAAAAACACAAACGGTTGTATTGCCAGTTAAATGGCTAAGTATTTCGGGCAATGTAAGTGCAGATAAAAAAGCAATTATTAACTTTAAAGTAGAAGAATATAATGTAGCCAAATATGATGTAGAAAAAAGTACAAACGGTGCAGATTTTATAAGCATTGGTACTTTAATCAGCAAAGGCAACGGAATAAATAATTACGATTTTACAGAAAATATCATTTTAAGTGGAGTAGCCTATTATAGAATAAAGCAAATAGATAATAATGGAAAAATAGAATACTCTACCATTATCAAATTAAGCAATAAAGAAAATATATCTTTTACCGTTTACCCAAATCCCACAACTGGTAACTTGTTCATACGAACCAATGGGCTACACAAAAAAGCTATACTTACAGATATTACTGGCAAAATACTACAACAGGTTTTTATAAACCAACAGGTAACATCCATTGATTTTAGTAATTATAACAGCGGCGTTTATATTATCAAAACCGATAATGGCGAATACCAAAAAATTATTAAACAATAAACAATGATTTATTATGCTAAGCTTTATGCTGCTCAGCATTATTGTATGGCGTTGGTTCGATTATAAGATTAAAAAAATACAACAAGAAACGGTAACTATAAAACACTAAAAATTTATCATGAAAAAATTATTATTAACGCTCGTTATTTCAAGTTTTTTATTACCACAATTATTTGCACAAAATGTGGGCATTGGTACTACTACACCACAAAGTAAATTAGAAGTAAAAGGCGGTGCGCTGGGTATTTCCTCTTCTACCAAGCGGTACGAATTAAGTTACGATAGTACTGCTGGCTATTTTTTTATAGATGAATTTGGAACAGCAAGACATTTAGTAATTAAAAATGGAGGCAACATTGGTATGGGTACATTAAACCCAGCCGCCAAGTTAGACATTGTAAGTACAGGCAATAACCCTTTAATAGTAAGAGGTGCCAATAGCCAATTGCGATTAGTAGAAACCGACAATGGAAACAAACAATGGAAAGTAGAAGTGCAAGCTGGAAGTCTTACTATTACCGAAGACGGCGTTTCTGTTCCTTTTAAAATTGAAGACGGTGCTGGCAATAATGCAATAGTTGTAAAAGATGGAGGTAATGTAGGTATTGGTACTGCTACACCACAAAGTAAATTTCATGTAGCAGGTACATCACAAGCAGATAGTTTAAAAGTGAGTAGCCTTGCAGGCACAGGTTACAGAGTTGTAATGGCTGACCCAAATGGAGTGTTAAATGTACCTAATTTTAATAATTATAACAACAATACAGTGGTAAATATTAGCGATAATAATTGTGCTAATCCTAGTATAAGTACAATAAATGTTAATGGTTTTGCAGGTACAATTAGTTCAAGTGCTATAAAAATAAAAATTGATATTACACACACTTTTACTACCGACTTGGTTATTGTATTGGTTAATCCTTTAAATGATACTCTCTTTTTAACCAAAAGAATTGGTAATGATAATTTTACCCAAACTATTTTTGATGACAATGCAGGTCTTATCGTATCTAGTGGTGTAAATCCATTTACAGGCAGCTATAGGCCAATAGGCTATGTAGGGAATTCTTTCTATGGTTGCAACTTAACTACTACTATACCAACGTTTGCTGCTATGGGCGGTGGCACTATAAACCCAAATGGAACTTGGAAATTAATAGTGTATGATTTAGCCGGCAGTGATGTTGGTAAAATAAATAGTTTTACTATAATGTTTCCAACATTTACAAATGCACTAAGCAAACCAGAAAATGCATTGGCAATATGGCAAAGTAACTCAATTGATGCAAGTGTTATAAAAGAAACAGCCAATGGGCTTGAGTTTGGTGCATGGGATTCTACAAAACATAACTCTGCTGGTATAATAGCGTACGAAAGATTTAGTGACGCTTTAGACATTTTAGGTAGCGGTACAACAATTACCAATAGAAAAATAACTTTTTGGAATGAAGGCGGCGCAAATTTTACAGGCAAAATAAATGTAGCAGCGGGTGGTGCTGATATAAATGGACAAACCATTGTGGATAGTATTTTAATACAAGCTAAGGGTACCTATGCAACCCATAATGCTATTAAAGTAATAAAAGGAGCTGTTAATACTACTGTAGACCAAAGTAATATTGTAAATGTTGCTTCTGAGTTTACAAGTTCTTTTGCACCAAAAGTACAAAGTTTTACCGCAGGCCAAACTGCAGATTTAGATTTTGTAAGGTTGTATTTTGATAGTTCTACAAGAACAAGAACCATTATTATCAGAATTTACCAAGGGTTTGGTACTAGTGGAATTTTAATTGCTGAACGCCCGTGGTCTATCAACAATAGTCGAAAATCTTTTATATCCTCACCTAAGTTAAGCGCGCCCCTTGTTGCTGGGCAGTTATATACTATTTGGTTAAGCTCCGGTGCATATTGGGTACTTAATCAGTCAAACACTTATGGTGCTGGTATGTCATCAGTAAACCCAAACTACGATTTTAGGTTTATTACTTATTTAGAATCATCTCCACAGCAAGATGCATTTGTAGTAACAAATGAAGGAGATGTAAGCGTATTAGGAAAAGTGAAAACAAATGAATTTCAAATGCCAATTAACGCAGGATATAATAAAGTTTTAGCATCTGATAATCAAGGCAATGGTTTTTGGACACCAATTAGTTCTTGGGGTAATGGTTGGACAGTTAATGGTAATGCCATTTACAGCAACAATTCTGGCAATGTAGGTATAGGTAATCCATTTCCAATTGGTAAACTTGATGTGGCAGATAATGGTAATGAGCCTTTATATGTACGTGGGCAAAATAGCCAAATACGAATTGTAGAAAATGACAATGGTAATAAACAGTGGAAGGTAGAAGCACAAGCGGGTAATTTTAATGTTACAGAAGATGGGATATCAGTACCATTTACAATTGAAGACGGCTCAGGGGCAAACGCCTTGTATGTAAAAAACGGAGGTAATGTAGGTATAGGTACTAATAACCCATCTGCAAAATTGCATATTGCCGGTAATGCAAAAATAAATTCAACCAATACTTTAGAGCTAGGTGCAGACATTTTAGGTAAAGAAGCAAATGCAGGTAAAATAGGGTATCAAGCATTTACACCTGATGCACTAGATATTATAGGTGCAGGCACTACAGGGGCTAATAGAAAAATAAAGTTTTGGAATGAAGGTGGGGCTATATTTACAGGTGCTATTGTAAGCACAGGGCTAGATATAAATGGTACTACACAAACCAATGCATTACAAATAAGTAGCACCGGTAGTATAATTTCAAAAATGCTTAATGGACAAACCACATTGGGTGTAGGTGCTGCAGGCGTAAACAATTTTACCATCACATTTCCATCAATATTTACAAGCATACCAAAAGTAACAGCTACTTTAGAAACCACCAATGTAAACGATGTATTTACCATGAGTGTAAAACAAATAAGTGCTACAAGTTTTGTGGTGCAGGTATATCGTATTGATGTTATTGGCGGTGCTTGGGGGCAAAGCTTAAAAATAAATTGGAGCGCTTGGGAGTAATATAAATAAACTTTAAAAAGACTAAAACACAATTATGAAAAAATTATTATTAGCAATTATTGGTATTGGAATTTTACAAAATGTTATTGCACAAAATGTAGGTATTGGTACTACCAACCCCGTTACCAAACTACATGTAAATGGAAAAACCACCTTGGGAGATTCTGTATTCATAATCAATGGAGTTGTTATTAATGCCGACCAACAAATAACCAACAACAATTTTATAGAATTTGGTAAAGGGATATCAAAAGAAACAAATGCAGGTAAAATTGGCTACCAAACTTTTAGTACAGGCCTCGATATTGTAGGAGCGGGCACTACGGGCAGCAATAGAAAAATTACTTTTTTTAACGAAGGTGGTGCAAGCTTTAATGGCAATGTAGGTGTTGGTACAGCTAGTAGTGCAAATAGATTAGATATTAAAAGCACTACAGGAAATGTATTAAATGTAAGTGGTAGTGATAGCCAAATACGTATTACAGAAAACGACAATGGAAACAAACAATGGAAATTTGACGTAAACAATGGAAATTTTTCTATAACAGAAGACGCAGTAGCAACCCCTATTGTAATAAAGGCAGGTACAGATAATAATGCAATAGTAACTAGTAATGATACCGTTACCATGAAAAAAATAAGATTGGTATATGGAGCTGCCGATGGAAAAATACTTACCTCTGATGCCAATGGAAATGCTAAATGGGCAGGGCCAATAGCATTTTCTGCAAGTTCTAATAGCAACCAGGTTACTCCCTCTAACCAAACTGATGTGGCATTGTTTTTTAACACTGTATTGTATGATACTTACAGTACTTTGGATGGATTATCTCAATTTACAGTGCCATCTACTGGAATATATCATTGTGATTTAAAAGTGAAATTAACAAGCTCATACACCCCAATTAATTTCTATCCAAGAATAACGATTAAGGTAAATAATGTGCCGAGGGACTACTCATATTGTGCAGCATTTTTCAGCATTTTACAATTAAACTATAACAACGATCTACTATTAAACATTGGCGATGTGGTAAGGGTGTATGTAGGCAATTTTGAGCAAAACATAACCATAGATTATCCTAATACATGGAGTGTACACAAAATAAATTAATAAATACGTTTTATACCAAAAAGGTTGCTTACAAATTGTATTGCATATTAAACTAACTATTAAAAATGACAGCCAAATATAATAATGAAAATATTCTAATACTATCTGTGTGCAATGGCTTAGAAATAATAGACATAAATACCATCATTCGCATAGAAGCCATCAGCAACTACAGCAAACTTTATTTTACCAATGGCAAAACCCTGGTAGTAGCCAAAGTGCTTCGTTGGTTTGAGGAGCGCTTGGCAGTAAAAAATAGTACAGGAAATAAAATCATTTTTCTTCGCACACACCGCACACACTTAGTAAATAAAAATTTTATTACCCGCTATACCAATGGCAAAATAGAATTACAAAACCATCAAATAATAGATGTGGCAAGAAGAAAGAAAAATGATTTTTTGCAACAGTGGTATTATAGTGCTGCGTAAAATTAAACCACATCAAAAAATATCATTACATCATGAATTCTTCTACTCCCAAACAACCATTTATAACGCCTAAAGGCTTCCGCAATATACTGCTTATAATTTTAAGCTTTGTATTACTCGCCATTGTGGTGTGGCGCTGGTTCGATTGGAAGATTGAAAAAATGCATACTGAAACCCAAACCATAAAACACTAAAAAATCAATTGTGAAAAAATTATTAATAGCATTAGTTTTTTTTACAGCTATACAAAATGCTTTTGGTCAGAATGTGGGTATTGGTACTACTAGCCCAGAAACCAAACTACATGTAAATGGAAAAACAACTTTATCAGATTCTGTATTTGTAGGCAGTGGAATTATTATAAACGCCAACCAACAAATAACCAATAATAATTTTTTGGAATTTGGAAAAGGAATTACTAAAGATATAAATGCTGGTAAAATAGGTTATCAAATTTTAAGTACAGGATTAGATATAGTTGGAGCTGGCACAACAGATATTATAAGAAAAATTAAACTTTGGGGAGAAGCTGGTATTGAGTTATCTGGTAAAACTTTGGTTGTAAGTAATGATGGTCTGCAGGTAAAGGGTAATTTTGGTATGGGCGCTTCGTATGATATAGGCGCAGGTACAAATATGTTATGGTATCCTAAAAAAGGAGCTTTTAGGGCTGGTGGCGTATCGGGTTATGGATGGGATGATTCAAATATTGGCGCATACTCTACTGCATTGGGTCACGAGTCAGTGGCAAAAGGTGATTATTCTTTTGTAACAGGAAATGGTTCACAAGCTTGGGGCAAAAATGCAATAGCTATAGGGAAAGATGCATTTGCTTATGCAGATAATAGCATAGCATTAGGAAATAATATATTCATACTTTCAGAGGCAAAGGGATCTTGCATCATCACTGATGCATCTAGAGCTAACGGTAATACAGCAACTCTAACCCCTAATCAAATGACGATGAGATTTGATGGTGGTTACCAGTTATATTCCGATTCAATATCAACTCCTAGTAAAGGATTATTTTTTATGAATGGAAATGTTGGTTTGGGTACCACTATGCCGCAAAGTAAACTAGAAGTAAAAGGTAGAATTACTACAGATGATTTAAAAATTATTAACGGCGCAAGTAATGGTAAAGTACTTACCTCTGATGCTAGCGGCAATGCCACTTGGCAGAATATAGCTAGTTTAACAAATTATTGGACATTAAGTGGTAATCAAATTTACAACAATAATACTAGTAGCGTTGGCGTTGGTACTACAAGCCCAACAGGTAGTTTAGATGTATCAAGTTCTTCCAATGAGCCTTTATATGTAAGGGGGCAAAACAGCCAAATAAGAATTATAGAAAATGACAATGCCAATAAACAATGGAAACTAGAAGCACAAGCAGGTAATTTTAGTGTAACAGAAGATGGGGTAGCAGTTCCTTTTGTTATAAAAGCTGGCAGCGATGCCAATGTATTAGTAACAACCAACGATACGGTGCAAGTAAAAAAATTACAAGTAGGCACTAACGGTACCACCATTGCAAAAATGCAAGCAGGCACATTTGCCATAGGCTCTCAACCACTAGCACAAGCAACCAAAGAGGTAACTTTTTCGTTTACCAATCCATTTACAAACACACCAAAAATAATAGCTACTTGCCGCAATGAAGTAAGTACATACACAGACCAATATGCAGCTACTGTAAAAACCGTAAGTGCCACAAGTGTAACATTTATTATAAGAAGATTAGATAGTGGCGCAGGCTGGGGGCAAAATGTACAGTTAGATTGGTGGGGGTTTGAATAAAATATTAGAACCTTTTCACACTAGTGAAAACAAGAACAAAGTCGTACTTACTGGGGGGGGTGGTGCGGCTTTTTCTTTTTTATAATATGAAGGCTGTTTACACAACGAAAAAGCCTCCATTTCGGAAGGCTTTCACAAGTACTGTCTTTTAAGGTTTTTCTATGTGATATTGGTCGGGTGGTTTTCCCTCGAAGATATTGGATATTAAATGTCTTCGTATTTTTTCATTTGGATAATGTAAAGGTGCTGCTTTATTTTTTGCCGTTATGTAGCATGCGGTATTATTGTATTGTAGAAATTTTTCGTAACCCCACATTATTTTTCTAATAAACTTGTATTATATTTATTGCTTTCGTAATCCCTTAAGTTATTTATGCTTTCTTAGATAATTACAACATGCCTACAATAAAAATGACATACTGCAAAGCACTAGCCCATATGAAACCTGCCGACCATGCACTAAATAAAAACTACCATGATAATCATTATGGCTTTACCATAAATGACGACGATGAACTTTTTTGCAGGCTAGTGTTAGAAATAAACCAAGCGGGCCTTAGTTGGAATACCATTTTACATAAAGAACAAAATTTTAGAAAAGCATACAGCAATTTCAATATAAAAAAAGTAGCTGCTTACAAAGAAAAAGATGTAGAACGACTCTTAAACGATGTGGGAATAATTAGAAACAAACTAAAAATACATGCCGCTGTGCACAATGCAAGTGTAATACTCCAATTACAAAAACAATATGGTTCTTTTAAGAATTGGATAGATACCCATCACCCAAAAACCAAGGAAAATTGGGTTTTATTATTTAAAAAGACCTTTAAATTTACTGGTGGGGAAATTGTTGGCGAATTTCTCATGAGTACTGGTTATCTTGCGGGCGCTCACGATTTGGACTGTCCTGTGCACAAAAAACTAATGACCCAAAACATAGTTTAGAATTGACGATTAAAAAATTTGTAATTGTAGGCCCCGAGAGTACAGGAAAAAGTACATTAAGCCAAAATTTAGCTGCCCACTTTAATACAGAGTGGGTGAGGGAATATGCACGGGAGTATTTAGAAAAAAATGGCACTGATTACACTTTTGAAAATTTACTTGACATAGCTAAAGGTCAGCTAGCTGGTGAATATGAGGCTGTGAAAAAATTAAAAGAATGCACCAACAAAGTTGATACTGCAATTCCCTTGATTATTGATACCGATTTATACGTAATAAAGGTGTGGAGCGAATTTGTTTTTAATAAATGTGACAATAGCATTCTTACAGAAATTACAAAAAGGAAATACGATGGTTACCTACTCTGCAACACAGATGTACCTTGGGTAAAAGATAACCTTAGAGAATACCCCGACCTCGTTACCAGAGAAAAATTATTTCATTATTACAAAGAAGAGCTATCCGAACAAAAAGTGCCGTGGGTTATTATTAGTGGAAATTACGTGGAGCGGTTAGAACAAGCTATAGCGTTTGTAAATAAATTATTATAACCCTACTTTATCAATTCTTTTATATCAGCATCTCCTTCTAAATTATTCATTTGCCCAACAATGTTTTGAGAGCGGGCTGCTACATATTTACTCAATGGTTTTATGGTAAATCGAATAGGGTTTGGCAATGCCGCAGCTATTTGAGCAGCTTCAGATTTTGTTAACTTATCTGCATCTTTACCAAAATAACTTTTTCCCGCAGCCTGTATTCCAAAAATACCTTCCCCCATTTCAGATACATTTAAATACATCTGCAATATTCTTTCTTTACTCCAAAATGTTTCTATCATAAAAGTAAAATAAACCTCTAGGCCTTTTCTAAAAAAGCCTCCTCCTTGCCACAGAAATACATTTTTTGCTACTTGTTGACTTATTGTGCTCGCCCCCCTAACTTTATTGGGGTGTTTCTTATTGTACTTAACAGCAAGTTTTATTGCTTTTATATCAAATCCGTTATGGTCTGGAAATTGTTGGTCTTCTCCAGCCATTACAGCAAGTTTAGTATTTGCGCTCATTTCATCGTAGGATACATAATCTCTTTTTAGCCCCTGCCCTTTAACTAAACTTACAAGTTGCGTTACAGTAAAAGGTGGGTTTACCCAACGCAGTATTATGATGTAAATAAGCTGTAACACAAGCATCCAAATAAAAATCTTTTTTATGCTACGCCACCAGCTTCTCTCATTTTTTTTCTTCATTAGTTTTGGTGCTAATATTTATATATTGCATACTATATTTATTCCTTCCAATTGTTATTCCTTTTCCTGCACCCTTGCTCCAAAAATATCCTATTGTACCCAATGTTGCACCCGTAGCCAATAAGGGAAAGCTAAATTTTGTTTTATCTACAGCGTATACAACTCCGCTAGCTAGCGTAAGCAATAAACCTCCAGTAAATAATGCTCCTGCACTTCCACGAGTGTTAAATTTTTTATTTTCTTTACTAAACTTATAAATCTGTTTGTAATTATATGAATACCTAAAGCTGCCCACGGTGTCTACAATATAAAAACCAAGCGTAGTTGGTATCCTTCTAATGACAAATTCTCTTAAAAAAATACTATCGTTTTTAATATCTGTAATTACCGCATTTCTATACGCACCTGTTGTTGTAATAAATTCAATTTGCGACCCTTCAAAATACATTTTAACAACCTTGGATTTCTTTTTTAGAATAAGGAAGTCTCCTTTTTGAGCAGCCGCATTAAAAAAACAAAAAAACGATATGGTAAATAGTATGATTCGCATGTTATTTTGGATGGTGCAATTTAGCATACCATACGCCAAAAATAAGCACTACCCCAAACACCAAAAACATTAACCCAGAAATTTTGTTAATTATAACAATATTTTTATCATTTAGCTTACGGCTTACTTTTCCTGCAAGTTTTATCTTTAAAATATCAGCAGCTATATTTATTGCTAAACAAATAGAGAAGGTTATTATTTTTTCGTCTAGTGTATTACTCAGTGATTTTGTAGCAGCAGCTAACCAAAGCGCTATTACCCCAGGGTTTAGGGTGTTTATTAAAAAGCCTGTAATAAAAAGTCGTGCATGTGTAGATGCTTCAATTTTTACCCCTTTATCTAACTCTTCTTTAGAATGGTACTTTTTAAAAAATAAATAAAATATACCAAGACCCACCAAAAAAATACCTCCCACAGTTCCTATTTCTAATTTGTATGTTGTAAGGCTTTCTAACAATGAGCCAAAAAGGTTTGCTAACAAAACCCAAATTATATCACTCAACCAAACACCAAAAATAAAATAGAAAGCACTACCTAGTCCATAATTTATTCTTAATTTAAGTATGGTAAATATGACAGGCCCTACAGAAAAAACCAAGGCTAAGCCTAGTACCAATCCTGAAATAACAGCTTCTATCATGTACTATTTTTTGCGATTTTTAATTATGTATCATAGGTATAGCATTAGCCAAAAAGGTTGTCCAGTCTTCAAGTATTTTACCTTTTAATACTCTAGGAAATTTATGCTGTCCTCCCATTTTTCCTTTAGATTTCATAAAATCCATAAAAATTGTTTCCGATAAAACATGCACCGTTACTGCTTTTAAAGCATGGTTTCTTTCTACTACATAATCATCATTTAATGATTTTATATTTTCATCTAGTAACAATGCAAATTTTTCTGCGTCTACTTCATCATCTGTTGCTATATACCATTCGTGTGCAAAAAAATTGCCATAAGGTACACCAGCTACCGTAAATTCTGGAATGATAACATTCATTTGTTCTGCCGCCATTTCAATAGCCTTATTCATATTGTCTACACTTAAATGCTCACCAACCAAACTAAGAAAATGTTTTATCCTACCCGTTATTATAATTTCACTTCGCTCTCTATCTATTAATTTTATGGTATCACCTATAGCATACCGCCAAGCGCCAGCATTTGTACTTATTAATATTGCGTACTCTTTATTTTCTTCTATCTCATGTATCATATACGCCTCTGGGTTATCTACCATGTTTCCGTCCACATCAAAATTGTTTTCATCAAAAGGCACAAATTCAAAAAAAATATTATTGTTTAAAGCAAGGTGCATGCCCCTTGTATCTTGCCGGTTTTGATAAGCCAAAAACCCCTCGCTTGCCAAATAGGTTTCAATATAATTTATAGGCCTACCCAATAATTTTGAAAACCCTTTTTTATAAGGCTCCATTGCAACTCCTCCGTGTACATAAAATGACAAATTAGGCCACATTTCATGAATGTTATTAAGCTTATACCTTTCAATAATTTTTTCTAAGCATATCTGCAACCAAGCAGGTACGCCTACAATAAAGCTAATATCCCAATTGGGTGCATTTTCTACCACCTCTTCTAATTTTTTGCTCCAATCTTTTTCTTTGGCTATTTTTTTGCCTGGTTTGTACAAGCCCATTCCCCTAAACCAAAACGGTATGTTTTTTTGTTGAATACCACTAAGGTCACCAGCATAAAACGTTGCTCCTTTTTGTAATTGTGTACTTCCACCTATAAATAACCAGCCCTTTCCTAAAGAGTTTTTAGGGATATTTTCATATTTTGTAAGGCTCATTAATTGGTTAAAACTGGTAATGGTATTGCTTCTTATAAGGTCTTTTGTAATAGGAATATATTTACTTGTAGCATCACTGGTACCACTACTAAGTGCAAAATATTTTATTACCCCAGGCCAACAAACATCTGGTACACCCTCAAGTGTTTTATACCACCACTCACTATGTATTTTTGCATAATCATGTGTGGGTACTAATTGTTGAAATTTTTTGCCCACATGACGGCTAAGTAGGGCTTCATCAAACTTGTACTGCTGACCAAACTGGGTAAATCTTGCTTTTTTTAATAGCTTTTTTAACACTTTTATTTGCTGCCGCCTTGGGTCGCTCACTGGAATATTGAGGGCTTTAGCTAGATAAACAGGAAGTTTTATATCAAAAAGTGCCATTAATTCAATCGTTATTAGAGTAGACAAATATAGTTAACAAATGAGTTTTATAGCTATTTTTAAGCTGGGTTATTGCTTTTAACTATTGTAATTTAGAAAAACTTCGGTTGCTTTTGTAAAACTTCTACACAACTTTAAAGTCCACAGCTACAATTTACCAATAAGCAAAGTCGCATCTTTACACTATCCAAATAAAAACCCAACATCGTTTATATCCAATATCCTAAATGAAGATTATCCAATATCGATAGAATTTCCTAAAAGACAGTATTTTCTGTGAAAGCCTTCCCAATCCGGAGGCTTTTTTTATTTGTCTAATAACTTATTCATTTATAATTGTAGATAGGGTTGCCAACCTCATTGGTAATTCTTAAACTTAAAAGTACGACTATAAAGGTTGACACCCCTCTACTAAACTTGCACTAATTTTAAATGCCCACCTAACAACAGCGAAGAACTAAAGCTTGTTATTTTTTGTACCTTATAAAAAAATAAAATTTTAATATAGTCAAACAATATTTATCTTAAATCTAGCATGGCTGTTGCAGCGTAAGTACAACATCAAAAAAATTATAAACATTCTAGATGTCACTTCACAATCTTTACCTTTTAAATAAATTTTTATATGCCATATAAACGAAGCAAAAAAAGTGTTTTTATCATTGTAGTAGTTTTGGTTTGTTGGATTTTTTTTGCTCAAAGTTGTATGAAATTTAGAATGAGTGACAGTAAAGCAATAGCAAGTTTTGCTAAAGCTGGTGTTACACTACACACCGAAACAATTAAGGTAAATGATTTTAATTTACACTTTGCAAAAACAGGTAACGATAGTTTCCCTACTTTGTTTTTTGTACATGGGTCGCCTGGTAGTTGGGATGCGTTTAGCGTATATATGCAGGATAAAGATTTGTTGGCTAAATTTCGCATTATCTCTATCGATAGGCCCGGCTTTGGCTATAGCCAATTTGGAGATGCTAAAAATTTACAAGAACAATCAAATATTATTAGCCCATTATTAAAATACATTGATAATAAAAAAGCAATTTATATCATAGGTCATTCTCTTGGTGGGCCACTGGCCATTAAACTTGCTGCAGATAATCCTACGGCTTTTACAGCCATCGTTTTATTGGCAGCATCCGTAGACCCTGCAGAAGAGGCGCCAGAAAAATGGAGGGGCTTTGTGTTTAATAGCTCACTTAGTTATTTTATGCCAGGTGCCTTTAAGCCAAGCAATGAAGAACTTTGGTATTTTAAAAAAGATATTGTTCCCCTCTCTAAACAATTTGGTGCAGTTACGAGCCCTGTATTTATAGTACATGGCGATAAAGATAAATTTGTGCCGGTAGGTAATGCCGCCTATGCCAAAAAAATGCTGGTAAACGCAAAAACAGTAAATACAACAATTATTAAAGGCGCACCACATTTTATACCATGGGCTCCATATTATGAAGATGTAAAAAAAGTAATTATGCAGTTGCCATAAAGTGTATAACGCTACACCCTCTTATTATTTTGTACTTTTTTATACCATGCTATTAATCCAAAAACAGACATTGTAAGCAATACAATATAATATACACTTGTAAATACATAGTGTTTTACAAAGTATAGTGGTATAGATGAAATGTTGGTTATAATCCACCAATACCAACTTTCTACTTTCTTTTTTGTCATAAGCCACATACCTGTAAATGCGCTTGCGCTTGCCAATGCATCTGCCCATGGTATTACACCATCAAAAAACATGGTTTTAAAAAAAGTAAGTGCGCAAAAAATTATGCTGTAACAAATACCAAAAAACAACAATTGATACAACCATTCCTTTTTTGTTGATAAAGTTATGTGCAATATGTTTTCATGCTTGCTGTCTTTCTTAGTCCACATATACCAACCAATAATACTCATTATGGTATAATAAAAGTTTACGGTGGCTTCGCCTAATAGCTTTCCTTTAAAACTTATGTAAATGTAAATAATGGTATTTAGCAGCCCTGTTGGATAAACCAATATGTTTTCTTTTCTGCTATACCACACACTTACAATGCCCGCAAATACTGCAAGGTATTCGTACCAAGTAGTATTGCCCATGTCTTTTATAAACTGTTGTATTATTTCTTGAAAACTCAATATTGTGTTTTTATATGAATGGATTGTAATATTCACGCCGAAGTTAACTAGAAAAAAAATAGATACCCTTCTCTTAGCTATTGTAGGGCAAGCGCTTTTGCGTTTTTTGCCACGAATGCACAAATATTTACACAAAAGAGTAAAAGAAAATTAAAAATTCATGCATTCGTGGCAAATATTTCCTTTTCGAAATCTATATTTTAAAAGCGTTTGCCCTACAACTATTGGGGTATGTTTTAGTTTATTTACAAAAAAGAAACCCGAATTTTACATAAAGAAGAAAAAGTAACATGATAAAAAAAATAAGTTTTATATTACTCATTGTTTTGTATGCTGCCGCTGGTATAAATCATTTTGTACAGCAACGGTTTTATTATCCAATGTTTCCTCCGTATTTACCCAACCCTGTATTGCTTAATATTCTTGCTGGTGTAGCGGAGGTTGTTGCTGCGGCATTACTTATTTTTCCTGCTACAAGAAAATTTGGTGCGTATTTAATTATTGCTACACTTATTGCTTTTATTCCTGCACACATATATATGATACAGATGGGTGGCTGTATGAGCAAAGATATTTGTATACCAGCTTGGGCTGCATGGGTAAGGCTATTCCCTTTTCAGTTTATACTAATGTGGTGGGCATGGAGCCAAAGAAAATAGTGTTATTAAGCTGTGGCATTATAAAAAAGTGGCTGCATAAACTTTAACGAAAAGGGGGTTGCAATGTTGGAGAGTTTGAAAAATTTTAACCCATAACCGCTGCTTGGCTATGTACCAAAGATAAATATAACTTACCAATGTTCAACGATGTTTGTCAAGCCGAAACGAATGCTCAATAGCAAACTAAATGCATATTAGGCTTCCTGCTGCCACCATATTGCCAAAAGCCTTGTTGTGTGCAGCCTAATTGTTCTCCACAATATTGTCTAACCATTGATGTGCAAGAGTTTCAGCGTAGTCTATGAAATTTGTTATGCCATTTATTTTGTGAAAAGTGTACTCAGGTTGATTTTCTAAAAACTCTACATTTTCAAAACAATGGTCGTGTGCAAAAAGCATTACTTCTTTTGTCTTACGGTCATAAAGTGTTACATCTCCGTTAGCTTCTTGAACAAAACAAATAAAGTCTTTAAAGTCAATTTGTGGCTTCTCGTATTCTTTGCACATATCCTCATAATATTCGTCCCAACCTCCAATGCCGTTTGTACACTCGGATTTTATGAAAAGAAAATTTTGATTGTCTGTAAGAATTTCTTTGTCGGTTTCAAGTTGCTTATAACTTTCTTGCATTCCACCAATATTGTCCACTAGCAGTTGATGTTCTTGCAATATTACTATTTCATTTTCTTGTTTGTCAAACTTGCACAACCAACCACTTTTCAAATTTTCTTTGTTTGTCCAAGACAAAAGTTTATAATATGTATTTTCATTTTGCCTTGTCAATGTAATTCCCAAAATTCTTGCCTGTGAAACCAATTTATAAAGAGTCGGAAATGTTGAAATGAAATTATCTGAAAAGTTGAGCTCTGTTTTTGTTAATTCAATTTTGTCTGTCGGCTTTATGAACCAACTAATTTCTTGTTTGAAGATGTCAAAATCGGTATTGTCCATAATAGAAATGTCTTGTAAACAGTTTAAGTTACAGCCAATGGTAGCACTTTGTGCAGGTGTGGAATTAGAATTCCTTTCGCCCGGAATCCATACACGGGTATAAGGACTGAAGAAAGATATGAAGAAAAATGAAAAGTATCCCTACATTGTGTTGGGACTAAATTGAAAAACTTCTGCCCGAAACAAAGCCCAATAGCGAACCGCTGCTCATTGGGCTTCCTTATGCCACACTTGTACAAAACGCAGTGTTATCGGCTGTTCTGCTTATCGCTTGGTCTATCTTGTCCACTCACTCCAAGGTATAATGAATGGTAAAACTAAAACCCAAACTAAAAAAAATAAAGCCATTCCTATCGGATAAGGTTGATTGTTTTTAATGGCAGGTAAAGCAACAACCAAAAGCCAAGTTCCTTTGTAAATAAGTTGAACCAAAAGAATTGGTGAAAATGAAACTGGTCTCCAAAGTCCTAATATTGATAAAATGGCTATTGCCAACCATAAACACCCTACAAGTCTAATAACTTCGGTTGGTTGGTACGCATTTTGAAAAACGGTGAATGCTGATTTATTAGGGTTGAAAACAGATGTAATGCTAATCCAACCTGCTACAATAATATTTGCGATATAAACTATTTTTAGTGCTATCATTTTTTGTGTTTTAAAATGTTCTTCCAATTCCTGTTTTTAGTACAGGTAAAACAGTGTTTTTGTCCGCATTTGTAGTTACTCCAATTCCTAACCTGCTATCAAAAGTCCAAGCATTAGATTTACCAAAACGATGAGCATAGCCATATCCTGCATAGGGCAAAAACGTTATGTTTTTGTATTTACGCAAAAAATCACTTTCTAAGAATGCAGTACCAACAAATACAAACTGTCCATTCATTCTTTCATTTATAAAATACTTCAAATTTATACCGTGAGTGGTTACAAAATTTGTTTCTAGCTGAACTGTTAATTTATCAAATGTTTTCATTTCCAACGTCAGCAATGGGCTAAACGGTGGGAAAATTAAAAAACTTAATCTAACGTTTCCAAATGTTAGTTTAGGTTCTTTCGTTTGTGCTTGTAATTTTGTAAATACACAGAGCAGACATAAGACAATTATTGTTCTCATTTATTTTCTGCAATTCGTTTGAAGTTATTCATCACTTCGGGCAAAACTTTTCTAAACTGTCCACCAAGCATAAATCCAAAAATGTATTTTAAGAAACCTGTAAACGCAATATCATCTGTAAAATAAATTTCGTTGTTTGTCTGTGTTATAGTGCGTCTAATCACAAGTTCCCCAATAGGCATAATGGTATTGAATGTGTAGGACTGATTAGGGATGAGTTCCGAAATATAAAATTTCAATTTCGGTCCTTTTTTGGGTGTCATCGTGCCTTTTGCACCTTTTTCAAAAACACCTTCAAGATTTGTTTCAATGATTTCAGTGTCCCACTGATGCCAATTTTGAACATCAGTTAATGTTTGCCAAACATTGGCTTTTGTTGTGTTTACTGGAATTGTAAAGCTGAAATGATGATTGCTCTGTTTCATTTTTTAAGATAGATTATGAAAAAATTTTCACAAATTTCTATCTTAAAAATGAGAACCTACTGCACCTATGTTAAGTCGTCAGTTTTTTCCTAATTCTGCTTAAAGATTGTGGGGCAATACCTAAATAAGAAGCCAATATTTTTAATGGAATACGTTTTAATAGTTGAGGCTCATTTTTCAGCATTTTTTCGTAGCGAAATTCCGCTGTTTCAGTTTGTAATTCTTCTAAAATTTCTTCTGTAAAAAATTGCACTTCTTGAATTATTTTCCTTGCAAAATCTGTCCAACTTTTAAGTTTATATAACTCATTCACTTGATTGTAAGAAATTTGCCAAATGATAGACTTTTCTATGGCTTGGATGTTTTCAGTTGCAGTTTTTTGAGCATTAAAACTTGCTTGTGATGTAAAGAAATAAGGTGCTTCTGTAAAAAATTTAGTTATGCTATTTCCATCTTTGTTAATGTAGAAATGAAGTAATCCACTTTCAACAAAGTAAAGGTGTTTGCAAATTTTACCTTCTTGTAAAACCACTTCGTCTTTCTCTACAATCCGTTGCACAAAACACTCAACAATTTGCTTCCATTCGTCTTTCGGAAGTGAAGTGTAATTTTCTATGAATTTTCTTAATGCGTCCAAATTTAAACTGTCAAATTATTTTTAGAGTTTCCGCTGTTTTAGAATTTGTCTTGTCCTGAAATAGGTTGACTCTTTTTTTGTTATAAAAATAGTCAAAAGTTTCTTCTTACGGGAAAAGCATTGATAAGTTTTTTAAATTAATTCCCAAGGGGGATTTAAAAAACTTATCAACACTTTACCCGTCCA
>JANNVW010000117.1:0-83019 GCA_031408295.1 Ferruginibacter sp.
CGCTAGCACTCAGCAATATTTGTTTGCAAAAGCAAGACAAAATTGGGCTCATGAGTTTTTCCGATAAAATGGGCAGCATTATAGCCGCCGATAGAAAACCCATACAGCGAGAAAACATTATGCAAGTGCTCTACAAAGAAAGCACCAACTTTATGGAGAGCGATTACGAAATGCTCTACATGCAAGTGCGCAACAAACTAAAACAACGCAGCCTACTCATACTCTTCACCAATTTCGAAAGTCTCAATGGCCTAAAGCGCCAAGTAAATTACCTGCGCAGCATAGCCAAGCACCACCTACTACTCGTGGTATTTTTCGAAAACACCGAGCTCACCAAACTAAGCACCGCCACCGCACACAATGTAGAAGACGTGTATGTAAAAACCATTGCCGATAAACTCGCCTACGAAAAACGCATGGTCGTAAAAGAACTCTTGCACTACGGCATACTCTCCGTTTTATCTTCGCCCGAAAACCTAACTGTAAACGCCATTAATAAATATTTGGAGTTGAAGGCGAAGCAGGTGTTGTAGGGGGTTTCATTTATTATTTATCATTTATTATTTTGCAGGCTGTAATTTGCTAACTGCTTTTTGTAAATTGTACTTTGCAAATTGCTTTTTGCAAACTGCTAACTGATTTGGAGCATGAGCAGTGAAACATTGATGAACATTGGTTTCCCGCTATCCATTGCAATAGGCTTCGTTCCTCGCCTATTTCCATTCCTATCGGGGCTACGCTGAGCAGAGAAGCATTGTTGGGCTTTTATTGTGGAGTAGATTGAAGCGGATGGGGTGTAGAGTTATAATAAAAGAAAAAATTTTATTTTAAAAAATATAACTTTGTTTTTAAACATTGCGTTAAACATTTAAGCCTTCATCTTTGCCTTCGTTGGTACTCAAAACTCTCGTGAGCGCCCATACTACAAACCCGTGAGAGCCGAGGCATGGTCTTCGACCTTAGCCTCCGTTGGTCGTACGCACCCATACCTTCCACCCGTGAGTGCCTAGGATTGGTCTTCCCCTTCGCCTTGGTTCGTGTCCCACGAACCATACTCTTCAATCAAAATATTCTTCGCCTTCGTTGGTACTCACAACAATCGTGAGTGCCCATCCCATAAACCCATGAGAGCCGAGGCTTGGTCTTCGACCAGCCGACCAAATTATTAAAAACTATTTTCAAAAAAATAAAAGCATTTTATGCCGCACCGGCTGGTCACATACCATGCCTAGGCAAATGCGAGATAGGTATACTTCATTTATGGAAAGGATTAATGCAAAAGAGATGTAGAAAGATTTTGTTAGATTTGAAGTATCAATAAATGTAAAACAAATCTCACAAATGAGAATTTATGATAAAAAATATTCCAAGAAAATTAACGGCATCAAACATTAATGAAGCTATTAATCTTTATCTTAATTTACTAAAAACTTCTCCTATTAACATTGAAGCAAAAAATGTTTTGGGGTTTTTGAATAAATTAAAAAGAGAAAAAGTACAAAATGGTCCATACCCAAACGTAAGTTTGTTTGAAGCTGCCAATAGAATAATGACCGATTTGACTATTTTATTTGGTATTAAAAGTTTGTTTGAAAAGAGAATAAAAGAAATAAATTTTGACTCCTATACTGTAGAATTTGGGAATGAAAATTTTAATGCTCATGATATTACAGCTGAGAAAGGTTCGAGCAAGTTAATTGGAGAGGCATTCAATGTTGCAGAATCATTTTTTCAAACAAAAAAAAGTTCTGCTTTGAAAAAATTAAGGAAATCTAAACTTAATAATGAAATAATTTTGATTATCTACAATTCAGATGCAATCAAAGAAAAATACTTGCCAAAACCAATTGAAAATGAATTCCACCTTCCTGTGAAGTTAGATTTTTAAATAAGTAATGGCGCAGATACCAACACTAGTGAAATGATGCAATGGTTTTGTATTTTGGCTTTCTTACGGCAAATAATAATAAACCTATCCACTAGCGCAGAAATGATGCGTGGCTTTTGTGTGTTGGCTTTCTGTGCGGCAAATTATAGAAGAGGTTCTTTGCCTTCTCCACTAGCGCAGAAATGATGCATAGCTTTTGTGTGTTGGCTTTCTTGTGCGGCAAATTATAAAAGAAATTCTAGTAAATATTTTACTTCGGCAAACCTGCTACTGCAAGCGTTTTTGCACCCTTCTCCATTTTTTTCTTAAAAAAGGCGGTGTCTGCAACAGTGTTAAGCCTGTTGCTAATTTTTATTTTAGCAGTTTGCTTAGCCAATTGTGTAAGTGTAGATATGTTATTTTCTTTTTTCATTTCTTTTACAAATGTACTATTTTATCTTTTTAACCGTATTAAAAATTCATCATAATTTTTATCTTTCACAAATCTTTCCCATTTATTTTCAAAAAGAGCAAATACATCAAAACTGAGTAAAATTTCTTCTAAGTTGTTAGCAATGCCCATTCTATAGAGCCTTGACCTATCTTTTGTACTACCTGTAGCATACACATAATGAGAAGGATATTTTTCAAAAAACTTAAATACGGTGAGGGCTACAGTGGCTAAAACTTTTTGGCTGTCCTCATTTCCTGTAATTACTAAATCATTAATTTTTCCAGTAATATCTACATCGCCAAATCCAATATTAAATACAGTAGGCTTTTGAGGAAATGCTTCAAATTCAACCTGCTTTTTTATAATGCCCTTTGGTCCAACACTATTAAATTCAAATAACAATAAAGATGCAGATGCATTAATCTCATATTTCTCAAATTGCATATTTCAAAAATAAGAAAATGAATTTAAATTATTATCCACTAGCGAAATGATGCGTGGCTTTTGTGTGTTGGCTTTCTGTGCTGCAAATTATAAAAGAGGTTTATGCAATGCACATATACCCTTCCGCATGTACCTAGGCTGCATATCTGCGCAAGTGATGGCGCTTCAAGAAAATAACCTGTTACTTCAATGCTTTTTAGTAGATGTGAGATACCAACAAAGAAACAAAGGCAAAGACGTTGCTGAGAAACCATTGAATACCTATCAACCTCATTTAAAATATCCCCTTTTTACATGATATTTTAATAAGCGCATCGCATTTACATTTGTAGCGCCTTAAAAAATATATTCAACTAAAATGTAATCATAAATTTTTACCATTAAAATTACCAAAATGAAAAAAAATATTCTGCTCCAAGTAATAATATTGCTTATTGCACAAATTAGCTTTTGTCAGGGCGTGGCTATAAATACAACAGGTGCTGCTGCCGCTGCATCGGCCATATTGGATGTGAGCAGTACAACAAATGGTTTATTAGTGCCTAGAGTTATATTAACTGCTACAAACATTGCTGCTCCAGTAACCACACCAGCTACCTCTTTACTCGTTTATAATAGGGCCACTGCAGGCACTGGTGTTACCAAGGTAACTCCAGGTTATTACTTTTGGAATGGATTTTTATGGACAAGGCTCACAGCAGCAAATGAAGGTTGGACGGTTACTGGTAATACTGGCATAACTACCCCTGCAGCACCGCCAACCTATGGTACGAGCGTACTTGGAGCTAACGAAAATTGGATAGGCGCTACCGATGCTAATGATATTGTTTTGGGTACAGATAATAAAGAGCGTATGCGCATTAAACAAACTAATGGGAATGTAGGAATAGGAACTGCTGCCCCTTTTAACAAATTACAAGTAGAAGATAGTACAACTGATAATGTTATTCAAGCACTGTCGAATTATGTTGGAAATACAGATGTAAGAGCAGTAAATGGAGTTTCCATTACAAACCCTGGCTATGGCTATGGTGGATTTTTTACTGGTGGTTATGTAGGTGTGAGGGGGGGTTCTAATGCCACTTCATATACGGGTACTTCTTTTGGAGTTGTTGGAGCTGCTTCAGGTTCGGCTGGCACTAGAGTTGGTGGTTATTTTTTTGCAACTAGCGGCACTAGTAATTATGGTGTTATTGTTCCTATTGGTGGTGGTCGTAGTGGTTTTGGTACTTCAACTCCTGATAAAGCACATGTACAAGTAGAAGGTGTGGTAGGTAATACTGTAGGTTTATTTAAAGGATCTGCTACAGGGAAAGGTATTTCTTTAATATCGGATTGGCCAAACATTTTTTTTAATAGTTACTATAATGGTGGGCAAAGAAATATGGCAGCAACTGGTTATCCTGGTTCCATTTACTTAGACCAAGACAATGGCTATATGATGTTTTGTACTACAACTGTTCCTAATAGTATAGCTGGTGCAGATGGGTTTAATGGAGCACCTAATCGTATGCGAATTGCAGGTAATGGGCAAGTTAGTATTGGGCAAGATAATTTGGGCAATATTGCTCCCATTGCAGATTTAACTGTTTTAAATCCTTCTACGGCTGATGCGGATATTGACATGTTTACTGTCAAACACTCCGGCAGTGCTGGCACTACATGGCGTATGGGGAGTGCAGAATACTATACCGAAGGATTTGGCAATATCGGATTTAGCAATAACCTTAGTCCTATAGGAGCTAATGGTTCTGCCGACCTTGGTAGTACAGCTAATACTAAATATGGTGGATACCGATGGGGAACGGTTTACACCACTTTAGGTTTAAATACAAGTAGCGATATACGATTGAAAGAAAAAATACAACCAGTGGTGTATGGCATTAATCAATTAAGAAAAATAAATCCTATTTCGTATGTAATGAAAAATCAAAGTTTAGGTGATGGGACCAAAGTGCCAGATGAATATAAGAATGTACATATTGGCTTTAGTGCACAGGAGTTGAAAAAAGTAATACCAGAAGTGGTAAGCTCGTGGGGCTGGGTAAACAATGCGGAGGCTGGCTACATTAAAGCGTTAGACCCTACATTTGGCGTAAATTATCAAGAAATTATTCCCATAACAATTAATGCAATTAAAGAATTGGATGCACAACAACAAAAGATTACCAAAATAATTAACCTATCCGATTTTGGTACTGAAACTATAAATGGAAATGAAATTACGGTAACCTTTAGCGATGATTTTAAAAATAAATTACAAGGCAACCCAATAGTTACAGTTACCGCTTTGCATGCAGATGCACAATTTTATATAAACACCGTTACCAATAATGGATTTACAGTAAAAGCTAAAATGCCCATTAATGGAGCAACTTTTAATTGGATAGCGATGGCTAAAATAAAAGAAAGTGCAGTAGAGATAAATAGCAATTATACGAATGCTATGCATCAAAAAAAATTAGATGATATTGCAGCATTTGAAGCAGGGTTACCTACCAATGCAGAAGCTATTAAAATTGTAAAAGCAACATCTGCTGCAGCAGCAAAAACTGCATCTGCCAATACAAAAAACAATACTGCAGAAGAAAATACAAATATAGCAATGAATAAAAATGCCGAAGCAGCTGCACTTGCCATGGAACAAGCTGCAAAAGCAATAGATGGAAAAAGAGATGGAAAAAGAGATTAACAGGCGACTTTTGCCTCCCTTAGTTGTGTGCACCCATACCGCTCATACTCCGTACATGCTGAGATGGGCAATTCTTCTTTATCGTTTATGACTACTTGAAGAAACATGTAGAAAAATTTTGTTAGATTTGAATTGCCAACAAAAACAGGCCACCTCATAATAAAATCAAGACCAATTTTTTGATACAACAACCTGACAAATCAAAAAACATTGTAGTGCTCACACCAATTTTTGGGGTTCTAATTTTTATTGTACTTTATATTGTTGCAACAATTTTATATCCGGGCGGTTCGCAGATTGACAAAAATGCTGTTGGGTTTAGTTGGATAAACAATTATTGGTGCAACCTACTAAATGAGAACGCAATTAATGGACAACCAAATCCTGCAAAACCATTTGCAATTACAGGAATGTTTGTACTTTGTTTTACACTTACATTTTTTTGGTTTCTATTTCCACAACACATTAATCTTGGCAGAAAATTGAAACTTGCCATTCAAATTTCAGGAACACTTGCTATGGCAATCGCCTTTTTTTTGTTTACAAACATAAACCATGACTTAATAATAAACCTTGCAGCGCTATTTGGATTTATCCCTATAGTTGGAACTTTTATTGGATTGTACAAAACAAAATGGTTCGGGCTTTTTGCATTTGGGCTTTTGAATATTTTACTTGTAGTACTAAACAATTATGTTTACTACAGCAAAGGACTTATTGATTATTTGCCGGTAATTCAAAAAATAAGTTTTGCAACTTTTTTAATTTGGGTTTGCTGTATTACTATAAAACTTTATCGTAGAGAAATAAAAACGGTAGTGCGCAAAGCATAAAAATGAATCACCAGCCGTTCAAATTATTAATAACTATTTTCAAAACACAAAAGCATTTAATACCCCACCGGCTGGTCACAGACCATGCCTAGGCGAATGCGAGCTAGGTAATACTTCATTGAAGGAAAGGATTAGTGCAAAGGACATGTAGAAAAATTTTATTAGATTTGAATTACCAATAAAAGCAAAGTGCACAACAAAATAATTATGAAACATATTTTAATCTCAACTTTTTTTTTCGTCTTACTTTTTGGTTGTAACAACTCAAAGCTGGACAATAAAGTAAACAATAGCACTACCCACATTTATCCAGTAGTAAGCTACCTTAATATAAAACTAGACTCTGCGGGGAATCTTCCATCCAATCCATATACTTTAGAATTCACAAACGGAAATAAAACAGTTGTCTTTTGTGGCGTAACGCATTTGACAGATGATTCAGACATAAAAAATCCAATGTTCACAAAAATCGAAAAAAAATTCTTTGCCTTCAAACCTGATATAGCAATCAACGAAGGGGGCGACATATCAAAAAAAGTTTACGCTTCAAAACAGGATGCCTTATTAAGAGATGGAGAAATTGGACTAACAAAAATATTGTGCGACAGTTTAAAAATTAAATCATTTGACGGCGACCCCACCGTTGAACTTGAATGTAAAGAACTACTAAAAACCTATTCAAAGGGTGAGTTATTAGCATACATAATTACCGAACGCCTTATGTGGGGATTAAAAGGGCGACACATTACAGATAGTATTGAAATTGAAAAAAAGTATGATGCATTTGTTCAAAATTATATAATTAAGAAAGCTGCAATACCATTAACAAAAACAGAGCAAACTTTTAGTTTCTACAAATCAAATTATGCGCAACTACTTAATCGACCGTTTAATATTTCGGAGCTTGAACCCACCAATCCATTTGAACCTAATGGAAAATTTCAAAAAATTGGAAGAACTTCAAAAGAAATAAGAGACCAGTTTTTATTACAAACCGTTGATAAATTATTAGACAATAATGACAAAATATTTATAGTTTTTGGCGGTTGGCATTTACTTACTTGCAAGCTAGGTCTTGAAGAAATTATTAGCCGCAAAAGAAAATAAACGCAATAACAGAAATGATACAAAGGTTTTGTTTGTTGGCTTTCTATAAGGCAAATTACTTAGCCTCCGTTGGTAGCATGCACCCATCCCTCCCACCCGTGTGTGCCGAGGCTTGGTCTGCGACCAGCCGACCAAAATATTAAAAACTATATTCAAAAAACAAAAGCATTTAATACCGCACCGGATGGTCGAGACCATGCCCCGGCAAATGCGAGACTGGTAATAGTTCATTGATGGAAAGGAATGGAGCAAAAGAAATGTAGGAAAATTTTGTTAGATTTGAACTCCAACAAAAGTAAACTTATCGTCAAAATGGAAAATCCAACACTAGTATTTCTAGGCCAAATTCAAAACAACTTGGAATATGTTGACTATGAGTTGATTTATAAAAGCATTGTAGAAATGAGTGATAAGATTATCCCTACTGCAATTTTAAGAAAAGGATGGTACATAGATAGAGTTAGAATTAATAGGGGAAATGAAATTTTTAATAAGATTGAAGATGTTAGTTATATACACGATAACGATGTACTCAATAATCATGTAAATTTTGGTAGAGCGAATATTCCTAAACAAGCCGTTTTTTATGGTTCAATACTTTCACCCAAAATTAGAGTGCCTAGGGCTGTGGCATATTTTGAAACGTCAAGTGTTTTAAAAGAACTAGAAATACATGAAAACATTGAAGAAATATTTACACTAAGCCTATGGGAAATATTGGAAGATATTGAAGTTATGGAAATGATTTTTAGTGATGATGCTTTATTAAAAAGTGAATATGCACAAACTTCCTTCAAAAAGCAGGTTGAGAGATTTATTCATTTGCCGATAGCAGACCATTACATGAAGCAGGGTAAATTTTTTAGTAACCAATTTGCTCGAAAAGATATAGGAAAGAATGAGGAATTTAAATATAAGATTAGTGCAGCATATTCAAATTACGTTTGGGACAAAACGAATTTCAAAGGAGTAACATACCCTAGTGTTGCTTCGGAATACCTTGGACAAAATATTGCATTATTACCAGAGGTTGTTGATAGTTGCCTTGAATTAAAGAAAGTAGCAATGTTTAAATTTGAAAGGAAATTAGGCAAAAATTTACCAATTGATAGCACTAAACTTGCGACAGACTTAGGTATTGACAAAAGAAATTTTAATTGGTTTGAATATATCGGAAAGGATGAACAGCAAAAAAATAAACTATAATTTTCTTACTCCTACTAGCGCAGAAATGATGCGTAGCTTTTGTGCGTTGGCTTTCTGTACGGCAAATTATAATAAACCTTATGCGAGGCATATATACCCTTGCGCACATTTGCAATGCTGCATATATGCTCCAATGGAGAACCTAGGCTCTTAGCTTACACAACCTTCAGGATAAAAATAGCACTAAATCTTGTTATTAAAATTTATTGATGTTCAATAACCCTGCATTTCCCATCCATTTAGTAGAGCTAAATCTACAATATTTATATTTTACTAAGTATGAGCCTTTTAATAAATTATTATTATAATGTAAATTATTATTTACAAAAATAACTATATTTGTAAAATATATTTACCATTATGGAAAGTAAAAAGCTTCAGATATTACCAAGCACGACCAAAATCCTGCAACGATTTGGTCAAAATATCAAGCTGGCTCGTTTGCGCCGTAAAATAAGTGCAGAGCAAGTAGCAGAAAGAGCAAATATCAGTAGGCCAACCTTACTTTCAATAGAAAAAGGGATACCTGGGGTTGCTGTAGGTTCTTATGCTCAGGTACTTTTTGTATTGAACCTGGAAAAAGATTTACTGAAAGTAGCAGCAGATGATATACTTGGCAGAAAATTACAAGATGCAGCGCTTACAATAAAAGAAAGAGCACCTAAAAAATAAATACAGCAATGGCAGCAAACTCAAAAAAAGAAATTCAGGTATATGCACATTGGCAGGGTATGGAGAAACCAATACTAATGGGTGTACTATCCACATCACCAGCAAAAGGAAAAGAATCTTTTTCATTTGAATACGTTCATACATGGCTCAAATCTGGTTTTTCTCAAATGATTGACCCCGATTTGCAATTGTATTCTGGAGCATATTATCCACGGGATGATAAACCCAACTTCGGTGTTTTTTTAGATTCGTGCCCCGATAGGTGGGGAAGGGTGTTGATGCAGCGCAGGGAAGCTGCTATAGCAAAACAGGAAGACAGGGCTGTAAAAAAATTATTGGAGTCTGATTTTTTATTGGGTGTATATGACGAACACAGGATGGGTGCATTGCGTTTTAAACTGGATGATAATGGTTCTTTCTTAAACAACAATAAAGAAATGGCTGCCCCGCCATGGACATCGTTAAGAGAACTGGAACAGGCAAGTTTAAAATTTGAAGAAGATAATACAGGCGACCCAGAATATTTAAAATGGATAGATATGTTGATAGCCCCCGGCTCTTCATTAGGTGGTGCTAGGCCAAAAGCAAGTGTGATGGATGCAGATAATAATCTGTGGATTGCAAAATTTCCTAGCAAGAACGATGATAAAGATGTAGCGGCCTGGGAAATGGTAACAAATCAATTGGCAATAACTGCAGGGCTACATGTTGCAGAAGGAAAGTTGATGCAGTTTAACAACAAATATCACACCTACCTCACAAAACGTTTCGACAGAACAACAGCTGGCGAACGGGTTCATTTTGCATCTGCAATGACATTGCTTGGCCATATAGACGGAGAAGATGCTGTAGGAGCGAGCTATCTTGAACTAATGGAATTTATTTCACGACATGGCGCAATGGTGGAAAAAGATTTGGAAGAACTGTGGCGTAGAATTGTATTTAGTATATCTGTGAAAAATACTGACGACCACCTCCGGAATCATGGTTTCTTGCTTACGAACAAAGGTTGGTTGCTATCACCTGCTTATGATATTAATCCGAATGAGTATGGTAAAGGATTAAGTATTAATATCAGTGATTCAGATAACTCACTTGATTTGGATTTAGCAAGAGAAGTAGCGAGTAATTTTCGCTTATCAGATGTAAAAGCTGCTCAAATAATAAAAGAAATTTTAACGGTTGGTAAAGACTGGAGAAAGATTGCAACTAGTTATAAAATTACTAATGCAGAACAAGAAAGGATGTCAGCAGCATTTATTTAATCCTAATGGCGCAGAGTTCCAAACACTAACACACTAGTGCAGAAATGATGCATGGCATTTGTGCATTGGCTTTCTGTACGGCAAATTATAATAAATCTAATACACAGTACATATACCCTTCTGCACATTTGCCATGCTGCATACATGCGTCAGTGAACCTTCACGAAAATGACCCATTACCTCAACGTTTATTAGTAGATTTGAGTTCACAAAAGAGACAAAATAAAAGATAGCATGCCAAACAAATATTTCACTCCTTTCCCAATTTTAACAACTCAAAGGCTCACGCTAAGGCAGCTACTAATTAATGACGAAGAAGAAATTTTTACTTTGCGCTCTGATAGTGAAATAAATAAATACCTTGACAGACAATTAAGCAATACTATTGAAGACGCAAGAAATTTCATACATAAGGTTAATGAAAACATCCATAAAAATATTTCTCTTTATTGGGCAATAACCTTGAGTGACAGAAATACATTTGTTGGAACAATTTGTCTTTATGGTTTTTCAGATGAAAATGACAACTGTGAAATTGGTTATGAACTTTTGACAAATTTTCAAGGACAAGGAATAATGAAAGAAGCTGTAGAAAAAGTTATTGACTATACATTCAATACAATTAAAGTTCAAAAAATTGAAGCATTCCTTCATAGGGATAATCAGCGTTCTATAAATCTATTAGAGAAATTATTGTTTAGAAATTCAAACAAACCTGATGAAATAGCGCCTGAATTAATATGTTACCATTTGACAAATTCCAGTGACAATCTT
The DNA here is from genome assembly GCA_031408295.1 of Ferruginibacter sp. GTDB lineage: Bacteria > Bacteroidota > Bacteroidia > Chitinophagales > Chitinophagaceae > Ferruginibacter. The sequence goes on from JANNVW010000117.1 coordinate 11,315, forward strand.
AAATAAATTTATAGTGCGTGCAAGTGTTGTTGGCACGCTTGGCTGCTCTACCTGCACTGCATACCAACAACGACGACGCTTCACGAAAACGACCTGTTACTTCAACGTTTTTAATAGTGTTGGCTGCTAACAAAGGCAAAAATCATCGCAAGGGTTTATTGTATGTTGATAAAAGATATGAAGTTCAATTGGCTGCGGGATAGGAGTGGATATCCTTTTTTGCCTGCATTTGGGGCAAAAAAGATAGTAACGCATAGCCCGTGCTAAAGTTGAGTAGAGATTAATATTCCACAGCCCCTAAAAATAAAAATGCTTGCAAAAAAATTGCAAGCAAATTATTAAAAAGGTATTAATCGTTATGGTATGTTACGTAAACATTTCCCTTACTTTATCAAAAAACGATTTGTCATTTTTTTCGGGGTTTGGCATAAAATTTTTTGAGTCATTCATTTTTTCTAAAATCTCTTTCTCATCGTGGCTTACGTGCTGCGGGGTCCAAATATTTACTTGTATTAATTGGTCGCCTTTTTCGTAGCTATTTACATTTGGAAAGCCCTTTCCTTTTAAGCGAAATATTTTACCACTTTGTGTACCAGCGGGTACTTTTATTTTGGCTCTACCATCTATAGTTGGTACTTCTACCTGTGTGCCAAAAACGGCATCAGGAAACGAAATATGTAAATCGTAACCAACATTTAACCCTTCACGGGTAAGTTGCGGGTGCGCTTCTTCTTCTATAAGTACAATTAAATCGCCAGCGCTACCGCCACGCTCTCCAGCATTGCCACGCCCTGTAACGCTTAGCTGCATTCCTTCTTGTACACCTGCAGGTATGTCTACCGTAACTGTTTCTTCGCCATACACTGTACCTTGTCCTTTACATGGTGCACACTTAGCGGTTATGGTGCTTCCCTCGCCGCTACAAGTAGGGCAGGTGGTTACTGTTTGCATTTGACCAAGAAATGTATTTTGCACCCTACGCACTTGTCCACTACCACCGCATGTACCACAAGTTTGCATACTATTTCTATCCTTTGCGCCACTGCCCGTGCAGGTATCGCATTTTATATTCTTTTTTACTTTTATGGTTTTGGTAACACCCTTTGCAATTTCTTCAAAGTTTAATTTCATTTTTACCCTAAGGTTACTGCCTCTTGTACCTCTACCGCCTCCGCCACCACCACGCCTGCTACTGCCTCCAAAAAAACTTTCACCACCTCCAAAAATATCTCCAAACTGGCTAAAAATATCATCCATATTCATACCAGCACCACCAAAACCTTGGCCACCACCGCCTCTTCCACCTGCAAATGCATTGTGACCAAAACGGTCGTACTGCGATTTTTTGTCGGGGTCGTTTAATATTTCGTACGCCTCAGCAGCTTCTTTAAATTTATCTTCTGCTGCTTTATCTCCCGGGTTACGGTCTGGGTGAAACTGCATAGCCGTTTTGCGATACGCTTTTTTTATTTCATCGGCAGACGCTCCTTTTTGTACGCCAAGTATTTCGTAATATTCTCTCTTCATAAATTTGATAATGTGCAAATTTGCAAATATGCAAATTTTTAATTATTGGGGGCTTTGCAAATTGGCAAATTTTCCCATTTGCATATTTGTTTTTATTTTCCTACTACCACTTTTGCAAAACGAATTAACTTTTCGTTCATGTAGTACCCTTTTTGCAATTCATCTACTACTTTTCCTGTCTTTTCTTCACCTGCTGGTATTTCTGTTACGGCTTCATGTTTTTCTACATCAAAATCGGTGTCTATACTTACCATAGGTACAATCCCTTTTTGTTGTAAGGTAGAGCGTAATTTATTAAACACTAGCTGTACTCCCTCTTTTACTTGTACAATATCTTCGCTTACACCTATTTGTTTTTCTGCCCTGTCCATATCATCTGCTACTTCTAATAATGAAATGGCCATTTCCTTACCTGCTGTTTGAAACATTTCCATACGCTCTTTGGCAGTACGACGTTTAAAATTATCAAACTCTGCAAATAGGCGTAAGTATTTGTCTTTTTGTTCTTGTATTTCAGCCTCTAATTTTTCGGTATCATGGCCTGGTTCTGCCTCTGGGTTACTAAGGTGCGTATTGCCAGGCACATCTGCATCAGCGTTTATATTTATTAGTTCTTCTTCTATCGGTATCTCTCTTTCCGTATCCTGCATAAATGTATTTTTTAAAATGTGTGCAAATGTACAACAGTCGTCGTTTTTTGCTGCTGTAATTTTTATGATTTGGGTACTTTTTTGCTATTTTTTGGACTTTACCCCAAAAATGATGGCATATTACATAATCAAACATATTGCCAATGCAAGTTTTTGGTCAAATTGACAGCGAAAAAAAAGGAAATTAATTTACTACAAGGAATTTACCAGATTCTACTACTATGTTATTTCGGTCGAGTAGTTGGTAAATATAAACACCTCTAAAGAAGTGTTCTTCTCTAAGGTCTATAGTGAGCGATGAAGGTATGTACTTTGCTCTATACATTTGTTTGCCTATAGCATTTAGTATTTGTATGGAGTAGCTTCTGTTATAGCCTTTTTGAAACACAAAATTTACCACCGTAGAGGCAGGGTTTGGAAAAGTTTTTATAAATTTTACTTGCAAACCAGCATTTTCTATTTCAGCAGGACTTTGAGCAAATGATGTAAAATTTATTCCAAATAATATAACTAATATGTATAGTAGTTTTTTCAACTAAGTAAAATTAAGCAATTGGTTTTATATTTATGTATAAAAAATACAAAAAATAATAGAAATTTAACTACAAAGACAGTAAATCACAAAGTAAAAATATTGTTGCTTCATTTTTTAGTGCCCTTGTAGTAAGTTTTTTCTAGCTTATATTTCTCAACGTTTCATTTATTGCTACAAAATTGGGTACATCTCCAGCACTTTCTAGCACCTCTGCATATTGCACAATACCCGCTTTATCTATTACAAATGCAGCTCGTTTGCTTACACCCTTCATACCCATGCCTGTAAATGACTCGTATATGCAGCCATAGTTTGCAGATGTTTCTTTATTAAAATCGCTAAGCATCGGAAAATTATACCCTTGCTCTTCCTTAAATTTTGCCAATGTAAAAGTAGAATCTACCGATATGGCAAGTACTTGCGCATTTACATTATTGTAGTTAGCTATATCATCTCTTACACCACACAACTCTGCGGTGCATACACCCGTAAAAGCCATAGGAAAAAATAAAATCAATACATTTTTTTCGTTTTTGAAATCGCTCAATTTTACAGGTTTCATTTCTGAATCGAACAAAGAAAAATCGGGTGCTTGTTGGGCTACTGTTATAGACATGTTTTATATTTTGTGCAAATGTAGGATTTAGTTTTATGTATTTGTGAACGCAGTTAAATGCTTTGCTTAACTAATTGTTATTTTTATAGGAAATGCCTAAATGTATAACAAGTCTTGGAATCTATAATTGGAAATTTATCAAGTAACTTTTTCCCAAATTAATTACTCACACCTTGCCCCTTCATTTTATACAAAAAATCTTTTGGTAACAATCCAAATTCTTTTTTAAAAGCAATGGTAAAGTTGCTCACACTTGTATAGCCAATATTGCCTGCAATATCTGCCACAGAATGCTGACCAGTTTTAAGGGCTTCATAAGCCATATTTAATCTTTTCTTTTGGTAATAATCAAAAGAGCTTACACCATATACTTTTTGAAAAAGGTTTATAAATTTTGTGCGACTCATAAAGCACATTTTGCTTATATAGTCTACACCAGCAAAGGGTTTGTCAATATTATTGGTAATAAATACTTCTGCTTTTTGTATTTCTTTTATATCTTCTACATTGGCAAATAAAAATTGGTTATCTGCTTCATCTTTGGTGAGCACATCCGTTAAAAAACTTTCTAACAAATTTAAAACCCTGCTTTCGTAATAAATTTTTTCTAAGGGACTATCATTTTTATGGTTAAAAATTTCAAAAATTAGTTTTAACTGGTCTGGCGTTAAAAATTCTTTTCTAAGATTAGCTTTACTATCACCTAAGTATTTATAAAACTTTTCTTTTGCTGTTTCATCTCTCAATACATTCTCTATCCAATGTTGTTTTAGCAAAACAAAAATTACTTTTATTTCGGTATCTGGAGCTATCAAAACTGTTTCGTGTATGCTTGTACTTTTGCATTGTATAGAGCCTATGCTGTTGTTGTCTATTAGTATTTCGCTGCAGAGTCCTTTATGTTTGGGGCATTTGGCAAATGTAAAATCTTGTATGCTTATGGTTATATGATTATTGAAAGACGGTAATCTGTCGAATTCTATTTTTGTAGTAGAGCGAAAATGTGCCAACTGAAAAGAAATAAATTCATTTATTTTAAAAAATTTTGAACAGCCAATGGCAACTTCAGCTGGGTAAAGTAAAATGCCATTTTGTACAGACGTACCAAATGCTTGTGCAAGTTGTTCACTATATTCAAATAAATCATTTATTTGGTATGATATCGAAAAAGGTACCTGTTGCATTGTGGATATAAAATTTTCGAGTATGAAAATAACTATTAAAAATTGAAATAATACAATTAAGTTATCTACTTTTTTTATGATAGTTTTATTTCAATTTTGATATTTATACTTAGTACATCTACTTATTTTAATTTTATACTAAGCTTAATGTTTGTGATTAATAACTGGCTATAAAATTTATATATGACCAAATCTCGCATCATATTCTTTTAAATGTATAAGATATATTATTGACCCATGTTGAAATACTTAAATTGATAATCTAAATGATTAGAAATTATTGTGCCAATTTTCAATCTTAAATATGATGTACTGTCATTTTGATGTAATAATATATAATGCTGTATGCAACAAAACGAAATGGGGTTGTAGTGTAAAAACTACTTTTTTATAATAATTGTAGTTCAATGTTTACAAACTATTTTACTTATTGTATTATTCTTCTCTGAAAATAACTTATCTCGTATTTTAAAAATGAAAAATTAATTTAGACGAAGTTTTTATTACATTTCTTGCATAGTACAAAAAAAATAACTGTTTAGTACAAAGGTCATTTTTTGTAAAATAATAAAACTACTTTAGCCTTGTAAATTATATTAATCAAAATAAATTATTCAACATGAAAAAAGTTTTTTATTCCTCTTGTTTAGCTTTGATGCTTACGGGAGCACTTGTTAGTTGTAAAAAAACATCTACAGATGAATTGGCTGTAAATGGTTTATCTAGTGAAGACAGAGGCTTGGTAACTTCTGCTGGCTTTAATGGCAATTGGGCTGAAAAAACTGCTGATGGAGATTATTTAATAGAAGGAGATATTCTATTAAGCAAAGCACAATTGCAAGAAATGGTAGGTGTAAACCCCGAGAATGAATTGATTGTTGCAAACAGTGAGCATTATCGTACAACAAATGTTGTGAGCACACCAGGAACAGCTACTAGAGTTATCACAGTTCGTTTGGGCTCTGGCTTTCCCTCATATTATTCCACCGCTTTAAATAATGCATTGGCAAGGTACAATAACTTAGGTTTACGAATTTCTTTCTCAAGAGTTAGCACTGGTGGTAATATCGTAATTACTGGCAGGGCTTTGGGTACAGCCTCTAATGGGGGTTGTATTTTGGGGCAAGCATCTGGTTTTCCTACAGGTGGCAATCCATCGCCAGGTTTTACACTTAGCACAAGCAGTTGCGCTACCACTTACCTAAATACTACTGATAAAGCAGATGAAGTTATAGCGCATGAAATAGGACACTGTATTGGTTTCCGCCATACAGATTATATGAGCAGAGCAAGTTGTGGACAAAATTCTAATGAAGGTTCAGCAGGTATTGGTGCAGTCTATATTCCAGGTACTCCAACAACTGTGAGTGGTTCATACAATTCTTGGATGATGGCTTGTACAAATGGCAGTCCAGTGATTACATCAACAGATGGTGTAGCATTAAACTATGTTTACTAATTTAATTTCGGTTTCTCTATATCAAAATCCCTTTCCATTTTTGGAAAGGGATTTTGTACTTTTATCATTCATTATTTTTCATGTACACTACACGTATAATGTTTATAAACATTTTTTTAGGTAAAAGAAATTACATACAATTTTTATGTATTTATTTTCTTTTCTTAGCACCACTGTTTTCTTTTGCACAAGAAAATGTAAACAAGTATATAGATATTGAATTGCAAAAAAATGTTGAATCTGAAAAGCTTTCGTATACATGTACAGGTACATATTATGTAGCACAATGGAAAAAAATACCTCTAAATATCAATATTGTAAGACGTTTAACGGAACATGCAGCAATTATTAAAATTGATGATAAAACTGCTTACAATGAAATAAGCAAGCTTGCAAAAATAGATGCAGCTAATAATACTTGGAAGTTTTCTCCTACGCTTGAACAGAAAAGTAAAAATAGCGAAACAGTTCATCATTATATTTTATCAGCCTCTTCTGTTGATTCTTTGTTGTATGCATTAAAAAGTAAATGTAAAAATTTAACTATAGTTAGAATTGATAAAGCTTCTAACTCAATCGTAGTGCAATGCAGCCATAAATTTATTTTAGAGAAAATAATTTCATTGAGCGAAGTCATTTTTATAGATGAGTATATTTCTCCTAAAACAGAAATAAGCATTATTGGTTATGACAGAAGTTTTAATGGCATAAACATACTCGATTATACCATACCCAACGCTAATGGAAAAAATATAGTAGTTGGTGTAAAAGAAAATAATGTTGAGATAAACGATTTGGATATTTATAAGCGGGTAGTACCTTCTAGCATTGCTGCAACCAAAGTAGAAGAGCACGCTACGGTTATATCTTCCATAATTGGAGGTGCTGGAAATAGTTTTTACGATGGGAGAGGGATGGCTAATGCTGCCAAGTTTTTCTCTAGTACTTTTTCTAATTTATTTGCAGATGATGCTGCTATTTTAAATACAAATAAAGTAACCGTACAAAACCATTCTTATGGTACCATACCACAACAATTTTATGGTGCTGAAGCTGTAAGTTATGATGTGCAGACATGGCAAAATAAAAATATACTCCATATATTTTCTGCGGGAAATAAAGGGCTTTCTTTTGCACCTGATGGCATATACAAGAATATACCTACTTACGCAAACATTACGGGTAATTTTAAAATGGCTAAAAATATAATTACAGTTGGTGCGGTAGATATTGCTGGTGATGTGGCAGCTGAAAGCTCCGCAGGGCCAATATATGATGGTAGGCTTGCACCACAGTTGGTAGCGTTAGGGCCTAATGGAACAAGTGATGCAGCCGCTATTGTTACTGGTGCAATAGCTGTAATGCAACAAGTATATGCCGATAGCAATAGCCAAGTATTGCCAACAGCATTGCTTATAAAAGCAATAATGTTTAATACTGCCGACGATGTGTACAAAACTGGAATTGATTACAAAACAGGTTATGGCTTAGTAAATAGTTATGCTGCTGTAAGCGCATTGCAACAAAAAAAATATGATGTAAGTATAATAACACAAAGCCAAGTATGGACAAAAAATATAGTCGTGCCAGCCAATGCAGCGCAATTAAAAATTACTATGACCTATACAGATAGTAATGCTACCATAAACAATAATAAAGCCATAGTAAATGATGTAGATATTGAATTGCAAGAAATAAGTACTGGTATAATTTACAAGCCTTGGGTGTTAAGTACTTTTGCTAATGCCGATTCTTTAGCAAAATTGCCAATTCGCAAAAGAGATTCTTTAAATACAGCCGAACAAATAAGTATTGTATTGCCCACTGCTGGTAGTTATCAAATAAAAGTGTTAGGTACAAATATTGTTAATACTTCTTTGCCATTTTGCATTGCATACAATGTAGATACGCTGAATACATTTGCATTTATAAATCCACAGCATGCATCGGATGTAAACAGGGCAGAGAATGAAATGCTTACTATAAAATGGAAAACCTTTGTTGCAGATACAAACCAAATGGGTAATTTATTTATTAGTTATAACAATGGTACAAATTGGCAATTACTAAAACAAGCTCTAAAAGTATATACCAATAAATATGCATGGCAAATAAAAGATACCAATAGCACAGCCGTTTTAAAAATGGAAACTACATTCGGTACATTTTTATCTAAAAACTTTATCATAAGCAAAGTTGTAAGACCTAATGTAGATTTTGTATGTGCAGATTCATTTCGACTATCGTGGAATAAGCATGTGTATGCAAGTGGCTATAAAATTTATTCGCTTATAGATAGTGCTTTTTTAAAACCCATATTAACAGTTACCGACACATTTAATGTTTTTAAACGCTCCACCTATCCCTCGTTGGTTTATGCTGTAGAGCCAATGTTAAGCAACAGCCTACCTACTGCTCGTAGCATTGCTTTCAATATAGAATTGCAAGGCGTAAATTGTTTTTACAAAACGCTAAACTATAATTTACTCGATGGTAATAAGCTAGACCTTATACTGGAACTGAGTGTGGCTGGTTATGTTGATAGTATTTTTTTTGAAAAACTATCGTCAGTTGGACAATTTAAAAAATACTATGGCTCAGTAAAAGTAATAGGCAATAACCTTATTTACACTCAACTTGTAAATGAATTGGAAAATGGTACAACTTATTTTAGGGCAAAACTATTATTAAAAAATGGCAGCATTGTTTATACTGATATTATTTCTGTGCTCACATCTGGCAAACAAAGTATTATTTTTTACCCCAACCCTGTAAGCAAAACGGGCACTCTAAATTATATGCTGCAACAAGGTTTATCGCCCAATAGCCGCTTGCAATTTTTTGATATTACTGGCCGCTTAATTAAGAGCTATGCAACGTTACCAACAAAAATAGATTTGTCTACTTTTAATGCAGGTGTAATTGTTTACAAATTGTATGATGTAAATAATAGGAAACTGGAGACAGGGAAGATTGTAATATTGCCTTAGCTGGCAAAATTAATTTATCTGTTTTTCATTTTACCTCCCCACATCCCACTTCTCATAATCTTTAAACCAACTGCTATTCCAAAATTGATACCTAGGAATAATATTTGCTTTTAATCGTTGTAAAAAATTGCTATAATTCTTTTGTGCAGGGTTTGTCCATAACGATTCGGATAAAGCAGTCATACGTGGAAAAACCATATAGTCTACTTTGGTACTGTAACCCATATACTCTGTCCATACATTTGCTTGTGCACCTAAAATTTTATTTGCCAATCCTTTTTTTACAATAGATGCAGGTAAGGGGTCATATTGGTAAACAGCTTCCAGTGGGTTATAGCCATGTATGGCTAAACTATCTTTAGGGTCCTTTGACTGGTAGTGGTCAAAATAATAAGGTTTGCCAGGAGTCATTATCACAGAAAAACCCTTGCTAGCGGCTTCTATAGCCTTGGCATCGTTGCTCCAATTCATAACTATGGTAGATGTGTCTAACTTTCCTTCCATAATTTCGTGCCAACCAATTACTTTTTTATTTTTTTGTTTGAGGTAGCTGCTTACCTGTTCAATAAAATAAGTTTGCAATGCTACTTCATCTTTCAAACCTTTTTGTTTCATAAACGCTTTAGTGGGTTCACTTTTTTTCCACCACATTTTGCTACACTCGTCACCACCTACATGTATATATTCCGATGGAAAAAGATCTGCTACTTCATTAAATATTTTTTGTAAAAAAGTAAACGTAGCTGGGGTAGGAGCCAGTACATTGTTTTGTCGGTTATACATTCCCCACGTGGCAGCTACGCCCCATTTGGCTGCGGGGTCGGTGCTTAGCTCTGGGTATGCAGTAATAGTAGCACGGCTATGCCCAGGTATATCTATTTCTGGTATAATGGTTATACCTCTTATATTGGCATACTCAATAATTTCTTTTACTTCTTTTCTAGTATAGTAACCACCATAACGCTCATGCTGATATACGATGGGAGAATCTTTAAAATGCCCAATTAATGTAGAGTCACGCCAAGAAGCAACACTGTTAAGTTTTGGATATGAAAGTATTTCTATACGCCAACCTTGGTCGTCGGTTAAGTGCCAGTGAAAGGTATTGAATTTGTGAAAAGTAAGGTAGTCAATATATTTTTTTATATAGGCAGTAGAAAAGAAATGCCTTACCACATCTAGGTGCATGCCTCTATACATAAAGCGTGGAAAATCTGTGATGCTGCAAGCAGGCAGAGCTACAGTAGCAGCTGATTGTAAAAGAAATAACTGCAACAATGTTTGCATACCATTTATATAACCACGTACCGTTTTTGCTTTTAAAATTACTTGTTGGTTTTTTATTTCCAGTATATACATTTCTGGCTGTGTAATATTTATACTATCTGTTTGTAGTAAAATACTAGCTTTCGTTTTTGTGGCATTTTTTTCTATAATGCCTAATGAAATGTTGCACTGGGCTTTTAATTGTTGTTGCAAATAAATAGCCTGACTTTTGAATACTTCATCAGTTTTAATAAAAAGACCGTTTTTGATAACAACTGCATCGGTTTTTAAAAGCTTCACTAGTTGTGGCTTTGGTATTATATTATTTATTTGTTGCGCATGTAAGGTGATTTTACTTTGAATTAGTAAAACAAAAATTAGAGTTAAATTTCGCATACAATAAATAGTTTAAGTAAAGATACAAACCTGTAGTTATTATTTATTTCTTTGTTTTTAAACAGCTTCTTAGAAAGTTGTAAAACGATTTAAAATAGATTTCCACATTTTAGACCATTAAACAAAGTAAAATGTAGGATAAGTAAGTTTTAACAATCTTATTTTTTTGTTTGGAATGGTTTTTGGAAATGCAATAGTGACAACATTTACATAAATTATTTACTGTATGAAATATCTTATCCACTTGTTGTTGGCTGTAATGCCGTGTTTAGTATTTGCTCAAAAATTTCACATTACCGCCCTTGTAGGAATCTCTTCTTACCAAGGCGATTTACAAGGCAAGCGTATTACTTTAAATCAATCTAAACCTGCTGCTGGCTTAGGTGTGTTGTATGAAATAAGCAACAAATTTATTTTGCGTTCAGCCTTTAGTTATGGTAAAGTGGAAGGGAATGATTCTAAAAATACTACAGCTAAAGGAATTGAGTTTCGTAACCTCAGTTTTAAATCTGCCATTACAGAAATGCATCTTGGAGTAGAATATAATTTATTTAAACTTGAAGGTAAAAGCCTTACACCTTACTTTTTTGCTGCTGTGGCCATGTATCATTTCAATCCGTATACTTACGATAGATCTGGTAATAAAACTTTTCTTAAACCGCTAAGTATGGAGGGGCAGGGGTTGCCACAGTTTCCCGATAGTAAATCCTATTCACTTACACAATTTGCCATTCCATTTGGCGCTGGCTTAAAAGTACAATTAAATGATAATTGGCAAGTAGGAGTAGAGGTAGGTTTAAGAAAATTATTTACAGATTATTTGGATGATGTGAGTGCCAACTATGTAGATTATAATATTTTACTTGCAGCGAGAGGACCAAACGCTGTAGAGCTTGCTTACAGAGGAGATGAGTTAGCTAATGCACCTGCCTATCCCACTAGCGGCACACAGAGGGGTAATCCAAAAACAAAAGATTGGTATCAATTTTCAGGAGTAAGAGTAAGTAAGAGATTAAATAATAGTGAAACACGGATTGCAGGAAAAAGTAAAAGATTGAAATGTCCAGTAAATAAATTTTAGCTTATTGGTATTTATTCAAACAATTCTAATTTATTTTTTGGTCTTCGTTTATCTTCCCACTTAAAATTTCGTAGGTATTTCTTTTCACTTGGAATTTGATTGAGAGGGTACATTATGCCATCTACGTTATTGATGAATTTTATTTTGCGTACTTCTTCTTTTTCAAAATATACATCTACTACATCGCCACTACTGCGGTTCATACCCACGTATGCGCTATCTCCATCTTGTGCATAAAAAATAGTTTCAGCAGGTGAGCCTTTTATGCGGGTGTAATTTATTTTACCCTCTATAAAATATGCATTTAATGTGCGCCCCCCACCTTGGTTGTACATGGCTGGGTTTTGTTGGTTTATTACAATACTATTATTGAAAACATAAATACGTTTTGGTTGTTGCTTTTCTGTAAAGAGGTACATGGTGTCGCCCATTATTTGGTTTTTCTCTTTCCATACTATTGGGTTTCTAAACATTCTAAAAACAGAATCTTCGGAACTGTAATACATACTATCGCATACAGCCTGTGAGCTATCGTTATATATGCGCACATGGTTATACCCTAAAATATACCTGATGCTATCTTGCGGGGTTTTATTGTATAATTGCTTGTTATTTACAGTGTCAATTTTAGTGTACAAATTATTAGTGCTGTCTTTTAGTACGGCGCTTTCAGAACTAGGTTGGTTAGTTGTTTTAGGTATTATTGAATCCGTTTTTGGTACATTTTTTGGGTTTGCATTTTCCAGTGTTTTTGCAAATTCATCTGTAGCGGTGGAAGTATTTTTTGTAGTATCCAAATTTATTTTATCATTATTAATTTCATTTTCTTTTCTATTTTTTGTACTACTGGCTAAAACTATTTTTTTATTTTTTACGGTATCTTTTGTTGTTACCATTTTATTAAAACTAGTATCATATTTGCGCAAGCCTGAGAACAACGTATCCGCCGCTATGTAGGTGCTGTCTTTATCTTTTACGATTATAACTACAGGTTTTTGTGTAGCTAAAAATGAATTTGTTTTTCTATTTGTTTCAATTCTGTTGGCAATTACAATCATATGGTTTGCGCTATCTACAAATTTTGCTCTTCCGTTTAAAATAGCAATGCCTGTTTTTTCTTCAAAAAACATTTCGTCGGCAATAGCAGATGTGGTACTGTCAGTAATCATTGTTCTGTCAAAAAATTGCGCCTCGCCAGTTTGCAAATTATAGGTGCCATTTTTAGAGCGTATAATTTTACCATCTTTTGTTTTTACTAGGGTAGGAGATATAAGTGTGGCTACTTTGAATCCAGTATTATAGCGGAGGCTATCGGCTTTAATATCGTATTTTGGGTCCACTAAGTGTACTTGTTTTTTAAAAAATACATCTTTGGTATCAGAATAGTAAATGGCATCGGTACTGGTAAGAACAGATGTGCCATTTATAACCTTACCTCCACCCTTGTATATGGCTACACCAGTGGCTACATTATACTCCAAATCGTTTGTAACTAAACTTGCTTTGCCATCAGTGAGTTTTACATTGCGTTTCAAGTAGGCAATTCTTTCTTTGCCAATATATTTTAGATAATCTGCATAGGTGTTTACTGTATCTGCATCATTTATATGTACATGACCAAATACTTCGGCTAAGTTGGTACGGGTATTTATTACAATACTGTCACCAGATAGCTTGGTGTTGCCTTGTTTTACTATTGCATTTCCAGCTAGTGTTCTAAGGCCAGTAGAATCATCGAGGGTTATAAACCGTATGCTATTGCCATTTATTATTTCAATCCTTTTAGTACTATCTATTGGTATGGCTTGTGCAAATATTTGTGGGGAAACAAATAGCATTATTAGCCAAAAAATAATACGTAAACTTTTAGTCATTTATTTTATTTTGAAAATACAAAGTGAAACATAAAAATCTTAATGAAGTGATAATGTTTATGAGAGCTAAAAAGTGAAACCAGTCTAATTTTATAAAAAAAAGATTATTTTTTTACTCTCATCAATCTTTAACTTTTCAACAATTTTCAACAATCTTCAGCCCTTTACCCTACTTTATTTGTTCTACAAAATACGGACTGTTTATAGTATCTGGCACGGGTAATAACAAGGGGTTATTATTGTGTTTTTTGCCAAATAATGAAATGTTGATATATCTTTTTGGATTTGTACGCACATCATCTAATAACAAATTGAGTTTATTACCTGTAGATGCAAAATTTTTGTATAACGTAGGGTCATTAAGTAGTTTTCCTATAGTGCCTTTATCATCGCTTATTGTGGTTACTAAATTTTTAAGTGCACTAATTGTATTATTTAAGGAGTCTAAAGTTAATTGTAAATCTAAATTTGCCAACTTGGTAGTAGTTTTATCAAGGTTACTAAATACTCCATTTATTTTATCATTATTGGAGGCAAAATTTCCCGTAATAGAGCTAGCATTATTAAGCGTTTTTGCAAGTGCACCTGTTTGGTTATTCAGTATAGCATTTAGCGAAGCGCCAGATGCCAATAAAGATGCTGTTATTCTATTTAGGTTTGCTAAGGCTGTAGCAATATTATTTTTTGCAGCTGGGTCTACAATACTATTAAAACTATCTATTAATGTATCTACAGAACCCAATGCATTTTTCATTTGGTATAAAACAGGATCTACTTTTTTAAGTACATCATCTATTACACCTGCGCTATTATCTGTTAAAATTGTGCCTTTATTTTTTATGAATTCTGTAGAATTTCCCAAAGCTATTTCAATACTTGGCGTACCCAGTAAACTAGATTTTATAGTGGCAGTAGAGTTAGTAGGAATATTTATATCTTTTGTAATCGTCATTGCCACTAATATTTCCCGCATGTCTTTTTGACTACTAATTTTATACACAGTACCTACCTGCATACCATTTATAATAACTGGATTAGAAACTTGCAAACCCTGTACATTGCTATATTTACCACTGATAATGCTATCATTGCTCCACAATGTTTTGCCTTTTAAAAAATTAAAACCCAATATGAGTAATGCAAATGCTATTACAGAAATAGCGCCTACTTTGGTTTCGTTAGAAATTTTCAATTGTTACTTTTTTATATTATACTAAAAAATTATGCTCTATTTTTTTTCGAGCTGTGCTTTGTATTTTATTACTGCTTTTGTAATAGCTTCTGAAATCTCCTGTTGCCCTTTTTCACTTCTAAGGTATCGCTCATCTTCTGGATTATTTAAAAATCCTGTCTCTACTAAAATTGCTGGCATTTTAGTTCCAGATAAAACTCTAATACCAACTTGCCTTTGGTTAACACCTAGTGCACGCCTTCCTGTAGCATCTACTTCATCATTTACATATGTTGCTATTAAGTCACTTTTTTCTTGATACAATTTTGCATAAATCTGGGCTAGTTGTCTAAATTCTGGCGATTTGTAATCCACAAGTGCAGCCGTGGAATCCCCATCTTCGAGCTGTACTTCTTCTTGTCCTTCCATTATTGCTTTTAGCTTATCACTTGTTTTATGTGCGGCAAAAATATAAACAGAAGTGCCATTGGCTGTACCAGGCATAATGTAAGTTTCATATTCAGGAATTTCTACATCATAGGGTTCAGAATGTTTTACTTTTTTTCTCCCCTTTCCAGTATAGTAAACTTTATAACGGGTTACAGTTTTTGTTCCAACAAGCCTACGCCCTCTTTTAGGATTTTGAGAATCTGCATGTATACATAAGAAAAGATCTCCTTTTGCATCGTTAGCAATTCTGGCTTTTTCATTTACATTATGGAATACATCAGTAGTTCTTGTGGGAACTACTTTTACATCGGGCAATTGTTTTTTTAACTCTGCAACCAATTTTAACGAAATAGCTAATGTTATATCTTTTTCATAAGATTTGAGTGAACCCTCATATATAGCATGAGCTCCAGGGTCAATGCCCCCGTGCCCAGCATCCACTACAATCGTTTTTAATTTTTTACCCTGTGCAGCACATTCGTTAGTATAAGCACCTAGTGTACATATGCAACCAAATAGCAGTATTCCTTTTTTAAGCATATTATAATTAGTAAGGTTATTGGTTTTTGTTATAATTATTGTAAACAATTTATCATAAAATTTTAATAGCTATTTTTGCGCTTTCTCATTTATGAAGTATAGTAACAAAGGTAAGGCAAAAAACATTTTCACTTGGTGGTGCCTACCGCTATTGCTATTATTAACGTATCATTTTAATAGTTTTGCAAAATTTGCGCATAATGACTATGTTTTTTCACATAATATTGTAGATACACCACCTCCTCAAATAAAAATTGATACAAATAAAATAGAACCAATAAAGAAAAGTGATAGCCTTAGAGTACCTTCTATGAGCGAAGAAAAGAAAAAAATTGTACTTGAGGATAGTAATTTTATACAAACGGCAGATACTTTCGCTTTTAAAAGATCTAAAGATTCGTTATCATCTCCTGTTGTTTACCATGCAGATGATTCTATGGTTATAGATGTACCATCCGAAAAAATATACCTTTATGGCAAAGTATCTTCGGTAAAGTATGAGGAAAACAACTTAGTTGCACCATTAATTGAGTTTAATCAAAAAACAAGTGTGGTAAGTGCATTCTTAAAAAAAGATAGTACTGGCAAAGTGATATCTTATCCACTTTTTACTCAAAATGATGTAATATCTGTGATGGATACTGTGCGCTTTGACATGAAAACAGGCAAAGGAATAACCAAAGGTACTTATACCAAACAGGGGGAAATGTTTGTATATGGAGAAAAAATAAAGAAAGCAGATACTTCTGTTTTTTATGCTTTTCGTACAAGATTTACAACTTGTAATTTAGACACGCCTCACTTTGCTTTTATTGCAAAAAAAGCAAAATTTATAAATAAAAAATGGGCATATACAGGCCCTGTGCATCCTGAGTTTGAAGGTGTGCCACTGCCAATATCATTACCTTTTGGTATTTTTCCTTTAAAGCAGGGTAGGCGCTCAGGTCTGCTAGCACCTACATTTACTGCCGATGAGCAGCGTGGCCTAGCCTTAGAAAACTTAGGCTACTATAGAATTATAAACCAAACATGGGATGTAATAGCTCGTGGTACAATATACTCTTATGGTAGTTGGAATTTAAAATTAAACCCAAGGTATTTTAAGCGGTATCATTACCAAGGTAGTTTTCAACTCGATTTTCAAAATTTTCATCCTTTAGATCAGCCAAAGCAGCTTTCTTATAATGTAGACTGGAATCATACTGCCGATAGTAAAGCAAGGCCGGGTGTGGCTTTTACGGCTGGGGTGCATTTACAAAGCAGCATTTACAATAAACAATTGGTAAATAATGCTAACCAGAATTTTAATAACCAACTGGGTTCGTCTATTACATTTACTAAAGATTGGTCTAAAAAAAATAAACCATATAATATTGTTGTTAGTGCCACGCACAATCAAAATAATGTAACCAAATTATACAATGTTAATTTACCAGATATTGCATTCAGCATTAGTACGCAATATCCATTTCGTAAAAAAGAATCTGTAGGGGATATAAAATGGTACGAAAATATTGGAATAGGATATGTGGGTAATACCAGGTCTAGTACTTCATTTTATGATACAGCTGTGGCGGTGGGAAAACAAATGCTCAAAAATTTGCAATATGGTGCACAGCATAATATTCCAATCACGCTTTCTTTACCACCGCTAGGGGCATTGCAATTATCACCATCAGTTACATACAGTGAAAACTGGGCACAAAATAAAATAAAAAAACAATTTAATAGATCTACAAACAAATATGATACTGTATCATTAACCAGCGGTTTATACACAGCAAGGCAAATGACTTTTGGGTTATCGGCTTCTACCCGCATATTTGGTGTATTTGGTTTTAAACAAAAAAGTAGGGTAAAAGCAATACGGCACGAAATGACACCCTCATTATCCATAAACTATTCGCCTAACTTTAATGCTAAAAATTATTATGATGCTAAAATAGATGCTTTGGGTAATACAAGACCAACATCTTATTATGAGGGTAGTTTGTATGGTGCATTTTCCAATCAAAAATTTGGCGGTATGAGTTTTGATCTTAGGAATACCCTTGCCATGAAGATTAGAAATAAAGGTGATACCAGTGCTAAAGCAGATAGAAAGGTTAGTATATTAGATGGGCTTAGTATTGGTGCATCGTATAATTTTTTAGCAGATTCTATTAAACTATCAAACATACCAATATCTGCAAATACTAATTTGTTTGAAAAGTTTAATTTGAGTGCCTCTGCCAATTTTGAACCTTACGAATTTGGTGAGAATGGACAACCTATAAACAAATTAATTTTAGGGAATAAATTTAGCCTCGGTCGTTTAACAACCGCTAATGTAAGCTTACAAACGAGTTTTAAAGGCGGTGATAAATCTAAGAAAACTAAAAATGTACCCATAACCAATAATGCAAACCAAGATTTTGGTACGCAAGATGATTTTCAAAGAGACGCAACTTATGTAAGAAATAACCCAGCAGAATTTGCCGATTTTGAAATACCATGGGAACTTAGTTTTTCTTATTCCTTGGTACTTTCTAAAAGTTTTGAAAGACAAATTTCAGCCTTCAAATCTACCCTTACACAAGGTTTAACTTTTAATGCCTCTGCAAATCTTACTCCCAAATGGAAAATTGGTGGCAATGGTTCTTACGATATTACCAATAAGAAGCTAGCTTTTCTAACCATGTTTTTATCAAGAGATTTACACTGCTGGCAAATGGCTATTAACATTACACCCGTAGGGCTTTCACGTTCTTTTAGCATAAGTATAAGTCCTAAATCTCCAATACTTAGGGATCTTAAAGTGAATAGAACAAGGACTTTTTCTGATTTTTAATTTATGGCTGGCTTTCAATAACTTTTAGCATCATATCATGTACTTTATGATTAAGGCTTTTTACATCTGTATTTTCAGAGGAAACAGGTGGTAAAAAAATCATAGTTAGTTTAGTTGGGAGCAGGTAAAAAGTTTTATGTATCGGCATTGCTTTTTTTGTACCCAATATTACACAAGGAATAATTGCTTTTTTACTATCTACGGCCAATTTAAAAGCACCATCATAAAATGCCTTCAATGGCTTATCTGTTCTGTTTCTTGTGCCTTCTGGATATAGGCACATATGCATGCCTTTTTGTAACGTCTGTTTCATAGCCTCATAACTTCTCACCCTGCTTTTTTCATCTTTTCTGTTTACCATTATGCCGCCACGCTTGTAAAACCAGGCAAACATTGGTATTTTTAAAAAAGAATCTTTAGCAATAGTTTTATTGCCTCCTGGTACATAAGGTGCAGATAATGGCACATCTAAAAAAGCATTATGGTTATATACAACTATATAATTTTTATTTTGCTCAAAATTTTCTCTGCCTTTTACTTTTAATGGGCAGAGTATAAGCCAAAGCCAAATGTCTATCCATATTTTGGAAATTTTTATAAAATAATCTTGCCCTTCTTTTTCATCTTTATACAAATACGAAAGCATAGATGGACCAATAATTATTAGAAAAGTTATCACAAAACTTATCAACCCCCATAAAGACCAAATCCTTGCAAAAATATTTTTTAAAAATGTCATGTATTTATAATTTAATATTCCAGTCTATGGGTTGTTGTTTTGTTTTTACCAATAGCTCGTTTGTTCTAGAAAAATGTTTACAACCCAAAAAACCCTTGTGAGCAGAAAACGGTGATGGATGAGCTGAACCTAAAATAAAATGTTTTCCTGTGTCTATCAATGAAATTTTTTCTTGTGCAAATTTACCCCACAATATAAAAATTATATTTTCTTTTTTATCAGAAATTGTTTCTATTACTGCATCAGTAAATTTTGACCAACCCGTTTTTGCATGGCTAAACGGTTCGCCTGCCCTGACTGTTAATGCGGTATTTAAAAGTAACACACCTTGTTTTGCCCAATGTGTGAGGTCTCCAAAATTATTGGGCATATCTAAGCCAATATCAGATTTCAGTTCCTTAAAAATATTAACCAAAGATGGAGGAGGTTTTATGCCAGGTAATACAGAAAAACTAAGCCCATGAGCTTGCCCAGTACCATGGTAAGGGTCTTGCCCTAGTATAACCACTTTTACAGTATCAAAAGGGGTTAAGTTAAATGCATTAAAAATTAATTTACCTGGGGGATAAATGGTTTTACCCGCATCTTTTTCTGTTTTTAAAAAATGTACGATATCTTGAAAATAGGGGAGTTCAAATTGCGCTTTTAAGGCTGTTTTCCAAGTATCGTTTATTTGAACATCTACATGCATAATGTTCTTTTATTTTATCTCTTCAGCCATTTTTAAAACATCTTGCTCCATTTTTATTTTGTAATCTGCTAGTTTTTTTGCTAGCACATCATCAGTTATTGCTAAAATTTGAACCGCAAGCATGCCTGCATTTTTTGCACCGTTTAGTGCTACAGTAGCTACCGGTACGCCATTCGGCATTTGAAGGATTGACAAAACAGAGTCCCATCCATCTATAGAGTTAGAAGATTTTACAGGTACGCCAATTACAGGCAAAGTAGTATATGCGGCTACCATACCTGGCAAATGTGCAGCACCACCAGCCCCTGCAATTATCACATGTATGCCATTTGCTTTTGCATCTATTGCAAAATTGCGCATACGCTCAGGTGTACGGTGTGCAGATACAATATTGATATCATAAGCTACGCCGAATTCTTGTATAATGTCAGCAGCACTTTGCATGATAGGCAAATCGCTTTTACTTCCCATTATGATGGCTATTTTTGGCTTCATTAAAAAGAATTTGTTTTACAAAAATATGGTTTGTTTTTACAAAAAAATTTGGAAGTATAAATCAATGCAGTTAAGTTAACGCTGTGGGTGGAACAGCCACAGCGGCGTAGAGCCGTGGCGGGTGTCCCACCCGCCACTCTTTATTTTCCCTAACTTAACGGCATTGAAATATAAATATTTAATAATTATATTTTCCAGTCTACAATTTTATTCTCCCATTCTTGTTTATACGGCGCAGATATTTTGATGTAGTTATCAGAATAGCCTTCCATCATGCCGTTTTTATTTACATGCTCAAACAATACTTTTCTTGTTTGTCCAATATGTTTGTTGGTAAATGCTTGCATTTTTTCGTAGCTAAGATTACGCAAAATTTTATTGCGTTCGTTGCGTACATGTATGGGCACAACAGGTGTAATGGTAAGTGCATGCGTATTGTCTCTCTCAGAATATGTAAACACATGTAAGTAAGAAATATCAAGCCCCCTAAGAAATTCTACTGTTTCTGCAAAGTCTTCTTTTGTTTCGCTGGGGAAACCCACAATAACATCTACTCCAATGCAGCAATGCGGCATTAATAATTTTATCAAACCAATTTTTTCTGCATACAATTCTTTTTTATACCTGCGGCGCATTGCGGCCAATGTATTGTTGCTACCGCTTTGCAATGGTATATGAAAATGTGGCATAAAATGTTTGCTATTGCTCACAAATTCTATAATTTCATTGCTCAATAAATTTGGTTCAATGGATGAAATACGATAACGTTCTATTCCCTCTAATGCATCCAGTTCTTGTATGAGGTCAAAGAAATTTTCGCCATGCTTTTTACCACCGGTGTATCCTTTTCCAAAATCGCCAAGGTTTATGCCGGTGAGTACAATTTCTTTTGCACCGCCTGCTGCTATGGCTTTTACATTTTCAATAATATTATTTATTTCATCGCTACGGCTCTTGCCTCTTGCCATAGGTATGGTACAAAAACTACAATTGTAATCACAACCATCTTGCACTTTTAAAAATATTCTTGTACGTTCATTTACGGAGTGCGATGGTACAAATACATTCACATCTTCTACATCGCAACTGCAAATTTTTGTAGGATCGTTTTTTGAAATTTCTTTTAAATGCTGCGCAATATTAAATTTTTCTGCTGCACCCAATACCAAATCTACACCAGGTATTTCGGCTATTTCTTTTGGTTTTAATTGTGCATAGCAGCCAGTAATTACTACCAATGCTTCGGGTGCTTTGCGTTGTATTTTTCGAACAATTTGGCGGCACTCTCTATCAGCATTTTCGGTAACAGAGCAAGTATTTATTACATACACATCTGCCACTTCATCAAAATCTCTTTTGGCAAAGCCATCATTCTCCAGCATACGCCCTAGTGCAGTGGTTTCACTGAAATTGAGCTTGCAGCCGAGGGTATGTAAGGCAACTGTTTTTTGCATGGCTGCAAAAGTAAGGAAAAGGCTGCTAAATCTCCTAAGAGAATGCTTGAAGCATAATTACAAATTTGCTATAAAACTGGGATAATCTGCTGAATGATTGTTGGTGATATTTTGAATGAAATATAAATCATCTTCCATATCGAAAGCAATATACCAAGTTGTATTTTTATTGGCTTTGTACGTAATGTAAAAATTACCATTCACTTTATTGGGAGCCACTCTATATGGTTTGGTAGGTATGCTGTATATAAAAGTAGTAATGTCATGTACATATTTTACAGCATCTTCTAGGGAAATAAAATATTCTTCATCAAAAAGAATGTCTATTAAATTTTCTAATATGTCATTTACTTTTTTGCTAACGATAACTTGCTCCATTTACTATGCACTTTATTTAATAAATTAGTTCTAAGTTCTTCTACAGTTATTCCAGCTTCTCTGTCTTGCATAAATTTGGTTTTACGCATGTTTTCAGTAGCGGTTTCTAATTTATTATCTTCTTTGTTTGTAAGATTTACGGTATGTGCCATAGTAATATCTTTATCTTTTATACTGCAATATACAAATTTTGCCACTTAGTGGGTTTCTTCCACATAATACATGAGAATTCTACATGAGCTAGAGAAAATTTTTACGAAATATGGAATTATGCAAGTTTAAATCTAAAAGTCTAGTTATTAAGTAGGGTATTTTGTACTTTTGATAAAATAGAAAATCAATTGTATAGCGGATATATTTTAAGAAGAAACCTACCAGACCAAAAATCGGTAGCCAATTTTACAGACGAGTTGTACCAATATTTATTTCCAGTGGTGGATAATGAAGCGGATTATTTGGAGCAACACGAGCTTATTATGGTTCGGTTAAAAGTACACTTACATACCCTCATTACGACTTGCATTAATGGCAGTAACAATAATGTAGATGATACTGTTAGTCATTTTTTTGAACAACTATCTCCTACATGTAATGCCTTAATAAAAGATGCACAGTTTATTTTAGATTATGATCCAGCAGCAAATTCTATTGAAGAAATTATTTTAAGTTACCCGGGTTTTTATGCCATTGCCATTTATAGGCTTGCGCATATTTTGTACAAACAACAAATAGATATATTACCACGCATGATGAGTGAGCTAGCGCATGGTAAAACGGGTATTGATATAAACCCTGGTGCAAGCATTGGTTGTCCATTTTTTATAGACCATGGTACAGGCATTGTTGTTGGCGAAACAACAATTATAGGCAATGCTGTAAAATTATATCAAGGGGTAACACTTGGTGCATTGGCTGTACGCAAAGAAGATGCTGAAATCAAGCGCCATCCAACCATTGAAGACAATGTGGTGATATATGCTGGCAGTACTATTTTAGGTGGTGAAACTACTATTGGTCATGATTGTATCATTGGCGGTAATACTTGGATTACAGAAAACGTTCCAGCATTCAGTGTTGTATATCACACAGCGCAAACAGTGGTTAAGGATAGAAGGGATTTTAAAGAACCAGTAAATTTTATTATTTAATTTAAAAATCATTCGTGAGACAACATATATGTTCGAAAGTGAAAACATATCGCCTGTGGATTTCCGGAACAGAATCTAAAGAACTCTGATTATATTTTATTGTTTATTTGTATTACTGACATATCGCCTCTAATATGGCTAAATGTTTCAACTAATAGCTCCATAGGAGCGACATATCAGTAGAAGAATTCCAAAATCGTAAAATAGAACTCCGTAGGAGTGATATGTTAATCCAATTTCATAATCTCCCAAACAGTTGTGGTGAATCACGAATCTTGGCAATAAATTTTATTATTTAAAAACGAAAAAAAAATACAAATGAAAGCAACAAATATTTTAGAAACAATTGGCAACACACCACATGTAAAAATAAACCGTTTATTTCCTGATAATATACACGTGTATTCAAAATTAGAAAGAGCAAACCCTGGCGGAAGTATAAAAGATAGAATTGCGTTGGCCATGATAGAAGATGCAGAAGCAAAAGGAATACTTAGTAAAGATAGTGTTATTATTGAACCCACATCAGGCAATACTGGTATAGGGTTGGCTATGGTAGCTGCTGTAAAAGGGTATAAAATTATTTTGGTAATGCCAGAGAGCATGAGTATAGAGCGGAGGAAGCTCATGAGTGTTTATGGAGCAAGTTTTGAATTAACCCCACGTGAAAAAGGAATGAAAGGCGCAATAGAGAAAGCGCAAGAGTTGGTGGCGGCTACACCCAATGCTTGGATGCCACAACAGTTTGAAAATCCTGCCAATATTGACATACATATAAAAACTACGGCAGAAGAAATCGTAAAAGATTTTCCTGAAGGAATCGATTTTTTGATAACAGGAGTGGGTACAGGTGGGCATATAACTGGCGTGGCAAAAGTGTTGAAAAAACATTTTCCTGCTATAAAAGTATTTGCAGTAGAGCCTGAGTTATCGCCTGTAATTAGCGGTGGTAGTCCTTCTCCGCATCCGTTACAAGGTATTGGTGCAGGTTTTATACCTGGTAATTTGCATACAGATATTTTAGATGGCGTAATACAAGTAGGCAAAGAAGAAGCATTTGATTTTGCCATTCGTTCAGCAAAAGAAGAAGGTATTTTTCAAGGTATATCTAGTGGCGCTACCATGGCTGCGTTGGCAAAAAAATTACTAGAAATACCTGCGGGTAGCACGGTGCTTATTTTTAATTATGATACTGGCGAAAGATATTTGAGTATAGAGGGATTGTTTTAAACGAGATAAAGTTGAAAATTAATAGTTTAAAAGTGGTTGTTTGTACAGCCACTTTTTACTTTTTAAGAATACTGTCATTTTCTAATTTCCCTGTGTAATTTTTTCAAATTTCCCCTACCTTGCAGCCGTGAAAAGACGAAATAATAGCTTATCGATTGTAGTTTTGATAGCAGCAGCTTTATTGTTGTTGTTTGTAAAGAACAGTCAGAAAGGAAGTAAAACAAATATTAAAGATAGGGTAACAGTAGAAAATGCTACTGATGCATACACCGAATTAAGGGGTGGTAATAAAACTATTTCTTACAGTAGGCATGCAAAATGTAGAATGGAGTGTAGGCATATAGACGAAAGCGAGGTGAAAGAAATTTTGCAAAAAGGCGAAATAAACTTTTCAAAAGAAAAAGAAAGTGAAAAAGGTGTAACTTATCCGCTTGAAGGCGTAACACATGATGGGCAGCACGTGCGTATTGTATTTGCACCACATGACAATACTGTAACAGTAGTAACGGCTATTGATTTAGATACAAATTGGCCTTGCGGAGATTGTAAGTGAAGAAGGGTTGAAAGTTGTTGAATATTGTGGAAGGTTGAAAGTTCAATACAAACCTATAAGGTTTTATTTGGCACTTTTAATTTTTGTGAATCTTCTAAAAACCTTATAGGTTTTATCAGAGAGTTCAAAATAAAGAGCTAAAGTTTAAAGTTGTAATAAAAATATAATTAGTATGAACGGTGATTTTTGTAAAATTAATATTAGCAAATTGCACATATGAAATTAAAATCATTATTGGCAAAACCTTTTGCCAATTACATATATAAACAAATAAAAAAAGGAATTGGAACTGCGGTGGAAGATCAAGATAAAATTTTTGCAAGCATTGTAAAATCTGCTAGTAAAACGCTGTTTGGCACTGACCATTCTTTTGCAGAAATAAAAACCCACGAAGATTATTGTAGGCTAGTACCCATAAGGGATTACGAAGATTTAAAGCCTTATATTGAAAAAATAAAAGAAGGTAAGCACAATATTTTATGGAAAGGGCAGCCCATTTATTTTGCTAAAACTAGTGGCACTACGAGTGGCGTAAAATATATTCCCATTACAAAAGATTCTATTCACAATCATATAAATACAGCACGTAATGCCCTGCTCTGTTATATGATAGAAAGTGGTAATACTAAATTTGCTGATGGTAAAATGATTTTTCTTAGTGGCTCACCAGAGCTAGAAAGGGTAGGAGGCATACCAACTGGGCGTTTGAGTGGTATTGTAAACCATCATATTCCAAAATACTTGCGAGGGAATCAACTGCCATCTTTTGAAACAAATTGTATAGAAGAATGGGAAGAAAAGTTGGAAAAAATAGTAGATGAAACCATTAATGAAAACATGACATTGATAAGTGGAATACCGCCTTGGGTACAAATGTATTTTGATAAACTACAAGAAAAAACAGGAAAGAAAATATGTGAAATTTTTCCAAATTTTACAGTGATGGTGCAAGGCGGTGTAAACTATGAACCTTACAAAGCAAAATTATTAGAAAGTATAGGCAGGCCAACAGATACTATAGAATTGTTTCCTGCAAGCGAAGGTTTTTTTGCATTTCAAGATAGTCAAAAAGAAAAAGGTATGTTGCTGAATACGGATAGCGGAATATTTTTTGAATTTGTACCAGTAGATGAATTGCAAAATGAACATCCCCAAAGATTAACTTTAAAAGACGTGGTAGTTGGAGAAAATTATGCGCTGATAATAAGCAGTAATGCAGGTTTGTGGGCATACAATATTGGAGATACCGTAAAATTCATTTCTACAAATCCATATAGAATTATTGTAAGTGGGCGTACAAAACATTTTATATCTGCCTTTGGTGAGCATGTAATTGTGGAAGAAGCCGAAGCAGCTATTTTAAAAGCTACCCAAGAAGAAAATATTTTGATAAACGAATTTACTGTGGCGCCATTTGTATCATCAGATGCAGGAAAAAGCTACCACGAATGGTTTATAGAATTTGAAAATGCCCCTGACAATTTGCACAATTTTGCAAAGAAAATTGATGATAATCTGCGGGCAAAGAATGTGTACTACGACGATTTGGTTAAAGGGAATATTTTGCAAGAATTAAAAATAACTGCTGTGCCGCCAAATGGATTTAAAAACTACATGAAAAGTATTGGCAAGCTTGGCGGACAAAACAAAGTGCCTAAATTGAGTAATGATAGGAAAATAGCGGATGCTTTATTGCAATCATAGGTTTGTAATGCTGTTGAAAATAGCCTACAATCCTTTTTTTTATTTTCACTTATCTTTACCCTTAATAATTAATATTAAATGCAGAAAAAACGCATCGCAATTTTTGGTTCTACAGGTTCTATAGGTACACAAGCACTTGACGTTATCCGTACACATGCGCATTTGTTAGAAGCTGAAATTCTTACGGCTCAAACCAATCATGAGCTACTGATAAAGCAGGCGTTAGAATTTACGCCAAATGCAGTGGTAATAGGCGATGAAAAGAAGTATGAGGCAGTTAAAAATGCATTGGCTGGTACAAATATAAAAGTATTTGCAGGCGAAAAAGCATTGGAAGAAGTAGCAGATTTTGATACTTACGATGTAATGCTAACTGCTATTGTAGGGTTTGCAGGTTTGCGCCCTACACTTAAAGGTGTAAAAAAAGGAAAAGTAATAGCACTTGCTAATAAAGAAACGCTGGTAGTGGCTGGTGATATTGTAATGAAAGAAGCCCTGCAATATCGTTCGCCTATAATTCCTGTAGATAGTGAACATTCTGCCATTTTTCAATGTCTTGTTGGGGAAGCAAGAAATCCTATTGAAAAAATAATTCTTACTGCTAGCGGAGGCCCTTTTTTAGGCAAAAAACCTAATTTTTTGGTAAACGTAAAGCGTGACCATGCATTACAACATCCCAATTGGAATATGGGTGCAAAAATTTCTATAGACTCTGCAACCCTTATGAACAAAGGGTTGGAGATGATAGAAGCAAAATGGTTATTCAATTTAAAACCAGACCAGATAGAAGTTATAGTACATCCACAAAGTATTGTACACAGTATGGTTCAGTTTGAAGATGGAAGTATAAAAGCACAAATGGGCTTGCCAGATATGAAGTTACCCATACAATATGCCCTAGGTTTTCCTGAAAGAATCAAAAACGATTTTCCTAGGTTTAGTTTTAAAAAATACCCTTCGTTAACTTTTGAGGAGCCAGACTATAAGACCTTTAGAAACCTTGGGCTTTCTATTGAAGCACTAAAAGCTGGAGGAAATAAACCGTGCGTACTTAATGCTGCTAACGAAGTAGCCGTATGGGCGTTTTTACAGAATAGAATTGGTTTCTTAGATATTACCGCAGTTGTAGAAAAAACTATGGCAAATATTGCATTTATAGAAAAACCAACTTTAGATGAATATTTTGAAACTGACGGAGAGGCACGTAACTTCGCCGCCTCGGTGATGAAGATGTGAGGTGAGGGTTACGAGTTACGGGTTGTTTGGTTACGGGTTTCAAAACTCACAACCCGCAACTTTTAAACCCACAACCAAATTTTAAACAATAAAAAAATTTAGTAATTAACATAAATGGAACTTTTAGCAATCAATTGGAGCAGCGTAGGTTTAAAAGCTGCGCAATTACTTTTATCTCTTTCTATACTAGTTATACTTCACGAATTTGGACATTACATAACAGCAAAATGGTTTAAATGTAGAGTAGAAAAATTTTATCTTTTCTTTGATCCTTGGTTTTCTATTTTTAAAAAGAAAATAGGTGATACCGAGTATGGTATTGGCTGGTTACCGCTAGGTGGCTATGTAAAAATATCAGGCATGGTAGATGAGAGTATGGATAAAGAGCAAATGAAGCAGCCTGCACAACCATGGGAGTTTAGGAGTAAACCAGCTTGGCAACGTTTAATTATAATGTTGGGCGGTGTTACCGTTAATGTATTATTAGCATTTATTATTTACGCAGGTATTCTATTTGTTTGGGGGCAAGATAAAATACCCAATTCATCACTTAAAAATGGAGTGTGGGTTACTGATTCGTTGATGTATGATATGGGCGTACGTAATGGAGATAAAATTGTCTCTGTAAATGGAAAAGAAATAAAATACTTTGATGATGTAGCAAAGAAAGTTTTACTAAGTGGTGGTGGTACAATTACAGTAGACAGAGCAGGAAAAAATGAAAGTTTGATTATTCCTGATAGTCTAATTGGTATGTTGGTTGAAAAGAAAAAATCGAAAACGCCACTTTTTGTTCAAAGAATGCCAACCATTATTGGTGAATTTGATAAAGCCGATACTATTAGCAATGCTAAAAAAGCAGGGTTGCAATACTGGGATAAAATTGTAAAAGTAGATTCCACACCTGTTTCATTTTTAGATGAAGCCGCAGTTTATTTTGATGCTCGTAAAAATGGTAAAGTAATGCTTACCGTAGATAGAAAGGGTACGCTTATGCAAATGCCTGTGAATATAAATGAAGATGGAAAAATATATCCTGCCTTATTAAATACAAAACAATATGATAGTTTAGGAATTTTGCAAATCGAACACAGCAGTTATAACCTTCTTTCGGCTTTACCAGCTGGGGTAAAGTTAGCATTTACAAGTCTTGCAGATTATTATCAGCAATTTAAGCTAATGCTAACACCCTCTACAGGCACATATAAAGCTATGGGAGGTTTTAAAGGAATGGGTAATGCCTTTAATGGTAATGAGTGGGACTGGCAAGGATTTTGGATGATTACTGCTTTCTTTTCTATAGCACTTGCATTTATGAATTTACTACCTATACCTGCATTAGATGGTGGTCATGTGATGTTTACTTTATTTGAAATGATTACAGGTCGTAAGCCAAGCGAAAAATTCTTAGAGTATGCACAAATTGTAGGAATGGTAATTTTACTTGCATTAATGTTGTATGCTAATGGAAACGATTGGTTTGGCTGGGGAAGAGGGAAGTAGGAGAGTTGAAAATTGTTTAATATTGTTGAAAGTTGAAGGTTTTTAAACTCGAAAATACTTTATAAACTTTGAGAGCTATGATTTGCAAAGCAAGGAGATGTAATTGACAAACCCGCAACTCGTAACTCGTAACCAATAAACTCGTAACCAAATAACTCGTAACCAAATAACTCGTAACTCTTTTAGATGCGTACATTTTCTAAAATAGCGTTCATATGCAATATTTGTTTCATTGTATCTGCTATAATGAGGGTAGTAGAACTTACCCAGCGAGCAAAAGGAAACAACAATGCAGTTATACCTTTGCCAGCAGTAGAAAGTACAATTGTTGTGCTTGGAGTTCTTGCAATCTTTGTAAATGTAGTTTTTCTTATTACATTTTTATTTATGAAGTTGGCTAAAAAACCATTGTTTTTATCAAAGTTTTTGCTTCGGTTTAATTTGTTTTTATTGCCAGTACAAACTTGGTATTTTTTCTATTCTCTTATTATTAGATAATTACATTTAAAAGATAGCATAAATTTTTATAAAATGATAAGCTCCATCTTAAAAGATAAACCCACCAAGCTTTTTTTAGTAATCACTGCATTTTTTGTGGCTAATGCACTCATTGCAGAATGCATAGGGGGCAAAATATTTTCCTTAGAAAAATTATTAGGTGTTACCCCTTTCAACTTTTCTTTGTTGGGGGAAAGTGGCCTTTCTTTAAGCCTTACCTGTGGTGTACTATTATGGCCATTGGAATTTATAATGACAGATATAGTAAATGAATACTACGGGCCTAAAGCAGTACGCAGAATATCTTACATAGCAGTAGCACTTATTGCATATGCTTTTTTAATGTTTTATATGGCTATGCGTGTGCCAGGTGCTGCATTTTGGTACGGTACAGGTGTACAAGATGGTGTACCCGACATGGGTAAAGCTTTCAATGCTGTTTTTGGGCAGGGTATGTGGATTATTATTGGTAGTATTATTGCCTTTTTGGTTGCACAAATTGTGGATGTTACTATTTTTCATAAAATAAAAAAAGTAACAGGCGAAAAAAAAGTATGGCTTAGGGCCACTGGCTCTACATTGGTATCACAATTGGTAGATAGTTTTATTGTACTCTTCATAGCATTTTATATTGGCAAAGATTGGAGCCTACAAAAGGTTTTAGCCATTTGTATGGTTAACTATGCTTACAAATGTTTTATTGCTATTATTTTAACCCCACTTATTTATCTCCTCCAAAATAGAATGAACGCCTATCTAGGAAAAGAAACAGCCCAGCAAATGAAGCGGGCTGCTATGGGAGTAGAAAATATTTAATTAGCTTTTAAGCTGTTTCTTTTTTACTCAGGTTTGCAATAGTTTCTAATGCTAATTTTAAAAGTATTTATAACTTTTGAAATTTAGTTCTGCTAATAATGCCGTTTCCAGAAATATCTACATAATACCAACCCCTAGCTAAGTTATTAATGTTATGTACAAAACTGTTGTTTCCTTTTTTAACAAACGTAGTCGTTTGTAAAATTATCCTTCCTGTATTGTCAAAAATTCTTAGGTTAACATTTCCTGTAATTGGGGAAACAATAGTACCTCTAACATCATTAAACACAGGGTTTGGAGCTATGGTTATAATAGCTTTGGTAATTGGTAAAGAAATCGTAATTACGTTAGAATATTTAAACGAACCATCAGTATTAAT
Source organism: Ferruginibacter sp. (assembly GCA_031408295.1). GTDB lineage: Bacteria > Bacteroidota > Bacteroidia > Chitinophagales > Chitinophagaceae > Ferruginibacter. Next base: position 42,708 of record JANNVW010000117.1, read on the forward strand.
AATTTTTAACCTGTAGTAAAGTATTATCGATTGTTGTTCAATAGCATCATTATCTCTATAGTCGTAATTTGATGTACTGCCGTTATTGCCAGTAGCATTTACAAAAGCAATTTCATTAAAACGATTTCCATCTATACTTCTCTCTAGTTCAAAACCTTTAATATTTATTTCATTCTCGGTTTTCCATGCAAGCAATGCAGATAAATTATTTTTTAAAGAACCGCTAAACGTAAGTAAATCTACTGGTAAAATGATGCCAGCTCTTGCAAAATAAAAGGTTGAAAAACTTGACAGTTCGGATTGTAATACATACCCACCTGCACCATGTTGAATATCTGTAATTACCGTATTTGCTGGCACAAGCGTAGATACTGTATTTGAACTCCATACAGCACTACATGCATCATTATTTTTTATTATTCTTAAATTTCTTACATCATTGGCTAAACCATTCGAAGGGGCTGCAGCTAATGTGTTGTACTCTGTGTTAGAAATATACAGCCTTATTTTTACAATACCAGTTGGTTGTACCGCAGGTGTAATAGTAATATTTCTATCTAAATATGGGATGCCACTTTTTAATCTTATTGCAGCCGAATTTTTATAAAACGAAGAAGTAACCACACCAAGGTTTTGCCCCATAGCATTTATTTCTGCCATAATATTTCCATCAGGGCCTGTAATAGGTACCCAAAGAAAATTATTTGTACCATCAATGGTTACAGCTGTACCTGCATTACAGGTATTTGTTGTGCCTGTTGTTACGTCAATTGATTTAGGAATAGTACTTAACCCTGCCACATCTCTATAACCCAAAAATGAATATTTTTGTACACAACCTAGGCATTGTAGCGTAACAGGATTAGCACCGCTCGGTCCAGAAGTTGCACCATTATCCATTACCAGAAAAATATCTTTTCCATTTGGACTAAAGGTCAAATCCCTATATCTGTTTGTACTTTGAAAATAAGTTGTAGTATCTCCTGAATTACCTAAATTAAGCCCACTAGGCAATGTTTTTGTACCATCATTGTTTAAATTTAATTTAATTAAGCGCCCCCATTTTAATCCTGATGCTACTAAAGATTTTTTCCAGCCAGGGATAATTTTATCAGTGTACAAATCTAACCCAGACCATCCTTCTGAAGGCCAAGTTGCATTTGCCCCTGTAGTAGTTCTCCATATTTCATTTACAGATCCTGCTCCTGTACCTGCTGATCCTGGATATGCAGAAAAAATAGGGTCTTTATATTGACCTGTAGTACCTGCATTAATAGCATCTCTTCTGGTAATTTCATTTCCAATAGGGGGACAAGTTGATATACCTGTATTAGATGAATAAGATGCGCCAGCAGATACACTGTTAGTTCCACCTACCGTGGTTGTACCATTATAATTACCATCTGCAGCATAACCAATAACTAAAGGATGTCCATAATTTTTAAATGATTCAATGGCATTTATTTCATCATCACTATAAGGGCCGTGAGATGAACCGTATAAAATGTTTAAAGCAGTGTCATAAGCAAAGCCTTGGTTATTTCTAATGCCAATGCTATATACAGCGCTTTGTACGCCTAGTGCTATGTTGTATGGATTGCTATTCGGTATCCATGCATTTAAACCTGCATCTCCATCAGATACTAAATTAAAACGAAGTATTTTACCTTCATAAGAATTGGTATTTTGTGCTTTCATCGGTCGGTCTCTGTTATCAAACTGTCCTGCACCCATATCGCCATGGGCATAAAAAAGGTATTTTGTACCGCCAGGCGTAATTGGCGCAATAATCATTCTTTGAGAATTATGATCGTTGCTACCCGGTAAAGTATCGCATAATGAGACAGGTGATTCTAATTTAAAAGTTGTTTTGTTGTACGTAAATTTTACTACACGACTGGTAAAGAATTTGCCCGTAGGTGCAGTGCCTCCATTAGATGTATGGATATAAGAAATATATACCGAATTGTTTTCAGCACCAGTTCCATCTAAAAAATTAGGATGCAATGCCAGGCCCGCAAGCCCACCTTGAGCACCTGCACCATTGGCAAACTGGCAATTAAAAGTACGGTCTGCTAAAGGTAAAAATGTACTGTTTTGCGAAATATCTAAAACAGTTGTTTTTTGACCATTATTTGGATTCATTGTATAAACTTTATATCCTTTAGACTCTGTTATCCATAAGTTATTATCAGGACCATAGGTAACCTCCCAAGGATTATTTAGTACGCTTATTCCAGAAAGTGTTGTAAGGGCAAAAATTTCATTCATTCTTCCAGCCTTTACTAAAACATCTGTAACACATATATCAAAAGTAGAACCAGCAGCTATAGTAGTAGTGGTATTATTATGAATTCTAATATAGTAAGTATTTCCTTCTACCAATGCATTAGTTAGAGTGGGGGTAAGTGTTAAACCACTTGCACAAGCTATTTCAGTAAATGAGTTAATGCCACAAGTGCCTGATAAAAGTTGAATTTTTACGTTAGCATTTCCCCCCCAGCCACCACCAATATTGCTGATGGTAATGGTTGGCATTTTTGTACGAGCTACAAATTTATACCATACATCTCTTGCTGTTCCTAAAAATGAACAGGTAGATGCAATTGTGTAACCATCACTTGTTGCACCTGTAAGAGTTTGCCCAGTAAGCCTTGTAGCACAGGTTGTGTCGGATGAAAGTAATGTAGCAGTAGCACAGATATTAACCTGTGCTAGTAAATTGCTCTTAACGCAAAATAGTAATGCTATAATAAGAACAAATTTTGTAGTAAATAAACGAATAATAATTGGTTTCATAATATTGGTAATATTAAAAAAAAATAAACTGCTTAAACTGTAATTTTTTATTAAACAATACATCTATAAACAAAAAAAACAGAAAAATATTGTATATATTATTAAAATATTATTTTATAAAATCAATAAATATCAATAAATATCATATTGATTAAACTAGTTATGCACAATATTGATTTCATACAATAATGTTAAAAATTTTACGTTACATATAAGATAAACTGTATTTGTTTCGCTTTTATGACGTAGTAATGTTACTAGTTATAAGGTAGAAGCATCTTTAAAATTCAAAATTATCTTTTTATGAAACCTAATTTACTTAAGTTGTTGGTGCATAGCAAAACGCTGGTTTTTGTTTTTTTTGGTTTGTTTTTTTCTTTGCAAATATTTGCGCAAGTACCTGTAAATGATAATTGTAGTGCTGCAACAACCTTAACTAGTGCCATTACTTGTACCAACACTGCGGGTACTTTAATTAACGCTACAAAATCAGCATTGGTTACTTTTGGTACGCCAGGGGTTAACTCTTGGACATGCCCTGTAGGTGTTACATCTGTAACGGTAGAGTGCTGGGGTGCTGGTGGTGCAGGTGGTGGTTCTCAAGTGGCAAATGTTGGTGGCGGTGGCGGTGGCGGTGGTGCTTATACAATTGCTACGATTGCTGTTATACCTGGTACAACATATTCTATTTCGGTAGGAGCTGGTATGGCTGGTACTGCTATTGCAGGTGTGGCTGGTACAGCTTCTTCATTTAACATAACAAGCGTTGTAGCCAACGGAGGTGCTGGTGGAGCTGCAGCAGCTGCTGGTATTCCTGGTGCAGGCGGTGTAAGAGGAGCAGGTGGCACTTTTGTAGGTGGTAATGGTGCATCTGGAACAGGGACAGTTTCTTCTGGTGCTGGTGGAGGCGGAGCAGGCTCTGGTGGTGCAGGTGGCAATGCCTCAGGTATTACAGCAGGAGTAGGTGGAGCAATAGATGGTGGCGCAGGTGGTGCAGGAGTAACAGGTAATGTACCTGGTATTGCAGGTGCAGTTTATGGTGCTGGTGGTAGTGGTGGAAGAACAACAACTAGTCTTACAGCAAGGTTTGGGGGAAAAGGTGCTGATGGTTTTGTAAGACTTACTTATGGTATTTGTGGCAATGCAAATTCGCCCGATGTATGGTACAGTTTTGTAGCACAATCTACTTATCCAACTATTACATTAAGTAATATCGGTGCTAATTTAAATACTGCTGGTGCAAGAATACAATTGTTTAATGCTTGTGGTGGTGCAGTATTAGGATGTTCTACAAGCCCTTTTTATGTTTCTGCAACATATCCTGCAGGTTTAATTGTAGGCAATACTTACTACATACAAGTTACAACCAATACAAACTTTGGCCCAGTTAGCTCTGGAACCTATGGTTTTAATATTTGCGTAACTGATCCTCCTTTTGAATATTCCAAATCTTATGTAAATATAACAGATCGTTTAGTTGGAGGTACAATAAATGTGGGCGATACATTAGAAATAAGAACTACTGTTGTTTTAAAAGCAGGTACACCGGGTGGGGTATTTAATCTTGCATGCTATGATACCTTAAAGGCGGGAAAAGGATTTGCTTATGTTAGTAATAGTCTTTCTACTAGAACAAATGAAGGTAAAGTTTATGAATCATTTACGGATAGCGATTTGAATACAGATGCTGGTTGGTTGCAACCAGTTGGAGCAGATACTGCCATACAAATTAATTTGGGGGGAGGTGCTACCAAAACTTTTAAAGATACCCTATTTAACACTTCTCTGCCAAGGTTTAGTTCTAATTGCATCATTATTGCTACATATAGGGTAAGGGTGAATGGAGCTTATGGTTCAAAAATTAATTTTGGAGGAGGAGCTATTGAATATTCACTTACAGCAGCAGGTGTAATTAATAAAATTCCTTTTCCTAGCGATAGTTTAATTGTTTATGAAAGTTTATCCTCTTGCCCAGATGCTACATCACCAACAAATGTGGTTGGTAGTGAATTTAACGGAACATTTGGCGCACCCCCAACAGGTACAAGTGCAGCAGGTACACAAAATAGGGCAGCCCCTGTGGCAAGCACATCCTACATTAAAACAAATTTAAATGGCAGTGCTCCGCAAGATTATCAGTATTCTGTAGCCAACAATACAAGTGGTACAAATGCTATTGTTCAAACTGTTCCAAAACTAACTACTGGTGGCGTTCCTAGTCGTGTTTTTAGTCTATTTGATATTACTGGAGATCATACAGGGGCAACTAACCCCGCAAAAGGGAATAAGCCATGCGACCCTAGTGCTGTAGTAAGTGCTACCAACCCTTGTGGTTATATGTTGGTTATTAATGCTTCGTATAAGCCTGATGTGATATTTGATTATAATGTAACTGGTGGTTGTGGCAATACCTATTATGAAATTTCGGCTTGGTTTAAAAATGTATGTTCTAAATGTGGTAACGATGTTCAGGGAAGACAACCAACTAATCCTAGCTATATACCTGTTGATCTTGGAGATACTTCGGGCGTACGACCAAATGTTGCCATGAAAATTGATGGTATTAATTATTATACCACAGGAGACATCGTTTACAAAGGAATAGGCGGCACGCAAACAGGGTCTGATACATTAAACGATTGGGTAAGACGTTCATTTGTTTTTAAAACAGACTCTTTACAAACCAGCTTTAGGGTTACTTTTGTAAACAATGCACCAGGTGGTGGCGGAAACGATTGGGTTATTGATGATATTGGAATTAGAACATGTTACCCAACGATGATATATGCACCACCAAATCCAATAGTGTTTATGGGTAGTCCACTCACCATTACCGATACCGTTCGTTCTTATTACGATAGCTATAAGTATTACAAATGGCAAGTAAAACCAGTAAGCGGCTCATGGACAGATATACCTGGTTTTTCTGGAATAGCCAATCCAATACCTACAGGTGGTAATTATGAATATGTACAAAGTTATACGATACCCGGTACAGCTACATTAGCTGCCAACGCTGGAGATTTATACCGCATGGTTGTAGCTACTAGTCTTAATAATTTAAACAACGGCTGTAACTATACACCAGATATATCATTTACATTATTACCTACTGATGCGCCTTGTGTATTTAGTACAACCAACTACGCCATAGCTCCGCAGTCAGGCAGCATAAATTGGAATAGATTAAATTGGAGCCTTGGGCATGTTCCAACATGCTGCGAGAGTGCACATATAACTTTTACTGGTACAAACGTTGGACCAGGTGGTGTAACGGTGGATATTACCAATGATATTTGTATTATCAATTTAACCTTGCAAAATACGGCTAGTGCAGGTGGTGCTAAAATATTTAAGACCATTTTGCACCCAGGTTATAGTATGCAAATGAATGGATTTGTAAGAATGGGTGCCCCAGCCTTAATGCCTGCTGATAGTGCTATTTTTATTGCAAAAGGAGGAGGTACAATTACGGTAAATGGTAACACTACTATTGGTTACCCTGCGGATAATGCATATTGTATTTTTGGTTCTGCACCCGGTACAAGCACTTATGCAAATTATAGACTTAAAGGCGATAGCCTCACCTTTAATGAAAAAGCACTTACCTACCCAAAGTTTACAGCTGTAACGCTAGATCCTTCATCGGGTGCAGCTAAGCTAGTAAATAATACGAACGCTGCGCCTTACCCAAATGCAGTTACATTTGATATTTTAAAAATTGGCAATACTACTGCTAAAACAGTAACTACAGGAGGTAGCAATCAAAATTCCTTTATGAATGATAATAATGGTTATTTAGAAGTTGCAGCAGGTTCAACCCTAATCATGCCAGCTAATTATTCTATAAATGCAAGAGATTTTGTAAGTCCAGGTACTTATAAAAGTGAAGTTTATTTAAGAGCAAATTCTACATTGCAATTGGGCGGTATATCGGGAGGGATAACAGGTAGTAATTTTCCTGCAAATTTTAATGGCTACACTCTTGACCCTACAAGTACTGTAGTATTTAATGGAGCGGCACAAACTATACCTGGCGTTGCAAATAATGTAAATGCATATGGCAATATTACATTAACAGGCACAGGTGTAAAAACCGGAAGTGCTTCTAACGTAAATTTAGCTGGTAACTTGTACCGTACAAACGGTGGGCATACTTTTAATGCCAATAGTGGAAGGTTTACATTTACATCTTCTATAAATGCACAAAGATATTATGCTGATGCAGGTGCTACGCCATTAAATTTCTATGATTTAACCAATAACAATACCCACACTTTAGGCTTGTCAATAGACTCTACCTTTGGAATTTTAAACGAGTGGGAGTTAAGACCAAGCACAAAAACAATACTAAATACTGGTGATATTATTATGCGTTCTAGTGCTACACGAACATCATATGTTAAAAATTTAGGTGCAGTTATACCATCAATTGTTTACAACGGCAGTTATCGTTTTGTAATAGAGCGTTACTTAGCAGGCGAAAAAGCATGGCGTTTTTTAGCAGCACCTGTACAGTTGCAAGCTACAGATGCTACAACGCCTACTATATCAGCAGCATGGAGAGAAAGCGTTAGTGCATTGACATCTACAGGTTACGGCACAGCCATTACAGGGCCTAGTGGACCAAATGCTCAGTTGGATTATTACACCCAACGAGGCTCTATGAAGTATTACAACAGTGCATCCAATGTATGGACTGAACTGTCCAATACAACTACCACCAAAATAGCAAATACCCAAGGTTATATGGTATTTGTAAGAGGTGATAGGGGAGTAGCAAATGTTACTACAGGAGCAGGTACTGCTACCAACCTCCGTATAAAAGGAATGGTTAGAGCTGGCGACCAAGTATTTGCAGTGCCCGCTTTAAAATTTGAAAGTTTTGGTAATCCATACGCATCACAAATAGATTTTAGAACAGTAACTAAGGCAAATATTGTAGATGCTTTTACCGTTTGGAATCCAGCAGCAGCAGGATTGTATAATGTGGGTGCTTATGAAACTTATGTTAGGAGTGGCGCAAACTATGTAAGAGGTGCTACCATCCGTAATTACATACAAAGCGGCGAAGCAGTATTTGTACAAAGCAACAGTGCTACAGCAGGTAGTTTAACAGTAAAAGAATCAGACAAAGGTACAGGTAGCGCACTAGTGAGCAGGGTAGGCGTAACAAGACCAACCCTAGAAGTAAACATGTACAGCAAAGATGCTAATGGTACAGATTACTTAGCCGATGGTGTAATGTTAAATTTTGACAATACTTTTAGTGCCAACATAGATAATATGGACGTAAGAAAAATAAACAACACTTATGATAACCTAGCCATAAAAAATGGTAACTATGTACTTGTAGTAGAGCGTAGACCAAACTTGGTACAAACAGATACCATTAAGCTAAGCATAGTAGGCATGAGAGTAGCTACCTATCGTTTAGAAATAGACCCATCAGTATTGGTATACCCAGGGCTAGAAGCATTATTAAAAGATAAGTACTTACAAACCGAAACGCCAATAAGTTTTAGTGCAGTAACTACACAATCTTTTGATATAACCACCGATGCAGCCAGCAAAGCAGTAGACCGTTTTATGATAGTATTTAAACCAGCAGCTACAACCAACTTTACAACGATAGCAGCTACCAGAAATGCAGATAAAACAGTAACTGTAAATTGGGGCACACAAAACGAAACTTTAGTAACCAATTATAGTGTAGAGCAAAGCAATGATGGTATAAACTTTACCACTATAGCTACAAAAGCAGCTACAGCCAACAATGGTACAAACCCAACGTATAGCGCAATAGATGCTACTGCTACAACGGCAGCTAACTGGTATAGGATAAAAGCCAACAACCAAAATGGTACAACAAAATACACCGCTGTAGCCATGGTAAATGCATTACCAGCAGAAGCGATAAATACTATAGCAACGATGAGTATTTATCCAAACCCAGTAGTGGATGGCAATATAAACTTGCATTTAGATAACCAAGCAAAAGGCAACTATACAGTACAAATAACCAACGCAGAGGGTAAGATGATACATACAGAAAATGTACAAGTGCAAAACAACAGTATACTGCGCATTATAAAAATGAGTGCAAAAGCTACAGGTAAGTACCAAGCTACCATTACCGATGAAGTAGGTAAGCAAACAGTAATAGGATTTATCATTAAATAAAAATATAAAACGATAATAATTGTTAGGGGTAACAATTTAGGGGCTGTCTCAGTAATGAGGCAGCTTCTTCGTTAAAGAAAGAAATCATCTAAAGTTTTTGTGGTATAAAAGTTAAAGCAGAATAAAAATGATGCTGTCATTTCTACCGTTTTTACAAATTTTCGATAAAAACGACTATAAAACCGCAGAAATTTCGTCAATTTTACTCTTTTTCTCAAATTTCTTGCCAAAAATTAATATTTTATTAAATAATTAAACTTATTTTCTTACTTTTGCATTCCTTAAAATGGCAAGGTAGCGCAAGCTCTATTTTCACGATAAGGATCTTCACTAAACGTTTTAATTAATATATGTCTGCAACAAAAACAAATGCTGCTAAGCGTATCAACTTTGGAAAGGTTGAACTCATAGCGGAACAACCCGACTTGCTCGGTATCCAGATTCAGTCGTTTAAGGATTTTTTCCAATTAGAAACTACGCCTGATAAGCGTAATGTAGAAGGTTTGTTTCGTTGTTTTAGGGATAACTTTCCTATTACAGATACTCGTAACATCTTCGTATTGGAATTTTTGGATTACTTCGTAGATCCTCCTCGTTATTCAATTGATGAATGTATAGAGAGAGGTCTTACGTATGCTGTTCCATTAAAAGCAAAACTTCGCCTTAGCTGTAATGATGAAGAGCATGTGGATTTTCAAACCATTGTACAAGATGTGTTTTTAGGAAACATCCCGTACATGACTCCACGTGGTACTTTTGTAATTAACGGAGCGGAGCGTGTAATCGTTAGCCAGCTACACCGTTCACCTGGTGTATTCTTTGGCCAATCTACCCACCCTAATGGTACTAAAATTTATTCTGCCCGTGTAATACCTTTCAAAGGTGCGTGGATGGAGTTTGCAACAGATATTAACAACGTAATGTTTGCTTATATCGACCGTAAGAAAAAATTCCCTGTTACTACATTACTTCGTTCAATTGGTTTTGAAACTGATAAAGACATACTAGAATTATTTGGTATGGCAGACGAGGTAAAAGCAGATAAGAAAAACCTTGAGAAACAAATTGGTAAGCGCCTAGCTGCTCGTGTACTACGTACTTGGGTAGAAGATTTTGTGGATGAAGATACTGGTGAGGTAGTTTCTATAGAAAGAAATGAAATTATTTTAGAAAGAGATACTGTTTTAGACGAAAGTAATATTGCTACAATATTGCAAGTAGAAGTTAAAAATGTATTTATACAAAAAGAAGAGGTAAGTGGTGATTATTCTATCATTTACAACACTTTAAATAAAGATACTTCTAACTCAGAGTTGGAAGCGGTACAACATATATACAAGCAACTTCGTGGTGCTGATGCGCCAGATGATGAAACGGCTCGTGGTATTATTGATAAGCTTTTCTTTAGTGATAAGCGTTACGATTTAGGTGAAGTTGGCCGTTATAAAATTAACCGTCGCCTTGGTCTTGACTTTCCTATTACTAAGAAGGTACTTACAAAAGATGATATTATTGCCATCATTAAAACCCTTGTACAACTTACAAATGGTAAGAGTGAGGTAGATGATATTGATCACTTAAGCAATCGTCGTGTACGTACGGTAGGTGAGCAATTGTATGCACAATTTGGTGTTGGACTTGCTCGTATGGCTCGTACAATTCGTGAAAGGATGAATGTGCGTGATAATGAGGTATTTACACCAGTTGACTTAATTAATGCTAGAACACTTTCTAGTGTTATTAATTCGTTTTTTGGTACTTCTCAATTAAGTCAATTCTTAGATCAAACCAACCCACTAAGTGAGATAACGCACAAGCGTCGTATCTCCGCTTTAGGGCCAGGGGGTTTAAGTAGAGAGCGTGCTGGTTTTGAGGTACGTGATGTGCATTATTCTCACTATGGTCGTTTATGTACTATTGAAACGCCAGAGGGGCCAAATATTGGTTTGATATCTACACTTTGTGTACATGCCAAAATAAATGACATGGGCTTTATAGAAACACCTTACCGCAAAGTAACAGCTGGTAAAGTGGATATGAAGAAAGTAACTTTCCTTAGTGCAGAAGAAGAAGATACAGCGAAAATTGCGCAAGCAAACGTGGATATAGATGATAAAGGAAACTTTGTAGACGATAGAATTAAATCTCGTCAAACAGGTGATTTCCCAATCTTGGATAAAGAAGAAGTGGAATACATGGATGTGGCACCAAACCAAATTGTTGGTTTAAGTGCTTCTCTTATTCCTTTCTTGGAGCATGATGATGCTAACCGTGCATTGATGGGATCAAACATGCAACGTCAGGCTGTGCCACTTTTAAGACCAGAAGTGCCGATTGTAGGTACAGGTTTAGAAGGAAAAGCTGCTCGTGATGCACGTATTCAAATACATGCAGATGGAGAAGGTATTGTAGAATATGTAGATGCTAATGAAATACATGTTCGTTACAAGCGTAGTGATGTAGCAAAATTAGTAAGCTTTGAAGAGCCACTAACTATATATAAGATAACTAAGTTTGTACGTACTAACCAAGAAACTACTATTAATCTCCGCCCTGCAGTTATAAAGGGTCAGAAAGTAGCAGATGGTGATTTCTTAACGGAAGGTTACGCAACACTTGGTGGTGAGCTTGCACTTGGTCGTAATATGAAAGTGGCGTTCATGCCATGGAAGGGTTACAACTTTGAGGATGCGATTGTAATTTCTGAAAAAGTAGTAAAAGACGATTTGTTTACTTCTATACATATTAGTGAGTTTGAAACAGAGGTGAGAGATACTAAATTAGGAGAAGAAGAACTTACGCCAGATATTCCAAACGTATCGGAAGAAGCTACCAAAGACTTAGATCAGAATGGTATTATACGTATTGGTGCTGTTGTAAAAGAAGGCGATATCATTATTGGTAAAATAACACCAAAAGGTGAAAGTGACCCTACACCAGAGGAAAAATTACTTCGTGCCATCTTTGGAGATAAAGCAGGTGATGCTAAAGATGCTTCTTTGAAAGCACCAAGTGGAACAGAAGGTGTTGTTATTGATAAGAAATTATTCCAAAGAGCTAAGAAAGATAAAAACGCAAAAGTGCGTGAAAAAGCTCAGATAGATAAGATTGAGAAAACACACGAAATAAACGAAGAAAAATTAATGGCTATGCTGCAAGATAAATTGCAGAGCATGTTATTAGACAAGACTAGCCAAGCTGTTACAAACAACTTTGGAGAGATATTGATTGGCAAAGGCGTTAAATTTACTGCTAAGAATCTTGCAGGTATTGATTTTGTGAATGTAAATCCGTTAGGATGGTGTGCTGATGAAAAAACAAATGATTTAATCAACACACTACTTCATAATTACAATATTAAATTTAATGAAGAGCTAGGTCGTTACAAGCGTGAAAAATTCAACATATCTATTGGAGATGAATTACCAGCAGGTGTATTGAAATTAGCTAAAGTGTACATGGCTATTAAGCGTAAGCTTAAAGTAGGAGATAAGATGGCTGGTCGTCACGGAAACAAAGGAATTGTGGCAAAAATTGTACGTGCAGAAGATATGCCTTTCTTGGAAGATGGAACACCAGTTGATATTGTATTGAATCCATTGGGTGTACCTAGTCGTATGAACCTTGGTCAGATATATGAAACTGCCTTAGGCTGGGCAGGTGAAAAATTAGGTTGCACATTTGCAACACCAATTTTTGACGGAGCTTCAGTAGCCGAAATTGCAGAGAATATTGAAAAAGCAGGTCTTCCTAAATTCGGTCACACTTATTTGTATGATGGAGAAACTGGAGATCGTTTTGACCAAAAAGCAACAGTAGGTATCATCTATGTTATCAAACTACATCATATGGTAGATGATAAGATGCATGCACGTTCTATTGGGCCATACAGTCTTATAACGCAACAACCATTGGGCGGTAAAGCACAGTTTGGTGGTCAGCGTTTTGGAGAGATGGAGGTTTGGGCATTGGAGGCTTACGGTGCATCTAATATATTGCAAGAATTGCTTACGCTTAAATCTGATGATATCATTGGAAGAGCTAAGACTTATGAAGCAATTGTAAAAGGTGATAATATACCAAGAGCTGGAATACCAGAATCGTTCAACGTATTGGTGCATGAGTTGAGAGGGTTAGGTTTGGATTTGAAGTTTGAATAAGCCTCATCCCTTTCCCTTCTCCACAAGTGGAGAAGGGGGAAAGCGATGATTGAAGTGAATAAAATTGTTCTTTGATTTTTTGAAATAAGGAAATTATGTCTATAGCAATTGTCATTACTGAAACTAACATTGAGAGTAAAATCTACTTGGTAAGGGGACAGAAAGTAATGATAGATAGCGACCTTGCAGAAATGTATGGTGTATAAACTAAAGTATTAAAACAGGCTGTAAAAAGAAATATGGATAAATTTCCTATCGATTTTATGTTTGAAATGACAGATATCGAACTCATAAATTGGAGGTAACATTTTGTGACCTCCAATTCTATAAAAATGGGATTGAGATACAAGCCATTTTGCTTTACAGAACATGGTGTGTTGATGTTATCTAGTGTATTGAGAAGCAAGCAAGCTAATGATGCAAATATTAGCATCATGAGGGTTTAATGCAAGATGAAAGAATTGCTAGTAATGAATAAGGATATTTTATTAAAGCTAGAAAAGTTAGAAAATACAACGGATAAAAATAATCAAGACATCAAAATAATATTTTCTTACATTAAAAAATTAATGGAACAACCGATTAAAGAAAAAACAAGTAGAATAGGATTTAAAAAAGAATGGTGAAGACAATTGGCAAAGGGCAGTTGGCAAAAAGAAATCAAATTAGAAGTTTTAGAAATAAATAGAATTTTAAATTTTAACAGACCTCAAAGTCCCTCCTTCGGAGGGATTTAGGGAGGCTAATTATTAATTATAATATGTCATTTAAAAAAGAAAATCGTCCAAGAGCAACTTTCTCACAAATTACAATTGGTTTGGCTAGTCCAGATTCTATTTTAGAAAGAAGCTATGGTGAAGTTTTAAAGCCTGAAACTATTAACTATCGTACGTACAAGCCTGAAAGAGATGGTTTGTTTTGCGAAAGAATATTTGGCCCAGTAAAGGATTACGAGTGTGCTTGCGGAAAGTATAAGCGTATTCGTTACAAGGGTATCGTTTGTGACCGTTGTGGTGTAGAAGTAACTGAAAAGAAAGTACGCAGAGAGCGTATGGGGCACATTAAATTGGTGGTACCTGTTGTTCATATTTGGTATTTTAAATCACTGCCAAATAAAATTGGTTATTTGCTTGGAATGAGTTCTAAGAAATTAGAAACTATCGTTTATTACGAGCGCTATGTGGTTATAAACCCAGGTGTGCGTGCAGATAAAGGGCAGAACTATGCTGATTTGTTAACAGAAGAAGAATACTTAGACATACTTGATACACTTCCGAAAGAGAATCAAATGCTTCCTGATGAAGATCCGGAAAAATTTGTAGCTAAAATGGGAGCAGAGGCTGTGCATGGTTTATTGGAGCGTCTAGATTTAGATCAACTAAGTTTTGACCTTCGTAATTCTGCAGCAAACGAAACATCTCAACAGCGTAAAGCAGATGCCTTAAAGCGTTTGAGCGTAGTAGAAAGTTTCCGTGATGCTAATACAAGAATTGAAAATAGTCCTGAGTGGATGGTAATGCAATACATACCAGTTATTCCACCAGAACTTCGTCCATTGGTTCCATTGGATGGTGGTCGTTTTGCATCGTCTGATTTGAATGACTTATATCGTCGTGTTATTATTCGTAATAATCGTTTGAAGCGCTTGATGGAGATTAAAGCTCCAGAAGTAATTCTTCGTAACGAGAAAAGAATGTTGCAAGAAGCTATTGATTCATTGTTTGATAATAGCCGTAAATCTAATGCTGTAAAAGCAGAGGGTGGACGTGCATTGAAATCTTTAAGCGATGTATTGAAAGGTAAGCAAGGTCGTTTCCGTCAAAACTTGTTGGGTAAGCGTGTGGATTATTCTGGTCGTTCTGTAATTGTAGTAGGACCAGAGTTGAAAATGCATGAGTGTGGTTTACCAAAAGATATGGCGGCGGAATTGTTTAAGCCATTTATTATACGCAAGCTTATTGAAAGAGGTATTGTAAAAACAGTTAAGAGTGCTCGTAAATTAGTAGATAAAAAAGAAGCTATCATTTGGGATATTCTTGAAAATATATTGAAAGGTCACCCGGTAATGTTGAACAGAGCCCCAACCCTTCACAGGTTGTCTATTCAAGCATTCCAACCAAAATTAATAGAAGGAAAAGCAATACAATTACATCCATTGGTTACAGCAGCGTTCAACGCCGATTTTGATGGAGATCAGATGGCGGTTCACGTTCCTTTGAGCAATGCCGCTATTTTGGAGGCGCAATTGTTGATGCTTTCTTCACACAATATTCTTAACCCACAAAATGGTACACCAATCACCCTTCCTTCTCAGGACATGGTACTTGGATTGTATTACATTACTAAAGGAAAGAAAACAGTAGGTGATGATATCGTAAAAGGTGAAGGAAAAGCGTTTTACTCTGCCGAAGAGGTTATCATTGGCTATAACGAAAAGAAAGTAGACTTACATGCAAATATTAGGGTAAGAGCAAACTACCGTAACAATGATGGTACACTTACTTACAAACTAATAGAGACTACTGTAGGCCGTGTTATATTTAACCAACATGTACCAAAAGAAGTAGGGTTTGTAAATGCATTGCTTACAAAAAAGAACTTGCGTGAAATTATTGGTGACATTATCAAATGGACATCTGTTCCTATCACTGCTCGTTTCTTGGATGATATTAAAACCTTAGGGTACCGTATGGCATTCCGTGGTGGATTATCGTTTAACATTAACGATCTTATCATTCCTGCTATTAAAGAAGAATTGGTAGAAAATGCACATGTTGAAGTAGCAGAGGTAATGGATAGTTATAACATGGGGCTTATTACAAACAATGAGCGTTATAATCAAATTATTGATATTTGGAGTCGTGTAGATACTAAAGTTACAGAGACACTTATTCGTGATCTTGCATCTGACAAACAAGGTTTCAACTCCGTTTATATGATGCTAGATTCTGGAGCTCGTGGATCTAAACAACAAATTAAGCAGCTTGCAGGTATGAGGGGATTGATGGCTAAGCCACGTAAATCTGGATCATCTGGAAGTGAGATTATTGAAAACCCAATCTTGGCAAACTTTAAAGATGGTTTGAGTGTATTGGAGTACTTTATCTCTACCCATGGTGCTCGTAAAGGTCTTGCAGATACAGCCCTTAAAACGGCCGATGCTGGTTACCTTACAAGAAGATTGGTGGATGTGGCGCAAGATGTGGTTATTAATGAAGAAGATTGTGGAACCCTCCGTGGTATTGCTACATCTGCATTAAAAGACAATGAAGATATCATAGAGCCATTGAGCGATAGGATAGAAGGACGTATGAGTTTGCATGATGTATTACACCCAGTAACAGATGAAATACTTGCTGTAGCTGGTGAAGAAATAAGTGCAGACACTGCAAAATTAATTGATGAAAGTGGAATTGATACAGTAGAAATCAGATCGGTACTTACTTGCGAAAGCAAGCGTGGTGTTTGTGTAAGATGTTATGGTAAAAACCTTGCATCTGGTATACTTGCACAAAGAGGCGATGCGGTAGGTATTATAGCTGCACAGTCTATTGGTGAGCCAGGCACACAGCTTACATTACGTACTTTCCACGTGGGTGGTGTGGCAGGTTCTACCTCTGTAGAATCTAGCTTATACGCCAAGTTTGATGGTACGTTACAATTTGATGGATTACGTACAGTATCTACAGAAGATGCTGAAGGTAAAAAACAAGTGGTAGTTATAGGTCGTACTGGTGAGGTAAGAAATTTAGATGTAAAATCTGATCGTTTATTGAACAGTATGCATGTGCCTTACGGATCTATATTGAAGGTAAAAGATGGTCAAAAAGTAGCTAAAGGTGATCCGATTTGTACTTGGGATCCATTTAACAATGTAATTGTAGCAGAAGTAAGTGGAAATATTAAGTTTGATGCTTTACTAGAAGGTATAACTTACCGTGATGAAGTAGATGAGCAAACTGGTCATAGAGAAAAAGTGGTTATAGACACAAAAGATAAAACCAAATTGCCATCTATTATTGTAGAAGGTAAAGAGAAAAAAGGATATAACCTACCAGTGGGATCACATATTGTAATAGAAGAAGGTGATACTGTAAGAAGTGGTCAAGTATTGGTGAAAATACCTCGTGTATTGAGCAAGTTGAAGGATATTACGGGAGGTTTGCCACGTGTAACTGAATTGTTTGAAGCACGTAATCCTAGTAACCCAGCAGTGGTTTGTGAAATTGATGGTGTGGTTGCATTTGGTTCTATAAAGCGTGGTAACAGAGAGATTATTGTAGAAGCAAAAGATGGTGTAGTTCGTAAATATTTAGTTCCATTGAGTCGTCAAATTCTTGTACAAGATGGTGACTTTGTAAAAGCTGGTTCTCAATTATCGGATGGACAAACAGCTCCTGCGGATATCTTAGCTATCAAAGGACCTTTTGCAGTACAAGAGTATGTGGTAAATGAAATACAAGAAGTTTACAGATTGCAAGGTGTAAAAATAAATGATAAACACGTAGAGGTTATTGTACGCCAGATGATGAGAAAGGTTACCATTGAAGATGCGGGTGATACTATATTTTTAGAAGGAGATACAGAAGATAAGCAAGAGTTTAATGTGGAGAACGATAACATCTACGATAAGAAAGTTATAACTGACCATGGAGATAGCACTAAACTTAAAACTGGTCAAATTGTTACCCTTCGTGATGTGAGAGAAGAAAATTCTATTCTTAGAAGAAATGATAAAAAACTAGTTGAATTCCGTGATGCTAAACCAGCTACATCTTCGCCGTTGTTGTTGGGTATTACAAAAGCATCGTTGGGTACACAAAGTTGGATATCGGCAGCTTCGTTCCAAGAAACAACAAAGGTACTTTCTTCTGCAGCTATACAAGGTAAGATGGATCCGATGCTTGGTTTGAAAGAGAATGTAATTACTGGACATCATATACCAGCGGGTACAGGCTTGCGTGAGTTTGAAAATATGATTGTAGGTAGCAAAGAAGAATACGAAACATTGATGACTACCAAGGAAGCAATGAGTTTTGATGAAGAAGAGTAAGAAGAGTCCCCTAAATCCCTTGAAGGGATACTTGGAAACGCTATAATAATTTAAGAAAGGAGTAAGATGAAAGTCTTGCTCCTTTTTTGTTTTTAGCCTAGCATGGAAATAACTCTAGAGTATATTAACCGAACGAGAGTTGTAGGTGTTTATCTCCGTTATCAGGGTGTCTTAGGCTTACTACAAATCTATAGGAAGCTGCAAATATTCTAGCCTAGGGCAGATTGCAATAGAGGCTCACACACGATAGTGAGGGTGTAATGAAAAGCGGGAAACCAATGCTTGTTTATGCTTTACTGCTCATGCTTCAAAAGATAAATGGTTAGCAGAATTATGTGGTACTGTTATTTTTTTACTGGTATAGGTTCTAATGAGTTACTAATTTTTACATAAAAATTTTTATTTATAGCAAATATTTTTCCATCGTACATTTTACCTGGTTTTATTTTTTTCCATTGTGTTGTTGGTGTAATCCATTGCTCATCTTTTCCAAAAGATACTTTAATGGGTAGCTTTAAATTATCTACTACATTTACCCACCTGTATGAAATTTTTTTCCCTTCAATTTTATATTCTAACAAAGGTACTTTTGTGGTTCTTAAATATTGTTCAAAAATAGAACTGTAATCAAACTTTAATTTTTTGCTTATATAATTTTCTATTTGTTGTGTGGTTACTGTTTTGTGGTAAAACGTTTTGTTTAGACCTATTAACATGGCTCTAAATTTTTCATCATCATTTGTAATTTGCCTAATGATATGAAGCATATTTCCACCTTTAAAATACATATCGCCACTGCCTTCTTTGTTTACTCCATAAGTACCAATAATAGGCACATCATTATCTATACTTGTTCTAATGCCTTGCACGTAATTATTTCCTGCTTCTTTGCCCCAATAATAATCTATAAACAATGTTTCGCTGTAGTCTGTAAACCCTTCGTGTACCCACATATCAGCAATGTCGTTTGTGCAAATGCTATTAGCAAACCACTCATGCCCGCTCTCATGTATTATTATAAAATCCCATTTTAATCCCTCGCCTGTGCCAGACCAATCCTTTCCTAAATAACCCATTTTATATTCATTGCCATACGCTGTAGCACTTTGGTGCTCCATGCCCAAATGTGGTGCATCTACTAGCTTGTAGCTGTCTTCATAAAAAGGGTATGGTCCAAACCAATATTCAAAAGCCTTCATCATTTTTGGTGCATCGGTAAATTGTTTTTTGGCTTTTTCGAGGTTGTAATCTAGTACCCAATAATCCATATCTAAATTGCCTTTAAGCCCTGCATATTTTTCTGAAAAGTTTACATATTTACCAATGTATGGTACAATGCAATAATTATTAATGGTATTTTTTACGTTCCAAGTATACATGGTATTTCCATTGCCTAGCGGTTTTTTTTCGGTTAGTCTGCCGTTGCCAACAGCTACCAAACTATCTGGTACAATTATGCGTAGTGTAGCACCACTATCTGGCTTATCGCTTTGTATATCTTTGCATGGGTACCACACACTTGCACCTAAGCCTTGGCATGCCACCGACATCCACGGGTTATTGTTTTTATCTTTTTTCCAAATCCAGCCACCATCCCAAGGAGCACGTACGGCTTCTCTTGGTTTACCATGAAAATAAAATGTGAGTAACCGTATGCCTGGTTTTATTTTGTACATAATGTTGGAAAAAGTATCTCTATACATTAGCCAATACACATTATTTTCTCTTGTAAATGTAAAATTGGTATTGCCATCTTTTACACTATCGAGTATCATGGGTTGTTGCAGGTCTATCTGCATCATTTTTGCGCCTTGGTCAAAAAATTGCATACTGCATTTTCCTTCTATTGTTTTGGCAGTATAATTTGGCTGTACGGTAATATCGTAATGTAGCACATTCCATTGTTGGCGATAAATTCCATTGCTACCCCGCAGTGTATCTGCTTTGGTAAATACATTTTTTTTGGCACTTAACTGTGCTGTCACAAATTTTGTGTATAGTACAAAACAGAATATGAGAAGTAAATATTTTTTTGAGAGAAACATAGTTCGTAATTTAAACATCTAATTTAAGTTGTTTAATGCAATTGAAGGTATAAATTTGATGATTGGGTTTTTATAAGCCACGAATAGCACAAACCTGCCTGACGGTAATGGCAGGTTTTCACGAATAAAAACAGAAGATGAAACGCCTATTATATAACTTTTTCCTTTGTGCCCTTGTGCCTTTGTGTTTATATTCCTGCAGCAGTCACCAGCACCCCAATAAAAAAATATTTAAGTACAATGAAATTTCTGGTATTGCTTCTTTAGATCCTGCATTTGCAAAAAACCAATCTATTATGTGGGCCATACATCAGCTGTACAATACGCTGATAGAAGTAGATGGGAACATGCAACTGAAACCATCACTAGCAAAGCGCTGGGTGTTTTCGGCAGATAATAAAACGATTGTTTTTCATTTGCGTAGCAATGTGTTTTTTCATGATGATGCATGTTTTGCTAATGGCAAGGGTAGGGCATTAAATGCAAAAGATGTGGCTTATAGTTTTAATAGAATTTTAGATAAAAATACGGCAAGCCCTGGTGCATGGATTTTTAACAATAGAGTTGATTCCATAAACCCATTTACAGCTGTTAATGATTCTACTTTTCAGTTAAAATTGCAGAATCCTTTTCAACCCATTTTGGGTATTTTGAGTATGCAATATTGCTCCATAGTGCCACACGAAGCGGTAGAGAAATATGGAAACGATTTTCGTAGGCAACCAGTGGGTACTGGGCCATTTGCTTTTGTGGCATGGGACGAAGGGCAGGCATTGGTTATGAAAAAAAATGTAGAGTATTTTGAAAAAGATGCTGCTGGCAATCCAATTCCTTATTTAGATGGAATAAAAATAAATTTTTTCGATAGCAAGGCCACAGAGTTTTTGGCTTTTCAGCAAAACAGACTAGATTTTATAAATGATATAGATGCATCTTTTAAAGATGAATTGCTTTCTAAAGCTGGCAACCTAAAGAAAGAGTGGGAGGGGAGTATTGTGCTGCAAAAACATCCCTACCTCAACATTGAATATTTTGGAATATTAGCAGATACTGCAAATGCATTACTAAAAAATTCTCCTCTAAAACAATTACAAATACGGCAAGCTATTAATTATGGTATTGATAGAAAAAAGATGATGCTGTATCTCCGTAATTCTATTGGGACGGCAGCGGAGAGCGGTTTTATACCCCAAGGGTTACCATCTTTTAGTGCCGAAATAGTAAAGGGATATAATTACAATCCTGCAAAAGCAAAAGCACTTTTACAAGAAGCTGGTTTTGCAAACGGGAAAAATTTGCCCGAAATAAAATTGCTTACCATACCCATTTATGCAAACCTTGCAAGCTATGTAGCAAACGAGCTAAAACAAATTGGCATAAATGTAAAAGTAGAAGCCATACAAAAAAGTTTATTGCTGGAGCAAACGAGCAAATCGCAAGCATTATTTTTTAGGGGAAGTTGGATAGCCGATTATCCTGATGCGGAGAATTACCTTAGTGTATTTTATAGTAAAAACCCTGCACCACCCAATTATACTAGGTTTAAAAGCGATGCATTTGATAAGTTATACGAACAAGCGTTATCAGAAACAAATGATAGCTTGCGATATAATTTGTACAGAAGTATGGATAAAATAATTGTAGCCAATGCACCTGTAGTGCCGCTTTGGTACGATATGGTTATACACTTGGTGCATAAAAATGTGCATGGTTTTGAAACGAATAGTTTGAACATGCTGGAGCTTAGGTGGGCAAAAAAAGATTAAGACATATTAAATTGTAAGAAATATTTTTATTCGTAAATATCTTTTCTATGTCCTAAATCAATAATTTCTATGGTAAGTATATCATCAAAAATATCGTAGATAATGCGATAGTCTCCAACACGAATACGAAATCCATCTCTACCTTTTAGTTGCTTATACCCTTGTGGTCTTGGGTTTTTAGCCAGTTTTAAAATAGCTGATTTTATTTTTGAATAGTATGGTTCACTAATTTTTTTCTAGTGATTTTAAAACTGATTTTTCAATTCTAATGTTATACATGCTTTTTCCTTTTGGCTTCAATTTGTTTAAAGGCAGTATCTGCATCTACAAAACTTTGCTTTCTTTTTTTAGCCGCATCATACCGTTTAACATCCTCCAAATCTTCTAGCTCTTCCATAATTGTGTTAAACACCTTTGCAGGTAAAACGACCAATTGGTTTCCAGCAGTATCTTTTATGTATTGAGGGCTTATTGTAATCATTAAATTAATTTTTAATTGTTCTAATTTATACAATATAAAAAATGTTTATCAAATTTAGATATTCTCTAGTCATTTATTATGTCATAAAATTACTAACAATATCTCATTTTAGATGCATCTGTTTTGGATGAATTTAAACTTACGTATTTTACGATATGGTAATAAGGGTTTCCAAAAACAGAAAAGAGGCAGCCTAATCTTTTTGGCTACCTCCTTTAATTTTTATCCTGAAGATTTAGTTTTGTAATGTTACCAAAATACTATTCATCATCCGCATCTTTTACAATAAGCGTAAGCAAACCTGCTACAATCATAGATACACCACCAAGCACAATGGTATTAAGCGTATTTGCATGAAAAACTTTCATGGTAAAAAAGCCTAAAATACTTGCAGCTACAATTTGTGGTATTACAATAAAGAAATTGAATACGCCCATAAAGTAACCCATTTTATTGGAAGGTAGCGCATTGGATAACATGGCATAAGGCATAGACAATATACTTGCCCATGCTATACCAACCATACCCATCGAAATAATAATTAAAGTAGGGTTTGTAATAAAGTAAATAGATATTAAGCCCAAGCCGCCGATGATTAAACAAATCATGTGCGTTATTTTTCTATTGGTACGAAATGCAATTAATGGAATAATAAATGCAAAAATAGCAGCTACACCATTGCGTACAGATGAGCATACGCTAAGCCAATCGGCGCCGGTGTTGTATTCTTTTTGTACTCTTTTTAACTCCGTTTTTTGCTCTGTTGTAGCAGCCGTATTTAAACTATCCGAAAAATAGTTTGCAAGGTTTACAGAAATTGTAACAGGATTTTGTTCAGCTCTATACTTATGCACTTCATCAATATCTACTTGCAATGATTTTAATTCTTTTATGGCCTTTGTATCTTTTAAAGTATCTAAAGTGCTTTTTATATTTTGCTCCATCGTTGTTACCAAAGCTTGATCTACCTTCATGTTGTACTTGTTTGCCGTAACAGCATTGGTAGAATATATCCACATAGCAAATAATGCAAACCAAGTAAAAAATTGTACTACAGCCAATTGTTTCATCGTTTTTGGCATTTGTAAAATACCGCCAAAAGTTTCTTTTAAGCCATCTGCAAAAGTGGTTTCCCTTTTTTCTTTTTTAAATGCTTCTAAACTTTCTGGGGGAAATTCTTTTGTAGTAAACACCGTATATAGTACTGCTCCTAAAAAAGCTATACCGCCAAAATAAAAGGAATATTTTACAGAATCTGGAATATGACCAGCTGCGGCCGTATTGCTAATATGAAACCAATTGGTAAAAATCCATGGCAATAATGCTGCAATAACAGAACCAATACCAATAAAAAAACTTTGCATGGCAAAACCACTTGTACGTTGTTTTGCATTTAGTTTGTCACCCACAAAAGCTCTAAAAGGCTCCATAGAAATATTAATAGATGCATCTAAAATCCAAAGCATACCACCCGCCATCCATAAGGCAGAAGAGTTTGGCATAATAAACAAAGCTAGTGTAGCAAGTACAGCACCTATAAAGAAATACGGACGTCTTCTTCCCCAATATGGATGCCAAGTTCTATCACTTAAATAACCAATAATAGGTTGTACCAATAAACCTGTAAGTGGTGCTGCTATCCATAAAATAGGAATGTCATCTTTGTTAGCTCCCAACGTTTCAAAAATTCTACTTACGTTAGAGTTTTGTAACTCAAACCCAAACTGAATACCTAAAAACCCAAAACTCATATTAAAAATTTGCCAAAAACTCATTTTGGGTTTTAGTGAGTTGGCAGTAGTAGGAGTGTCTCCTAAGTTATTTGATGAAGCCATAGCAAGCAATTCGTTTTAATAAAAAATATATGATTGTACAATTTATAAAAAATAAAATTAAAAAGAGAAAGATTTATTGAAAGGGGGATTGTAGACGACAGACCACGGACAACAGACCACGGACAACAGACTACTGACCACACACAACAGACCACGGATTACAGACTACGGACAACAGACCACAGGCAAAAGACTACGGATGACGCCTTCAACTTTTCAACAATATTCAACAACCTTCAACCTTCAACTTTCAACTACCTTCCATTACCAACCACCATCTCTTTCAAATCATCGTTAAAAATTTGTTGGTTCATTAAATCTTCTAAAGAAATGTGCATCCTATAATTCCACACATGGTTTGGGTTAGCTGGTACGTTTATGCGTTCATCATTTGGGTTTTCTAATCTAATATCTCCGTTCAGCGCCAATACATCTTGCATTAAAAATATGCTCCACATAGCAGGAGATTGTAAATGTTTTTCAATAATTTTTTTGCATACCCATGGTTCACAATAATGTGGAGCTGTACCGTACTCTTGCAAAATTTCGTTATAAAAAGATTGTGTGGTTTCTTTGTTTTCTTCCCACCACAAGCGCATAGGGCTCATATCATGTGTTGCAGGCATTACAATAGATTCATATTTTGCTTTTGCAGTATCAGAATACGCAGAAGCATTGTCCTTGGGCATTTGCTGCACTTGCAAAGAAAGTATATCTAGGTTTTTTAAAACTTCATCTGTAAAGTCTGGCACCATGCCTAGGTCTTCTGCACATAGTAACATTGTGGTGCTATCTGTCATCATCTGTAGTTTTATTTCACCTTCTTTTTTCCACAAATCATTTTGCAATTCAAAGAAATAAGTATGGTACAATTTATCTAGCAGATTTTTTTCATGTGCAGTTAAATATTTGTAAGAACTAATTTGAAACATATTTATCCTAAAGTGATACCCATGATACCCATGCTCATCTCTAAACAAAAGTACATTACAAATTAAATCAAACAAACCTTGTTGCCACCTTATGTTTTCAGTATGCTTTGCAAAGTATGCTTTTATTTTTCTTTGGTCATTAAATTCAAAAGCCAATTTGCCTTCTTTAAAAAAAATATCTTTTACTTGGTTTATATCATCTCCAAATTTTTCGTACAAAATTTCATCAGTAATAAATGGGTCACAATATCTATGTTCATCTAGGTATATCCCCATTCTGCTAAACTCGTCTCTGTGCATTGGTATAGCTGGTACAAATCTGCCCATGGTACCTTCTACTTGGTTTACAGGTATACTCCATATTCTAAAAATACCAAGTACATGATCTATTCTTACGGCATCAAAATAAGTTTGCAAATGTTGCATCCTTTTTCTAAACCAAGCATAGCCGTCTTTGGCCATTTCGTCAAAATTGTAGGTAGGAAAACTCCAGTTTTGCCCACTACCACTAAATGCATCTGGCGGTGCACCTGCTTGCATTTCCATTACAAAGAGGTTTGTGTATTCCCATGTATCCGCACTATGCCTACCTACACCAATAGGTAAATCGGCCTTTAGTACAACTCCTTTTTTATGTGCATACGAAATAGTATCTTGCAATTGTAGGTGTAAATTAAATTGTACAAAATACCAAAATAGAACAGCTTCATAGTCTGCGCTACCCTCACTAACAAATGATTTAACTTTTGCAGCATCGTACACAGCATAAGCTTCCCATTGCGAAAAATCGGGTGTTTTAAATTTATCTCTGAGCACACAAAAAGCTGAAAAAGGAACGAGCCAATTTTTATGTGCATCAAAAAACAGTTCCCATTCTTTTGTTTGTATAAAATTCTTTTTTTCTTTTTCAAAAACCCTTTTTAACACCGTAATTTTTAAATTCAATACTGCACTATGGTCTGAGTACGATAGTTTATTTAGTCTATCTATTTCTTGCTGCTCTTCTTTTGTTATTTTCATAGCTGATGCAGTAGCTAATTGCTGTACGTTCAAAAATTTTGGATGAAGTCCAAAAGATGATATAGCAGAGTAGGGGTAAGAATCTTTATCGGTATAAGCACCTGTGCTGTCATTAATAGGTAGTAGTTGTATTAATTTAAAGCCAATAGCAGCAGTATAATCTACCAACAAGTTTATATCTGTAAAATCGCCAACACCCCATCCTTTATCTGTTCTCAAACTAAATACAGGTACATTTATTCCAGCAGCTTTCCATGCATAATCGTTAAATGCATGGTTTAAATGAATGATGTTAATCATATCATTATTTTCAAAGCCATCAATGCGGTGGTTTACACCGGGCTCATACGCTACTATTACATTTTTGTCTGTATCATACATTCCAATTTTAAATTCTATTGGAAATTGTTCTTTCGATAAATCAAGCGTTATGCTGCTCTTGCCATTATTGTTTTTTGTAAATAGTAATGGATTTTTATCATCAAAACTATTCATATGTTTTGCACTACCAGTAAGGCATACATATTTATTTTCTTGCAAAAAAGGGCTTTCTATTTCAAAAATATGTGTAATTTTTTTTGAAGCATTATTCGTTGTTGTGTTATTATTTATAGGCTTAAATACATCAGCAAATGGCTTTGTTCTATTTAAATCAATAAAACGTTTAAAAGGAAAATTTTCATGAATAATATTAAAACCTTTGGTTTTATAGTCTGCTAAATTTACTATGGCATTTGCTAACAATTCATAGCTGTGTTGCCATTCGCCTTTTTTTAATACAACCTCATATTCAAATATGCTGCTAGTAGATTTTTCATCAATAAACAAACTACCATGCCAAAGGTTTTTATCGTAGTAGTTTAAATGAAAGGTTTTTGATTCTTCCGACGAATGTTGTTTGTAGGTTACATCAATATTTTCTCCATGATTAGTACCATACTTTACAAAGAAATTTATATACATGCTTTCTATCTTTTTTCTTGCAATTTAAGTAATTTATCAAACTGTTTTCTAAACAAAATAAAAAGGGGGTAGAGATAAAAAACTTTTTCATAGATTTTATTAGTTTATTGCTGTTTTGCAAAATTTCAACTTTCAGAAATATGAATAAAAATCCATATTTTACATCAATAAAATTTTGAAGCATGAAACAATTTAGGAGTATAATAATAGTAGCTTTTTTTATTTTAAGTTTGGTAACCACCATAGCGGCTGTAATTCCTACCAAACCAGCTCCTCCAAAGTTTAAGAACTTAAGAATATTGCCAAAGAATATAAGTGAAGCCGCATTAGATAAAATAATGGATGATTTTAATTATTCGCTAGGGGTAAAATGCAATTATTGTCATACAAAAAATGAAAAAACAGATGATTTAATTTTTGAGAAAGATACTAAACCAGAAAAAATCATTGCTAGAAAAATGATGCTAATGACTTATGACATTAATATAAAATATTTTAATGCAAGTAAGGACAGGCTTGCATTGCAAACAGTTAGTTGTATTACATGTCATAGACAACACCCATACCCTACAACAGAATTAGATTCTGCTATAATCAAAAATAAATAAGCTTATTACATTAATACTGTTCTGTTTCGTTTGGAAAATCATTAGCCTTTACATCTTTAATATAATGCTGTACTGCACCAGTTATTTGTTCATTAAGATTTAAATACTGGCGTAAAAATCGTGGTTTAAATTCTGTATTTATGCCAAGCATATCATGCATTACAAGTACTTGCCCATCGCACTTACCACCAGCACCTATACCAATTGTAGGTATGTGCAGACTAGCAGATACTTCTTGTGCTAGTGCAGCAGGAATTTTTTCTAAAACAATAGCAAAACAACCTGCTTCTTGCAATAAAAGGGCATCTTTTTTTAATTGCTCCGCTTCTTCTTCTTCTTTTGCTCGCACGGTATACGTCCCAAATTTGTAAATACTTTGCGGCGTCAAACCCAAGTGCCCCATTACAGGCACACCACTATTTACAATGCGTTTAATAGATTCTACCTCGTGCTCACCACCCTCTAGTTTTACTGCATGCCCACCGGTTTCTTTCATTATTTTTATGGCAGAGTTAAGTGCCTCTCTCGAATTTCCTTGATAGGATCCAAAAGGGAGGTCGACGACCACCAAGCATCTATTAACACCCCGCACTACCGATTGTGCATGGTATATCATTTGCTCCATGGTAATAGGTAAAGTTGTTTCATTGCCTGCCATTACATTACTAGCACTATCGCCTACCAAAATTACATCTATACCTGCAGCATCAAAAATTTGTGCAAACGAAAAATCATAGGCTGTAATCATAGAGATTTTTTCACCAGCAGTTTTCATTTTTTGTAAAGTATTGGTAGTTATTTTTTTTACTTCTTTGTGTATGGACATTTTTTAGTATTTAGTAATTAGTATTGAGTACTCAGTATTTAGTATTCAGATTGGTCTCAAATAATTTGAAATAATAACAAAACTTGCGCTATAAATAACATTGAACCTTGAACTTCCAACCTTCAACTCTTAACTTCTTCCCACAAATGCTGTATCAATCCATCTGCCAAACCAATTTTTGGAACAGTAATTTCTTCCGCACCTGCCCAGCGCATTACATTTATATATATGAGTAGTGCGGGCACAATTACATCTGCACGATCATCTCTGAAATTGTACTTAGCTATTCTTTGTGCAATTGATAATGGTTCTAAATCGTTATAATATTCTCTCAACAATTCTAATTGAAGTGGGCGTCCTTCTTTTCGTTTACTAAGGCTAAATACTTTATTAATATTACCACCACTACCTATGGCCATTACCGTTTTATGCCCTTTTGTAATGGATTTGATGGTGCTTTTTAACTCTTCCCAATGCTCACTTGTTACCATATTTTTTAAAATACGTATGGTGCCAATGTTAAAAGACTTTTTGTGAATTAAAATACCATTGCTAAAAAAAGAAATTTCAGTGCTACCACCACCCACATCTATGTACATATAACTATGGTCTTTGTCCATATTTTCCGCCACATGGTTTTCATAAATAAGGTTGGCTTCCATATCTCCATCTATTACTTCTATTAAAATATTGGCTTCTTTTTGTACCAATGCAATAATTTCTTTTGCATTTATGGCATCTCTCATAGCACTTGTGGCACAGGCTCTCAAGGCTTGTACATTGTATGCATTCATCAAATGGTGAAAAGATTTCATTGTTTCTACAAGCATCTTTTTCTTTTCTTGAGATACAATTTTATTTTCAAAAACATCAAATCCTAAGCGGAGAGGCACACGTACGAGGTTTAATTTATTAAAACTGGCCTTGCCATCTTTTCCCTGTACTACATCGTTTATGAGCAGCCTAGCTGCGTTACTACCAATATCTATTGCTGCAAGTATCAAAATATGTAATTTTATTTTATAAAAGTGAGGATATAATTTCAAAAAAACGTACTAATTTATTAAAATTCTTTCAACATTAAATTTAAGCATATGTTTTATCTTTACAATGTTATCAAATTTTAAGTGTTATATTATTTAATTAGATAAATAAATTCTGTAAATGAGTTCTGGAACACGTATAAATGTAGTAAATATAGGCTTAATGATTTTTAGTTGCATAGCAGCTTTTATTATGCCATTTGAGGTTTTTCTTTTTGCCTATGCCGTATTAGGGCCCCTTCATTACCTCACAGAAATAAGTTGGCTACACGATAGACAATATTTTGCCAAAGGCAAGTACGATAATATTGTATTATGGATTATTGGGGTTATCATCCTATTTGAAAGTTTCAACTACAAGTATAATTGGAATTTACCTCTGGGTAATGATTTTG
This sequence comes from Ferruginibacter sp., assembly GCA_031408295.1. Classification (GTDB taxonomy): domain Bacteria; phylum Bacteroidota; class Bacteroidia; order Chitinophagales; family Chitinophagaceae; genus Ferruginibacter. Next base: position 72,817 of record JANNVW010000117.1, read on the forward strand.
GCAATAAAATTATTTTTGTGGCACTTACTTCATCTTTATTGATGGTTTTTGTAAAAAATGTGTATATCAAAATTTTTGGGTTTATTTTTATTATGCTTATTGCTTATGCTCTTTTCAAAGGAGATTACAGAGACGGCTTAGCATTTTTTGCAGGAGCATTGTTGCCCACACTTATACACGTGTTCGTTTTTACAGGGTTCTTTATTTTATATGGCGCTTTAAAAAGTAGAAGCCAAAGTGGGTTGATTTCTTTTGTAGTATTTATTATATGCCCTATTCTTTTGTTTTTACTATTTAAAGACAAAACTTTTATACCTATTACCAAATACGGCGAAGCATCTTATATTGCCAATGGCGATGGTTTTTATGATACCAATTTGAGTTTTCTTACACATCTTTTTAATATAGATTTCCCGCAGTTAAAAGATGCTGCTGGCAACCTTTTATATTATGAAAATGTGGATGGTACACAAACTGCTGCTCCTGATTATAGCAATGCTGCACAAGTGGTATTTCATTCGCAAACGGGTATTTTATTAATGCGTTTTATAGCGTTCGCATATACCTACCATTATCTTAATTGGTTTAGCAAAACAGAAATTATAAAATGGCATAAAGTGCCAAAGGCAAGGTTTATTGCGGTAATAATATTGTGGGTTGTCTCTCTAGTTCTTTATGGGGTTAATTACTCTCTTGGATTGAGGTGGTTATATTTCTTAAGTTTTTGCCATGTTCTGTTGGAGTTTCCATTGAACATGGTTTCTATAACGGGCATTTTTAAAGAGTCATCTACTATTTTTAGCAAAGGCTTTAAACTTACACCAGAAGTAGCAAAAAAGTAACTGAATATTTATTTGAACAAAAAATAGCATGTGATTAAAACAAGTTATTTTTTGTTCAAATAATTAAACGTTTCTACTTGTGAACGTATTTTTTTTGTACTGGTAGAGTTTATATATTCATTGCTCAAATCATTATCTAAGATTCTTGCTTTTGTATTATCGCTTAGTTGAATATTGGTAATATCTATTAATTCTTGTTTTAATTGTTCATCAAAAATGGGGCAAGCTGCCTCTATTCTGTGGTCTATATTTCTTACCATCCAATCTGCCGAAGAAATAAATACTTTTTGATCTCCTTCATTTTCAAAAATCATTATACGTGCATGCTCTAAATACTCATCTATAATACTAATGGCTCGTATTGGTTTCTTAAATTTGCTGCTCTCAGAAAGCAAGCACGAAATACCTCTTATAATTAATTTTACAACAACACCTGCGTGTGCTGCTTCATACAGCTTTTCTATAAGCTGGGTATCGCTTAACGAATTTAGTTTTAGGGTAATACCAGATGCTTTTTTAAGTTTTGCATTTTTTATTTCTCTGTTTATAAGAAAAATTAATTGTCGCCGCATGCTCGTAGGACTCACCATTAGTGTTTTACATGCTCTTAGTAGTCCAACTCTTTTTGTAGGGTTTTCTAAGTAAGTAAAAATCCTATTTACATCTGCCATTATATTTCTGTCGGATGTAAGCATGCAATGATCTCCATAAACCAGTGCCGTTTTTTCATTTAGGTTGCCCGTACTTACAAAACCATAATGTGTAGTTACATTTTTTACCCGCCTTTTTATCAAACAAAGCTTAGCATGTACTTTAAAATTTGGTACACCTATCAAAACTTTTACACCAGCCTCTTCTAATGCTTCTTTCCATTCTAAATTAGCTTCTTCATCAAACCTTGCTCTAAGTTCTAGTACAACTGTTACTTGCTTTCCATTGCGCACCGCATTGGTAATAGCATTTATTATTTTGGAACGAGATGCTAGTCTGTAGCAGGTTATTTTTATGCTCTGCACTTCTGGGTCTATAGCTGCCTCCCTTAACAAATCTATTACACTATTAAAGGAATGGTATGGAAAATGTAACATCACATCTTGTTTCATTACAATGCCTGTTACACTTGTATTTAAACGCAGCATTGGATGTGTAACTGGTTTTTTACGAGAACTTTTTCTGCCAAATATACTTTCAGGGAAATTCATAAAGTCTTTAAAATTATGAATCCTTCCACCTGGTATCATGTTTTCTTCAGAAGAAAGGCCGAGCCTTTTTACTAAATAACTAAGCAAGTATGGGTCAATATCTTTATCAAAAACAAAACGTACTGGTTTCCCTTTTTTTCTATTCTTTAAACCTTTCTGTATTTTTTGAATTAATGAGCCAGATACATCATTGTCTATGTCTATTTCTGCATCTCTAGTTACTTTTATAATATGTGCAGAAAATACATCATATCCAAAAAAAGAAAAAATATTAGGTAAACAAAATCTAATAATATCTTCTAGCAAGATGATGTAATGCTCCTGATTTTTGGATGGTAAAATAAGAAAGCGAGATATGTTTCTTACAGGTATAGATACCAATGCAAACCGCTGAGGTATGCTGCCATCTTGTTTGGAAAGTTTACACGCTAAATAAATAGACTTATCATTAAGTACCGGAAACTGATTCAAACTTTCTATCATCAATGGTACAACACTACTTCTTACTTCTTCATTAAAATAGTTAAGTACAAATTCTTTTTGCGATGCAGAAAGTTTTTTATCTGTTACAAAATGTATATGTTCTTTTTTAAGTTCTCTTTGTATTTCTTTCCATATTCTATCAAATTCCTTTTGCTGTTGCAATACTTTATCTTGTATTTCATTCAATATTTTTTGAGGATTTACTTCCAAATGCATTTTAGCTTTATGCCCAAGAGATACCATTTTTTTTAGTGCAGCCACACGTACTCTAAAAAATTCGTCTAAATTGTTGGAAAAAATACCGAGAAATTTAATGCGCTCTTTAAGTGGTACACTGGCATCTGCAGCTTCTTGTAATACTCTGCTATTGAAAGAAAGCCAGCTTATATCTCTGGCTATTGTTTTTTTAGGAAGCAATTGTTTTTTTTTAGTCATATAAAACTATTTGTTCTTCTTAAAAACGAAGAATTAGTTATATTAAATTAATGTGAAGTTTTTGTGAGCCTACAATTTACTTCTTTAAATCTTCAAGTATTTTAGTGGTAGAAATGCCATCAATAATTTTGGCAATAACCACTTTACCACCCGATGCTATTACTTCTTTTGCACCCGCTATTTGCTCTACTGTATAATCGCCACCTTTTACAAGCACATTTGGCAACAATTGCTTTATTAATTCTAATGGTGTTTCTTCTTCAAAAATGGTAATAGCATCAGTTTGCAAAAGGCTTGCTAGTAGTAGTGCCCTTGAGTTTTCATCATTAACAGGCCTAGTGGGGCCTTTTATTTTTTTTACAGAGCTATCGGCGTTGATGCCAACTACTAATACATCTCCATGCGAGGCAGCTTCGGTAAGCGATGCAATATGCCCCTTATGAACAATATCAAAAACGCCATTTGTAAATACAATTTTTTTACTCTGCATCCTCCAAATAAAAGCTTGCTGCAATAATTTTTCTTTACTATAAATTTTTTGCGCTACTGCTATTCCTACTTTCATACTCTTGGTGTTTTTAACTTACAAAATTTAATTTTACTCAAGCTGAGCATGGGTAATATTTTGGGACGTCTTTTTCCTATTTACGTAGGGAAGAAGTACTAAATAAAAAAGCCCAACTACAATTATTAATATAGTGCTCACCCCCCAAATGAGCCAACCATAAGCTTGCCCTTGAAGATTAGGAATGCCATAAATAACTAAAATTTCCATAATAAAAAATGGAAACATGCCAATACCTCCAGGTGTGATAATCATGGCAAGGGTAGATAGTGAAAGTACAGCACAAGCTGCTTTTATTCCCAAGTGTGCAGTGCTTTCCATAGCTTTAAAACCAAGGTATATTTGTAGTAAATACATAGCCCATATAAAAATTGTTTGAGCTATAAATATTTTCCTTTCTTTTAAGTTTTTAATAGTTGCTATTCCATTAAGAATACCAGCAGCAAAATTTTTAATTTTTAAAAGAAATTTATTTTCTGGATACAATGAAAATATCTTTTTGAAAATAAACCAAATGACTACCAACAGCATTACCAAAATAATTAACTTAGCCCAAAGCGGCGTACTGCTAGATGCGCCATAAGTGGACAACTTATTTGTTACATAATTGCCTATTACATCTATTTGAATAAGCACCGTTATTACAATAAAAATAAAATAGCAAACCAAATCAAAAGTGCGTTCTATAATGATTGTGCCTATTAATTTATCTGTTTTTAGATTTTCATATTTTGCCAGCATTGTACATTTCAAAATCTCTCCTAAGCGTGGTACGGCAGAGTTTGCTAAATAGCCAATCATAGTTACACCAAATACATTTTTAAGCGTTGGGTTATAGCCCAATGTTTTCATAAGTAATTTCCAGCGCATAGAGCGCACGAAGTGGCTTGCCAAATTCATTAATACAACAGGGAGCACCAGTAAATAGTTAGCATTTGAAATAGCATATTTAAAATCTGTTTGTTCCTTAGCTGTCATACCATGCAATTGCCACCAAACAAGCAAAAGCCCTCCTCCAAGAAAAAATATATATTGTAAAAAAGAAAGAATTTTCTTTCCCATAGGTTTCATTTTTTAGAGTACAATGTTATCTATTAGTCGTACTTCGTTTAAGTATGCCGCCACAAGTGCTACTAGTTTGCGTTTGCCATCCCATTCGTTTTGTAATGCCAATGTTTCTGCATCTGCAATTTCTATGTAATCTACTTTATATCCATTGGTTTCTAAAAAAAAAGTACTCCTTTTTTTTAATTCTGTAATATCTCCTTGTTTTATATTGTCTTTTATAAGCTTCAGAGATTCTATTATTCTCAAAGCTTGTTTTCGCTCCACTTGATTTAGCCGCATATTTCTGCTGCTCATAGCAAGCCCATCATCCTCTCTTACGGTATCACATATTTGTAAAATTGTTGTCATTTTTTTATCGCTCATCATCTTATTAATTACCATACATTGCTGGTAATCTTTTCTGCCCAAATAAAGTACATCTGGTTCTACTGCATTTAAAAGTTTTTCTACTATTATGCACACTCCTTGAAAATGGCCTGGTCGGTATTTCCCTTCCAGTATTGTTTCTAGATTACCTAAATTATATTGTTCTATTGTTTCACCAGTCTGATACATTTCATCCACTTCTGGCAAAAATAAAAAGGTACAATTCGCTTTTTCTAGCTTATCAATATCGGCTTCTATGGTTTTTGGGTATTTTTTTAAATCTTCAGGATTGTTAAATTGAGTTGGATTTACAAAAATACTACACACAGTCACGTCATTATGCGCATTACTCTCATCTATAAGGGATATATGACCAGCATGAAGCGCTCCCATTGTTGGAACAAATCCAATAGATTTATTCGTTTTTCGGTTATTATTTAATTGTTGTTTAAGTGTTATTATATCTTTAATAACTATCATTTGTATAGGTTTTTTGTGCTCAAATGCTTATGAACACTATATGTCAATAATTTTTGCTACTTTTGCAGCCATTTCAAAAACAGTTTACTTAACTAATTCGGCTCAAAAATGTCTACAAAGAAAAGGATTTTATTTATTGCCAGCGAAATGTCGCCTTATGTAGATGGCACTTCTTTTGGGGACACTATACAAAAACTAGCCGTACTCTCCAACGATAACAATATGGAAGTTAGGTGTATAATGCCAAAGTTTGGCACTATAAACGAGCGTAGGCATAGGTTACACGAGGTTGTAAGGTTATCTGGTATTAATGTTTCTATTGATAATGATGATTATCCGCTTACCATTAAAGTGGCCTCTTTGCCTAATGCAAGGCTGCAAGTTTATTTTTTGGATAATGAAGATTTTTTTAAACGAAAAAGTCTTTTTACCGATGAAGCGGGCAATTTTTTTGAAGATAATGGTTTGCGTACTGTTTTGTTTTGTAAAGGAGCATTAGAAACGGTAAAGAAATTTGGATGGCCTCCAGATATTATTCATTGTAGCGGCTGGATGGCAGGTTTAGTGCCAATGTTTATTCGCTCTGCATACAAGAAAGAACCAGTCTTTAGTCATTGTAAAGTTGTGTATACGATAGGCGATACTACTTTTAAAGATAAGCTTGGCGCAGATTTTTTAAAGCTTGCTACCATTAATGACAATGTAACCAAAAAAGAGTTGGAAGCATTTAAAGACATAAATAACATAGCCATGTTTAGGGGCGGCGCTACCTATGCCGATGCTGTAACATTTGGTACTGAAACTACGGACAAAAAATTAACAGCAGAGTTTGCTAAAGTAAGAGGTAAAAAAATATTGAAGTTTGATGCTGAAAGTGATTTAACAGACTATTTACAATTATATTCCGACCTTGCTAAATAATATAACAACATTAATTCCTTAAATTTTTTGTTTTGCAGAATAGAATTTTACCATTAGCCGCTTTGGCTTCCTTATTATTTATTATTGGCTTAGGTTGTACAAAAATAGATACTACTACATTGGGTACAGATGTGCTTACGGTTGATAATGTGAATACTTTTTCAGAAACATTTCCTGTAATTGCAACGCAAGGTATTTTTACAAATGATAGTACCATAATTAAAAAATCGGATAACCATTTAATTGGACAAATAAGTAACGATCCTTTATTTGGTAAAACGGATGCTGCTATTTATGTACAGTTTAAGCCTGTATTTTATCCATTTTATTTTGGTAATGCTGGTGATACTGTGAGAAATAGTGGAACTATTCCTCCAATAACTTTACCAACTAGAGCAGGTTTTGATTCTGCATATATTTGTTTGTCATACAAAGGTGCTTGGGGAGATACTATGGCAAGCTCAACAATTCCACAAACTTTTGAAGTTAGAAGAATTGTAGAAGCTGCTTTTAAAGACAAAACGGACACACTTCGCAAGCTAAATTATAGGCCAGTGGTAGATGCACAATTATTAGGTGAAGCTACTATTACTCCACAAATAATAGCTAAAAAAGTAGTATTTAATTGGGGCAAAGATTCTGTGGAAAATCAAATAAGAATACCACTAAATACTATCGATGGTAAAGCTTTTGCAAAGGAATTGTATAATCTAGATTCTTCTGCAAATATTCTCAGCAATGGATTTAAATCGGATAATGAATTCAGGAATAGATCTTTTGGCTTTGAAATAAAAGTGAAAACAGGAAGTGGTAATACTCTGTTTTATGTAAATTTGACTGAGGCAAAAACTAGATTAGAATTTTTTCACCGCAAAGTGAAAGACAATAAAATAGACACTGTGGTACAATCTTTTAGAATGTATCCTGTAGCAGCAAGTGCTACTGTAGCTGCATCTTCTAGTCATAATTATGTAAAAAGAGATTACGCTACTGGTACAATACCTACGCCTAGTGCATCCAACAACGAAATTTACTTACAAACATCACCTGGTACTTTTGGTTCTTTAAAAATTCCACTGCTTACTGGTTTATCAAATAGGATAATACATAGGGCATACCTTGAGGTAGATCAAATTGGTTTTGGAGCTACACAAGATGTGTACACACCACCACCATATTTGTATTTAGATTTAAAAGACACTGTAAATACAATCCCACAACGTTATAAACCTGTTTATTTCGATCTTAGTTTAAATAGCTACAACCCTGATGCAAATTTTGTAAATCCTTTGTATCATCCTTACCCTTTCAATAATGGAAATGTAGATACTAGGGTTTTTGGTGGTCAAGCTTTAGCTAGGTCGGAAGGAGGGAATTTGTTTTACAGGTATCAAATAAATCTTACTAGGTATATTCAGCATATTGCCACAAATGGTTATCATAATTACGACTTGCGTTTGTATGCACCATTCAATTATTATTATCCTCAGTATTTGGGCAGCCAATATGTAATACCATATTATAACCCGCTTGCGGCTGGTAGAATAAAAGTTGGCGGAAGCTACAATCCTTCTAATCCAAATCACACAATGAAATTGGTTGTTATCTATTCCAAATTATAGTTTAACTTTTTATAAAGCAATAGCCTCGAAGAACATTCGAGGCTATTGCTTTATAAGTGCTTTTGTAATTATAATCCTTTCAATTGTAATCAGAATTATAGCTGATTAGTTGGTGGTCCCTCAAAAAGTATTAAAAATCCTACTAAACTCGATTCTGTATCTGCTATTGGTTTAGGTGCAAAAATTGCAAACTTTTCGTGTGTCAAAAGCATTACAAAAAGATTTTCGCACCATAATATACATTTTCCTGTGTATTCTGAAAATTGAGGTTAGTTTATAAAACCTATTGAAGTATAAAAGTTAGCAGATTTTTATATGTCTTTTATTGCTTAATTGATAATAATTTGTTTTGCCCTTATTGGTATTTCAAATCTACTATAATTCTCCGAAGTAATTGGTTGAACTTTTGAAGCGCCGCTGATTTCTATGCAGCATAGCATAGGCAGCGCAGCGATACCAACAAAACTTGCTGAAACTACATGTATAAAATATTTTTGGGTTACCCTGCAATTATTGTTGGTACGCTTGGCTACTTACCTGCGCTGCATACCAACAACGGCAGCTCTACGATTAGGCAACGGCGGAATAGGAAATGTTACATGCCAACAACTGCAAAAAAATATGCTTATTTGAAATTAGTATTCCAAAAGTACAATTCAGCACATCAACCTCACTTTTGTCGCTCCCTAGTTTACATTTTTTATTTGTATTTACTCTGTTCTAAAATTTTCTCTGCCCCAAGATTTGTCCAATTGACTGCTTTAAGTTTTTTGTTGTTTGTTAATGCGGTTAGCACAATATCGTAACCTACAGAATAACCACCCCAAACAGGATAATTTTTTGAACCAAACATAACCTCCATTTGATAGCTAATGTCTTCGCTTTTCAAATTCGGTTTAATTTTATTCCATAAGTCCGATTTTTGATTTTCAGTCAAAGCTATTGTCCAAGGAGCTGTTACATTTGGATAAAGCAAGTGGGCGAAATAGTCGCCTCTTCCTTCAAATACCAAATAGTCAAGCAATGTCCATTTAGCTGATTTTCCGAAGTTGACACTTGTCCAAAAGGCGTGGTTAAATTCATGAGCAACAGCGTACTCAAGCATATTTTCCCATCCCAATATAGCGGGTTCAATTGTCAAAATAATTTGCTTTGAGCCAGCGGTCAAACCCATTATTCCAGTCATTACTTTTATAACCTGCCTGCTATCAGGATTTACTGGTATTATATAAATGGTTAAACTATCATTGTCAATATTTTGCCGGCTCTTTTTTAATGCTCCAATTATTTTGGTTTTTATTGTTTCTCGGTTTAGGCTAATTCTATCAATTGATTTTTTTAATTCAGAAGTGTTTTTTATTATGGGTGCAAAAAAATCTTTTACAATGAAGGCATATTCACTTTTTTGGAAATACTTGTCATAAATTGTAGTTTGTATATTTTCGTTGTAAATACTGACCACATTTTTATTATCGGCCTTTGCTTTGTCTATAAAGGTTGTATAAAAGTCAGTTAAGAATATGATTTTATCCGAGGTTATTTGTCCAAATGTCGTTGCCAAATTTGATGACAAAATAACTGTCAATAAAGTAATTTTAATATTTTTTTTCATAGCAATTTTTTTGTCTGCCAATTATTTTGTGGTAAAATTCTTTTCTAAAAATGTAAAAATTAAGTCTAAATGTTTGAGAGGTTCACTGTGCCCGCCAACAATTGGAATATGCTCATAATAATATTTAAACTTATTACTTTTTAAGCGTTCTACCATTTTTTCAGCCATTGGAGTTGAAGGACATATTTCATCTTTTGTTGCCGATACTAAAAGAATTGGCCCTTCAATATTTTCAACTTTTATAAATGCGTTGCTTTCGGCAATACTGTCCTTTAGCATTGCTACGAACGCTCCTCTCAAATCTCGTTTCATTAAAAAAGGAACTGCTTCTTCATTTACTGGAACAAAAGGCAATTCTTTGTTTTTAAATTTCCAAGTTGATGTAGAAAAATGATTTGTATTACTTGGAAATGTTACATTACTGGCAACAATACCAACAACACATTTAATGTCTTTGTAGTAACTCCCTACAAGTAATGCCAAATCTGCACCTCTTGAACCACCAATTATTGCGATTTTCTTTTTATTGATTTTACGATTTTTAGTTGTTACTTTAATTGCATTGTACACATCTTCTATGGCTATTTTCTGCAATGTATCTGGCGTT